>NZ_CP025979.1:3336658-4003990 GCF_002900365.1 Escherichia marmotae
TCCCGCACCCGCAAATATACCCGGCGCTCGCTGGCGCGAATATCGCGGATACGTTCGAGCATCTCATCAAAATAGTCGGGCACAACCGATGAACCGACAGGGGGATTCTTCAGTCGCTCATCGTCCATCACAAAACCTTTGATCAGGTATTCCTGAAGCGTCTGTGTTGCCCACTGACGGAATTGAGTGCCGCGAGGCGAGCGAACGCGATAGCCAACAGCGAGTATTACAGGCAGGCTGTAATGTAGCTTGTTGCGACTTACCTGGCGGTTACCTTCCTGTTGAACTTGTAAGTAAGACTTACAGGTTGCGTTTTGGTCAAGTTCGCCTTCTTCATAGATCGCTTTAATGTGCTGCGTGACGGCCTGAGGAGTGATCTGATAAAGGTTTGCGATGGTTGCCTGAGGGAGCCAGAGTGTTTCTTGTTCAAAGCGACATTCAACACGCACTTCTCCGTCACCGCTGGCAAACATAATAAATTCGCCTTCTGGGGACTGGGTTAAGTCTTTGTCTGACATGCCGCCTCCGTTAGAATCAAATCCGTAATGCTATAACTCACGTAGTATGCCAGAGAACCGCATATGAACAGTGTTATTTTGCTGATAACGCTGACGGATAGTGCTTCGCCACCATGTCATTCATCTTACCCACCAGATCCAGCCGCTTGAATGTGATATGCCCACTGCCTTTCTGGTAATCGAGTGCCATGACATCCTCCGGCTTTTGACGAATCCATCATCCAGGGGGATGTGCGCCAGTAACTAACCTGATACCCCAAAAATAAGTAAGCGGCTCGTCAGAACCGTATTGATATTTACTGAGAGCTCAGATCAACTTTCCAGGGCAACAGATCGCGTACCCGGTTTGCCGGCCAGTCCTGGATATGTTCAATGACGTAACGCAGCCACTTTTCTGGCTCCACATTGTTCAGACGGCATGTGCCGATCAGCGAGTACAACACCGCCGCATGTTCACCACCGCTGTCGGAACCCGCGAACATCCAGTTTTTCCGGCCTACGGCCACTCCCCGTAAGGCGTTCTCTGCGATGTTGTTGTCGATTTCCACCCAGCCATTACTGCAGTACACGTTCAGTGCATCCCACTGTTTCAGCAGGTATGCGAACGCTTTTGCCGTATCTGAGTGACGCGACAGTGTTTTCATCTGTTGCTGTATCCAGTCATACAGTGACTGCATCAGTGGCGCGGCTCTGGCTTTTCTTGCCGCCAGACGCTGTTCTGCTGAACAGCCCCGGACCTCTGCCTCGATAGCATACAGTTCACCGATACGCTGCAGGGCTTCCGTGGTGATGTCGGTGGGCGCTCTTGCATGCACATCGTGGATTTTTCTCCGGGCATGAGCCATACACGCGGCTTCCGTTATTCTGCCGGATTCGTATAACACCCGGTAACCACCGTAAGCATCGGCCTGAAGCACACCGCTGTAACCGGCCAGGTGATTTTGTGGATGGATACCTTTCCGGTCCGGACTGTACGCGAACCAGACCGCCGGGGGCATCTGTGAACCGGCGTTGCGGTCATCACGGACGTAGACCCACAGCCGGGCTGTCCGGGTTTTACCGCTGCCCGGCTCCTGGACCGGGACGGGGATATCATCGGCATGGACTTTACCGGGCATCAGCACATACTGGCGCAGTACGTCATACAGCGGCTCCAGCAGTTCAGCAACGGCACCGGTCCAGCGCCCCAGTGTGGCACGGCTCAGCTCCACTCCCTGACGACGGTATATTTCTGACTGGCGGTATAACGGCAGATGGTCTGCATATTTCCCGGTGACAACATGGGCCAGAAGCCCCGCTCCGGCATAACTGCGTGCAATGGGTTTTGAAGGTACTGGTGCCTGCACGATATGGTCGCACCGGCAACAGGCCAGTTTCGGACGTTGTGTTTCGATAACCTTAAAGGCGCTGCTGATAAGCTCCAGTTGCTCTGACACATCACATCCCAGAGAACTGAGTTCACCACCACAGGCAGGACAGCATTCCTCTTCCGGCCGGATAACCCGGGTTTCACGGGGAAGTGAGGCCGGTAACGGTTTACGGGCTGAAGACTGGCGCAGGGCGGATGGCAGTACCGGGTCATATTGCTCACCCAGCGTTTCCGCCATTTCTTCCTGAAGTGCGCTGATTCGCTCCTGAGCTTCCTGTATCTGCCGTTCGGTTTTTGCACGAAGTTTTTCTGAGCTTTTACCGAACTGCATACGTTGCAGTTTCGCAACCAGCGCCTTCAGCCGGTTGATTTCGGAAGCATAAGCCGCCACCCGCTGTGAGAGCAGGCGGTTGTATTCAGCCATCTGGCGGATGGTGTCCTGTTGCGTCTGCAACAGTGCCCGCAGGCGGGCGTTCTCATGAGCAAGTGAGGTGTCCATATCCTCACTTTACAACGGGTTATATGCGGATTCCAGCGCGTTCCGTTCGTTTCGGGTGCTTCCAGTTGATACCTTCAGGAAGCATGGATAACTGAGCCGGAGTAAGGTGCACCTTGCCGTCACGGGTGACTGGCCAGACGAAGCGGCCCCGCTCCAGGCGTTTGGTGAAGAGGCACAGTCCGTCACTGTCAGCCCACAACACTTTTATCTGGTCACCCCGGCGTCCGCGGAAGATGAACAGGTGTCCGGAGAACGGGTCATCCTTCAGGACGTTCTGAACTTTTGATGCCAGGCCGTTAAAGCCATTCCGCATGTCGGTGATACCGGCAACCAGCCAGATACGCGAACCGGCAGGGAGAGATATCATCAGTGGCTGCTCCCTTTTATTTCGCGGATAAGTGTCTGTAATAACGCCGGCGTCAGTTTACCTTTAAGCCTGAGAGTTCCGGCCGGCAGAACCAGCTCACAACACAGACTGTCGGACGGTGTATTTATCTGCTCTGGTTCCTGTGCGGGGGCCGGGATTTTATTATCCGGCTCCGGCGTTAACGTCACGGGAAGCAGTGCCGGCATATTTTTTCCGGAAGGCAGCAGGCCACCTTTCCGGTATTGATGGCGCCAGTTGAAGAGCAGGTTATCGTTGATTCCGTTTTCCCGGGCGATCTGCGCCACACAGGCTCCGGGCTGCAGTGACTGCTCCACTAAGGCGATTTTAAACTCATAAGGGAAGTTGGGCCGCCGGGGACGTTTTTTTACCACGGGGGCTTCGGATATAACGGTGCTTTCAGGACGTACGACTGGTACCGTGGAAAATTGTCCGTAAAGGCAGGCATCAAGTTCCTGCTCCGACATGCCTGCGGGCAAAGGCCACGAAAGGCCAGCTCTCCGAAAGCGCACGAACATACTACAAACTGTTGATTTTGGTACACCCAGGCGACGCCCGGCCACAACCCGGGGTAAATGTTCTTCAAAGTGAAGACGTAAAGCTTCAGTGATCCAGGTCCGGTGTTTCATACGATAGTGTCCATTAAAAATGATGGACATTATTTTTGTAGAGCCGGAGGAAACAGACCAGACGGTTTAAATGAGCCGGTTACAAAAATAACGCTATTCAGGACGGGTCACAGGATACAAATAAAGCCAGGTATATAAGGAAATAGAAGAGGTTTTGTGAATGTCGGGAGAGTTCAGAAGAGGCAAATTGGCGGAAGATCACAGGAGTCAAAATTGCCATATAACTATTTGATTCAAATCGTTTATATTTTTCTATTCTAATTCATTTATACACATCCTTATACATATAATATCTATCGATTAATTGTTACACGTATCTTCACGCACGTTAACTCAGGAAAAAAATTTTTTTTCGAAAGAACTGTTCACACTGTTCACCTTTCTTTTTTCTCCTTTTATTTCAGTATGATAGGTGGTGAATAATGGGTGAAGGGTGAACATTCGATTCTTCACCTCCGGCATTCTGCCGGTGTGACTCATACCGGTGATTAATCCCCCGTACTGAAATCACACAGGGAGAAAAAAAGTTTTTTTTGATTTGATTGTTCACACTGTTCACCTTTCGTTTTTCTCTTTTAATTTCAGTGTGATAACGGGTGAATATACGGTGAAGGGTGAACAGTGGATTGTTCACCTTCGGGGAGTTCAGGGATAAAAAAAGACCGGCAGATGCCGGTCAGGTGGGTCAGGTTGTTGCAGGGTCGTCACATTTTGGCAGCCAGTCGCCGTAGCTTTCCTCTTTCAGCGTCAGGTTGGTCTGTATCCCCTGTTTGGTATGGCGCTTCTCGTAATTCAGTCCGTATTCCTTCAGCATCACCGGCAGCCCCAGCCCGAACATTTTCAGACTGAGTACATTCCGGTAGCCGTTTGCCTCCATGTAGGCCAGATAGGCGTGATAGAGGTATTTACGGTAATTGCGCGGGATGATACTGGCGTTCCCCATATACATGCCGCTGGTCTGCGGCAGGGTTTCCAGATAGCCGATAAAATCAAACGTCGGGTCGGCATCCCGTTTGATGTTCAGCGCCTCGTCTGAGTTTTGCTGGGACTGAAGCAGTGACCGGGCGAGCATCGGGTCGCTGAACTTCTGCATCAGGTGACGCACGATGACCGCCAGCTCGCGGGTGATTTTGTCCTTAAGCTGCGGGTCGCGCTCCTGCGGGGCTATCTGTTCCGGGAAGTGAATAATCACCCGCCGGCGTGACACGCCGCCGCTGCGGTCGGTGAAGCGCATCGGGTTATTGTTCACGGCCAGAATCACCGCCGGGATATGCGTGGAGTATGCATCCCGGTATTTCGGGTCAACGGACACCGCATCGCCGCCGGTGATGGCCTTGAGTCCGGCACCGTCGCCGCTCCATTTTTCCTGGTCCGGCAGGCGTATCAGTGAGAAGCCAGTTAACGCGGCACGTTCACGCGGGGATTCCAGCGTCTCAATGGTGGCCGATGTGGCGTTATCCTCCCCGGCCAGCAGGGTGGCGATTTCGGCCATGATACTTTTGCCGCTGCCGCCGGGACCGGTCACCTCCAGAAAGAGCTGCCAGTCGTAGCGGTTTGCCAGCACCATAAACAGTGCGGCCAGAATCACGTCGCGTTTTTCCGCACGGCCACCGGCGGCACGGTCAAGCCAGCGCCAGAACGCGGGGGCGTGGGTTTCCAGCGTTTCCCCTTCCACCGGCGGGGTGAAATCCACATCACACAGGGTGCGCATCCAGTGTGACGGACTGTGCGGGTGGAACGTGCCGTTCTGCGTGTCGAGCACGCCGTTACGAAAGCCAATCAGGCGGCGGGAGGGGGCTTCCTGCTGCGGAATAATCAGCTTCAGGGTGTCCACCACGGAGGCCACTTTCCCGGAGGAGAACGGCGCGCGCAGACGCTGAAACAGCCCGGCCACATCCCGGGCAAAGTCCTGTGGTGGCAGCACCTTCCAGACACCATTTTCATAGCGGGACAGAAGCTGGCCGTTGGCATCGACCGCGAGCGCCTCGCCGTAATGCTCATAGATACGCATGGCCTTTTCGCTGGTACTCATGGCGGAAAACTCCGCTTCGCTCATGGTGTCGAACGGGCTTTCAGCCGGTGGCCGGATGGCATCATAAATGGCCTTACGGGTGGCTTCCCCGCCGTACTGCGTGAAGGCATCATTCCAGTCACCGAAGACCGGCGGCAGGGCAACAACACCTTCACACGCATCTGCGGCTGCGGCGGCTTTTTTCTGGCCGTCACCGCTGAGGTCACGGTCAGCGGCAAGGACAATCTGACAGGCGGGATGCTTCTGCCGGGCAAGGCTGGCCAGAGAAAGGAGGTTCACGGAAGAAAGCGCCACCATCACCGTTTCACCGGTCAGGTGATGCACGGTTAGTGCGGTCGCGTATCCCTCCGCTATCCACAGACGTTTTCCGGCCTGATTCTGTCCTTCAAGGGTGTGACAGGTGCCCCTGACCTGTCCGCCTTTCAGGGTGCGCTTACGGCCGTCAGCGCTGATTAACTGAAGGTTAACCAGTTCGCCGCTGTCGTCATACAGTGGCACCACAAGGTCACCGGCGCGCCAGCTCACGCCACCGGCTCTGTGTGTGCCGGTCAGCATCCGGCATTCCCGGCCGGGAAAGCCCTTGCGGGTCAGGTAGGCGTTACCGGTTCCGGGACGGGTTTTCGCCATCAGGGTTTGTGCCAGTGCGGCGGCGTTCTTCCGGGCAGCGTCTGTTTCAGCACCGGCGGCGGTCGTCACTGCCGGGTCAGCCGGGGGCAGGCTGCCGGTCACGGCAGCCACCTTTGTGGCCGCGTCGGACGGGGAAACACCAAACACCTTTTCAACCAGTTTCAGGCCGTCACCGGCACCACACTGATTGCAGTACCAGGTGCCGCGCCCCTCCCTGTCATCAAAACGGAAGCGGTCACTCCCGCCACAGACCGGACAGGGCTGATGATGGTTCTTCAGCACCTGAATCCCCAGCGCCGGGAGAATACGCGGCCAGTGACCGAGCGCATGGCTGACGGTGGCGGTTACGTTCATTTTCATGGTGTTGTTCTCCTTCAGTGCAGTACCGGCGCTTTTATGTGACGGGCACAGAGTTCATCCATCACAACCAGCCCGAGAAAGGACAGCGACGGCGCGGCCTTCAGGGGGCCGGATTCCATTAAATCTTCCAGCAGGGCACAGGCTATCTGACGCCCTTTTTCCTCACCGTGCTGGCGCAGATAAAAGCCTTCCAGCTCAGCGGCGATGGCCGCCTCCAGTGACTCAAGGGTGAGATGCGGGTAGCGGTGCTGACGTTCGCACACGGTCAGCCAGGCACAGGCGACAGCACGACGGTAAAGGGCTGCGCGTAAGACGGGCGGTAAGGGTGTTTTCATTTGTTTTCCTCCCTGTGACAGATGACTGCATTCCGTGCCGGTTGCATTAACTGATAAGGCATATCTGCGTCTCCTGAAGACGTGCGTATCCCTGCGCGAATACGCACATTTAATTTTTCGGGTGTCGTTTTTTAATTACAGATAATTGCGGTAACTGTTATCCGGGGTGATTTCCGGGTCAGGCTCCGTGCAGGGAATTTCCCGCCATTCCCGCGCCACCGGTGCCGCCCGGCTGGCCGGAACAGTGTCCTGCGGGTAAATATCCAGATATTTCTCCCGCCATTTCTGTAATTCCGGGTCTCCGGCCATTTCTTTCAGTACCGCATGCCGGTTTACGGGGCTGCGTTTAAACAGGTCAGGACGGTCACAGGTAAATTCCCGCAGAAAACGCCCCAGCGGGATGTCTGTGGTGCGCCCGTCGGCGAGGATACGCACAAGGATACTGAATTTACGGCGGTACGGGTTCCAGACAATGTCCGGGCAGCGGTACGGCATTTCCCACGGAATACCGTCTTCCAGAATGCCGACCACGGTCACATCGGGAAAACCGGCAGAACGGTAAATCTCACCGGGCTGGGGAAAATCAAACATGCGTCCTGTCTCCCCGGTCTTTCTGCTGGGCGAGAAAATCGCGGCACAGGCCTTTGGCTTTCAGCTCATTCAGCACAAAATCAATATCCTCATTCAGGTAGCTGAAAATATGCGGAATGTAGAGCTGATGCAGGCCGGAGAGTTCACGGTGAATCAAATCACCCCCAACAAACTGGGATACGGCGCTGGCGCGGTTGAGCTTATGGTAAGCCTCAATGCTGAGGTGTTCACGGGCGTCATGACGCGCTGAGACGGTCTGAGGGGCTTTTTTATTACGCACGGGACACCTCCATCACCGGCAGACGGGCCGCAAGGGAGAGCACATAGTCACGGACAAGGGAACGGCGGGCACTGCGTTCATCACCGGCGACGGTGCGAAGCATGCAGATACGGGGATGACGGTCTGCGCGACGGACAGCCGCAAACACAAAGACAAATTCAGGGTGTGAAGGGGTAAGGGTCGTAGCCATAAGGCAACCTCCGATAACAGCGTAAATGACGCTATCGCCGGAGTTCTCACGCTCGATGGCGATAGCCCAGACGGGGGTGAGAATACCGGCGTTATCGGAAACCGGCCAGCCCGGAGGCTGCCCCGCCTGAGCTACCATTGACTCAGAGGCATAACATGCGATTGCGAACAGGATCATACCTGCACGGCAAACCACACGCCACACCATAATTTGGTGCTCTGTGGCGTTGATTGCGACACAAAAAAAGACGCATGGCGCGTCATATGTCGCCGATAACATACTCGGGTTCTCACGCCCGGCTGCCGATTTTGCGACAGCGGAAAAACTATATCCGCAAATGCCGGAAAAAGGCAAGCCAGAAAAAGGGAGTTTTTGCAGAACAGGCATCATCATGCGTCGTACCCCCGTTTGCGTCCGGCAATGCGCCCGGCCATCCATGCGGTGACTTCAGAGTGCAGCCAGGCCACATTTTTACCGCCAAGACTCACCTGCGGCGGAAATTCCCCCTTACGGATGAGTTCATAGATGGTCGAGCGTGACAGGCCGCACAGGTGCATCACTTCCGGCAGACGTAAAAAACGCTCCTGCGTGATGTCCGGCAGCGGCATCAGTGGCGTCACAGGGGAGGGAGACGGGGAAGAAAAAACAGCTTGCATCGGGCTACCTCGTTAATGTCCATACAGCACCGGATAAGTCCGTCCGGCTTCGGGTAGCGCTTTATTTTGTGAATATTTTCAGCAGACGCAACAGGGGGGATTTGTTCCGGCAGCCTTACGATGGCTGTATGTTTTTTATCCATCCGGACTGGAAGGGTCTCAAAGGGTTCTGAAGGACCTGGAATTTTTTATAGTGAAATACAAATTGTTTTTTCTTATTTATTTCAGTGAATTAATAAAAATAAAAAGTAATGAACAGCACAAAAAGCCCATCAACGGGTGAACAGTGGTGAACAGACGGTGAACAGTCATTACTGCGATTGTTCACCCTTTAACTTACTGTATTACCTATCTTTTTTCTTATGGTGAACAGAGGTGAACAGTAAAATATAAAAAAATAAACAGTAAGCCGGTTTTTCCAGCGACCTTTTCCTGGCTTGCCGGTCTGAGGATGAGTCTCCTGTGTCAGGGCTGGCACATCTGCAATGCGTCGTGTTGTTGTCCGGTGTACGTCACAATTTTCTCAACCTGAAGTGACGAGGAGCCGGAAAATGTCTGACAACACCATCCCTGAATATCTGCAACCCGCACTGGCACAACTGGAAAAGGCCAGAGCCGCCCACCTTGAGAACGCCCGACTGATGGATGAGACCGTCACGGCCATTGAACGGGCAGAGCAGGAAAAAAATGCGCTGGCGCAGGCCGACGGAAACGACGCTGAAGACTGGCGCACGGCCTTTCGTGCAGCCGGTGGTGTCCTGAGCGACGAGCTGAAACAGCGCCACATTGAGCGCGTGGCACGCCGGGAGCTGGTACAGGAATATGACAATCTGGCCGTGGTGCTGAATTTTGAACGTGAACGCCTGAAAGGGGCGTGTGACAGCACGGCCACCGCCTACCGGAAGGCACATCATCACCTTCTGAGTCTGTATGCAGAGCATGAGCTGGAACACGCCCTGAATGAAACCTGTGAGGCGCTTGTCCGGGCAATGCATCTGAGTATCCTGGTACAGGAAAATCCGCTCGCCAACACCACCGGCCATCAGGGCTACGTCGCACCCGATAAAGCTGTCATGCAGCAGGTGAAATCATCGCTGGAACAGAAAATTAAACAGATGCAAATCAGCCTCACCGGCGAGCCGGTTCTCCGGCTGACCGGACTGTCAGCGGCAACACTCCCGCACATGGATTATGAGGTGGCAGGCACACCGGCACAGCGCAAGGTGTGGCAGGACAAAATAGACCAGCAGGGAGCAGAGCTTAAGGCCAGAGGACTGCTGTCATGATGCGCTGCCCTTTCTGTCGTCATTCAGCGCATACCCGCACCAGCCGGTATGTGAGTGACAATGTCAAAGAAAGTTATCTGCAGTGCCAGAATATTTACTGTTCGGCGACATTTAAAACGCATGAGTCAATTTGTGCCGTGATTCGTTCTCCGGTCACGGAGGAAAAACCAGCACCGGCAAGCACAGCACCGGCTGTTGTCCGAAAAGTTAAAGGCTGTTACAGCTCACCATTCAACCATTAATCAGGAGACGGGGTGTGACCACAATGTCATTACAGCAGGCTTTTGAGGTCTGCCAGAATAACAAAGCAGCATGGCTGCAACGCAAAAATGAGCTGGCTGCGGCCGAACAGGAATATCTGCGGCTTCTGTCAGGAGAAGGCAGAAACGTCAGCCGCCTGGACGAATTACGCAATATTATCGAAGTCAGAAAATGGCAGGTGAATCAGGCCGCCGGTCGTTATATTCGTTCGCATGAAGCCGTTCAGCACATCAGCATCCGCGAGCGGCTGAATGATTTTATGCAGCAGCACGGCACAGCACTGGCGGCCGCACTGGCACCGGAGCTGATGGGCTACAGTGAGCTGACGGCCATTGCCCGAAACTGTGCCATACAGCGTGCCACAGATGCCCTGCGTGAAGCCCTTCTGTCCTGGCTTGCGAAGGGGGAAAAAATTAATTATTCCGCACAGGATAGCGACATTTTAACGACCATCGGATTCAGGCCTGACGCGGCTTCGGTGGATGACAGCCGTGAAAAATTCACCCCTGCGCAGAACATGATTTTTTCGCGTAAAAGTGCAGAACTGGCATCACGTCAGTCTGTGTAAAACTCCCCGAAAATCCGCCTGTTTTTACTGAAAAAAGCCATGCATCGATAAGGTGCATGGCTTTGCATGCGTTTTCCTGCCTCATTTCCTGCAGATCACGCCGCGCCCGACGCGGCGTGAGCGTGTCAGTGCAACTGCATTAAAACCGCCCCGCAAAGCGGGCGGGCGAGGCGGGGAAAGCACCGCGCGCATGTATGCAGGAAATAACTTGGTTCTCCAGCCAGAGAAAGAAACTTAACTGGAGAGTTTTGTGTTTTGTTACATGGATGTGTTCAGGTTTTATTTATTAATGAAATACTTTTCTCTAGTGACTCCTTAACTTTTTTTACGCTATTTTTTAATTCAATAATGGCTCCACGACGAAAAGAAATTTTAATTTCATCCAGGTATGAATTTAAAAACTCATCTAGTTTTTTTAGATGAGGTAGCTCGTTGGATAGAAAGTCACAAAGATTTGAGAAGTTATATACAGACAATAGATGGTTTGAAAATAATTGAATATCATAAATGGACCAGCTATTTTGTATGGCATTTATGATTAAATCTACATCTAAGGTTTCCAGGGCTTTATACTTGAAATCTGAATGGTATATATCCATGTCGATAGCGGTCCAACCATCGTTAACCATCTTGTTTCTTAATTCTTGTATTTTTTCTTTTTCCGTTATTTCAATATATTTTTCAACGAAAAAATTATAAAGGTCGTCCCCATCATGTTTTAGAATGTGGAGTGGTATGCTATTAATATTTGGAACAGTTTCATGAAAATATGATTTTATTTCATGGTCACTAAAGCTAAACATATTTTGTTTGATGGTGTTTTCATCCAAGGCATCTACACGTGGTATATATTCAGATTCTGAGAGTCTAATATAGTTATTCGTGGCAGTTAGCCATGTGGATAGATTTGGAGAATTTGATTTTAAGATTGTTTTTGTTATTTCTTCCTGATAGTCATCTTCAGATATGCTATATAGTTCGGGCCTTGCTAATCCAGCATAATCATCTTTCTTGGGAGGAGTGTTGTAAGTAAAAACATATGGAAGAATATCTTTATGCGAAATTTCATTAAAACAATATGGAGCCATTTTATTATTGTAGTTTTTATATGCAATAATGCTTAATAAATTGTTTTCCTCTTCACTTATTTTATTTTGTTCACTTTCTGGAGTGGTTGAAATTGTTCTATATGATGATGAAACAATATTTTCATGGAATTCATTTTCCTTATAGTTGAATTTTTCCTTAAGTATTATATGTGCACACAATGAGCTTACTAAATTTTTAATATCTATATCAGAGATATCTCTGTCTTGAGTTGTTTGTTCAAAAAATGGTAGGAGTTTTACAATGACTCTATTAATAATCCGGATATTGGTTTCTTCGAAACCTATAATTACTTGCTTAATGATGTCTCTATAATTTCCTTGTGTCTTCTCAAGCTTTTTGTCTAAAATCTCAGAAAGATTGTTTATAGAAAAATATATCTCATCGCTAATAACCTTTTCTTTATGATTCAATGCATTATTGCTTTGCTTTGAAAAGTTACCCACTAAAATATAATCTAGCATCTTGTTATTTTGATAATTTTGTAAGCAAAAGGTTGCTATTTCATCTCGTAAAGTTTGAGGTATACGTTCTAGATCATCAATGATAAAAACTCCGGAAAGATCTTTTAATACATAATGTTGCATTGCTCCAGCAAATGTTGAGATTATTTTTCCAGCCAACCTCCCAGTGTTTTCTTCTTTAGTAATAGCTGTGGTTACATTTGATGCTAACTCTGTAATTATTTCGATATCAGGTGGATTTTCTAAATAAGTTACACTCAACATCTTGTCTTTAAAATCTTGTAAACTGTTTAATCCAAGCACAGATATATAAAATTGGTTCTTGTGAGAATAATATTTTTTAAATTCATGTTGAAGGAAGAATGTTTTACCAACTCCCCACTCACCATTTAACAAAATTAGACCTTCACGTTTTTCACTTAGTAATCTAATTAAAACAGATATTATTGCGCTTTTATCCACAAAATACTCCTTTTAGTAATCATAATTAACGCAACCGGCTGGATAAATAAAATCGCTATACCATTGTAACATTTTTAATCTTTTCTCTAAGTATTGAGCATGATTATATGTTCCCCTAATGCTATTTTTATCAACATGAGCTAGTTGCATTTCAATCCATTTACTATCAAAACCTTGTTCATGTAGTATTGTCGACATTGTATGTCTAAATCCGTGGCCTGTTGCACGTCCCTTATAACCAAGTAATTCGATCACTTGTGATATACTTTCTTTAGAAATTGGTTTAGTACGATTGTTACGTCCAATAAATATATAAGGATAATGGCTAGAGAGCGGTTTTAATTGATTAAAGAGGGTAATAACTTGAGATGATAAAGGTACAAGGTGAGGACGACGCATTTTCATGCGTTCTGCTGGTATTTCCCATATTCCTTTTTCTAAATTGACTTCTTCCCATGTGGCAAAACGCAGTTCTTGTGTTCTTACCCCGGTAAGCATCACAATCTTGGTTGCATTTTTAGTGATTATGCTGCCAGTATAAGCCTCAAGATCTTTGACAAAATGAGGGAGTTCTTCTGCTGATAGAAAAGGATGATGTTTTTGCTTCGGTACAGCTAATGCGATAGCTAAATCAGGTGCTGGATTGTATTCAGCGCGGCCAGTGATGATCGCGTAGCGAAACACCTCTCCGCATCGTTGACGTACTTTTCTGGTTTTCTCCAACGCTCCACGTTTTTCTATGCGTTTAAGTACTTCAAGCAGTTCTAGGGGTTTTATTTCAGCTATTGGCCGTTTACCAATGAAAGGAAAAACATCCTGTTCAAATGTTTTAATAATTTCTTCGCGATAAGCTAAAGTCCAGCGATCTGCTTTTGCTGCATGCCATTCTCTGCTAACGGCCTCAAAAGAGTTTTCAGATGATAATTTCTGAGCAATTTTCTGAGCCTTACGTTCTTCTACTGGATCAATGCCATTTGCAACCTGTTTACGTGCCGTATCGCGTTTCTCACGTGCTTCCGCGAGGCTTACAAGGTCGTAACTACCAAATGACATTAACCGCGCTTTCCCTGCAAACCGGAAACGGAAACGCCAGCCTTTCGAGCCATCGGGATTGATAAGCAATGACAGACCTTGTCCATCGTTCAATGTGTATGGTTTGTCTTGTGGTTTTGCACGTTTGATCTGTATATCGGTTAGGGCCATGTGTATAACTGAAAACTACGTATAAAAAATCTATACACATTACTATACATATTTTTCGCGGATTCAGGGAGATGATCTCGGACTATTACGGACAAGCTGATTATTCATCGCATTGAATATAAATGATTTTATGGAGTGTCTCGGAACTGGCTGGATGAGGTTTGGCGGAAGATCACAGGAGTCGAACCTGCCCGGGACCGCTGGCGGCCCCAACTGGATTTGAAGTCCAGCCGCCTCACCGGAGACGACGATCTTCCGCGCCTCGATTGCTACATGGAGGCGGGGCGCATTATAGCTACTTCCTTGAGTTTCTACATCCCCTGGTTCATTTTTTTCCGGGCAATATGCGCAAAGCTTTATCACTAACCCATTATAATTAACATAAATATCATATATTCCAATGATATATGGGTAGGTTTATCGCTACCACGATCACATAAAACAAGAATCATAAATTAATAACCAGATATCGGAATATTCACTCTGGCAGGGATGGTTTACAAAACTCTTTATCGGTCTCAGCACCCCCATAGCAGTAAGCGGCTCGTCAGAACCGTATTGATATTTACTGAGAGCTCAGATCAACTTTCCAGGGCAACAGATCGCGTACCCGGTTTGCCGGCCAGTCCTGGATATGTTCAATGACGTAACGCAGCCACTTTTCTGGCTCCACATTGTTCAGACGGCATGTGCCGATCAGCGAGTACAACACCGCCGCATGTTCACCACCGCTGTCGGAACCCGCGAACATCCAGTTTTTCCGGCCTACGGCCACTCCCCGTAAGGCGTTCTCTGCGATGTTGTTGTCGATTTCCACCCAGCCATTACTGCAGTACACGTTCAGTGCATCCCACTGTTTCAGCAGGTATGCGAACGCTTTTGCCGTATCTGAGTGACGCGACAGTGTTTTCGTCTGTTGCTGTATCCAGTCATACAGTGACTGCATCAGTGGCGCGGCTCTGGCTTTTCTTGCCGCCAGACGCTGTTCTGCTGAACAGCCCCGGACCTCTGCCTCGATAGCATACAGTTCACCGATACGCTGCAGGGCTTCCGTGGTGATGTCGGTGGGCGCTCTTGCATGCACATCGTGGATTTTTCTCCGGGCATGAGCCATACACGCGGCTTCCGTTATTCTGCCGGATTCGTATAACACCCGGTAACCACCGTAAGCATCGGCCTGAAGCACACCGCTGTAACCGGCCAGGTGATTTTGTGGATGGATACCTTTCCGGTCCGGACTGTACGCGAACCAGACCGCCGGGGGCATCTGTGAACCGGCGTTGCGGTCATCACGGACGTAGACCCACAGCCGGGCTGTCCGGGTTTTACCGCTGCCCGGCTCCTGGACCGGGACGGGGATATCATCGGCATGGACTTTACCGGGCATCAGCACATACTGGCGCAGTACGTCATACAGCGGCTCCAGCAGTTCAGCAACGGCACCGGTCCAGCGCCCCAGTGTGGCACGGCTCAGCTCCACTCCCTGACGACGGTATATTTCTGACTGGCGGTATAACGGCAGATGGTCTGCATATTTCCCGGTGACAACATGGGCCAGAAGCCCCGCTCCGGCATAACTGCGTGCAATGGGTTTTGAAGGTACTGGTGCCTGCACGATATGGTCGCACCGGCAACAGGCCAGTTTCGGACGTTGTGTTTCGATAACCTTAAAGGCGCTGCTGATAAGCTCCAGTTGCTCTGACACATCACATCCCAGAGAACTGAGTTCACCACCACAGGCAGGACAGCATTCCTCTTCCGGCCGGATAACCCGGGTTTCACGGGGAAGTGAGGCCGGTAACGGTTTACGGGCTGAAGACTGGCGCAGGGCGGATGGCAGTACCGGGTCATATTGCTCACCCAGCGTTTCCGCCATTTCTTCCTGAAGTGCGCTGATTCGCTCCTGAGCTTCCTGTATCTGCCGTTCGGTTTTTGCACGAAGTTTTTCTGAGCTTTTACCGAACTGCATACGTTGCAGTTTCGCAACCAGCGCCTTCAGCCGGTTGATTTCGGAAGCATAAGCCGCCACCCGCTGTGAGAGCAGGCGGTTGTATTCAGCCATCTGGCGGATGGTGTCCTGTTGCGTCTGCAACAGTGCCCGCAGGCGGGCGTTCTCATGAGCAAGTGAGGTGTCCATATCCTCACTTTACAACGGGTTATATGCGGATTCCAGCGCGTTCCGTTCGTTTCGGGTGCTTCCAGTTGATACCTTCAGGAAGCATGGATAACTGAGCCGGAGTAAGGTGCACCTTGCCGTCACGGGTGACTGGCCAGACGAAGCGGCCCCGCTCCAGGCGTTTGGTGAAGAGGCACAGTCCGTCACTGTCAGCCCACAACACTTTTATCTGGTCACCCCGGCGTCCGCGGAAGATGAACAGGTGTCCGGAGAACGGGTCATCCTTCAGGACGTTCTGAACTTTTGATGCCAGGCCGTTAAAGCCATTCCGCATGTCGGTGATACCGGCAACCAGCCAGATACGCGAACCGGCAGGGAGAGATATCATCAGTGGCTGCTCCCTTTTATTTCGCGGATAAGTGTCTGTAATAACGCCGGCGTCAGTTTACCTTTAAGCCTGAGAGTTCCGGCCGGCAGAACCAGCTCACAACACAGACTGTCGGACGGTGTATTTATCTGCTCTGGTTCCTGTGCGGGGGCCGGGATTTTATTATCCGGCTCCGGCGTTAACGTCACGGGAAGCAGTGCCGGCATATTTTTTCCGGAAGGCAGCAGGCCACCTTTCCGGTATTGATGGCGCCAGTTGAAGAGCAGGTTATCGTTGATTCCGTTTTCCCGGGCGATCTGCGCCACACAGGCTCCGGGCTGCAGTGACTGCTCCACTAAGGCGATTTTAAACTCATAAGGGAAGTTGGGCCGCCGGGGACGTTTTTTTACCACGGGGGCTTCGGATATAACGGTGCTTTCAGGACGTACGACTGGTACCGTGGAAAATTGTCCGTAAAGGCAGGCATCAAGTTCCTGCTCCGACATGCCTGCGGGCAAAGGCCACGAAAGGCCAGCTCTCCGAAAGCGCACGAACATACTACAAACTGTTGATTTTGGTACACCCAGGCGACGCCCGGCCACAACCCGGGGTAAATGTTCTTCAAAGTGAAGACGTAAAGCTTCAGTGATCCAGGTCCGGTGTTTCATACGATAGTGTCCATTAAAAATGATGGACATTATTTTTGTAGAGCCGGAGGAAACAGACCAGACGGTTTAAATGAGCCGGTTACCCATAGCATCAAGGAAAAGCAGATGAAGAGTGAAGTGTTGTCCGTTAAAGAGAAAATTGGTTATGGCATGGGAGATGCCGCCAGCCACATTATCTTCGATAACGTAATGTTATATATGATGTTCTTTTACACCGATATTTTTGGTATTCCTGCCGGATTTGTCGGAACCATGTTTTTGGTCGCTCGTGTACTGGATGCGATTTCCGATCCTTGCATGGGGTTGCTGGCCGATCGAACGCGCTCTCGCTGGGGTAAATTTCGACCGTGGGTACTGTTTGGCGCACTGCCATTTGGTGTGGTCTGTGTACTGGCATATAGCACGCCAGATCTCAGTATGAACGGTAAAATGATCTATGCAGCAATTACTTATACCCTACTTACCTTACTTTATACCGTCGTCAATATCCCTTACTGCGCATTGGGTGGTGTAATTACCAATGACCCGACTCAGCGTATCTCGCTGCAATCCTGGCGTTTTGTGCTGGCGACCGCGGGAGGCATGCTCTCCACTGTGCTGATGATGCCGCTGGTTAATTTAATTGGTGGTGATAATAAACCACTCGGTTTCCAGGGCGGCATCGCGGTGCTTTCCGTGGTGGCATTTATGATGCTGGCTTTCTGTTTCTTCACCACTAAAGAACGCGTTGAAGCGCCACCTACGATGACGCCTATGCGGGAAGATTTACGTGATATCTGGCAAAACGACCAGTGGCGTATTGTCGGTATTCTCACCATTTTTAATATTCTGGCGGTGTGTGTACGTGGTGGGGCGATGATGTATTACGTCACGTGGATTCTGGGTACGCCGGAAGTGTTTGTCGCTTTTCTCACCACTTATTGCGTGGGTAACCTGATTGGCTCCGCACTGGCAAAACCACTGACCGACTGGAAATGTAAAGTCTCTGTCTTCTGGTGGACGAACGCCCTGCTGGCCGTGATTAGCCTCGCGATGTTCTTCGTTCCCATGCAGGCCAGCATCACCATGTTTGTCTTCATCTTCGTGATTGGTGTGTTGCATCAACTGGTGACACCTATCCAGTGGGTAATGATGTCCGATACCGTTGACTACGGCGAGTGGTGTAATGGTAAACGACTCACCGGGATCAGTTTTGCTGGCACGCTGTTTGTGCTCAAACTGGGGTTGGCCTTCGGAGGCGCACTTATCGGATGGATGCTGGCTTACGGTGGATATGATGCAGCAGAAAAAGCGCAGAACAGCGCCACAATTAGCATCATTATCGCGCTATTCACGATTGTTCCGGCGATCTGTTATTTGCTGAGCGCGATTGTCGCTAAACGCTACTACTCTCTCACAACGCACAATCTGAAAACCGTTATGGAACAGTTGGCTCAGGGCAAACGCCGTTGCCAGCAGCAATTCACCTCTCAAGAAGTGCAGAACTAAGGAACGGCAATGAAAATTAGCGATGGAAACTGGTTGATTCAACCTGGCCTCAATTTGATTCACCCGCTTCAGGTGTTCGAGGTTGAACAGCAGGGTAATGAAATGGTGGTCTATGCTGCCCCCCGTGATGTGCGTGAACGTACCTGGCAGCTTGACACGCCTTTATTTACGCTGCGTTTTTTCTCCCCACAGGAAGGTATTGTCGGTGTACGGATTGAGCATTTTCAGGGGGCGCTGGAGAACGGCCCTCATTATCCGCTCAATATTTTGCAGGACGCGAATGTCACAATCGAAAACACAGAAAGTTACGCTGAGTTTAAAAGTGGCAACTTAAGCGCGCGTGTCAGTAAAGGTGAGTTCTGGTCACTGGATTTTCTGCGTAATGGCGAACGTATTACCGGTAGCCAGGTGAAAAATAATGGCTATGTGCAGGACACTAATAATCAACGAAATTATATGTTTGAGCGGCTGGATCTTGGCGTCGGTGAAACGGTTTACGGGCTGGGAGAGCGTTTTACTGCCCTGGTGCGCAATGGTCAGACGGTAGAAACCTGGAACCGGGATGGCGGCACAAGTACTGAACAGGCGTATAAAAATATCCCGTTCTACATGACTAACCGTGGTTATGGTGTACTGGTCAATCATCCCCAATGCGTCTCTTTTGAAGTGGGATCGGAGAAAGTCTCCAAAGTGCAGTTCAGCGTGGAGAGTGAATACCTCGAATACTTTGTTATCGACGGCCCGACGCCGAAAGGAGCCTGTACATAGATTTGTGTAATTGCCTGATTTTGATATGTTCAATCCAGCATCAAATGAAGGTTAATTTATGGACGAAAAACAGTTACAGGCTCTGGCTAACGAACTGGCCAAAAACCTCAAAACCCCTGAAGACCTCAGTCAGTTTGATCGGCTGCTGAAAAAGCTCAGCGTTGAAGCCGCTCTCAATGCAGAGATGACACACCATCCTGGGTATGAGAAAAATCAGTCCAGACCAGGAGCTAACTCCCGCAACGGTTTTTCCACAAAGACCGTTATCACAGGCGACGGTCCACTGGAACTGCGTACTCCGCGCGATCGTGACGGTACCTTCGAACCACAACTGGTAAAGAAAAATCAGACCCGTATTACCGGGATGGATAACCAGATCCTCTCGTTGTATGCCAAAGGGATGACCACCCGTGAGATAGCTGCTGCGTTCAAAGAACTGTATGACGCAGATGTTTCACCGGCACTGATATCAAAGGTTACCGATGCCGTGATGGAGCAGGTTGTAGAATGGCAAAACCGACCACTGGATGCTGTTTACCCCATTGTTTATCTTGACTGTATCGTCCTGAAAGTTCGGCAGGACAGTCGCGTCATCAACAAATCGGTGTTCCTGGCACTGGGCATCAATATCGAAGGTCAGAAAGAACTGCTGGGTATGTGGCTGGCCGAAAATGAAGGGGCGAAGTTCTGGCTCAATGTGCTGACTGAACTGAAAAACCGCGGTCTGAACGATATCCTCATCGCCTGTGTGGATGGCCTGAAAGGCTTCCCGGATGCCATCAACACAGTATATCCGAAGGCCCGCATCCAGTTATGCATCGTGCATATGGTGCGCAACAGCCTGCGCTTCGTGTCATGGAAGGACTACAAAGCCGTCACTCGCGACCTGAAAGCGATTTATCAGGCTCCCACGGAAGAGGCAGGCCAGCAGGCACTGGAAGCGTTCGCTGCGGCCTGGGACTGTCGCTATCCTCAGATAAGCCGAAGCTGGCAGGCTAACTGGCCGAATCTTGCCACGTTCTTCGCTTATCCAACGGACATCCGCAAAGTGATCTATACGACGAATGCCATCGAGTCGCTAAACAGCGTGATCCGCCATGCGCTCAAAAAGCGTAAAGTGTTCCCGACAGACGACTCGGTGAAAAAAGTGGTGTGGCTGGCAATCCAGTCTGCGTCCCAGAAATGGACGATGCCGTTGAAGGACTGGCGAATGGCAATGAGCCGCTTTATTATCGAGTTCGGTGACCGCCTGGACGGTCACTTCTGAGAAAAGGCATTTACACAGAATCTTAAACAGGCTCTGATTTTACTGTACCGGCTCCGTCGATGTAACTTCACCACTGGAAACCACGCCAGCATTCATGGTTTGGGTCACTTGTTGTTTTTCAGCATTTACGGCGTGGAGCTGTCCGTTAACCGTGGGTTTTAGCGGTGCATCGGCCTGAATATCGCCGCTGGCGGTGAGCTGAATATTGCCATCGCCCGTAATCGGTAACTCTGGCCATCCCCACTGTTGCAGAATATTCACCGGCACACCGCGTCCGTTCAGGCTGATATGGGTCTGGCGCTGCGGCGTTTGTGAGACGCTGGCAGTGGCTTCCAGAATGCCTTTCTCGGTAAACGCGCTAAGTTCGTTGATATTCACCGTGCTGCTGTTGGCGGTTAGCGCCAGCGACGGGCGGCGCACATCAACACGATTGAATGTTGCAGCGGCAGCATTCAGATTTGCCGTGCCACTCCAGACGCCCCACTTATGATCGGCTACCAGTGTCAGATTCGCGCCGTAGCCATCCAGCGCTGTGAGCTGCCACGGGAAGGCTGGGTCAATATCAATGATTAGATTGCGGCTGGCGCTGAATCTCTTCAGTTGCAGAGTGTTTAACCAGGCGGGAGTTTGCTGCATCCACAACTGTTGCCAGTTTTTAGGTAAGGTATATTCCAGTCCAACAATCGCTGCATCGTCGAGGATCAGCGTTTTTCCATCGCGCTGCCAGTTTCCTGACGTTCTGACCATCCCCCCTTCCCAGCGGCTGGTGAACTGGCGCAGTGCTACGCCTTGCGGGGAAAATTCCGCGTTTATAATCGGGTCAAATAAATGCAGCGAACCATAAATAAACTCGCTGGCGTTCATTGACAGCTTGCCTTCCTGTGTCTGCCAGTCATCTTTAATAAAGGTCATATTGCGCAAGCTGAGATCGAGATCGGTCACCGCCCAGTCCGGGCCTTGCAGGCGGGCGTCGATCACTTCCAGGCGGCCAATCTGCAATGACGGGACAGAGCGCAAGGGCGCAAAGAAGTCGGTGAGCGATTTTTCGCTTTGCAGGCGGATATCCGCCAGGCGCAGATTTTCCACCTGCCAGCTACCGTCGGCGTTACGCTGCGCATTTCCGGTTAATGTCCCGCGGGCGATGTCGGCACCCAGATTAGTCAGTGTGACGCGATCGTTATCAATATTTCCTTCAATCAACACATTGGTGGCAGGAACATCATTGAGCGACAGAGAGCCAGCACTGAACTGAATTTGTGCTTTTGAGCCTAGTACTTTACCGGCTTCCGGCGACCACGGAACGACGCCGCCATTGACTCGCTGTGCGCTAAGATTCCACTCGCTATTGGGACTGTTAAATGCCATATCACGCAGTTGCAAACGATCCGCTTTAAACGGTAGCGGCGCGGTCTGGTCGGTGAGATTCAGCGTCCCGTTTTCCAGCAGGATAGTATCGACATGCCGTGGCTCGCTCAGTTGCCGACTACTTAGCGCGATATCGACACTTTTTGCAACCAGAGTGGCGGGTTGACCATCACGACCGAATGTGACGTTCTCCAGCAAGATATGAGACGGCGCGGAAAAACGGTGATCCATCGCCCCGAAGGCCAGATGATAGTCGCTATTCTCGGAAATCCATGCGCTGATATGCTCTGCTCCCCAGCGGGTTTGCAGAAGGAAATAGAGGCCAACTACCGCCACTAACAGCGTGATGAAAATGTAGAGAAGCAGCTTCCCAATAAATTTCATGGTCTTCCATCCCGTGAAATGCACATAAGGGAGTTATGCACGATTTACGCGCATTCCTCAAGGCAGGAATGGAGAAAGAGAGTGGTTACGGCGGTAAAGAATTTTACCGCCGCGAGTAAATTACTGCTTTTCTGGCGGGAAAATCAGATTCAGTACAATGGCAGTGATACCGCCAGCGGCAATCCCGGAGGAGAGCAGATTTTTCAGCCAGTCAGGGGCAAACTGCAAAATCAGTGGCTGCTGAGAAACACCCAGACCGACCGCCAGCGACAGGGCAATAATCAGAATCGCCCGACGGTTCAGTGGCTCACGAGAAACGATACGCACACCGGATGCGGCGATAGTACCAAACATCACCAGCGTAGCGCCGCCCAGAACAGGTTCGGGAATGTGTTGGACAAAACCGCTCACCGCAGGGAACAGGCCCAGCACGATCAACATCAGCGCCACGACAAAACCGACATAACGGCTGGCAACACCGGTCAATTGGATCACACCGTTGTTCTGCCCGAAGCAGGAGTTCGGGAAGGTGTTAAACACCGCCGACACAAACGAGTTCAGGCCGTTTGCCAGCACGCCGCCTTTCAGACGTTTCATGTACAGTGGGCCAGAAACCGGTTGTTCGGAAACGTCGGAGGTGGCTGTGATATCGCCAATAGTTTCCAGTGAGGTGATCATAAAGACCAGCATCAGTGGTAGCAGCAGGCTCCATTCAATACCAAGTCCGTAATAGAGCGGCGTTGGCACCATAATCAGCTCTTGCGTCATCGGCTCGTTGCTTTCTGGCAACATGTCCATAAACCACGCCAGTGCATATCCTGCCGCCATCGCAATCACCAGCGAGGCTACGCGTAAGTAGGGGTTACGTTGGCGATTAAGCAGGATGATTAAAGCTAAGACCACGCCCGCCAGTAGCAGATTTTTCGGTGCACCAAAGGTGTTATCGCTCATGGCCGCATAACCGCCACCAATGGATGTTAGCCCAACCTGAATCAGTGACAGGCCAATAATCATCACCACGACGCCGGAAACCAGCGGCGTAATAATGCGGCGCGCCAGATGCAGAACGCGGGAGATAACCATTTCGGTGCAGCTTGCCAGCATCAGTGTGCCGAACAGAGCCGCCATCATCGTAGGAACATCGGCACCACCGGTCTTCAGCGCTGTTCCGCCCATAATCAGCGGGGCAACGAAGTTAAAGCTGGTGCCCTGAATAGACAACAAACCGGAGCCAACCGGACCCCAGGCTTTAATTTGAATAATTGATGCCACACCAGAGGCAAACAGCGACATACTAATAATGTGTTGCGTGTCCTGTGCTGGTAAACCCAGCGCCTGGCAGATTAACAATGCTGGCGTGATTACCGCGACAAACATCGCCAGCAGGTGCTGACAGGCGGCAAACAGAGTTTGAGCAAGCGGCGGACGATCTTCAAGACGGTAAATCAGTTCGCTGTTTTGAGTCTGCGCAACCGGTTGCGCATTTTCTGACTCGAAGGTGGAAACAGACATCGAAAACAATCCCGTGGTAGCAAAGCGGGCATTTTAGCTGACCGAAAGGCAAAAGCAAACGTTTGCCAATTATTCTTCTAAATATTTAAATGCGATAAATGCACTTTTTTATATAACTTTTGGTTGTTTTCTGCTTAAAATCCATGCCATTTTTTTATTTTCAGCTAAGAATTCGAACCGGGAAAGCATGACTCGATACTCGTCATATTTCGTCTTACTATGATTGCGCGATGAAGTATGACGAGTATGAAGAGTGGTGCGGATACAAAGGAGTAACTATGTTTCATCTCGATACTTTAGCAACGCTTGTTGCCGCAACGCTGACGTTGCTGCTCGGGCGCAAGTTGGTCCATTCCGTCTCCTTTCTGAAAAAATACACCATACCAGAACCGGTTGCCGGAGGGTTGTTGGTGGCACTGGCTCTGCTGGTGTTGAAAAAAAGCATGGGCTGGGAAGTTAATTTTGATATGTCCTTGCGCGATCCATTAATGCTGGCTTTCTTCGCCACCATTGGCCTGAACGCCAATATTGCCAGCCTGCGTGCCGGTGGACGCGTAGTGGGGATTTTCCTCATTGTGGTTGTTGGTCTGTTGGTGATGCAAAATGCCATCGGCATTGGCATGGCTAGCCTGTTAGGGCTTGATCCGCTGATGGGGCTGTTGGCGGGGTCTATTACGCTTTCTGGCGGTCACGGGACCGGCGCAGCGTGGAGTAAATTGTTCATTGAACGTTATGGCTTCACCAACGCGACGGAAGTGGCGATGGCCTGTGCGACGTTTGGTCTGGTTCTGGGTGGACTGATTGGCGGCCCGGTGGCGCGTTACCTGGTGAAACACTCCACCACGCCGAACGGCATACCTGATGACCAGGAAGTCCCCACCGCATTTGAAAAGCCCGACGTAGGGCGCATGATCACCTCGCTGGTACTGATTGAAACTATCGCGCTGATTGCTATCTGTCTGACGGTAGGGAAAATCGTTGCGCAACTTTTGGCTGGCACCGCTTTTGAATTGCCAACCTTTGTTTGCGTGCTGTTTGTGGGCGTGATTCTGAGCAACGGCTTGTCAATGTTGGGCTTTTACCGCGTCTTTGAGCGCGCGGTATCCGTACTTGGTAACGTAAGCCTGTCGCTGTTCCTGGCGATGGCGTTGATGGGGCTGAAACTGTGGGAGCTGGCTTCGCTGGCGTTGCCGATGCTGGCGATTCTGGTCGCGCAAACCATCTTCATGGCGTTGTACGCTATCTTTGTCACCTGGCGCATGATGGGGAAAAACTACGATGCGGCGGTGCTGGCCGCGGGGCACTGTGGTTTTGGCCTTGGTGCAACGCCCACGGCAATCGCCAACATGCAGGCGATCACCGAACGCTTTGGCCCGTCGCACATGGCCTTCCTGGTGGTGCCGATGGTCGGTGCGTTCTTTATCGATATCGTCAATGCCCTGGTGATTAAGCTCTACCTGATGTTGCCGATTTTTGCGGGTTAACTGATGAAGCGGCGGTGCAAATACCGCCGCTTTTTACGCATTCGAATAGCGTTCCGTCTCCGGCATCCAGCGTTCTATCAGGGCTTTTGCCTGCTGGGGATAACGTTCGTGAATATGGCGTGCCAGGCGCTGAACTTCCGGGATCATGGCCTGATCGCGCAGCAAATCAGCCACTTTAAACTCTGCATTGCCTGTCTGGCGCGTGCCCAGCAGTTCACCAGGGCCGCGAATCTCTAAATCTTTTTGCGCAATCACAAATCCGTCGTTGCTGTCGCGTAGCACTTGCAGGCGGACTTGCGCCGTTTTGGAGAGTGGTGTTTTGTAAAGCAGAACACAGTGAGAAGCCACCGCGCCACGACCTACGCGCCCGCGCAACTGGTGTAACTGCGCCAGACCCAGACGCTCCGGGTTCTCGATAATCATCAGGCTGGCGTTGGGGACATCGACGCCTACTTCAATAACAGTCGTCGCAACCAGCAGGTGTAGCTCGCCTTGTTTAAACGACGCCATTACCGCTTGCTTTTCGGCAGGTTTCATCCGCCCATGAACCAGACCGACGTTCAGTTCCGGCAGCGCCAGTTTTAACTCTTCCCACGTTGCTTCGGCTGCCTGCGCTTCCAGTAATTCCGATTCTTCAATCAATGTACAAACCCAGTACGCCTGACGGCCTTCCGTTATGCAGGCGTGGCGCACGCGGTCGATAATGTCGTTACGACGCGTATCCGGGATCGCCACTGTCGTCACTGGGGTACGTCCTGGCGGCAGTTCATCAATGACCGAGGTATCGAGATCGGCATACGCGGTCATCGCCAGAGTGCGGGGAATTGGCGTGGCGGTCATGATCAACTGATGAGGATGAAAGCCCTGCTGCTGGCCTTTCTCCCATAACGCCAGGCGTTGATGCACGCCAAAACGATGCTGTTCGTCGATAATCACCAGCGCCAGACCGTTAAACTGTACCTGTTCCTGGAAGATAGCGTGGGTGCCGACAATCATCTGCACCTGACCGCTGGCGATGGCTTCTTGCTGTGCCAGCCGCGCTTTGCCCTTCTGTTTGCCCGCCAGCCAGCCCACTTCGATACCGAGCGGTTCAAACCAGTTGCGGAAATTATTGGCGTGCTGTTCGGCAAGCAATTCGGTTGGTGCCATCAGTGCCACTTGTTTGCCGTGAGCGATAGCACGCAGCGCAGCGAGAGCGGCAACCAGTGTTTTACCGGAACCTACATCGCCCTGTACCAGACGCATCATTGGCACATCCAGCGCCATATCGCGCTCAATCTCCGCCACCACACGCGCCTGCGCGCCCGTTGGCTTGAACGGTAAGGCAGCGAGCAGTTTGTCCTTCAGCGCGTCACTGGCGCTAAGCGGCTGAGCATGAAAACGTTGGGCACCGGCGCGTAACGCTAACATGCTGAGGTTGTGCGCCAGCAGCTCTTCCAGAATAAGACGACGCTGTGCCGGATGCCGCCCGGTTTCCAGATCGCTGAGCTGTAGTGTTGGCGGTGGACGATGCAGGGTGCGCAAGGCTTCCGGCAGCGTCATCATTCCTTGTGACAGTTCCGGCGGCAGCAGTTCTTCAATGGCGCAGGTGTCGAGCAGATCCAGCGCCTGATCGGTCAGTTTGCGCAGCGTTGCCTGTTTTACACCTTCCGTTGTTGGGTAAACCGGGGTGAGGGTTTCCTGTAACTCCGGAGTACTGAGATCGCCCTGTACGCGGTATTCCGGGTGGATCATCTCCGCACCATATTTACCGCGCTTTGCTTCGCCATAGGCCAATACGCGTCGACCTGTCGCCAGGCTATTTTTCATCGCGGCGTTAAAGTTGAAAAAGCGCATGGTGAGAATGCCGGAACCGTCGCTAATCTGACAGGTCATCATCCGGCGACCGCCGAAGGAGATATTGCAGTTCAGTACTTCGCCTTCCACCGTGGCATAAATGCCCGGCAACAGCTCACCTATGGGATAGAGATGGGTGCGATCTTCATAGCGCAGGGGAAGGTGTAACAGTAAATCCTGCACGGTATGCAGGTTGATTTTCGCCAGTTTGTTACTTTGCGCCGCGCCAACGCCCGTTAGGGAACTGAGCGGGACAGCATCTAACAGGCGACCTTTCATAGCGCTTACCCTGCGGCCTGCATGGTAGCCCACCACTCAGCATCGGCTTCAATCTCGCCTTGTTGATTGACGTGGGGGTAGGGCAGGCCTTTGCGTTTCGCAACTTTAGCCAGCACCGGATAGCCACCTTCAAACAGCAGGCGTTGTTGCTCTGCTTCCGGCAACATACTGTTTTCACGCAGATACATACCCGCGTTTTGCCGCTGACGCTGGGCTTCGTAAAGAATAAGTGCGGAGGCGACGGAGACATTAAGCGACTGCACCATGCCGATCATCGGAATGATGATGTCCTGATCTGCCAGTTCTAATGCTTCCTGCGTGATGCCCGTTTTTTCCTGTCCCATTAAAATACAGGTCGGGCGGGTGTAATCGATTTCGCGAAAATCGACGGCTTTATCAGAAAGGTGGGTTGCCAGAATCTGCATACCCTTACCTTTCAGGTGGGCGACTGCATCGCCAATGGTGCGGTGTGTTTTCACCTGTACCCAACTGTTACTACCAGCAGCAGCCGAAGCCATGGTGCGCATCCGGCTACCAGGCCAGACAGCGTGAACTTCGTGTACGCCAACGGCATCTGCGGTACGAATGATCGCAGAAACGTTATGGGGTTTGTGAACCTGTTCCATGCAGACGGTCAGGTCAGGCTGCCGCCTGGCGAGCATTTCGCAGATGCGTGCATAACGTGTTGGGTTCATAAAACATTAATTTCTGTTTCGGGTGACTTTAATTACGTCTGGCATCACGCGGATTTTGCGCATGATATTTGCCAGATGTACGCGGTCACGTGCGGTCAGACGAATAAAGGCACTGTAGACGCGACCATCTTTCTCTTCTGTATTCAGACTTTGAATATTGGAATTAGTGGTGTTGATCGCTGCTGTCAGGTTTGCCAGTGCGCCCTGATGGTTGAACATTTCAACTTTTATTTCGGTGATGAACTCCTGCGCCGTCTCTTTATCCCATTCCACAGCCATAAACTTCTCTGGCTCTTTCTGATAGCCACGGATGTTACGGCAGGATTCATGGTGGATCACCAGACCCTTACCGGGGCTGACGTGGGCGATAATCGGGTCGCCAGGAATTGGGCGGCAGCATTTCGCAAAGGTGATCAGCACGCCATCGGCACCTTTGATCGGCAGATGCCCGTGACTTTGGGTCGCTGGTGGAATAGAGGCGTCACCATGTTGCAGATTTTTCGCGACCACCACGCTCATTGCGTTACCAAGGCCAATTTCAGCCAGCAGATCGTCAAGCGTTGCCAGCTTCATGCGGTCCAGTTCGCGCTGGATATTCTCCTGCGGAATTTCATTCAGCTTGCGGCTGCCACCTAATGCATGGTTGAGCAGACGGCGACCGAGGCTTACGGAATCATCACGCTTGAGGTTTTTCAGCAACTGGCGAATTTTGGCGCGCGCTTTCGAGCTGACGACAAAGTTCAGCCATGCGGCATTCGGGCGAGCGCCCGGTGCGGTAATGATTTCAACGGTTTGACCACTGGAGAGCGGCTGCGATAGCGGGTACGGCTGGCGGTCGACGCGCGCGCCCACGCAGGCGTGACCGATATCGGTATGCACTGCGTATGCGAAGTCGACAGGTGTGGCACCGGCAGGCAACTCGACAATGCGCCCTTCCGGTGTGAAAACGTAAATCTCATCCGGGAAGAGATCGGATTTAACGCTCTCGATAAATTCGAACGAGCTGCCGGCGCTTTGCTGCAGCTCCAACAGGCTCTGCATCCAACGCTGGGCGCGGATTTGTGCAGTAGTGCTGGTTTCGCCGTGCTCTTTATACGCCCAGTGCGCGGCAACACCCATCTCCGCCATCTGGTCCATATCTTCGGTACGAATCTGGACTTCAACCGGAACGCCGTGCGGGCCAATCATTGAGGTGTGTAAAGACTGATAGCCGTTCGCTTTTGGGATGGCGATGTAGTCTTTCACGCGCCCCGGACGCGGCTTGTACAGGCTGTGCATCTGACCAAGCACGCGATAACAGGTATCGGCATCATGGACGATTACGCGAAAAGCATAGATGTCCATGATCGAGTGAAAACGCTGCTCTTTGAGCACCATTTTGCAGTAAATCGAATAAAGATGTTTCTCGCGACCACTGACACGGCATGGTATTCCCGCTTCCTGCAAACGCCCTTCGATTTCAGAGAGGATTTTTTGGATCATCTCTTTACGGTTGCCGCGTGCAGCTTTCACCACTTCTTTAATCACGCGGTAGCGGTTGGGGTACAGCGCTTCAAAACCCAGCTCTTCGAGTTCGGTTTTAATGTGGTGGATACCTAAACGGTGTGCCAGCGGACTGTATATTTCAAGGGTTTCACGGGCGATGCGGCGACGTTTGTCCGGGCGGAGTGAGCCCAGCGTGCGCATGTTGTGGGTACGGTCTGCGAGTTTGATGAGAATGACGCGGATATCTTGCACCATCGCCATAATCATCTTGCGAAAGTTTTCGGCCTGCGCCTCTTTCTTATCGCGGAACTTGAGTTTATCAAGTTTTGACACCCCCTCTACCAGTTCGGCTACGCTTTTGCCAAAAAGCTGTTCCATGTCCTGGTAGGTGGCGGGAGTATCTTCAATCACGTCATGAAGTAGCGCCGCCATCAGCGTTTCATAGTCGAGTTTCATCTCGGCCAGAATGCAGGCAACCGCTACCGGGTGCGTGATATAGGGTTCACCGCTTGAACGTGTTTGCCCCTCGTGAGCATCACGTGCAACGAGATACGCCTGCCGCAGACGCTTAATTTGGTCTTCCGGCAGGTAGTTTTGAATCAGTTGATTCAGGCTTTCAAACAGATACAAGGGCGACCCGCTTTGTGATTAACGACGACCTTCAGCAATAGCGGTAACGGCTTGTAATTCAGCGGCTTCCTGCTCTTGCTGTTCCTGGCGTTCGCGAACGTCGAGGATCTGGTTGTTGATCAGACCTTCTTCGATTTCGCGCAGCGCGATTACTGTAGTTTTATCGTTTTCTTCCGGTACTAGCGGATCCTTTCCGCCTACCTGCATCTGACGAGCGCGACGCGCGGCGACCAGTACCAGGTCAAAACGGTTACCAATTTTCTCTACAGCGTCCTGAACAGTTACGCGTGCCATACTTAAAAAGCTCCACAGGTGAAGAAATGACTGGGCATGATACTGAAAGAAGGTTCAGTCTGCCAACAATTTGCTGATTAAAGCGTCATGACGTTGCTTTTGGCGACTCATGCGCAAGCGTTCGGCGCGAATAATGGTCTTCAAATCGGTCAATGCGGTATCGAAGTCATCATTCACAATCAAATAATCATATTCGGCGTAATGGCTCATTTCTGCAACTGCTTGCGCCATACGCTTTGCAATGACCTCTTCGCTGTCCTGACCGCGACCGCGTAGACGGCGGTCCAGCTCGATTTTGGACGGCGGTAAAATAAAGATACTACGCGCATGCGGCATCTTCTGGCGAATTTGCTGCGCACCCTGCCAGTCGATATCAAGAAAAACATCCACACCGCTTGCCAGTACTTGCTCAATGGCCTCGCGCGAAGTGCCGTAGTAATTACCGAACACTTCCGCGTGCTCAAGGAATGCATCTCTGCTAATCATTTCTTTAAATTCATCATGATTAACAAAAAAGTAATGCTCACCGTGTACTTCACCAGGACGCGGTGCGCGCGTGGTGTGTGAAACAGAAACCTGGGTGTCATACAACGGTTGGGTTTTTAATAAAGCCTGAATCAGGCTGGATTTACCCGCGCCACTGGGGGCAGAAACAATATAAAGCGTGCCTTGAGCCATGAGTATCTTTCGTATGTGATTAGCGAAATAAAGCCTACATACGAGCTTATTATACACGGCGTGGCCATGTGACGTAGCCCTTGCTCACACTTTTTGCGCAAAGTTGTTGCGTTTTGCGTAGCTGTTTCCGCTATTCCCTGTCATTTACTGCAATCAGGACGATTCTCTGGAAGCATCATCGCACACTTCAGTTTTGCCTCTCGGCTTTGCATTCACCTCGTTGTATACCTGCCAGCCTGACAACAGCGGAGGTGACGATGAAAGTATGGATTGCAGTGTTAATGAGTGTTTTATGCTGGCAATCATCGGCGCAGGGAGTCTGCCCAGTCTGGTCGCCAGCCAGAGCGCATGAAGAAATTTCCCGCCTGCAACAGCAAATAAAACAGTGGGATGAGGATTACTGGAAAAAGGGAAAAAGTGCTGTTGAAGACGGCGTTTATGATCAACTCAGCGCCCGCCTTGCACAGTGGCAACGTTGTTTTGGTGAAGAGGCAACTCGTGAAGCCATGATACTGCCTTTAATTGGAACCGTAATGCATCCAGTTGCTCATACTGGAGTGCGTAAGCTGGCGGATAAAAATGCATTGAGCCTTTGGATGCGTGAACGCAGCGATCTTTGGGTGCAGCCAAAAGTTGATGGTGTCGCGGTAACTCTGGTCTATCGTGACGGAAAACTGATTAAGGCGATCAGCCGTGGCAATGGCCTGAAAGGTGAAGACTGGACGCAGAAAGTGCGCTCGATTCCTTCTGTACCGCAATCCGTCAGCGAACCTTTAGCCAATAGCACACTGCAAGGAGAAATATTTCTCCGGAGCGAAGGTCATATCCAGCAGCAAATGGGCGGAATGAATGCGCGTGCAAAAGTTGCAGGTATGTTGATGCGCCAGGACAATAACGACACGCTAAATTCGCTGGGCGTTTTTATCTGGGCGTGGCCGGATGGACCGCAGTTAATGGCCGAGCGATTGCAGCAGCTTGCAAGCGCGGGATTTAGTCTGACGCAAGCGTACACTCACACGGTGAAAAATGCTGATGAGGTTGAGCGAGCACGTAATGAGTGGTGGAAAGCGAAATTGCCCTTCGTCACCGATGGCGTGGTTGTGCGAGCGGCTAAGGAACCCGAATCCCGCCATTGGTTACCGGGGCAGGCGGACTGGCTGGTGGCGTGGAAATATCAACCTGTGGCACAGGTTGCTGAAGTGAGTTCGATTCAGTTTGCAGTGGGCAAAAGCGGAAAAATATCGGTGGTGGCGTCACTCGCACCAGTCATGCTGGATGATAAAAAAGTTCAGCGGGTGAATATTGGTTCCGTCAGACGCTGGCAGGAGTGGGACATAGCGCCTGGCGATCAAATCCTCATAAGTCTTGCCGGTCAGGGTATTCCACGTATTGATGATGTGGTGTGGCGGACTGCGGAACGCAGAAAGCCGACACCGCCAGAAAACCGCTTTAACTCGTTGACCTGTTACTTTGCTTCTGATGTTTGTCTGGAGCAATTCATATCACGCTTAGTCTGGTTGGGGTCAAAACAGGTTTTGGGGCTGGATGGCATTGGCGAAGCTGGCTGGCGCGCACTGCATCAGACGCATCGCTTTGAGCATATCTTTTCCTGGCTTTCATTAACGCCAGAGCAATTACAGAACACGCCAGGGATAGCGAAAAGTAAAAGCGGGCAGTTATGGCATCAGTTTAATCTGGCTCGTAAGCAGCCTTTTACCCGCTGGGTGATGGCAATGGGAATACCGTTAACCCGGGGGGCGCTTAATGCCGGTGATGAACGGTCCTGGACGCAACTTTTGCAGAGAAGTGAACAACATTGGCAGCATCTGCCGGGAACCGGATCTCGTCGCGCCAGCCAGATTATTGAATGGAAGAATAATGTGCAAATCAAGACGCTAGGTAGCTGGTTGGCTACCCAGCAGATCGCAGGTTTTGTACCTTAATGACCTTCGTGGCTGTAGTAAAAAACGGGTAATCCCAGTTTAAGACGCAGTGCCAGCAAGCGAGCAAAAAAGCCAAACACCAGGGTGGAGATAATCACCACATCATGGTTGGAAACATAGTGTTGCAGTGCGATATACAGCACGGCGGAAGCAAATGAAACCCCGGCATACAGTTCTTTCTGAAAGACCAGCGGGATGCGTTTACAGAACATATCGCGCAAAACACCGCCAAATACGCCGGTTGTCACCGCAGCGACAACGGCAATGATCGGGCCGTGGCCCATATCCAGCGCGACCTGTGCGCCAATGATAGAAAAGACCACCAGTCCGAGCGCATCTAACACCAGAAAGACTTTGCGCAGGTAAGGCATTACGGGAGCAACAATAGTGGTGAGTACCGCGGCGGTGGCGACGATAATCACATATTCCGGATGTTTGACCCAGCCGAGCGGATAGTGGCCCAAAAGTATATCCCGTACTGAACCGCCGCCGATTGCAGTGGCGGTCGCAATAATAATTACGCCAAATGTATCCATGCGCCGCCGTCCGGCCGCCAGCGCTCCCGTCATGGCTTCGGCAGTAATGCCAACCAAATACAAAATGTGTAACAGCATGGTTCTCTCCCTAAAAATCTGTCTGGCAGGGTAGCGATTTGTACGCATCGTCACGATTGAGATTTTTTAAGGTGAGAGGTTATTGATAATATTTAGTTATGTGAAATTGGTGTTTTCTGTAGTTTTAATGCGTTTCTCTTAGATTGTCAGAAGAAAAATGCATTAGAAATATTAGGGCGTGTTTTAAAGTAAATAAGAAGTCTGTATACGTAGCGCCGCTGTAATTTAACAACGGCCTACGGAATTATGAGGGTTACTCGATATTCTGAATCTGTTCGCGCATTTGTTCGATCAGTACTTTCAGTTCAATAGCTGAATTAGTTACTTCGGCATTGATAGACTTCGAGGCCAGGGTGTTCGACTCGCGATTAAACTCTTGCATCATAAAGTCCAGACGACGGCCAACCGCTTCTTTTTTCTTCAGAATGTTGTAGGTCTCTTTGACATGCGCTTCGAGGCGGTCCAGCTCTTCGGCAACGTCAATTCGTTGCGCCAGCAGCACTAACTCTTGCTCCAGGCGATTGTTTTCCAACTGTACCTGAGCATCTTCCAGTTTCGCTACCAGACGTTCACGCTGCCATTGCAGGATTTCCGGCATATGGGCACGAACTTTAGCCACTTCGGCGGTGACACCTTCCAGACGCTGCTCGATCAACGCTTTCAGCGCCTGACCTTCGGTTTCGCGCGCGACAATAAAGTCGTCAAGAGTACCATCCAGCGCAGCGAGAATTTCAGCGGCAATGGCGTCGAGATCCTGCTCCTGAGCTGCCATCACACCCGGCCAGCGCAGGATATCAACCGGGTTGATTTCCCCTTCGTCGCTCTGCATTTTTACCCAGTTAGCAGCAGTTACGAGCTGTTTAGCCAGCTTTTCGTTGAGAATCAGCTCGCCTTGTGCGCTAACATCTGGCTCATAGCGCAGGGTGCATTCCACTTTACCGCGCGTCAGGCGAGAACGAATACGCTCGCGAACGACAGGTTCAAGGCTACGGAACTGCTCCGGCAGACGAAAGTAAGTTTCCAGATAACGCTGGTTTACCGAGCGCATTTCCCAGGTTGCGCTCCCCCATTCACCCTTGATTTCACGCCGGGCGTAGGCGGTCATACTGCGGATCATAGACGTTCCTGTTTTTGAAAGGAGAGGTGGAAGGATTATAGCCATCGATGCCTTGTCAGGATAGGAATAACCGCCGGAAGTCCGTATAATGCGCAGCCACATTTGTTTCAAGCCGGAGATTTCAATATGCGTCCAGCAGGCCGTAGCAATAATCAGGTGCGTCCCGTTACCCTGACTCGTAACTATACAAAACATGCAGAAGGCTCGGTGCTGGTCGAATTTGGCGATACCAAAGTGTTGTGTACTGCCTCTATTGAAGAAGGCGTGCCGCGCTTCCTGAAAGGTCAGGGGCAGGGCTGGATCACCGCAGAATACGGTATGTTGCCGCGCTCCACCCACACCCGTAACGCCCGCGAAGCGGCGAAAGGTAAGCAGGGCGGACGCACGATGGAAATCCAGCGTCTGATCGCCCGTGCATTGCGTGCAGCGGTTGATTTGAAAGCGTTGGGTGAGTTCACCATTACGCTGGACTGCGACGTACTTCAGGCCGATGGCGGCACGCGCACTGCTTCGATCACCGGTGCTTGCGTGGCGCTGGCAGATGCGCTGAATAAGCTGGTTGAGAATGGCAAACTGAAAACCAACCCGATGAAAGGCATGGTAGCTGCGGTTTCGGTGGGTATCGTTAATGGCGAAGCGATTTGCGATCTGGAATATGTTGAAGACTCTGCCGCAGAAACGGACATGAACGTGGTGATGACCGAAGATGGGCGGATCATTGAGGTTCAGGGAACGGCAGAAGGCGAACCATTCACCCACGAAGAACTCCTCACCTTGTTGGCGCTGGCCCGAGGGGGAATCGAATCCATTGTAGCGACGCAGAAGGCGGCGCTGGCAAACTGATTTTTAAGGCGACTGATGAGTCGCCTTTTTTTTGTCTGTAGAAAAGTAAGATGAGGAGCGAAGGCATGAAACCATATCAGCGCCAGTTTATTGAGTTTGCGCTTGGCAAACAGGTATTAAAGTTTGGTGAGTTTACGCTGAAATCCGGGCGTAAAAGCCCCTATTTCTTCAACGCCGGACTATTTAATACCGGGCGCGACCTGGCACTGTTAGGCCGTTTTTACGCTGAAGCGTTAGTGGATTCTGGCATTGAGTTCGATCTGCTGTTTGGCCCCGCTTACAAAGGTATTCCAATCGCGACCACAACCGCTGTGGCACTGGCGGAGCATCATGACCTTGACCTGCCATACTGCTTTAACCGCAAAGAAGCAAAAGACCACGGCGAAGGTGGCAATCTGGTTGGTAGCGCGTTACAAGGACGAGTAATGCTGGTGGATGATGTGATCACCGCCGGAACGGCGATTCGTGAGTCGATGGAAATTATTCAGGCCAATGGCGCGACGCTTGCTGGCGTGCTGATTTCGCTCGATCGTCAGGAACGTGGTCGTGGCGAGATATCAGCGATTCAGGAAGTTGAGCGTGATTACAACTGCAAAGTGATCTCTATCATCACCCTGAAAGACCTGATTGCTTATCTGGAAGAGAAGCCGGACATGGCGGAACATCTGGCAGCCGTTAAGGCTTATCGCGAAGAGTACGGGGTTTGATAAAAAACGCCGGATGGTAAGTCATCCGGCGTCATTTTATTGCAACTGCGCGGCAATCAACGGCCAGCGAGCGTCAAAGTCATCCGTCGGGCGGTATTTAAACTCGCTGCGGACAAAACGAGACAGCATCCCTTCACAAAATGCCAGAAGTTGGCTTGCCAGCAACGTTTCATCGGTGGTGTAACCTTCACCCTCACGCATTCTCTTTTCACGCAATACCTGACGCAGTTGCGCTTCAATACGCTCGAACAGTTGGTTGATGCGCCCTTGCAGGCGGTCTTGTTCGAACATTAGCGCATGGCCGGTGAGGATACGGGTCAGGCCTGGATTACGCTCGCCAAAACCGAGAAGTAGCAACACAATCAGACGCAGACGCGCAGTGGTGTCCTTCTCATCTTTCAGAATCAGATTAATGCGAGTAATCAGGCTATCTTCGATAAACTCAATCAGGCTATCGAACATGCGGGTCTTACTGGGGAAGTGGCGATACAGAGCCGCTTCGGAAACGCCGACAGAGGCGGCCAGTTTCGCCGTCGTGATACGTTGGCTTCCATCGCTGGATTCCAGCATCAGCGCCAGAGACTGAAGTATTTCTTCGCGACGGTTCCTTTTCGCAGTTTGTTTTTCTGCCATGTTACAAAATACCCCTGAAAATAAGCACTTGCCAGGCGGCACCCACGCTATGACCGCAAACAAAATGTTTGCGGCGATGTTATGACGTTATTTGGATGCGTATGTGTTACTGACGACCAGAGTGACCAAAGCCGCCTTCACCGCGGTCAGTAGCGTCAAAATCTTCCACCAGATTAAATTCAGCCTGTACCACCGGAACAAAAATCATCTGTGCGATACGTTCACCAGGTTGAATGGTGAAGCTGTCCTGACCACGGTTCCATACAGAGATCATCAATTGGCCCTGATAGTCGGAATCGATCAATCCCACCAGGTTGCCGAGCACGATACCGTGCTTATGGCCCAGCCCGGAGCGCGGCAGTATCATCGCCGCCAGTGAAGGATCGGCAATATGAATCGCCAGTCCGGTCGGCACAAGTGTCGTGTCGCCCGGTGCCAATTCTACGGCGTCGTCGAGACAAGCGCGCAGGTCAAGTCCGGCAGAACCAGAAGTGGCATAAGTCGGGAGTGGAAATTCCTTCCCAACGCGCGGGTCCAGAATCTTAACGTCGATTTTCTTCATCATAACGGGTCACAATCTCGTCGAGTAATAATTGGCCAAGGAGCTCTTTTCGCTCAAGCGGTAAGATTTTATCGCCATCTTGCCAGAAAAGGTGTAATGCGTTTTTGTCGCTATTAAAGCCTTGAGTTGGCTGGGAAACATCGTTCGCGCAGATCAGATCAAGGTTTTTACGGATACGTTTTTGTCGGGCGTATTCTTCCACATTATTTGTTTCGGCCGCAAATCCAACAACATAAGGCCGATGGTCTTTTAATGCGGCAACACCGGCGACGATATCGGGGTTTTTAACCATTTTTATTGTTAATTCATCGCCCGGCGTGGCCTGCTTTTTGATTTTTTCGCGGGCAACGGTAGCTGCGCGATAATCCGCAACGGCAGCGCAACCGATAAATATATTTTGCTGTTGTACAGAAGCCTTCACGGCCGCTTCCATCTCCAGTGCGGTTATCACGTCAATACGTTTCACAAACGGTGGCGTCGGTAGCGAAACCGGGCCAGAAACCAGCGTGACGTTTGCTCCTCTACGTGCTGCTGCTGCGGCAATGGCGAATCCCATCTTGCCGGAGCTGTGATTAGAGATGTAACGCACCGGATCGAGTGGTTCACGTGTCGGACCTGCGGTAATCATAATATTCAGATGTTTCAGGTCGTTGACGGGGGAGAAATGGGCCACCGCCATATCAACAATGGTTAACGGATCGAGCATTCGCCCTGGGCCGATATCACCACAGGCCTGGCTGCCGCTATCTGGCCCCCAGATCAACAAACCTCGCGAGGCAAGTACCTCTAAATTATGCTGAGTAGCTGCAGCCCGATACATCTGCTGGTTCATTGCTGGCAGCACGGCAACAGGCGCAGGCGTCGCAAGGCAAATCGTTGATACCAGATCATTCGCCATACCAGCAGCAACGCGGGCAATCAAATCCGCTGTCGCTGGAGCAAGAATCACTAAATCAGCCCATTTTCCCAGCTCAATATGGCCCATTGCCGCTTCGGCAGCCGGGTCCAGCAGACTGTCGGAAACGGGATAACCAGAGACTGCCTGCAAGCTAAGTGGAGTGATAAAGGCTTTTGCCGCTTCGGTCATGGCTACACGGACGTCGGCCCCGCGATCGCGCAAACGACGCACCAGTTCAGGGGTTTTATAGGCAGCAATACCGCCGCTGACGCCGAGAACGATTTTTTTACCGGCCAAGCTCATGATGATTTTTCCTGTTGGGTGACACCAGAAGTTGGCGATTTTATCACAATACTTTTGTTGTCGTGCTTTCACCTGAGAATCACTTTGCGAGGCGCTTTCCAGGATTGAAAACTGACCGTCGATTTAACCAAACGACTATGACAGGATGCGCCCTCCACAAAGGAGGTGAAGGTGAAAAGCAATGCTGACTTGTTGATGCCACGTGAAAAAATGCTGAAGTTGGGTATTAGCGCGTTAACGGATATTGAACTGCTGGCGCTGTTTCTGCGTACAGGAACGCACGGAAAAGATGTGCTAACCCTGGCAAAAGAGATGCTGGAGAATTTCGGCTCTCTTTACGGCTTGTTATCCTCTGAATATGAACAAGTTAGAGGCGTTCATGGAATAGGTGTGGCGAAATTCGCCCAGTTAAAGGGGATTGCCGAACTGGCCCGGCGTTACTACAACGTGCGGATACGCGAAGAAAGCCCGTTACTTAGCCCGGAGATGACGCGCGAGTTTTTACAAAGCCAGCTTACGGGCGAAGAGCGCGAGATCTTTATGGTGATCTTTCTCGACACTCAACACCGGGTACTTACTCACAGCCGATTGTTTTCCGGCACACTAAACCATGTGGAAGTCCATCCGCGTGAGATTGTTCGGGAAGCGATAAAAATAAACGCGGCGGCACTGATCCTTGCCCATAATCACCCTTCGGGTTGTGCTGAACCCAGTAAAGCGGATAAACTCATCACCGAACGGATAATAAAAAGTTGTCAGTTCATGGATTTACGCGTGCTCGACCATATCGTGATTGGGCGTGGAGAGTATGTTTCTTTTGCCGAACGCGGCTGGATTTAACCCGCTATGCGCGATCCTTCGGGATCTTTGTCTGTTCGGGACTTGAGCACATCGCTGAGTCAGCGTATACTACGCCACCTTTGAGAATCTCGGGTTTGGCATTTGGGCCTGGCAATCGAGAGTTCACATAGAACTGCGATGACCGGGCTGTAAAGCCTGACGAGGCGCCAATACCCCATACGAAGCTCGAGCTAATTTGATTTTTGGAGAATAGACATGTCCCGAGTCTGCCAAGTTACTGGCAAGCGTCCGGTGACCGGTAACAACCGTTCCCACGCACTGAACGCGACTAAACGCCGTTTCCTGCCTAACCTGCACTCTCACCGTTTCTGGGTTGAGAGCGAGAAGCGTTTTGTCACCCTGCGCGTATCTGCTAAAGGTATGCGTGTAATCGATAAAAAAGGCATCGATACAGTTCTGGCTGAACTGCGTGCCCGTGGCGAAAAGTACTAAGTACTTAGAGGAAATAAATCATGGCTAAAGGTATTCGTGAGAAAATCAAGCTGGTTTCTTCTGCTGGTACTGGTCACTTCTATACCACTACGAAGAACAAACGTACTAAGCCGGAAAAACTGGAACTGAAAAAATTCGATCCAGTTGTACGCCAGCACGTGATCTACAAAGAAGCGAAAATCAAATAATTCTCGCTTTGATGTAATAAAAACCTCGCTCCGGCGGGGTTTTTTGTTATCTGCTTGCCCCCATATTGACTGCATCTGTTCATTCCAGGAGATGCTATGCCTGAATTACCAGAAGTTGAAACCAGCCGCCGCGGCATTGAACCGCATCTCGTTGGCGCGACCATTCTTCATGCGGTGGTCCGCAACGGGCGTTTGCGCTGGCCAGTCTCGGAAGAAATCTACCGTCTAAGTGACCAGCCGGTGCTTAGTGTGCAGCGCCGCGCTAAATATCTGTTGCTGGAATTGCCGGAAGGCTGGATCATCATTCATCTGGGTATGTCTGGCAGTCTGCGCATACTTACGGAAGAACGTCCTCCTGAAAAGCATGACCATGTTGATTTGGTGATGAGCAACGGCAAAGTGCTGCGATATACCGATCCTCGTCGCTTTGGTGCCTGGTTGTGGACCAAAGAGCTGGAAGGACACAATGTGTTGGCACATCTTGGACCGGAGCCGCTTAGCGATGATTTCAACGGCGAATACCTGCATCAGAAATGCGCGAAGAAAAAGACAGCGATTAAACCCTGGCTGATGGATAACAAGCTGGTGGTGGGCGTGGGGAATATCTATGCCAGCGAGTCACTGTTTGCTGCGGGGATCCATCCGGATCGGCTGGCGTCATCGCTGTCGCTGGCGGAGTGCGAACTGCTGGCACGGGTGATTAAAGCAGTGTTACTGCGTTCTATTGAGCAGGGCGGCACGACGCTGAAAGATTTTCTGCAAAGCGACGGAAAACCAGGTTATTTCGCGCAGGAATTACAGGTTTACGGGCGTAAAGGCGAACCGTGTCGGGTTTGTGGTACGCCGATTGTGGCGACTAAACATGCGCAGCGGGCGACATTTTATTGCCGACAGTGCCAGAAGTAATTCATGCGAGCCGGATGGCATTCCATCCGGCATAAAAGCTACGCTAACTTCGCCATCAGCGCCTGATGGACATTCTTCGGCAGGAAATGGGTGACATCACCCTGATGGCGCGCAACTTCTTTCACCAACGATGAAGAAATAAACGACCACTCTTTCGAAGGCATCAAGAAGACGCTTTCCAGCTCCGGCATTAAGTGGCGATTCATATGCGCCAGTTGCATTTCATATTCAAAATCTGCTACCGCACGCAGGCCACGAATCAGTACCGTGGCTTGTTGATTACGGGCGAAGTTCGCCATCAAATCACTAAAACCGACCACTTCAACGTTATCCAGATGTGCGGTTGCCTGCTGAGCCAGCGCCACACGCTCTTCCAGGGTAAACATTGGTTTTTTACTGGGGCTGGCGGCAATCGCCAGAATAACGTGATCGAACATCTGCGTAGCGCGCGTCACGATATCGATATGACCATTGGTAATGGGATCGAAAGTCCCCGGATAAATCGCCCGTTTTTGCATAACAACCTCAATGCGTTTTCGGTGGCAGGTAAGGTTCCAGCAGTTGAAGCAGACGCTGCAGCGCGCCCTGGTTTTGATACAGCACTTCAACGGCATGACGGCCATAGAAACTACGGTAATCGGCGTCAGTGAGCAAAGAGGAAACCTCTTTTGCCAGTGACGCGGCATCGGTGACGGTAATCAGCCCGCTTGCCTGCTCCAGCCGTGCGCAAATGTCTTTAAAGTTAAAAGTATGCGGCCCCATCAGTACCGGAATAGCGTGTGCGGCGGCTTCCAGCGGATTATGCCCACCGCGTTCGACCAATGAACCGCCAACAAAAGCGAGATCGGCAATGCCATACAGCAGCATCAGCTCGCCCATCGTATCGCCAATTACCACTTGTGTACTGGCGGAAGGGATTTCTCCGGAAGAGCGTGTGATATAGCTTAGCCCAGCCTGGCGGACAAGGTTAATCGCATCCGGGAAGCGTTCCGGATGACGTGGAACAAGAATAAGCAATAAATTAGGGAACTGCTGCAACAGCGCCTGATGTGCGGCAATCACCACACTCTCTTCGCCATCGTGAGTGCTGGTGGCAATCCATACCGGACGATGAGGTGCCCACTGGCGGCGCAGTGTTACTGCTTTAGCGGCTAGCTGCGGAGTTACCGAGATATCGAATTTCAGGCTACCAGTAACAGTCACCTGATTATTTTTTGCGCCCAGCGCCACAAAACGCGCGCCATCTTCTTCGTTTTGCGCGGCGATTAGTGTAATACGACGCAACAAGCGACGAACAAATTTGCCCAGTTTGGCGTACCCCGCCGCAGAGCGTGCAGAAAGTCGCGCGTTGGCGATAACCAGCGGGATCTTGCGCTTATGTAGTGCCGCAATCAGGTTAGGCCACAGCTCCGTTTCCATAATCAACACCAGTTTAGGATCGACTTTATTAAGAAAACGGTTGAGCGCATCGGGTAGATCGTAAGGCAGATAGACGTGCTGAACATCTTTACCGAAAGCAGATTGCACGCGTTCCGAGCCGGTCGGCGTCATAGTCGTGACGGTAATTGGCAAATCAGGATAGCGATGACGCAGCGCACGCACCAACGGGATCGCCGCCAGGGTTTCACCGACGGAGACGGAGTGCAGCATGATGCCGCCTTGTTTCAGCGGATGGCGGTAAAAACCGTAACGTTCACCCCAGCGTTTTCGATAGGCCGGAGCCTTACGTCCGCGCACCCAAAGCCGTATCCAGATCAACGGCTGAATAAGGTAGAGAAGGGCGGTGTAAAGCAATTCAAGCATAATAAATAGCTGACTTATGGATGTGCTGGGGATTCTATGTATTTAGCTGGGGCTTTACCATTACTTTTCCCGTTTTTGACTTAAATAGCTTCTGTTTGGCCTGAACTGCCGCTACATCTCCAGTTTTTTTGTATTTTTATGCGATTTATTGAAACTCGACCCTATTTTCAACTCTACATCGGCTATACCGGTATTATCTGCGCGCTTTTTCTTATCTATATGATTTTTATGATTAAAACATATTTTGTGTATAAAAATCATTCGGGTCGGATTGCTGCGAAAGAAATGCTACACTAGCACGTCAAAGTAAGTACGTTATCAGTATTCAGGTAGCTGTTGAGCCTGGGGCGGTAGCGTGCTTTTTTTCTGCTTAACTTAACCAGACAATCATACAAAAGAGTCGCTAGTGGAAAAGCCATTTCGAAAAATCCTGGTCATAAAGATGCGATATCACGGAGATATGTTATTAACTACTCCTGTCATCAGTACGCTCAAGCAGAATTATCCTGATGCAAAAATCGATATGCTGCTTTATCAGGACACCATCCCTATTTTGTCTGAAAACCCGGAAATTAATGCGCTCTACGGTATAAGCAATAAAAGTGCAGGAACATTCGATAAAATTAAAAATGTGCTTTCATTGATAAAAACTCTGCGTGCGAATAATTACGACCTGGTCATTAATCTTACGGATCAGTGGATGGTGGCACTGTTGGTACGTTGTTTACCCGCACAGGTGAAAATATCGCAACTTTATGGTCATCGGCAGCATAGCATCTGGAAAAAAAGCTTTACACACTTAGCGCCAATACACGGCACACATATTGTTGAGCGTAATTTATCGGTCCTTGAGCCATTAGGTATTACCGATTTCTACACTGATACAACAATGAGTTACGCCGAAGATTGCTGGAAGAAGATGCGCCAGGAATTAGATGCTCTGGGCGTGAAAGAGCATTATGTTGTTATCCAGCCGACTGCTCGTCAGATATTTAAGTGCTGGGATAACGATAAATTTTCTAAGGTTATCGATGCGTTGCAACAGCGAGGGTATCAGGTTGTGCTGACCTGCGGGCCTTCGGCAGATGATCTCGCCTGTATCGATGAAATAGTGCAAGGCTGCCAAACAAAACCTGTCGCTGGCCTTGCGGGTAAAACACGGTTTACTGAACTGGGTGCTTTAATTGATCATGCCGTACTCTTTATTGGTGTGGATTCTGCACCAGGACATATTGCAGCGGCAGTGAAAACGCCAATAATTAGTTTATTTGGTGCAACTGATCACATATTCTGGCGTCCCTGGACTGAGAATATTATTCAATTCTGGGCGGGGAATTATCAGCAAATGCCGAGCCGACATGAACTTGACCGCAATAAAAAATATCTTTCTGTTATCCCCGCGGAAGATGTTATCGCCGCTACGGAAAAGCTGCTGCCAGAAGATGCCCCTTCAGTTGACAGGAATGTACAATTATGATCGTGGCGTTTTGTTTATATAAATATTTTCCTTTTGGTGGGCTTCAACGTGATTTTATGCGTATTGCATCAACCGTTGCCGCACGAGGCCACCATGTTCGGGTCTATACGCAGTCGTGGGAAGGCGAGTGCCCAAAAACATTTGAGCTTATTCATGTGCCAGTTAAGTCCCATACCAACCATGGACGCAATGCAGAATATTATGCCTGGGTACAAAATCATCTCAAAGCGCATCCCGCTGATCGCGTTGTTGGGTTTAATAAGATGCCTGGGTTGGATGTTTATTTTGCCGCTGATGTTTGTTACGCCGAGAAAGTTGCGCAAGAAAAAGGTTTTTTATATCGTCTAACATCACGTTATCGTCATTATGCCGCATTTGAGCGAGCGACTTTCGAGCATGGTAAATCGACGAAACTCATGATGCTGACTGATAAGCAAATCACCGATTTCCAGAAGCATTATCAAACTGAACCTGAACGTTTTAAAATTCTTCCCCCCGGCATCTATCCGGACAGAAAATACAGCGAGCAAATCCCAAATAGCCGTGAAATTTATCGCCAGAAAAATGGCATAAAAGAGCAACAAAACTTATTGCTACAAGTTGGATCAGATTTTGTTCGTAAAGGTGTGGATCGCTCAATTGAAGCTTTGGCAGCGTTACCGGAATCATTACGCCACAATACGCTTTTGTTTGTTGTTGGCCAGGATAAACCGCGAAAATTCGAAGTGCTGGCAGAAAAACTCGGCGTGCGGAGCAACGTGCATTTCTTTTCCGGTCGCAATGATGTGTCAGAATTAATGGCTGCAGCCGATTTATTATTGCATCCCGCTTATCAGGAAGCTGCTGGTATCGTTCTCCTTGAAGCGATCACTGCTGGATTACCTGTTTTGACAACAGCGGTATGCGGCTACGCGCATTATATTGCCGATGCCAATTGTGGAACGGTTATCGCTGAACCTTTCTCCCAGGAACAATTAAATGAAGTTTTACGTAAAGCATTAACACAATCTTCATTGCGAATGGCCTGGGCGGAGAATGCTCGCCATTATGCCGATACTCAGGATTTGTATAGCTTGCCAGAGAAAGCCGCGGATATCATTACAGGTGGTTTAGATGGTTGAATTAAAAGAGCCGCTTGCCACACTTTGGCGTGGTAAAGATGCTTTTGCCGAAGTTAAGGAACTGAATGGCGAGGTCTTCCGCGAACTGGAGACACGTCGCACATTACGCTTTGAACTGTCCGGGAAAAGCTATTTTCTTAAATGGCACAAGGGGACAACATTAAAAGAGATTATAAAAAATCTGCTCTCATTGCGGATGCCCGTTTTGGGCGCAGACAGAGAGTGGCATGCTATTCATCGCCTGAGTGATGTCGGTGTTGATACGATGAATGGCATTGGGTTTGGTGAAAAAGGTTTAAATCCATTAACCCGTACATCATTTATTATTACCGAAGATCTCACTCCCACGATTAGCCTTGAAGATTATTGTGCAGATTGGGCAGTCAACCCACCTGATGTGCGTATTAAACGTATGTTGATCACGCGAGTGGCAACCATGGTGCGTAAAATGCACGCAGCAGGGATAAATCACCGTGACTGTTACATTTGCCACTTTTTGCTTCATTTGCCATTTACTGGCCGGGAAGATGAATTAAAAATTTCGGTTATCGATCTACATCGGGCGCAGATACGCTCAAAAGTACCGCGCCGTTGGCGCGATAAAGACTTGATTGGCTTATATTTCTCATCAATGAATATTGGTCTGACGCAGAGAGATATATGGCGATTTATGAAGGTTTATTTTGGAATGCCTTTACACGAAGTTCTATTGCGGGAAGTTAACTTAATTAAAGAAGCAGGAATTAAGGCGCAAAAAATAAAAGAAAGAACAATAAGGAAAAAGCTTTAAATGTTCATTTTTTATAATAAGGGCTTAAAAATTGTTAAATATTAGGAACTTCGTCGCTAAGAAACAAAATTTATTTCAACACGAAATACCGAATGTTAAACATTTGCATATAGCATTATGCTTTGACCGTGGATTCATAATGCCAGCGGGTGTTGCATTATATTCAATCATTTCAAATAATAGTGATATTAATCTTCACTTTCACCTTCTTGTTTCAGGAATAAGTGAAAATGAATGCTCCGTATTTTCCGAACTAGAGGGACCGAATACGTCAATATCAGTATATCATGTGACAGATGAATTTGATATTAATCCGGACACCTTAATCCTGGGCATCCCGTTATCAACGTGTTTGCGTTTTTTAATCCCAGAGGTTATTGATGATAAAATAACAAATATACTTTATCTTGATTGTGATATCATATGTAATAGCTCTTTATATGAGCTCGTTGATTACGATTTAAATGATTATATAGCATGCGTCATCCCTGACTCACCAGATATGCAAGACCGTGTGAAACAGTTAGACTATGGCATTGAATTTATCAATTATTTTAATGCCGGAGTTATGCTTATTAATACCAGCGCATGGAAAAACGAGAACATAACACAAAAAGCGTTGGAGATGATCAACAATGGGAAAGTATATAGGTATGCAGACCAGGATGTGCTAAATATTTTACTTAATGGGCGATTATATTATCTCGATAAAAAATATAATAAAAAGACAACATTATCAGTAAGATGTGATGAAGAACAAAAAAATTTACCCAACACAATTATAATGCATTATGTTACTCAGAATAAACCATGGTATAAAATATTTAGGGCACAAAACTTTGAACGTTATTTTTATAATTCACCGTGGAGACATCATAAAAGGATGTTATCACCATCATCAAGTGATATTAGGTTAAAAGCTAAAGTTTATTGGTCCGAAGGGAAATATGGCAAAGCCATTTCTTATTATTATCATTATCTGTTCGCTAAATTATTCAACGTGAAAATTTAGATGGAAAACTAATATAATTATGAAAATAGCATTTATCGGCGAAGCGGTTTCTGGATTTGGTGGCATGGAAACGGTTATCCGCGATGTCATTAATACCTTCAGGCAACAACACATCCAAAGTGAAATGTTTTTCTTTTGTCGCAATGACAAAATGGATAAGGGATGGTTGGAAGGTATTGAATACTCGTGTTCATTTTCCAATATTCGGTTAGGTTTTTTGCGTCGAACGAAACATATTCATGCTTTAAGCAAATGGCTTCAGGATTATCAGCCAGATGTTGTTATTTGTATTGACGTTATCTCGTGTTTGTATGTGGCCAAAGCACGTAAAAAATCAGGAATTGATGTGCCAGTATTTTCATGGCCACATTTTTCTTTAGATCACAAAAAACATGCTGAATATATCACCTGTGCCGACTATCATTTAGCAATCAGCTCTGGCATTAAACAGCAAATGATTAATCGGGGTGTACCAGAATCGACGATAAATGTTATTTTTAATCCAGCCGAAGCTAAAGACACAGTCATTCCTGCGCCTGAGGAAGGCGAAACGGCAACGTTCATTTATGTTGGGCGTATGAAATTCGAGAGCCAGAAGCGGGTTAAAGACCTCCTTGATGGCTTATCACAAGCTCAAGGTAACTGGAAACTCCATGTATTGGGTGATGGCTCCGATTTTGAAAAATGCCAGGCTTATAGTAGAGAATTAAATATTGATGATCGAATTGTCTGGTATGGTTGGCAACAACATCCTTGGGAATTAGTCCAGCAAGATATTAAAAAAGTGAGTGCGTTATTACTCACGTCATCTTTTGAAGGTTTCCCAATGACTTTACTTGAAGCTTTATCATGGGGAATTCCTTGTATCAGTGCCGATTGTGTCTCCGGACCTGCTGACATTATTCAATCTGATGTTAATGGTCATCTGTATCAACCGGGAGATATTACTGGTTTTGTAACTCTTCTGAATAAATATATAGCAGGTGAAATTCATATCGAACATGGAAAAATTCCTTCATCGATAGATAAGTTTTATAAACCGAAGTATTACGACAGATTACATAAGATAATTATTTCTGCTATTTCCCGGAGGAAATAATGCAGCAGGTGTTTTTCCAGGAAACTGAGTTTCTTAATTCAGTTATTGATTATAATCATAAAGTAGAAACAGAAAATCTTTGTCTGGACATCGCTTATGGAACTGACAAAAATTTTCTTTTTGGTTGCGGAATATCGATTGCTTCTATATTAAAATATAATGAAGGAAGTCGATTGTGTTTCCATATTTTTACTGATTATTTTGGTGATGATGATCGTAAGTATTTTGATGCTCTGGCGTTACAGTATAAAACCAGAATTAAAATATATCTAATTAATGGTGATCGACTTCGATCATTGCCAAGTACCAAGAACTGGACTTATGCAATATATTTTCGATTTATTATTGCGGATTACTTTATTAATAAGGTGCCTAAAGTCCTTTATCTGGATGCAGATATCATTTGCCAGGGGGCTATTGAGCCACTAACCAATTTCTCGTTTCCAGACTATAAAGTCGCAATGGTTGTTACGGAAGGCCAGGCTGACTGGTGGGAAAAACGCGCACATTCGTTAGGTGTTGCGGGGATTGCTAAAGGTTACTTTAACTCCGGTTTTTTATTTATCAATACAGAACAATGGGCAGTCGAGCAGGTTTCTGCGCGAGCCATTGCAATGTTAAATGAACCAGAAATAATCAAAAAAATAACACATCCTGATCAGGATGTATTAAATATGCTGCTGGCAGACAAACTTATTTTTGCTGATATTAAATATAACACCCAGTTTAGCTTAAATTATCAACTCAAAGAAAGTTTTAAAAACCCAGTAAACGAAAATACTATTTTTATCCATTATATCGGTCCAACCAAGCCCTGGCATGACTGGGCCTGGGATTATCCTGTATCACAAGCCTTTATGGAGGCAAAAAATGCTTCGCCATGGAAGAATACGGCGTTGCTGAAACCTAACAATAGCAATCAATTAAGGTATAGCGCAAAACATATGCTTAAAAAGCATAGATATCTAAAAGGATTTAGCAATTATCTTTTGTATTTTATTAAAAAGATAATGCATTAAAACTGGGAAACTATAAAATAATGATATAAGGGTAGCATTGTGGACTCATTTCCTGCCATAGAGATAGATAAAGTTAAAGCCTGGGATTTTCGGCTAGCTGATATAAATACTTCTGAATGTTTAAATGTTGCCTATGGTGTCGATGCTAATTATCTTGATGGTGTAGGCGTTTCTATCACATCAATTGTTCTAAATAATCGACATATTAATCTTGATTTTTATATTATTGCTGATATCTACAATGATGATTTTTTTCAAAAAGTCGCAAAACTTGCAGAACAATACCAATTAAGAATCACGTTATATAGAATTAATACTGATAAGCTTCAGTGCTTGCCTTGTACACAGGTCTGGTCAAGAGCAATGTACTTTCGCTTATTTGCATTTCAATTATTGGGTTTAACGCTTGATCGTTTGCTTTATCTTGATGCGGATGTTGTTTGTAAAGGTGATATTAGCCCGCTATTGTATCTGGATTTAAACGGAGCGGTGGCTGCTGTTGTTAAAGATGTTGAGCCAATGCAGGAAAAGGCAGTGTCAAGGTTGTCTGATCCTGAACTACTGGGGCAGTACTTTAATTCTGGTGTCGTTTATTTAGACTTAAAAAAATGGGTTGACGCAAAACTAACAGAAAAAGCGTTGTCTATTCTTATGAGCAAAGATAATATTTATAAATATCCTGACCAGGATGTTATGAATGTCTTACTGAAGGGAATGACAATATTTTTACCTCGTGAGTACAATACAATTTATACAATTAAAAGTGAATTAAAAGATAAAACACATCAAAACTATAAAAAGTTGATTACAGAAAGTACTCTTCTTATTCATTATACAGGTGCTACTAAACCGTGGCACAAATGGGCAATATATCCATCGGTGAAATACTATAAAATAGCGTTAGAAAATTCCCCCTGGAAAGATGACTCTCCGCGAGATGCAAAATCAATTATTGAATTTAAAAAAAGATATAAACATCTGTTAGTGCAACATCATTATATCTCAGGAATCATAGCAGGAGTCTGTTATCTTTGCCGAAAATATTACCGTAAATAACATTTAACTGGTTTATCATGATTCAGAAGAACAAGATCAAAGACTTAGTTGTTTTTACCGATGAAAGCAATTCAAAGTATCTCAATGTATTAAATGACGTCTTGTCTTATAATATAAATATCATCAAAGTTTTTCGTTCTATTGATGATACGAAAGTCATGCTTATTGATACCGATTACGGTAAATTAATACTTAAGGTCTTTTCCCCGAAAGTTAAGCGTAACGAACGTTTCTTTAAGTCGCTGTTAAAAGGTGATTATTACGAACGCCTTTTTGAGCAAACCCAAAAAGTACGAAATGAAGGGTTAAATACCCTCAATGATTTTTATTTGTTGGCTGAGCGAAAAACCTTACGATTCGTCCATACTTATATCATGATTATCGAGTATATTGATGGTGTAGAGTTGTGTGATATACCCGATATTGATGATGTACTAAAAAATAAAATTCAGCAATCAATTAATTCATTGCATCAACATGGTATGGTTTCTGGTGATCCCCATCGTGGTAACTTCATTATAAAAAATGGTGAGGTTAGAATTATTGATCTTTCAGGAAAACGTGCTTCAGCACAGCGTAAAGCGAAAGATCGTATTGATTTAGAGCGTCATTACGGTATTAAAAATGAGATTAAAGATCTAGGTTATTATCTTTTAGTATATCGTAAAAAAATGCGCAATTTTATGCGGCGTTTGAAAGGGAAACCAGCACGCTAAAATAGAAATATCCCGCAATTACTTGTCTTCGTTAGGCATTTTTACACGGAGTTATTTATTTCACAGGTTTATCATGAAGAATATTCGATACATTGACAAAAAGGATGTTGAAAACCTGATAGAAAATAAGACATCTGATGATGTTATTATTTTTCTGTCTGGTCCCACATCGCAAAAGACGCCTTTGTCGATATTACGGGCAAAGGATATTATTGCTGTCAATGGTTCAGCGCAATATCTGTTAAGTCATAATATTGTTCCCTTTATATATGTACTTACAGATGTTCGCTTTTTACATCAGCGTCGTGATGATTTTTATAAATTTAGCCAGAGAAGTCGTTATACCATAGTAAACATTGACGTTTATGAACACGCTTCCGAAGAAGATAAACTTTATATCCTCCAGAACTGCCTTGTATTACGGTCTTTTTACCGCCGGGAAAAAGGTGGTTTTATAAAGAAGATCAAATTTAATATATTGAGTCAGATTCACAAAGAACTGCTGATCTCTGTACCTTGGTCTAAAAGAGGTCGTCTGGTCGGATTTTGCAAGGACATCAGTCTTGGTTATTGCTCATGTCACACTATTGCCTTTGCTGCAATTCAAATAGCATATTCACTGAAGTATGCACGGATTATTTGTTCTGGTCTGGATTTAACTGGTAGCTGCTCGAGATTCTATGATGAAAATAATAATCCCATGCCCTCAGAATTGAGTAGGGATTTATTCAAAATATTACCATTTTTCCGCTTTATGCGTGATAATGTAGAAGATATTAATATTTATAATTTGTCAGATGATACAGCAATTCAATATGATATTATTCCATTTATGAAAGTATCAGAAATTGAAGGCTCTTGTAGCTCGATAAAATAAACTAATATTTTTTATGTTGCTATGATGTTTTATAAAATATTGGGGTTATTTAATAATGATTAAAAAGATAATATTTACCGTTACACCAATATTTTCTATACCACCAAAAGGAGCTGCGGCGGTCGAAACATGGATTTATCAGGTTGCAAAAAGACTTTCGATGTCAGCAACTATTGCCTGTATTCGAAACGAGGGCTACCCGACCTACACAAAAGTAAATGATAAATGTGATATTCACTACATTGGTTTTAGTCGAATCTATAAACGTCTTTTCCAAAAGTGGACCCGACTTGATCCTGTGCCGTATTCTCAGCGTATTTTAAATACCCAACCTAAAAATGCTGATCTGAAAGAATCTGTTATTGTCATTCATAATAGTATGAAACTTTATAAACAGATTCGTGATAGAAGCCCCCAGGCGCAACTCGTCATGCATCTTCATAATGCTTTCGAACCAAGTCAGTTAGACAAAAATGCAAAGATAATTGTACCGAGCCAGTTTCTTTTTGATTTCTATTCAGAAAAAATGCCTGATGCAGATATTGCTATTGTGCCGAATGGTTTTTGTTCTGAATCTTATACACAAAATATTACGGAAGATTTAAGACAGAAGCTTAATATTGATGCCAATGATACCGTATTATTATTTGCAGGAAGGATATCACCAGATAAAGGATGCCTGATGCTTATGGAGGCTTTTAATAATCTGCGTGAGAAGCGAGACAATCTAAAATTGGTTATCGTTGGTGATCCTTATGCCAGTAGAAAAGGTGAAAAAGCTGAATATCAGAAAAAGGTTCTGGATGAGGCGAAAGCCATTGGCGCGCAATGTATTATGGCAGGTGGACAGCCGCCGGAGCAGATGCATAATTATTACCACTTAGCCGATCTGGTGGTTGTTCCTTCTCAGGTAGAAGAGGCTTTTTGCATGGTAGCCGTTGAAGCAATGGCGGCTGGTAAGCCTGTTCTTGCCAGTCAAAAAGGGGGGATTCGCGAGTTTGTCCTGGAAGGTATAACGGGCTATCACCTTGCTGAACCTATGACATCTGAAAGTATTCTCGCTGATATCAACCGGGTTTTAGCAGACAGTAATAGAACACAGATTACCGAAAATGCCCGGAAATTCGTTTTCTCAAAATATAGCTGGGAACATGTAACACAGTGTTTTGAAGAACAAATGCAAGACTGGTTCGGTTAAAAAATTATTTGATTTGAAGAGCCTGCCTGAACTTAATATCAGGCAGGCTTTTTTTATTTATTCCGCATTGCTAACAGTAAACCAACAATCAAGCCTATTGGTTTAAGATCAACTTCCTCGAAGTTGCCTCGAATAATATAAAAGCCGATAAGTGTTAAAAATAGTAGCAATTGACCATTATAAGGAGTGACCACAACTTTTTTAAATGTTGCATTAGCTGTTTCTTTGATAATAGAGCCATACAGATAAAGTAAAGCGAGTAGTCCAGCTAAACCTGCTGCAAACCAAATTGACAAAGCAATGTTGTGTGGTCCAATGGATTGCCTGAATGTCCATGACGGAAAATCTACGACACGCTTATTATATATTGCATGGTAAATATCATCGCCGTAGCCATATCCCTTAAGCGGATTTTCCATAATTAACGTCCATGCCGTACCTTGTGTGCCATTGGTATAGCGATAAGAACTGTCGGTTTGCTGAAGTTTATAAATAAGTCTATCTTTGTTGGTATTATCAACTTTATAGGTAAATACGCAAGCTGCAGCGATGGTAATAATTATGGAGGCAAGCATTAATAATTTCCACTGGCGATTTAAGATTAACCACAGTAGAGTAACAATGAATACTGCCAGCCATGCGCCTCGGGAGAGTGTTCCTAATAAAAGAAACAAGAAAACAACACTGAAAATTATAAAACCTATTTTATAAGATGTTTTCTTGATAAACCAAAGATTTAATAATGCGGGAAATAAGAACACCATTGAATCTGAAATGCTGCGATGTTCATATGTCGTAAATGGCATTATTCCTTTGTTATAATCCTGAATGTAAAGAATAATTTCAACAAGGCAACGTAACCCAAGTCCGCTAACTAATGAGTATAGTACAATTTTACCGATGCTTTCATTATCTTCATCTTTTAATAATGCGGGTATAAGTAAACTATATGCCAAAAATCCTTTAAGTACCGTATTACTGAACTCTTTAAAACTTACTTTCAGGTCGGGTGATATGAAAGTGGCATATAAAAGAATGAGTGACAGTGCTATGACACTATAAAAAAGATTATTTTTATAGAGTGCTTTAAATGTTCCTGGAGCACGAGAAACCTGATAGATTACCGTGATGATCATTAGTACTGATATGATATATTTATAACGGGTAATACCATCAAGGAAAAAGGTTGAAATAAAGAGAAATACCAACGCTTTATTCCAGTATGGTTTCCAGTTCTCTTTATTACGCAGCACCAGCGAGGCTGTTAACATTGCTTATCCACCATCTTAAATAATATATAATGTGTTAATCAGGAATTGATTTTTTTTAATACTGTATCTGCAGCCAAATGAGCAAGATCTTTATCTGCCGCCCTACAAACCACCTGATTCTTCCCATACCCGCCAATTAATCCCGGATCGGTCGGTCCATAAACAGTGATATTGGGTTTATCCAGAGCCGCAGTTAAATGGCTTAACCCCGTATCTACCGAAACCACGAATTTCGCCCCGGCCAGCACTCGGGCAACTCCTTCCAGACTCATCTTCGGCAATACGTCGACATAATCAAATCCCTCCGCCAGCCTTTTCGCCCGAGCTTCTTCATGCGGTGCGCCCCAAGGGAGTTTAATGCGGATCCCCGAATCTGCCAGCAAGCCGATTAATTCTCGCCAGTGCTCTTCCGGCCAGTGCTTATCATCACGGGTCGTGGCATGCAGAAATACAGCATATTCACCAGCATCCGGTAGTGGATTTGTCAGGAAATGCTGCGCAATAGCATAATCGCCCTGGGTTTGTGGTTTGCTATACCCCAGGCTTTTAGCGAACAACTCACGGGTTCGTTCTACGGCGTGCTGCTGTTTCGCAATATGGTGCTTGCGATTATAAAACAGGCTTGCCAGTGGTTCGCGAGCAGTTTGCCAGTCCATTCCATGCTTAACGCCATGCGCCAGACGTGTCACCAGCGCGGCACTTTTTACCAGTCCTTGTGCATCAATAATCGCGTCATAGTTTTCCGCCCGTAGCGCTTCACGAAACGCTTTCCGCTCTGCTTTAACAGGCGCTGAAAACCACGCTTTACGCCAGCGACGTATCGCTACCGGAATAACCCGCTCAACGGCGGCGTGCCAGGAAGGAATTTGTGCAAAACCTTCTTCCACCACCCAGTCAAACGTAATCCCCGGGATTGCCTGCTGTGCATCGGTGAGCGCGGGCAGCGTGTGGAGAACATCGCCCATCGACGATGTTTTGACGATCAGTACCCGCATCCGTCAGGCTTCCTCTTGTAACAACAGCGTGTTGAGTTCTTCCAGCACGAGTTGTGGCGTAATGTCGACCAGGCTCTGGTGATAACCCTCTGCGGCGTCACCTTTACGCACTTTGTGATAACCCGTAATCAGGCGGATCACCCGCGCTTTATGGGAAAGCGGCGGTGTGAAGTCCGGGCTGCTCGGGCCATACAGTGCAACCAGTGGGCGATTAAGCGCTGCCGCAACGTGCATCAGCCCTGAATCATTAGTGACAATGGCTTTACAAGCCGCAATCAGGATAACCGCTTGATCAAGCTGCGTTTCCCCTGCCAGATTACGACACCACGACTGCTGCTCGGTATTCAATGCCGCAAGGATCTCATTACCCGCTTCATGATCTTTAGCCGAGCCAAACAGAACCACCTGATAACCTTCATCAATGAGCTGTTTCGCCAGTTCCGCGTAGTGGTAGTGCGGCCAGCGTTTTGCCGGACCAAACTCTGCACCAGGGCAAAAGCCAATCATCGGGCGTTCCGATGAGAGGGAAAATTGATTACAGGTATACGATTTTTCACCTTCGCTCACCTGTAGCTGCGGCCATAGCAGTGGCTGCGGCAGATCTTGTGCTGTGCGCATAATGCCTTTGTCGTAGGCCAGCGCGACATAGCGTTCCACCATCAGTGGCCAGGCTTCTTTATCAAGTACGCGAACATCGTTGAGTAAACCATAGCGCATTTCACCCCGCCAGCCGGTGCGATGAGGAATACCTGCGAAGAAAGGCACTAATGCTGATTTAAAGGAGTTGGGTAAGACGTAGGCGCGGTCGTAACGTTTTTCGCGCAGGCTATGCCCCAGCTTGCGGCGTTCGCTAATCTCCAGTGCCCCATGACCGAGGGGCATGGGAATGGCTTCGTTGACTTCCGGCATCCGCGACAATAACGGACGGCACCAGGCAGGTGCCATCACGTCGATTATCGCCTGGGGATAGCGCGCCTGGAGCGTACGATAGAGACTTTGCGACATCATCATGTCGCCAACCCAAGACGGGCCGATCACCAGTATTTTCATTCAAAGCTCTTATGCGTCGCGATTCAACCAGGCCATATATTCCGTTACGCCTTCGGCAACGGTTTTGAATGGTTTGTCATAACCCGCAGCACGCAGGTTAGTGAGATCTGCCTGGGTGAATGCCTGATAACGGCCTTTCAGTTTATCCGGGAACGGAATGTATTCGATCTGGCCTTTCTTGTGATAAGCCAGCGTCGCATCCGCCACGGCTTGGAAAGATTCTGCACGACCGGTGCCGAGGTTAAAAATGCCGGAAACGCCATTTTCCAGGAACCACAGGTTCACATCAGCCACGTCGCCCACGTAGACGAAGTCGCGTTTAAAGTTTTCGCTACCTTCGAACAGTTTCGGTGATTCACCGTTGTTAAGCTGAGTGTTGAGATGGAAAGCGACGCTCGCCATACTGCCTTTATGGCCTTCACGCGGCCCATAAACGTTGAAGTAACGGAAACCGACAATCTGCGAGTTCGCTTCTGGCAGGATTTGACGAACATATTCATCAAACAGGAATTTTGAGTAACCGTAGACGTTCAGTGGTTTTTCGTATTCGCGGGATTCGATAAAGTCGGAGGTGCGTCCGCCATAGGTGGCTGCGGAAGATGCATACAGGAATGGGATTTCGCGTTCCAGACAGTAGTGCAGCAGCTCTTTGGAGTATTGATAGTTGTTATCCATCATATACTTGCCATCCCACTCGGTGGTGGAAGAGCACGCGCCTTCATGGAAAATCGCTTCGACATCACCGAACTCTTCGCCAGCCATAATCTGGATCAGGAAGTCTTCCTTATCCATATAGTCTGCGATATTCAGATCCACCAGGTTCACAAACTTGGTGCCGTCTTTCAGGTTGTCCACCACCAGAATATCGGTGATGCCTTTATCATTCAGGGCCTTAACGATGTTGCTGCCGATAAAGCCCGCGCCGCCGGTAACGATGATCATAACTGTAACCTTCGAATTATGGAGTCAGAGACAATCTCAGACACGAATACTTCTATCATATCACTACACGGCGTTGGCTTCAGCCATTCACCGAAAGTGAGAATGATGGGCGTTATTTATTCTAAATTTTACAGAAGTGTTAACGCGTCATCTCGTCGCGACCTGTAAGTTTGGGTAATATGTGCGGGAATTTGTCCTGTCTGGAGAGTCGCAATGCGTGGAGAATTTTATCAGCAGTTAACTAACGACCTGGAAACCGCAAGGGCGGAAGGGTTGTTTAAAGAAGAGCGCATTATCACGTCTGCGCAACAAGCGGACATCACTGTGGCTGATGGAAGCCACGTCATTAACTTTTGTGCCAATAACTATCTCGGGTTGGCGAACCATCCTGAGCTGATTGCGGCGGCAAAGGCGGGAATGGATTCTCACGGTTTCGGGATGGCTTCAGTACGTTTTATTTGCGGTACTCAGGATAGCCATAAAGAGCTTGAGCAGAAACTGGCAGCATTCCTGGGTATGGAAGATGCGATTCTCTACTCATCCTGTTTTGACGCCAACGGTGGTCTGTTTGAAACGCTGCTGGGCGCAGAAGACGCCATTATCTCTGACGCGCTGAATCACGCTTCGATCATTGACGGTGTGCGTCTGTGCAAAGCCAAACGCTATCGCTACGCCAATAACGATATGCAGGAGCTGGAAGCGCGGCTGAAAGAAGCGCGTGAATCCGGGGCGCGCCATGTGTTAATCGCCACCGATGGTGTGTTCTCTATGGATGGCGTAATTGCCAACCTGAAAGGAGTTTGCGATCTCGCGGATAAATACGACGCTTTGGTGATGGTCGATGACTCTCATGCTGTCGGTTTTGTCGGTGAAAACGGCCGCGGTTCTCATGAATACTGCGACGTGATGGGCCGTGTCGATATCATCACCGGCACGCTGGGTAAAGCGCTGGGCGGTGCTTCCGGCGGTTACACCGCGGCGCGCAAAGAAGTGGTTGAGTGGCTGCGCCAGCGTTCTCGTCCGTACCTATTCTCCAACTCGCTGGCACCGGCCATTGTCGCCGCTTCCATTAAAGTGCTGGAGATGGTCGAAGCGGGCAGTGAACTGCGTGACCGCCTGTGGGCGAACGCGCGTCAGTTCCGTGAGCAGATGTCAGCCGCTGGCTTTACCCTGGCGGGTGCCGATCACGCCATTATTCCGGTCATGCTTGGTGATGCTGTAGTGGCACAGAAATTTGCTCGTGAGCTGCAAAAAGAGGGCATTTACGTTACCGGTTTCTTCTATCCGGTCGTACCGAAAGGTCAGGCACGTATTCGTACCCAGATGTCTGCGGCGCATACTCCTGAGCAAATTACGCGTGCGGTCGAAGCGTTCACGCGTATTGGTAAACAACTGGGCGTTATCGCCTGAGGATGTGAGATGAAAGCGTTATCCAAACTGAAAGCGGAAGAGGGCATCTGGATGACCGACGTTCCTGAACCGGAACTCGGACATAACGACCTGCTGATTAAAATCCGTAAAACAGCCATCTGCGGGACTGACGTTCACATCTACAACTGGGATGAGTGGTCGCAAAAAACCATTCCGGTGCCAATGGTCGTAGGCCATGAATATGTTGGTGAAGTGGTTGGTATTGGCCAGGAAGTGAAAGGCTTCAAAATTGGCGATCGCGTTTCCGGTGAAGGCCATATTACTTGCGGTCATTGCCGTAATTGCCGTGGTGGTCGTACTCATCTGTGCCGCAACACGATCGGCGTCGGCGTTAATCGTCCGGGTTGCTTCGCTGAATATCTGGTGATCCCGGCATTCAACGCCTTCAAAATTCCCGACAATATCTCCGACGACTTAGCTGCGATTTTCGATCCGTTCGGTAATGCGGTACACACGGCGCTGTCGTTCGATCTGGTTGGCGAGGATGTGCTGGTTTCTGGTGCGGGGCCAATTGGTATTATGGCGGCGGCGGTGGCAAAACACGTCGGCGCACGCAACGTGGTGATCACCGACGTTAACGAATACCGTCTGGAGTTGGCGCGTAAAATGGGCATCACTCGCGCGGTTAACGTTGCCAAAGAAAACCTCAATGATGTAATGGCAGAACTCGGCATGACCGAAGGGTTTGATGTTGGTCTGGAGATGTCCGGTGCGCCAGCGGCGTTCCGCACCATGCTGGACACCATGAATCACGGCGGTCGTATTGCGATGCTGGGTATCCCGCCGTCTGACATGTCTATCGACTGGACAAAAGTGATCTTTAAGGGCTTGTTCATTAAAGGCATTTACGGCCGTGAGATGTTCGAAACCTGGTATAAAATGGCGGCGCTGATTCAGTCTGGTCTGGATCTCTCGCCAATCATTACCCATCGTTTCTCCATCAATGATTTCCAGAAAGGCTTTGACGCCATGCGTTCTGGCCAGTCCGGGAAAGTTATCCTGAGCTGGGATTAACACAAAAAAGGGCTGGCATTCCAGCCCTTTTTCCTGAGGATAATCCGTTAAATATGTAAAATCTTGTCAGTACAATAAAGAATAAGTAATTGCGCTGTTCTCTTATATAGCTGTTCTCATTATCTCTCTAACCTGAAGTTACTCTCTCCCGTAAAAATAATATCTCACAGGCTTAATAGTTTCTTAATGCAAAGCCTGTACAAAGGAACGGTAATTTCAGAGGTCGTCGGTAACTTATGATGAACAGCACCAATAAACTTAGTGTTATTATCCCGTTATATAATGCGGGCGATGATTTTCGCACGTGTATGGAATCTTTAATTGCGCAAACCTGGACTGCTCTGGAAATTATTATTATTAACGATGGTTCAACGGATAATTCTGTTGAAATAGCAAAGCATTACGCGGAAAACTATCCGCACGTTCGCTTGTTGCATCAGGCGAATGCTGGCGCATCGGTAGCGCGTAATCGTGGGATTGAGGCGGCGACGGGCAAATATGTCGCTTTTGTCGATGCCGATGATGAAGTCTATCCCTCTATGTACGAAACGCTGATGACAATGGCGCTAGAGGACGATCTCGACGTGGCGCAGTGCAATGCTGACTGGTGTTTTCGTGATACCGGGGAAACCTGGCAATCTATTCCCACCGATCGCCTTCGCTCAACCGGCGTGTTAACTGGCCCGGACTGGCTGCGGATGGGGCTTTCTTCCCGCCGCTGGACTCACGTTGTCTGGATGGGCGTTTATCGCCGCGATGTTATTGTAAAAAATAACATTAAATTTATTGCCGGATTACATCATCAGGATATTGTCTGGACAACAGAATTTATGTTTAACGCGCTGCGCGCGCGATATACCGAGCAACCATTATATAAATATTATCTGCATAATTCGTCAGTGAGTCGTCTGAATAGACAAGGGAATAAAAACCTTAATTATCAACGCCACTATATTAAAATCACGCGTCTGCTGGAAAAATTAAATCGCCAGTACGCCGACAAAATTACGATTTATCCGGAATTTCATCAGCAAATAACGTATGAAGCATTGCGCGTTTGCCATGCGGTACGTAAAGAGCCGGATATTATTACCCGCCAGCAGATGATTGCCGAGATATTTACTTCCGGCATGTATAAGCGCCTGATTACTAATGTGCGCAGCGTGAAGGTGGGTTATCAGGCGTTGCTGTGGTCTTTCCGCTTATGGCAATGGCGCGACAAAACACGGTCGCACCATCGCATTACGCGTAGCGCCTTTAATTTGCGCTAGCGTTAAGTTTTGCCGCTTCGGGCTGTTTGCCCCAGCCTTGCCACTGATGCTGGAAGTAAACGATCAGTGTGCTCTGGCTGATGCTTTCGCTTAATACTTCAAAGAAGCGATTAGCATAAACCGGTTCCAGCGGTTTCTTCGGTTTACACAGCTTCACACCACGGAACGGATTACGTGGCGCGTTGGGCACGGTGTTTTTCGGCGGAGTCGATGTATCGACCTGCGGTTCATTCAGCAAGCTGCTGGCTTTCACCAGCGTAATGTCTGGCGGCAGGTTATAAACCATCTGCTGCAGCACACGTACCGTTGAAGGGTGAGGATGACCAATGGCGATCGTCGAACCGTTGCGACGCGCCAGTTCAATTGCGCGATTAAACTGCACATGAATATCCGCTTCGTTTTGCGAATCGTCGAGGAATACCTTCCGTTTAATAACTTTCACGCCAGTACCTTGCGCGGCGCGCATCGCCTGGGTATTGCCGATGGTTACGCTGTCGAGGAAGTAAAGATTGTAACGTGCCAGCGCCTGCATCACTTTCTGCATACCAAACAGGTTCGAGGTCATCTTGCTGCCCATGTGGTTGTTGATCCCCACAGCATAGGGCACGTTATTGACTGCACTGCGAATGATGCGCTCAATTTCGTCGCTACTCATTTCCGGGCGCAACGTATTTTTTTCCAGCGGCTGTTTACTCAATGGTGCCATCGGCAGATGAATCAACACTTCGTGACCGCTGTTATGCGCTTTGGTCGCCATCTCTCTGGCGTGCGGCGAGTCGGGTAGCACGGCGACGGAGATAGCGGATGGCATCGCCAGCACCTGGTTTTCGTTGTGCGGGCGATAGCCAAAATCATCAATAACGATGGCAAGTTTGCCAGCAAGTACGGGGGAGGAAAGCGCCAACAGAGCGGCAAATGCAAGAACGTTACGACGAAATGGAAACAAAACTTATCTTCCCAACCACGGCTGTGGATTGACCGCCTGACCCTGGCGGCGAATTTCGAAATAGAGTGAAGGCCGACCCTGACCGCCACTGCTGCCCACTAGTGCAATTGGCTGACCCGCGCGAACCTGCGAGCCAACGCTCACCAGTGCGCTCTGATTATAGCCGTAAAGACTCATATCGCCTTTACCGTGCTCAACCACCACCACCAGACCGTAGCCTTGCAGCCAGTCAGCCAGAATTACTCGACCGTCGGCAATCGCTTTAACTTCAGTGCCTTCAGAAGCACCAATAACCATCCCTTTCCAGCGCAGCTCGCCCTGTAGCTGTTCGCCATAGCGATGCAGTGTTGGCCCACGAACAGGCCAGAATGCCTGACCACGCGGTGCACCTAAACCACCGGTACGGGACATCAGCGATTTTTCGCTTTCGGTTGGTTTGTAGGTGGTGCCTTTGCGCGTCGCTTCTTTCTGCCTGTCGCGCACTGCCTGGGCTTCGCGCGCTTCACGTTCAGCACGTGCTTTCGCTGCCGCTTCTGCACGAGCAATGCTATTGCGCAGACGAGATTCGTTGGCGCGCAGCTCGCTTAACTGTTGCTGACCTTGTTGAATGGAAGACTCCAGCCCTGCCAGCGTCTTCTTACGCTCATTCAGCGCCTGGGTCAGCTTCGCCTGTTGGGCGCGCTGTTCATATAACAGTGTTTGTTGTTCGCTCTGTTTCTCTTCCAGTTCAGCACGCTGCATGGCAACTTCTGCGCGCGTCTGCTTCAGCTCAGCGATGGTTTCTTGTCGCGCCTGGTTGAGGTAACCGAAGTAAGCCTGCAAACGCTGGCCGCGCTGGCTTTCTTCACCGCTAAGAATGAGCTGAATACCGGTATGCTCACCCTGACGAAACGCGGCATCCAGTTGCGCGGCGAGGCTGCGTTCCTGAGCGGCTTTTTGCTGCTCCAGCTTAGCAATTGACGCGTTCATCTCATCAATCTGTTTATTCAGTTGATTGAGCGTGTTTTGCGTTTCGCGCAGCTTACGGGTGGCTTCAGAGATCGCCTCTTCCTGCTTTTTCAATTGTGCGAGCAGGCTTGCGCGTTGTTGCTGTTGTTGGCGTACCGCGCGCTCTTTCGCGGCGATATCGGCCTGAATAGACTTGAGTTGGTCGCGGTCATCCGCCTGGGCGGAAAAAGTGCACAACAATACGCCAGCGCTAAGAACGCTGGCGTAAATGATGGGCCTGACTGCAAACCTGCGCGGTTTCGTGGCCCGTGTCATGGTATTAATCGCCTTTCCCCTCATGGGGAGGGATTATTCCACGATGAACAGCGGCTTACCAGTCATCTCTTGCGGGATTTCCATACCCATTAAAGAGAGCATGGTCGGCGCGATGTCAGAAAGTTTGCCACCTTCAACCGCTTTCACGTTCTTATCGCCAACGTAAATCAGCGGAACAGGCAGGTTGGTGTGCGCCGTATGCGCCTGACCGGTAGCCGGATCGCGCATCTGTTCAGCGTTACCGTGGTCAGCGGTGATCAGCAGTTGACCGCCAACAGATTCAACGGCTTTCGCCACTTCATCCACGCAGTGATCCAGCGTTTCTACCGCTTTAACTGCCGCTTCCATCACCCCGGTGTGACCTACCATGTCGCCGTTCGGGTAGTTACAGATGATGGTGTCGTATTTGCCGCTCTTGATTGCCGCAACCAGTTTTTCGGTCAGTTCTGCGGAGCTCATTTCCGGTTGCAGGTCGTAGGTCGCGACTTTCGGTGAGTTGATCAGCATGCGATCTTCGCCTTTGAACGACTCTTCTACGCCGCCGTTAAAGAAGAAGGTGACGTGGGCATATTTTTCGGTTTCGGAAATACGCAACTGAGTTTTGTCATTTTTCGCCATCCACTCACCGAAGGTGTTAACCAGAGAGGCTGGTGGGTAAGCCACTGAGGTTTTGATGTCGGCGGCGTATTCGGTCAGCATCACGAAATCAACGTTAACCACTTTCTTACGGGCGAAACCGTCGAAATCAGCGTTAACGAACGCGCGGGTGATTTCACGGGCACGGTCAGCACGGAAGTTCATGAAAATCAGTGCGTCGCCGTCTTCCATTGCTGCATCTGGCTGGCCTTCGGCACGGATGACAGTCGCTTTCACGAATTCATCGTTTTCGTCACGAGCATAAGCGGCCTGCAAACCGGCAACGGCGGTATCAGCCTGGAATTCGCCCTGCGCCAGAGTCAGCAGGTCATAAGCTTTTTCAACGCGATCCCAACGGTTGTCGCGGTCCATCGCGTAGTAACGACCAATAATGGACGCTACGCGGCCTTTACCCAGTGCGGCAAATTTCTCTTCGAATTTTTTCAGAGAAGCTTCAGCGCTGCGCGGTGGGGTGTCGCGACCGTCGAGGAATGCGTGCAGATAGATTTTTTCTGCGCCACGTTCAGCGGCCAGTTCTACCATTGCCATGATGTGATCTTCGTGGCTGTGTACGCCGCCTGCGGAGAGCAGACCCATAATGTGTACAGCTTTGCCCGCGTTTTTCGCTTTATCTACCGCGCCAGTTAGCACCGGATTAGCGAAGAACGCGCGATCTTTGATTTCAACGTCCAGACGAGTCAGGTCCTGATACACGATGCGGCCGGCACCCAGGTTAACGTGACCTACTTCGGAGTTACCCATCTGACGGTCAGGCAGACCGACTTCCAGACCGGAAGCGTCGATCAGGGTATGCGGACGATTGGCCCACAGTGCATCCATTACCGGGGTTTTTGCACTAAAAATGGCGTTATCCTGCTGTTCTTCGCGATAGCCATAGCCATCCAGAATCACCAGTACCATAGGTTTTTTAGAAACCGACATTGCGACAACCTCATACTCAAGAGTCAAAATTTGCGTAATTTTACTACAGCTGAATCGATAAAATAGCCTCTGAAGATCAAATTATGACGCCGCACAGTGAAAGCCGGGGGCTGATTTGCGATTTTTTTTCGTAGCGCCCCGCAAAATTGCATTCCAGTGCACGCGCTGGCTGTATTTGCCGCAACGCGCAGGTATACTCCTTTCCTGGTTTTTTTAATCACTACGTCGGGAGTTGTTACCCCCCATGCAAGAAATTATGCAATTTGTCGGCCGCCATCCCATGCTGAGTATCGCCTGGATCGCGTTACTGGTGGCGGTCCTGGTTACTACGTTCAAAAGCCTGACCTCGAAAGTGAAGGTGATTACACGTGGTGAAGCGACGCGTCTGATCAACAAAGAAGACGCTGTGGTTGTGGATTTACGCCAACGTGATGACTTCCGTAAAGGCCATATCGCTGGCTCTATCAATTTGTTGCCGACCGAAATCAAAGCCAACAATGTTGGTGAGCTTGATAAGCACAAAGACAAACCGGTTATCGTGGTTGACGGTTCTGGCATGCAGTGCCAGGAGCCAGCAAACGCGCTGACGAAAGCTGGGTTTGCGCAAGTATTTGTGCTGAAAGAAGGCGTAGCTGGCTGGGCTGGCGAGAACTTGCCTCTGGTGCGCGGCAAATAATTTACCTGTCGTTTTTTATGCCGCTGATAGTTAGCTGCAATTATGCCCCAGTGACTTATTGATATAAGCTTCTGGGGATATTCTATTTTGTCGCTACCCTGCAACATAAAACAACAGGTAAAAAACAGGAGCTAAATTATGGCCAATGTTGAAATTTATACCAAAGAAACCTGCCCTTATTGCCATCGTGCGAAAGCATTGCTGAGCAGCAAGGGCGTGAATTTCCAGGAACTGCCGATTGATGGCAACGCCGCTAAGCGTGAAGAGATGATCAAACGCAGTGGCTGCACCACGGTTCCGCAGATTTTTATTGACGCACAGCACATTGGCGGCTGTGACGACTTGTATGCATTGGATGCACGTGGTGGACTGGATCCTCTGCTGAAATAACGTGTGAACGTTGGCATTACATTGCGCAGTATTTAAGGACAACACTTAAGGGTTTTCTACACATGTCAGAACAAAACAACACCGAAATGACTTTTCAGATCCAGCGTATTTATACCAAGGATATTTCTTTCGAAGCGCCGAACGCGCCGCACGTTTTCCAGAAAGATTGGCAGCCAGAAGTTAAACTTGATCTGGATACGGCATCTTCCCAACTGGCAGATGACGTTTACGAAGTGGTACTGCGTGTTACCGTAACGGCATCCCTGGGCGAAGAAACCGCGTTTCTGTGCGAAGTTCAGCAGGGCGGTATTTTCTCCATCGCGGGTATCGAAGGCACCCAGATGGCACATTGCCTGGGCGCATACTGCCCGAACATTCTGTTCCCGTATGCTCGTGAATGCATCACCAGCATGGTATCCCGCGGTACATTCCCGCAACTGAACCTTGCGCCGGTTAACTTCGATGCTCTGTTCATGAACTATTTACAGCAGCAGGCTGGCGAAGGTACTGAAGAACATCAGGATGCCTGATGAACCAACGTAATGCTTCAATGACTGTGATCGGTGCCGGCTCGTACGGCACCGCTCTTGCCATCACCCTGGCAAGAAATGGCCACGAGGTTGTCCTCTGGGGCCATGACCCTGAACATATCGCGACGCTTGAACGCGACCGTTGTAACGCCGCGTTTCTCCCCGATGTGCCTTTTCCCGATACGCTCCACCTTGAAAGTGATCTCGCCACTGCGCTGGCAGCCAGCCGTAATATTCTCGTCGTCGTACCCAGCCATGTCTTTGGTGAAGTACTGCGGCAGATTAAACCGTTGATGCGTCCTGACGCGCGCCTGGTATGGGCAACCAAAGGGCTGGAAGCGGAAACCGGGCGTCTGTTACAGGACGTGGCGCGCGAAGCGTTAGGCGATCAAATTCCGCTGGCGGTTATCTCTGGCCCCACTTTCGCGAAAGAGCTGGCAGCAGGTTTACCAACGGCTATTTCGCTGGCCTCTACCGACCAGGATTTTGCTGACGATCTCCAGCAACTGCTGCACTGCGGCAAAAGTTTCCGTGTCTACAGCAACCCGGATTTCATTGGCGTGCAACTTGGCGGCGCGGTGAAAAACGTCATTGCGATTGGTGCGGGGATGTCTGACGGTATCGGTTTTGGGGCGAATGCGCGAACGGCGCTGATTACCCGTGGCCTGGCTGAAATGTCGCGTCTGGGCACGGCGTTGGGTGCCGAGCCTGCCACCTTTATGGGCATGGCAGGCCTGGGTGATCTGGTGCTTACCTGTACCGACAACCAGTCGCGTAACCGCCGCTTTGGCATGATGCTCGGTCAGGGCATGGATGTACAAAGTGCGCAGGAGAAGATTGGTCAGGTGGTGGAAGGTTACCGCAATACGAAAGAGGTTCGCGAACTGGCGCATCGCTTCGGCGTTGAAATGCCAATAACCGAGGAAATTTATCAAGTATTATATTGCGGAAAAAACGCGCGCGAGGCAGCATTGACACTATTAGGTCGTGCACGCAAGGACGAGCGCAGCAGCCACTAAACCCAGGGAACTTTTGTTACCGCTATGACCCGGCTCGCGCAGAACGGGCCGGTCATTACCTCATCGTGTGGAGTAAGCAATGTCGTGTGAAGAACTGGAAATTGTCTGGAACAATATTAAAGCTGAAGCCAGAACGCTGGCGGACTGTGAGCCAATGCTGGCCAGTTTTTACCACGCAACGCTACTCAAGCACGAAAACCTGGGGAGTGCATTGAGCTATATGCTGGCGAACAAGCTGTCATCGCCCATTATGCCTGCCATTGCTATTCGCGAAGTGGTTGAAGAAGCTTATGCCGCCGACCCGGAAATGATCGCTTCTGCGGCCTGCGATATCCAGGCGGTGCGTACTCGCGACCCGGCAGTAGATAAATACTCAACGCCATTGTTATATCTGAAAGGTTTTCATGCCTTGCAGGCGTATCGCATTGGTCACTGGTTGTGGAATCAGGGCCGCCGTGCACTGGCAATTTTCTTGCAAAACCAGGTATCTGTGACGTTCCAGGTCGATATCCATCCGGCGGCAAAAATTGGTCGCGGTATCATGCTCGACCACGCGACGGGCATCGTCGTTGGTGAAACGGCGGTAATTGAAAACGACGTGTCGATTCTGCAATCCGTGACGCTCGGTGGTACAGGTAAAACCAGCGGCGATCGTCACCCGAAAATTCGTGAAGGCGTGATGATTGGCGCTGGTGCGAAAATTCTCGGCAACATTGAAGTTGGTCGTGGCGCGAAGATTGGCGCAGGTTCCGTGGTGCTGCAACCAGTGCCGCCGCATACCACTGCCGCTGGCGTTCCGGCGCGTATCGTCGGTAAACCAGACAGCGATAAACCGTCAATGGATATGGATCAGCATTTCAACGGCATTCACCATACGTTTGAGTATGGCGATGGGATCTGATGTCCTGTGATCGTGCCGGATGCGATGCTAACGCATCTTATCCGGCCTACAGTAACTAATCTCTCAACACCGCCCCCGGATACCCCAACTGCCGCCAGGCTTCATACACCACCACCGACACCGCATTGGACAGGTTCATGCTGCGGCTGTCCGGCACCATTGGAATACGAATTTTTTGTTCAGCGGGCAGGGCGTCAAGGATGGTTGCGGGTAAGCCACGTGTTTCCGGGCCGAACATCAGATAATCGCCATCCTGATAACTTACGGCGCTATGTGCGGGCGTACCTTTAGTGGTAAGGGCAAACAGACGCTGGGGATTTTCCGCCTCAAGAAACGCGCTATAGTCATGATGACGCGTAACGGCGGTAAATTCGTGGTAGTCCAGCCCCGCGCGGCGCAGGCGCTTGTCGTCCCAGGCAAATCCCATCGGTTCGATGATATGCAGACGAAAGCCGGTATTAGCGCAAAGACGAATGATGTTGCCAGTGTTTGGCGGAATTTCTGGTTCGTAAAGTACGATGTTTAGCATACTGCCCCCTTAGTGCGGGGGCAGGATAGCAGATATTAATCTAACCCTTAAGCTGCATTCCCTTTCGCCATCGGAGCCAGTGCCGCAGGCAACTCTTTACCCAGCCCCTGAACCAGCGAGTCTTCCGTGATTTCGCTAATTGATTTCGCACCAGTCAGCGTCATCGCCACTTTCATCTCTTTCTCGATCAAATTCAGCAAGTTTGCTACGCCCGCCTGGCCCGCCGTGGCCAGTGCATACAGGAAAGCACGGCCCAGCAGTACGGTATCGGCACCGAGTGCGATCATACGCACAACGTCAAGCCCGTTACGAATGCCGCTATCCGCCAGAATCGCGATATCGCCTTTCACCGCATCTGCAATAGCAGGCAGTGCGCGGGCGGAAGAGAGCACGCCATCCAACTGACGACCGCCGTGGTTAGAAACTACAATGCCATCCGCGCCAAAACGGACTGCATCACGGGCATCTTCCGGATCGAGGATCCCTTTGATCACCATCGGGCCATCCCAGAAATCACGGATCCACTCAAGGTCTTTCCAGGAGATGGATGGATCGAAGTTATTCCCCAGCCAGCCGATGTAATCTTCCAGTCCGGTCGGTTTACCGAGATAAGCTGAGATATTACCTAAATCATGCGGACGACCGTTCAGACCCACATCCCAAGCCCATTGCGGATGAGTCACCGCCTGCAAGTAGCGGCGCATTGCGGCATTCGGACCGCTCATACCCGAGTGTGCGTCACGGTAGCGTGCGCCCGGCGTTGGCATGTCAACGGTGAAAACCAGCGTCGAACAACCCGCGGCTTTTGCCCGTTCCAGCGCGTTACGCATAAAGCCGCGATCGCGCAGCACATAAAGCTGGAACCACATTGGGCGCTTGATGGCTGGTGCAACTTCTTCAATCGGGCAAACGGAAACCGTCGAGAGAGTAAACGGAATGCCATGCGCATCTGCCGCTTTTGCTGCCTGGACTTCGCCGCGACGCGCATACATGCCGCACAAGCCCACCGGAGCCAGCGCCACTGGCATCGACAATTTCTCATTAAACAGCGTCGTTTCCAGGCTTAAGTCAGACATGTTTTTCAGAATGCGCTGGCGCAGCGCCACGTCGGACAAATCTTCTACATTGCGGCGCAGGGTGTATTCAGAATATGCGCCGCCATCCATATAGTGGAACAGGAACGGCGGCAGAATGCGTTGTGCGGCGGCGCGATAATCGCTGGCTGCGGAAATAATCATGCGTTTTTCTCCCTCGAATGCTCATGATGCTCACCGGGCAGGCGGGTAATGCGTGCGCGGCGTGCCTGATCTTCATCGAATCGTTTTATGGTGGTGTGGACAAAACTGAGATGCGCCATCATCGCTTTACGCGCACCGTCGGCATCACCAGCAAAAATGGCGTCAATGACTGCCTGATGCTGTTCAGTCAGTTGCGAAAAAACGGGCGGAACCAGATACATCCGCTGGCGACTTTGCATTACCGAGGACTGCAGGACATCAAAGAAACCGCGCATGGTCTGTAGCAGAACAATGTTATGTGAGGCTTCGGCAATCGCCAGATGAAAACGAACGTCTGCTTGTGAGGCGAGGTCCGGGTCTTCGCTGAGCGTTGCCTCAAAGCAAAGCTGAATTTTCTCTTTGTCGCCAGGCGTGGCGCGCATCGCCGCATGCCAGGCGGTGCTGGCTTCAATGGCGTAGCGGGCTTCCAGAATATCGAAGCTGTAATCCGGATCATCGGCCATCAGCGTTTTCAGTGGTTGGACGATGTTTTGCTCCGACCATGCATCATGACGCCAGCGAATAAACGTCCCGCCGCCGCGTCGGCTGAGCAGCACGCCTTCGCTTACCAGTTTTGCCAGCGCCTCGCGTAATGAATTACGCGACACGCCGAGCTGCATCGCCAGTTGACGTTCAGCGGGCAACTTCATGCCCGCCTCCAGATTTTTTTCATCAATCAGCGCCCGCACACGATCTGCTACCTCGTCTGACAGGCGTCTGGGTATAACCATCATTAAGGAATCATCCACGTTAAGACATAGGCCTGCAGCGTGGTGATCACGCCCACCATACAGGTGAAGATCAGGCTGTGTTTGACAGTAAAGCGGAACAAATCAGACTCTTTGCCAACCAGGCCTACTGCCGCACAGGCGATGGCGATAGATTGCGGAGAGATCATCTTGCCGGTGACGCCGCCGGTAGTGTTGGCTGCAACCAGCAACAGGTCAGAGACGCCAATTTGTTGTGCTGCCGTGGCTTGCAGAGCGGCAAACAGGGCGTTAGATGATGTATCCGAGCCGGTCAGGAATACACCCAGCCAACCAAGGAATGGCGAGAAGAAGGTGAATGCGTGGCCGGTGTGTGCCAGAGCCAGCGCCAGTGTTGACGACAACCCGGAATAGTTCGAAATAAAGGCGAACGCCAGCACCATACCAATGGAGTAGATGGGCAGCGCCAGCTCTTTCAGCGTGTTGCCGAAGGTGCTGATAGCGTCAGACGGTTTCATTTTCAGCCAGATAACAGAGAGCAGCGCAGCAAACAGAATGGCGGTGCCGGTGGCAGAGAACCAGTCGAACTTAAACACGGCTGCATAGGCGGTGGCTTCGCTGACCACCGGCGGCATACGAGCAACCAGTTTATCGAGGTACGGCACCGGAATGTTGATGACCCACTCATACAGCGCTCCGCCCGAAGCGAACAGGGCTTTAAACGGTGGAATACTCCACAGTGTTACGGTGGCGGTCAGGAACAGGAACGGTGTCCAGGCACGCAATACCTGACCTGCGGTGTAACCGGTGTGAGCCAGCGTCATATCAACCTGTGACGCCCCCAAATCACCGAAGCGAAAAACGCGCACCGGCTGCCAGCGTTTGAGGAACAGTGTCAGGCAGAGTAGCGATACCAGCGAAGAGATAATGTCCGGCAGTTCCGGCCCAATGAAGTTGGAACTGAGGTACTGTGCGATGGCAAACGAACCACCCGCAACCACGACCGCAGGCCAGGTTTCTTTGATACCGCGCCAGCCGTCCATAATTGCCATGATCCAGAACAGCACGATAATAGTCATAAATGGTAGCTGGCGGCCCACCATCTGGCCAATCTCAAAGCTGTCGATGCCTGTTACCTGCCCGGCAACCAGAATCGGAATACCCATTGCGCCAAATGCCACCGGTGCGGTGTTAACAATCAGGCACAGCCCGGCGGCGTACAGTGGTTTAAAGCCCAGGCCGACCAGTAAGGCTGCGGTAATCGCGACCGGTGCGCCGAAGCCTGCAGCCCCTTCGAGAAATGCGCCGAAACAGAAACCGACGATCAGCATTTGCAGGCGCTGGTCAGGGGTTATTGAAAGAATGGACGAGCGGATGATGTCAAACTGCCCGGTTTTCACCGAGATCTTATAGACGAATACCGCTGCAATAATAATCCACGCGATCGGCCACAGGCCGTAGAAGAAGCCATAAACCACGGAGGCCAGCGCGTTGGCGACCGGCATTTTATAGAACAGCAAAGCTACCGCCAGAGCGATAGTGACCGTCCAGGTGGCGGCGACGTATCCTTTCAGTTTGAGCTTAATCAGCGCAAAGAAGAAAAACAGGATGGGAAGCGATGCTATCAGGCTGGAAAGCCAGATATTCCCGGCGGGATCATAGTTTTGTTGCCAGAGATTCATTGCAGGTCTCCTGGAGGCCACGCACATCGTGTAATGAGTCTGTTGCTCATCGCCTTGTCACACGTTGTGTAAAAGTGGCACTGCCAATTTTGTTGTGTAGGGATAATGACAATGAATGGTTAACTAAATGTTGTGCAATAGCAACGTTAATGTGAGTTTGAATTGATGAACTGTGAACCAGAGGCCAGATAAGGGAAGAATTGGTAGGGCCAATTTGGGGTGAGGAAGGTGTCTGGTAAAGAAAAGGGCAATCCTCATCAGAGAATTGCCCGCAGATTGTTGACCTGGTGCACCTTATTTTGCCGGATGCGGCGTGAACGCCTTATCCGGTCTACAGGAATTTGTGGAATCCTCCTGTAGGCCGGATAAGCGTAGCGCATCAGGGTTTACCCATTCGTTAATGGATAATTACCACTGAATACCGGCACCGAGTGCGGCGGAGTATTCGCCCTGGCTATTGGTACTACCTTGTAATTTGTAGACCCAACGACCGTTGGCACTCACCATCGATACACCTAAAGCAACAGCCGATTCACCGTTATAAGTACCGCCACCAATAGAAGCCATGCTGGCACCTGGCGTGTAGGCCTGAGGCAGACCAGTCATCGCCATTGCAGAAGCGATACCACCGCTCAGCTTGCTTTCAGTTTTAGACAGTTTGTGATCCATCTCAACCATGCGCTGATCGGTGTATTGCTTCGTTTCCTGCACGCTTTGCTTCAACTGTGCGTAGTTCACCGCATCGTTGTTTTCCACGCCAGCGGAAACGTTGCTAATACGTGTTGTGCCGCCATTGCCGCCCCCGAGGGTAATGCTGCTGTAGTCAACAGAACCGTCAGATTTAGTGTCGTAGCGAACGCTGCCGGCTTCAGAAGATTTCAACTGCGCAACGTTAACGGCGTCGGTAGCATTTTTACCGGCGGCTACGTTGGTGATACGACGCTGATTAGTAGAAGAACCGACAGAGATCGTATTTTCTTCGTCTGCCACAGAGCCCGTACCCAGTGCAACGCTGTTGTCAGCGGCAGCAATAGAGCCGGAACCAATCGCGACGCTATCTGTACCCTGGGCATTGGCATCTGCGCCAGTGGTGTTGGCTTTGAAATATTTGGTACTACCGGTGGTTACGATATCACCAATACCATTTTCGATATTGGTGACGCGGGTATCCAGATTTGTTACCTGAGTGTTGAGGTTGGTAATGCTCTGGGTATTTTGCTCCACACGTGCATCCGTGACTTTCAACTGCCCAACGTTGACGGCATCGGTATCAGCCGAACCCGCCGCGACGTTAGTGATCTGACGCTGACCCTGTCCACTGCCAACAGAAAACTCACCCACAGAATTTTGTGGCGCGTTCATGTTGTAAGCGGTGTAGTTGCTTTGAGCACCACGGGTAGTCTGAGAACCATTACCTATCGCAATGCTATCCGCATGATTTACGCGTGCATTACTACCGATAGCAATACCGTTGATTGCATCGGTCAGTACTAGCGTATTCAGACCTATGCCAATACCAGCGTCAGCATTAACGGCTGTTTTCGCCCCTATTGCCAGGGAGTCAGTTCCTACGGCCAGCGAATCTTCTGCTGTTGAATTGGCGTGGAAATATTTGGTTGGTGTGGTCGCTACAGCGCCAATAGCGTTCTGCAATTGACGTACGGTAACGGCGTCATGTGCTTCTGAACCATCGGCAATGTTAATGATTTGACGATATTTACCATCGTCGCCAATCGACAAGGCACCCAGCAGTTCACCATCCGTGGTGTCATAACCAATCACCACACCATTTTTCGTCACGCTGGTAGAACGAGAACTCTTCACAATGACACGGTCAGAAACGGAGTTGCTACCTATTGCAATGCCGGTATCAATAGTGCTACTGCTGTCCTGGCCAATCGCGATGCTACTGGCACCGGAAGCAACGGAGTTATAACCGACAGCAGTAGATCCAATGCCTGTGGCGCTGGCATCGTGGAAGGTTAAACCGGTGTCATTTGTACGAATATAGTTAATACCTGTGCCATTTTCTTCTGTATAGGTATTGCTGGTATCGCCGGCAAAGTTGTTGATCATCATATTTGTGGCGTACAACTGAGAACCGTTGACTGCATCGTTGCTGTTAGCATCAACCAGACCGTCTGCCACGTTAGTAATTACACTGGCAGTGCCGTTGTGGCTGGCGTTGAATGCGCCATTGTTACCTGCGGTTGCATCCCAGAGCAGGGCATCATCGAGAGTTGAGTCGATCGCGTCCAGAGCGTCGCCCACATTATCGTAATCGGCATTCGCAATTGTGTATGATGGCGCGCTGATGCTGCCATCTGTATTCACCGTAGAACCGCCTCCCAGAGCATCAGCGACAGAGTTACTCATGGTGTAGAGTTGCGAGCCGTTTACGGCATCGCTGCTGGTTGCGTCAACCGCACCTGCCGCTACATTCGTGATTTGGCTGGCGCTGCCACTATGGCTGGCGCTAAATGCCCCGGTTTGACTGTCCCAAAGCAGGGCATCACCAAGTGAATTACCCATCGATGTATTAATCGCGTTCAGGGCATCACCAACGTTACTGTAATCGGTTCCGTCAATATTATATGTTGGTCCGGTTAACGCACCGCTGGCATCAACTGCGGCATTGCCACCCAGGTACGTCGCGACGGAACTGCTTAAGCTGTAGAGTTGAGAGCCGTTAATCGCGTCGGTACTGTTGGCATTGATGTCACCTATTGCAACGTTGGTGATTTTGTTGGTGGTGCTGGTGCCGTGTTTGGCACTGAACGCAGTACCATTCCACTGCAGGGCATCATCTTCCAGGCCTGTGATTGTGGTGTTGATATCCGCGACATCATCAGTCAGGTTGGTGATGTTGGTGGTGTTGGTGGCAACGTTATCGTTTGTCGTTTTCAGTTGCGCGCCGTTGACGGCATCGGTGCTGGTGTCTGACAGGTCACCGGCCATGACGTTGGTGATTTTGTTGGTGGTGCTGGTGCCGTGTTTGGCACTGAACGCCGTACCATTCCACTGCAGGGAATCATCTTCCAGGCCCGTGATTGTGGTATTGATATCCGCGACATCATTGGTCAGGTTGGTGATGTTGGTGATGTTGGTGGTGTTGGTGGCAACGTTATCGTTTGTCGTTTTCAGTTGCGCGCCGTTGACGGCATCGGTGCTGGTGTCTGACAGGTCACCGGCCATGACGTTGGTGATTTTGCTGGTGGTGTTAGTGCCGTGTTTGGCACTGAACGCCGTGCCATTCCACTGCAGGGCATCATCTTCCAGGCCTGTGATTGTGGTGTTGATATCCGCGACATCATTGGTCAGGTTGGTGATGTTGGTGGTGTTGGTGGCAACGTTATCGTTTGTCGTTTTCAGTTGCGCGCCGTTGACGGCATCGGTGCTGGTGTCTGACAGGTCACCGGCCATGACGTTGGTGATTTTGCTGGTGGTGTTAGTGCCGAGTTTGGCGCTGAACGCAGTACCATTCCACTGCAGGGCATCATCTTCCAGGCCCGTGATTGTGGTGTTGATATCCGCGACATCATCAGTCAGGTTGGTGATGTTGGTGGCAACGTTATCGTTTGTCGTTTTCAGTTGCGCGCCGTTGACGGCATCGGTGCTGGTGTCTGACAGGTCACCGGCCATGACGTTGGTGATTTTGCTGGTGGTGTTAGTGCCGTGTTTGGCGCTGAATGCCGTACCATTCCACTGCAGGGCATCATCTTCCAGGCCTGTGATTGTGGTGTTGATATCCGCGACATCATCAGTCAGGTTGGTGATGTTGGTGGTGTTGGTGGCAACGTTATCGTTTGTCGTTTTCAGTTGCGCGCCGTTGACGGCATCGGTACTGGTGTCTGACAGGCTACCGGCCATGACGTTGGTGATTTTGCTGGTGGTGTTAGTGCCGTGTTTGGCGCTGAACGCAGTACCATTCCACTGCAGTGCATCATCTTCCAGGCCTGTGATTGTGGTGTTGATATCCGCGACATCATTGGTCAGGTTGGTGATGTTGGTGGTGTTGGTGGTCACATTATCGTTGGTGGCTTTCAGTTGTGAACCGTTAATCGCATCTTTACTGGTGTCTGAAATCGTGCCATTCGCAATATCGGTGATTACGCTGGTAGTTGAGTTACCATGAGCAGCGCTGTATTGGCTTTTAGCTTGGTTCCATTGCAGGGTGTTTTCATCAAGTACAGTAAGCGCGTCGCCAACGTTATTTTTGTTACCATTTTTTAAATTGTAGGCGGGAGCTTTAACTGTACCGTCGTCAACATTTACCGATGCGCCTCCACCAAGTCTTTTAGCTACCGAATCGCTGATCGCATAAAGCTGTGAACCATTAATGGCATCGTGACTGTCAGATTTGATCGTGCCATTTTTCACATTTACGATCTTGCGTTTTAATGAGTCATTGCCGACAGAAACACTATCGTCCAGATCTGCAATCGAACCAGCCCCCAGCGCGACGGCGTTAATTCCGTTGACACTGGTATTACTACCAAGTGCAATACTATTATCGCCAGTTACAACACTGGCATTACCTAAGGCAATAGAGCTTAAGCCGCTCGACTGGCTACCATTACCCAGAACGATAGCATCAGTGCCATTAGTTTTGCTGCCTTGACCTATGGTGATTGTGCTATCAGCCAGAGACTGGCTGCCGTTACCCAGTGCTATAGAATTAGCATTGTTGGCAAGGCTTCCGGGGCCCATCGCGATGCTATTCTCCCCTTTTGCATGCGCTTTATTACCAATAGCGGTAGCATTTTCAGCGGCTTCGCTCTCAGCACCCATAGCAATCGCGTTTGCTGCGCTGGTGAGTGCTTTTCTGCCTAATGCGAGGCTGTCATTTCCGGTGGCTTTAGTCTCCATACCTATTGCAAGGCTATATAATCCATTTGCATTAGATTTGTAGCCAACCGCAGTAGCGTAGTCATTTATTGCGGACGAGTCTCTTCCCACTACAATGGAAGCTTGACCAGTTGATGTAGTTCCCCCGCCGAGAGCCAAAGAAAATTGGCCAGTGGCTGTTGCAGAGTTACCCATTGCTGTCGATCTGTCGCCTGATGCATTCGTGTCTAGTCCCAAAGCCAGAGCCCAATTCCCTGCAGAACTGTTATAGCCGATAGCTGTTGCTCCTGAAGCTAGCGCATTAGCCTTAGGACCAATTGCAATAGAAGATGTTTTATATGCATCTGTTGATGCTTGAGAACCTTCACCAATTGCAATCCAAATATCACCTATCGAGGTAGATAATGTATCAACACCTTTACCCGCCTGATTTCCTGCGCTGGTCTCAAACGACGACAACAACCCACCAACAACCAATGCAGAAACTAACAGCTTACTGCGCCCGGATTTCTTACCACGGCTTTTAGCCGTTTCGCTGGCGACAGTGTAGCTCCCCGTTGCAGGGTTCCAGATAACTTTAAAGATTTTGTTCATTATTGATGCTCTCTATTCCTTGATATAAGCGCAGAAGCCGCATTTATTTTTTGCTTTTTCGTTGCCGAGTTTCAGCAGGTTGAATGATGCCGAACTGAAGATTGGTCATATTGATGGACAACTTCAGATACTTCAGGTTATTAGGCGAAACGCCTTTTAATGTCAGATTAATGTCTTGCCATTGACCAGGTATTAATTGAAGAGTGGAATTCATAGTGGTGTTGAAAAGTAATTGCTGCCATTTCGCCAGGGCTTTGGCATCAGTGGGTTTTTCATTACCCCATGTAGCATGGAAGCCAATATTTGATACGGGAATGCTTAACAGGTTAACCAGCGAAATCCGAATAACGCTGCCATTCTCTACGGCATCAATAGATAGTATGCGTCCTGCTAAACCGACTGAGCCGTTATTTAAAATGAAGTATTGTGTTTGTGCTGGGTTAAATTCAGTGAAGACAAATTCGTCCTGTTTGTTTTTGACAGCCTTTACGATGCTGGCAAGTGTTTTGTGCTGTTTGTGATGTTATTCTGTTGTTTTTCAAATAGTTCTATTTTGTGGTTGTATTGCTCTTGTTGTTTCTCAAGCGCCTCTATTTTACTTTTTTGCAACTCTTGCTGTTTGGTTAAATCATCGATCAGGTTCGCTTTCGCAATATAATCACAGCCTGTTAATGTACAGAATGACAATATTGTTAACACGTTTAAAAGTGTTTTTTTTATGTTCATAGGATGAATTCCTTTTCATAACCCCAATATGTTGATAATTACACCGCAAACATTTTTCTGATGAATGCTTGCGGTGTATGTATTCGCAATAAAAATTTATGGAAGAGTTTTGAAATAATTGGTATTGCGAACATGTCATTAAATGACGAATGATTTCATTTTGTAGCGAACGATATTGATCGCACGGATTTTAATGAGCGATATTAATCAATGTCAAATGTTCAAGATTTTAGGCTGACGGGAATAGGGAAGTTTTGTATTCATATAAATGATGTTTTGTGATGAGGTTTGCTATGCTGATGGAAAAATATAAATAATTACGCGTCATTATACGGCGATTTATTACTATGATTTATATATCGCACGTTATTGCGCAACGCATTTTCAGATTTTAGCCTGCAAAAATCACTCAAACTAGTGGGGAAACTGAAACATTTTATGTTAAGAAAGACATCTCATTTGATGAGAGGTACATGCTCCTGCATGTGCCAGCAGGAGCGAGTAAATCGTGAGAGGCTGTGATTACAGCGACCAGAAAGGAACTTAAAACGCGGTCTTTGAGAACCCTGTCATCTCTTGCAGGCCCATTTCACGGCCCAGCTCGGTCATTGGGTGCACCACCACCAGCCCACGAACACTCTTCTTCAGTTTGCCCATGTCCGCTTGCTCTTTTTTAGTAATCGCACGCTGGAAAGGCATTTTCATCAGCTTTTGTGCTTCTTTGCTGAGTTTTTGGCTGTGAACGTCACGCAGACGAGCAATTTCAGCTTCCAGCGTGGCTTTCTCTTTTTCCAGTTCGGCATATTTGTCTGCGGCTTCAACTAGCGACAGGTCGGCCTGTTGGTGACGGATGGCGTCCAGGCGATCGCTAAGACGTTTAATTTCGTTTTTTTCGACTTCTTTCATGTGATGGCTTCTGATAAAGATAAATTTATAGTCCTAGTATGCGTGACGGGGTGCTTTGTTCACAACCGATGGTATTGTAATAGTTTTGCTGGGTAACCAATTTTGCGTTCAGAAAAGAATGTAATTTATTGATTAATAAAAAGTAATAAGCAAGCAAGGACAAACGTTGTAGATTTCGCACGTTTTCCTTAATGCCATTTTTACCGGGATCTAAACTAAAATTGGCGGCCGCGCATTCCCGGCGCGGGGTAATTCGGAGATATTATGATGGGCAAAATAGGTGAAAACGTTCCGCTTTTTATCGATAAAGCCGTAGATTTCATGGCATCTAGCCAGGCGTTCCGGGAGTATCTGAATAAACTTCCCCCTCGTAACGCGATCCCGTCCGATATACCTGAGGAAAGCGTGCCGTTATATCTCCAACGCCTGGAATATTATCGTCGGCTTTATCGACCGAAGCAGGTAGAGGGGCAGCAGTAAGCGAGCATTGCTTACTTTTGAAAGGCTTTTTTTAAGCTGATTTTGGAAATCAGCTCTGTCAGTGAAAGGACCATTGTTGATCGCACAGCTTGTTGATAGCGTTGAACTTGCATCGCGTACAAACTGGAGTCTGCTGGTTCAAACTGTGGCGGCGGTGGTAGCGCCGCCACGCAATGCAGTTCGCCAAATGGCCCAAGAATTTCATCATCGGTAAACGCGTACTCGTTGCCGTCGTGGTTCAGCTCTTCCCGCAGTGCCATCAACAGTTCCGCATCTTCGTATTCATGGCGACTGATTACGCCAAGCCCATAAATCAGCTTTAAGCGCACGGACAGATCGCCCAGCGGGCCATTGCCGTCGAGTAACGGTTCTACAGCATACTTCACCGCGTAATCGTCTTTGCGGAATACCTGAAGCACCAGAAGATTCACCGCCTCGGTCAGGAGATCGACGGCGGTAATCAGAAAGCTTCGCACGGTTTTGCCAGCATTCAGACGCTCAAGCACACGGTTTTCAAAGGCCTGGGTTTGTTCCATTGTTGCCTGCATATCTGACAATCTGTTATTCGGGCGCAGGGACCCCTGCGCCTGGTCCACCATTATTGCATTGCGTTATAAGCGGTTACCGCTTCTGTGACAACCTCGCTGTTGGCATCAAGCCCGGAAATCTGTGCCAGCGCAGCCTGCGGCCCTTTGTCGGCAATCAGCGCAGCCAGTTCCTGAGCCTGTGGATCTTCTTCACTGCGGAAGTGCATGGCGGCAGCAATACCCTGAATCAGGTTTTTGTGCGGTAAACCGTACTCCAGCGTACCCAGCAGCGGTTTTACCAGACGATCTCCGGCGCTCAGTTTACGCAGCGGCTGACGGCCTACACGCTCCACATCATCTTTCAGATACGGGTTTTCAAAACGGCCGAGGATTTTCTGGATATACGCAGCATGTTTATCAGCATCAAAACTGTAGCGCTTGATTAGCACCGCGCCGCTTTCTTCCATCGCACCTTTTACCACCGCACGGATTTTCTCATCGAGAATTGCGTCACGAATGGTCTGATGACCCGCCAGTTTTCCGAGGTACGCGGTTATAGCATGGCCCGTATTCAGGGTGAAGAGTTTACGCTCAACAAATGCCATCAGGTTGTCGGTTAGCTCCATACCTGGGATGTTTGGCAGCGCGCCTTTGAATTGAGTTTTATCGACAATCCATTCGCTGAAGGTTTCTACCGTCACTTCCAGCGGATCGTTGGTTGCAGAAGCAGAAGGTGGCACGATGCGGTCAACGGCGGAATCGACAAAGCCAACGTGTTCTTCAACCCACGCTTTTGCTTCTTCCGGCAGGGCATTCATTACATGGCCTTTCAACTGAGTGGTGCCGCGAACCATGTTTTCACACGCGATGATGTTCAGTGGGGATGCATTACCTTGTTCTTTGCGTTTCACCAGCCCTTTAGCAATCGCCGGAGCAATTCGTTCCAGCACGACCGGACCAACGGCGGTAGTGACTAAATCGACCTGAGCGATTAAATCCACCACGTCATCACCAATACTGCTGACGGCATCAACGCCGGAAACGGTATCGACCTGCTCGGTTTCACCGACCACATGAACCTGGTAGCTATGACGGGCATTCAGGGCATCAAGTACCACCTGATTGACATCGGCAAATGTCAGTTGAATACCCGCATCAGCCAGCAGTTTACCGATAAAGCCACGACCGATGTTACCTGCGCCAAAATGTAATGCTTTCATAGTATTAACCTTCATCAATGTTTTTATCCGAGAGGGCTGGGGTGAGGCATTTCCCTCACCCAAACCCTCTCCATGAGGAGAGGGGCCGAGATATTGCCGGATGCGGCGTAAACGCTTTATCCGGCCTACAAGAACGAGTAAATTCAATAAATTGCACTTTGTTTTGTAGGCCTGATAAGCGTAGCGCATCAGGCAATTAGCCACACCTTCTCCATGTGGAGAGGGTGGGAATGGGTTACTTACGACCGGCCAACAGTTCCAGCACTTCATCCACGCTGGTGGTGTGTGCCAGACGCTCAATGACGGACTCATCATCCAGCGCGTTGGTCAGGCTGGTGATAACCTGAATGTGCTCGTTGTTACGGGCAGCAATACCAATCACCAGACGGGCAATGTCATCTTCTTCTTCACCGAAGCGCACGCCTTCCGGGTACTGACAGAACACGACGCCAGTTTTCAGCACGCGATCTTTCGCTTCAACCGTACCGTGCGGCACGGCGATAGACTCACCCAGATAGGTCGGGGTCAGTTTTTCACGATCCAGCATTGCCTGTACGTATTCCGGCTCAACGTAACCGCCTTTCACCAGTTGTTCGCCAGCAAAGCGAATAGCTTCTTCTTTAGTTGCCGCTTTACGACCGAGGAAGATGTTCTCCGCGCCCAGTTTGAACAGGTTGGCGTTAGAATCGTCAAAGCTGTCTTTCAGGCTGTCTTTCACTTTCTCTTCGTTTTCAGTATGGCGCTGGGCAGCAACCAGACGTTCGGTCAGGCTGGTGTACAGGCCACTGTCGAGGAAGTTAGTCAGCGAAATATGCTGAGCCTGCGGAACCTGACGCATAGCGCGCTCGGTCAGATCACGGTGAGTGATGACGAGGTCCACATCTGGCGGCAGGTTATTGATCGCGCTGTTAGTGACGGAAATCTGTGACAGACCGGCATCCTGAATTTTCTTACGCAGCACACCTGCGCCCATTGCACTGGAACCCATACCAGCGTCACAGGCAACGATGATTTTACGCACGTGACTCAGGTCGTTAGTCACATCACCAGCAGACAGCGGAGACGCGCCTTTAGCCTCAGCTTTCATGTCCTGCATACGGCGAGTTGCCGCTTCAATATCGTCTTCCTCTTTCACTTTGCTGGTTTTCAGCAGAATGGCAGAGACAACGAAGGAAACCGCCATTGCCGCACATACACCCGCGATGTTAGCGAAGTAAGCACCTTTTGGCGTCATCGCCAGTACCGCGAGGATAGAACCCGGAGATGCCGGAGAAACCAGACCACCGCCCAGAATAGTCAGCGTAAACACGCCAGTCATACCGCCGAGGATAACGGCGAGGATCAGACGCGGATTCATCAGCACATACGGGAAGTAGATTTCGTGGATACCGCCCAGGAAGTGGATGATTGCCGCACCGCCCGCAGACTGTTTAGCGCTACCACGACCAAAGAACATGTACGCCAGCAGAACGCCCATACCCGGACCCGGGTTTGCTTCAATCAGGAAGAAGATGGATTTGCCCATCTCATGGGACTGCTGAATACCCAGCGGCGAGAAGATACCGTGGTTAATGGCGTTGTTAAGGAACAGGATTTTCGCCGGTTCAACAAAGATAGACGCCAGCGGCAGCATGTCATGGACAACCATGAAGTTAACGCCCGCAGCCAGCATTTTAGACAGGGCTTCAACCAGCGGACCAATCCCCATGAATGCCAGAATCGCGAGGATCATCCCCATGATACCGGCAGAGAAGTTGTTCACCAGCATCTCAAAACCGGATTTGATCTTACCATCTACCCAGCGGTCGAAATGCTTAATGCACCAGCCGCCCAGCGGGCCTGCAATCATAGAACCGAGGAACATCGGCATATCTGCGCCGACGATAACGCCCATGGTGGTGATAGCACCGACCACGCCGCCACGTTCACCACCTACCAACTTACCACCGGTATAACCGATCAGCAGCGGCAGGAGATAAGTGATCATCGGCCCGACCAGCTTCGCCAGCGTTTCGTTCGGTAACCACCCTGTTGGAATAAATAACGCGGTGATGATACCCCACGCGATAAACGCGCCGATATTTGGCATCACCATGTTGCTGAGGAAACGACCAAAGCTTTGCACTTTGATCTTAATATCGGATGACATAAAAACACCCCTTCTTATGTTTGCTGTCGCGCAGGCTGGAAGCCCGAGGTTTTTTGTTAATGTGGCGGCAGAGGTAGCCGGACCTTGTAGATACTGCGAAATCTGGCACTGAATCGGTTAACTGTCCAGTCGACGGTCTTTTGTGTGATATCAATCACATAAATATAGGGGGTAGAGAGGTAATTGACGTGATATTCATCACAAAATACTTGTGTAAAAAAACAACAAGACGGTGATTTTCGCTAAAAATGGCATTTAAATGTGAGGTTTGTCACGTTTTTTCTTTGATGGTTTGTTGAATCTTTGTGATCTAAATCACAAGATATTTTCTTAAGTCGTTCACCCGATGTGATCTACGGCATGTTCTGGCTCTGCCTTAAGGCCGCTATGTCACTGAGTAACTCATCACCGCTTAAAATTATTCTTCGGTGTGATGGCGAGAATCGCAAACCCGGATTATTGTCAAATAATCAGCCCGACGCCCATCTGGCTGCCAGCCCATAACAACTCTGATAAGCGTGAATCCGAGGCAGCTATGTTTCTAAACTATTTCGCGTTGGGAGTGCTGATTTTCGTCTTTCTGGTGATCTTTTATGGAATCATCGCGATACATGACATCCCCTATTTGATTGCCAAAAAACGCAACCATCCTCATGCCGACGCCATTCATACCGCAGGGTGGGTCAGCTTATTTACACTCCACATTATCTGGCCGTTCCTGTGGATCTGGGCCACGCTTTACCAACCGGAGCGCGGCTGGGGGATGCAGTCGCATATTACACCGCAAGAGAAAACGCCTGACCCAGAAATTGCCGCGCTTTCTGATCGCATCTCCCGGCTGGAGCAGCAACTCGCTGCTGAGAAAAAACCTGACTACTCCACGTTTCCGGAGATCTAATCATGGATCTGTTGATTGTCTTAACTTACGTGGCGCTGGCGTGGGCGATATTTAAAATCTTCCGTATTCCGGTGAATCAGTGGACGCTGGCGACGGCGGCGCTCGGTGGCGTGTTTCTGGTGAGTGGTTTGATTTTATTGATGAACTATAACCATCCCTACACCTTTATGGCGCAAAAGGCGGTGATTGCCATCCCCATCACGCCCCAGGTCACAGGGATTGTTACTGAAGTCACGGACAAAAATAATCAGCTTATTCAAAAGGGCGAGGTGCTTTTTAAGCTCGACCCGGTGCGTTATCAGGCGCGGGTAGACCGACTTCAGGCCGACCTGATGACGGCGACACATAATATTAAGACGCTGCAAGCGCAGCTCACTGAAGCGCAGGCTAACACCACTCAGGTTTCAGCGGAGCGCGACCGGCTGTTTAAAAATTATCAACGTTACCTGAAAGGTAGCCAGGCGGCGGTGAATCCGTTTTCGGAACGTGACATCGACGACGCGCGGCAAAATTTTCTCGCCCAGGATGCGCTGGTGAAAGGTTCCGTGGCGGAGCAGGCGCAGATCCAGAGCCAACTCGACAGCATGGTCAACGGCGAGCAGTCGCAGATTGTCAGCTTAAGGGCGCAACTTACCGAAGCGAAATATAACCTTGAGCAGACCATTATTCGTGCACCGAGCAATGGCTATGTTACTCAGGTGCTAATCCGTCCAGGCACTTACGCGGCAGCTTTGCCGCTGCGTCCGGTGATGGTCTTTATCCCTGAGCAAAAACGGCAAATTGTCGCCCAGTTCCGGCAAAACTCGCTGTTGCGTCTGAAACCCGGCGATGATGCGGAAGTGGTATTTAACGCGCTGCCGGGGCAGGTATTCCACGGCAAACTGACCAGTATCTTGCCGGTGGTGCCTGGAGGTTCGTACCAGGCGCAGGGGGTACTGCAATCATTAACGGTCGTGCCTGGAACTGACGGTGTGCTGGGAACCATCGAACTGGACCCTAACGCTGATATTGATGCTTTACCTGATGGCATCTACGCCCAGGTGGCGGTTTACTCCGACCATTTCAGCCATGTTTCAGTAATGCGGAAGGTGCTGCTGAGAATGACCAGTTGGATGCATTATCTTTATTTGGATCATTGAATGTTGGGTATTGAGTCGCATAAATGTGGTTGAGAGCTAAAAAAGTTGCAAATACAGGACATGAGTATTCGCTGTTCGGCCTGCGAAACTCGTGTCCTTTTTGTCTAGTCCACTGAGCATATAAACGCTCCCCTGATACCAGAAAGTGGACATTTAATTTTTTCTTTTTACCTTGAGAGAAAACTGTTTCGGTGTAATACCAAAGTAACTTTTGAAGTTTCGAATGAAATAAGATGTGCTTGTATATCTGTAAATAGACCCGTTTTAGTTCCATGCATTTTTTGAGAGTCCGGCTAAATATTACGGTTGTTGATAAGTTAATCACAGAGAACAATATTCTGTATGTGAAACCGACTAAACCGCTTAACGAAATGTCTGTCGGCGATATTCCGTTGATCACGGCAGAAAATGGAACCAACAATACCCAGGCGTTTAAAACTGTGACTCAACAAATGGGTTTTCACTCAATGACCCCTGATATTGAGGTGGTAAATACTGACAGTGCCACACAGTGGCGTCTGAAAGGATTCGATGTTCAGCGTAATAATGCTGCACTCAGTGAAAGTCAGCGCTTTATGGATATCCGGTACAGAAACTTCCTATCTGAGGTGAATAACCTTAACCGACGTATGGGTGATCTACGCGATACCCAAGGAGAAGCCGGTGCCTGGGCACGGTTTATGACCACTTCTGGTTCAGGTGAGGGGGGATTCTCTGATCGCCACATGCATCTGCAGGTTGGTGCCGACAGAAAGCATCATTTTGAGGGGGGAGACCTCTTTACAGGCGTCATGATGACCTTTACCGATAGTAAAGCCAGCGCGGAAAGTTATCAGGGGAAAACCCGTTCCGTAGGTGGTGGACTGTACGCATCGACATTGTTTGATTCAGGCGTGTATGTTGACGTAATCGGTAAATATGTCCATCACAGCAACGACTATTTGCTGCAAACGATGGGATTAAAGGCAGACGATACTGCCCACTCCTGGTATTTAGGCGCAGAAACCGGCTGGCACTATCAGTGGAAGCCTGATGTCTTTATTGAACCGCAGGTTGAACTGGTCTACGGCACGTTGTCAGGCAATACCTTTAACTGGCAATACAACGGCATGGATATCAGCATGAAGCGTAAAACGGCAAACCCCTTGATTGGCCGTACTGGTGTGGAATTCGGAAAAACGCTGGATGGTCACGACTGGCAGGTTACAGCGAAGGCAGGTTTAAGTTATCAGTTTGACCTGCGGAATTCTGGCACCACTACTTACCGTGATTTTGCTGGTGAGTCCACCGTGTACAACGGTAAAGATGGTCGTATGTTAGCCAACATTGGGATTGATACACGCATTAAAGACAATACCCGTATCGGCCTGACCGTTGAGAAATCAGCATTTGGTAAGTACAACGTCGATAATGCTATCAATGCGAATATCCGCTATTCATTCTGATATTTAAAAAGATCGTTTCATTTACAAGGCCCGGTATGTGTACGTATCGGGCCATCTTGTGTTTGTCATCACGCTCATATCAATAACATCTGCCCTTTTTTTTAACCCTGGGTCATACTCATATTTTGTTAACAAAAAGGAAACATAATGAAACTCATCGGTAGCTACACCAGCCCGTTTGTACGCAAACTTTCTATTCTGTTGTTAGAAAAGGGCATTACTTTCGAATTTATCAATGAACTGCCCTATAACGTAGACAACGGCGTGGCGAAATTTAACCCGTTAGGGAAAGTGCCGGTGCTGGTGACCGAAGAGGGCGAATGCTGGTTTGATTCGCCAATCATTGCCGAATATATCGAATTAATGAACGTTGCTCCGGCGATGCTGCCGCGCGATCCGCTAGAGTCGTTGCGAGTGCGTAAGATTGAGGCGTTGGCAGATGGCATTATGGATGCCGGGCTGGCTTCGGTGCGTGAGCAGGCGCGCCCGGCGGCGCAGCAGTCTGAAGATGAGCTGTTACGCCAGCGGGAGAAAATCAACCGCAGTCTGGATGTGCTGGAAGGATATCTGGTCGATGGCACGCTCAAAACCGATACGGTCAATCTGGCGACTATCGCTATTGCCTGTGCCGTCGGGTATCTCAATTTCCGCCGCGTTGCGCCAGGCTGGTGTGTGGACCGCCTACACTTAGTCAAACTGGTCGAGAATCTCTTTAGCCGCGAAAGCTTCGCTCGCACCGAACCGCCAAAGGCTTGATGCGCGATATGTCCTCCAGACACTTCTCACGTTACAATCTGCGGTTATGTTAAACGCCCTTCTCCGTGTGAGAGGGCCTTGATGAGCCTGGTTTCCTATGACAACCGAAACGCGTTCCCTCTATAGTCAGCTTCCCGCTATTGATCGCTTATTGCGTGATAGTTCCTTCCTTTCTTTACGTGATACTTATGGCCACACTCGCGTGGTGGAGTTGCTGCGTCAGATGCTTGACGAAGCGCGAGAAGTAATTCGCGACAGTCAGACGCTACCCGCGTGGTGTGAGAACTGGGCGCAAGAAGTCAACGCCCGACTGGCGAAAGAGGCGCAGAGCGCGCTGCGTCCGGTGATCAACCTGACGGGAACGGTGCTGCATACTAATCTTGGTCGGGCATTGCAGGCGGAAGCGGCGGTGGAAGCTGTTGCGCAAGTTATGCGTTCACCGGTGACGCTGGAATATGATCTGGATGACGCCGGACGTGGGCATCGCGATCGCGCGCTGGCACAGTTGTTGTGCCGCCTTACTGGCGCGGAAGATGCCTGCATCGTCAATAACAATGCGGCGGCGGTGCTGTTAATGCTGGCAGCAACTGCCAGCGGCAAAGAGGTGGTGGTTTCTCGCGGTGAACTGGTGGAGATTGGTGGCTCGTTTCGTATCCCTGACGTAATGCGTCAGGCAGGTTGTACCCTGCATGAAGTAGGAACCACCAACCGTACCCACGCTAATGATTATCGTCAGGCGGTGAATGAAAATACCGCGCTGTTGATGAAGGTGCATACCAGTAACTACAGCATTCAGGGGTTCACCAAAGCGGTAGACGAAGCGGAGTTGGTGGTGCTCGGTAGAGAGCTGGATGTTCCAGTAGTGGCTGATTTAGGCAGCGGTTCGCTGGTCGATCTTAGCCAGTACGGTTTGCCGAAAGAGCCGATGCCACAGGAGTTGATTGCCGCGGGCGTCAGCCTCGTGAGCTTCTCCGGCGACAAGCTGTTAGGCGGGCCACAGGCAGGGATTATCGTCGGTAAAAAAGAGATGATCGTCCGGCTGCAAAGTCACCCGCTGAAGCGTGCATTACGCGCAGATAAAATGACCCTCGCGGCGCTGGAAGCCACGCTGCGTCTTTATTTACACCCTGAGGCTCTGACAGAAAAATTACCGACCCTGCGTCTGCTTACCCGCAGCGCAGAGGTCATTCAAATCCAGGCGCAACGTTTACAGGCTCCCCTTGCCGCACATTACGGCGCGGAGTTTGCGGTACAAGTTATGCCATGCTTGTCGCAGATCGGCAGTGGTTCGCTGCCTGTTGATCGCCTGCCGAGCGCGGCATTAACGTTTACACCTCATGATGGACGCGGTAGCCACCTTGAGGCATTAGCCGCCCGCTGGCGTGAATTGCCGGTGCCAGTGATTGGCCGCATTTACGACGGGCGTCTGTGGCTGGATTTACGCTGCCTTGAAGATGAGCAACGGTTTTTGGAGATGTTGTTGAAATGATTATTGCGACTGCCGGACACGTTGACCACGGCAAAACGACATTATTACAGGCGATTACTGGCGTAAATGCCGACCGTCTGCCGGAAGAAAAAAAGCGCGGTATGACCATCGATCTCGGCTATGCCTACTGGCCGCAGCCGGATGGACGCGTTCCTGGATTTATTGATGTTCCCGGCCATGAAAAGTTTCTTTCCAACATGCTGGCGGGCGTTGGTGGTATCGATCATGCGCTGTTAGTGGTGGCGTGCGATGACGGAGTGATGGCACAGACCCGTGAGCATCTGGCGATTTTGCAGCTTACCGGTAACCCGATGCTGACGGTCGCGCTGACCAAAGCCGATCGCGTGGACGAAGCGCGCGTTGATGAGGTTGAACGCCAGGTAAAGGAGGTGCTGCGGAAATACGGTTTTGCTGAGGCAAAACTGTTTGTCACCGCAGCGACTGAAGGAAGGGGAATTGATGCTCTGCGCGAACATCTGCTTCAGTTGCCGGAACGTGAACACGCCAGTCAGCACAGTTTCCGCCTCGCTATCGACCGTGCTTTTACCGTAAAAGGTGCCGGGCTGGTGGTGACGGGTACGGCGTTAAGTGGGGAAGTGAATGTTGGCGATTCATTATGGTTGACGGGGGTAAATAAACCGATGCGCGTGCGTGCTCTCCATGCGCAAAATCAACCAACAGAAACCGCCCATGCTGGGCAGCGTATTGCGCTTAATATCGCCGGTGATGCGGAGAAAGAACAGATTAATCGAGGCGACTGGCTGCTGGCAGATGTGCCGCCAGATCCGTTCACGCGGGTGATTGTCGAGCTTCAAACCCATACGCCGCTGACCCAGTGGCAGCCGCTGCATATTCACCACGCCGCCAGCCACGTTACGGGGCGTGTTTCGCTGTTGGAAGATAACCTTGCCGAACTGGTGTTCGACACGCCGCTATGGTTGGCGGATAACGATCGCTTAGTGCTACGCGATATCTCGGCCCGCAATACGCTGGCGGGTGCCCGCGTGGTGATGCTCAACCCGCCGCGCCGCGGTAAACGTAAGCCGGAATATCTGCAATGGCTGGCGTCACTGGCACGGGTGCAGAATGATGCCGAAGCGCTGGCTGTTCACCTGGAGCGCGGTGCGGTGAATCTCGCGGATTTTGCATGGGCGCGTCAGCTCAACGGCGAAGGGATGCGCGAATTGCTGCAACAGCCGGGCTATATTCAGGCCGGTTATAGCTTGCTGAATGCACCGGTTGCTGCTCGCTGGCAGCGTAAAATTCTCGACACATTAGCGGCTTATCATGAACAGCATCGCGACGAACCAGGGCCGGGACGCGAACGTCTGCGGCGCATGGCGTTGCCGATGGAAGATGAAGCCCTGGTACTGTTGCTGATTGAAAAGATGCGCGAAAGCGGCGAGATCCACAGCCATCACGGCTGGCTGCATCTGCCGGATCACAAAGCCGGATTTAGCGAAGAGCAGCAGGCTATCTGGCAAAAAGTGGAACCGCTGTTTGGCGACGAGCCGTGGTGGGTACGCGACCTGGCAAAAGAGACGGGGACCGACGAGCAGGCAATGCGCCTGACGCTGCGCCAGGCGGCACAGCAGGGGATAATTACGGCGATCGTCAAAGATCGTTACTATCGCAATGATCGAATTGTCGAGTTTGCCAATATGATCCGTGATCTCGATCAGGAGTGTGGCTCGACCTGCGCGGCGGATTTCCGCGATCGCTTAGGCGTTGGCCGAAAACTGGCGATTCAAATTCTGGAATATTTTGACCGGATTGGCTTTACGCGTCGCCGTGGAAATGATCATTTATTACGTGACGCATTATTATTTCCCGAAAAATAAGGAAATAATTAATTCATAATAAATATGAATTAATACAAAGTTCTTATTAATATTAAGGAAGCACGTTGTATGATGAATATAACGTGCTTTTTATTAAAAATATTTTAATAAACGGGAATGTCGATCATATTTTCGAATGAAAATACTTTGTAATCTGCCAGCCCTTTTTACTCTTCCAGGAGTGTTTTATGGCAGCTTCAACCTTTTTTATTCCTTCAGTGAATGTCATCGGTGCTGATTCATTGAATGATGCAATGAATATGATGGCAGAATATGGATTTCGCCGTACATTAATTGTTACTGACAATATGTTAACGAAATTAGGCATGGCGGGTGATGTGCAAAAAGCACTGGAAGAACGCAATATTTTTAGCGTTATTTATGATGGCACCCAGCCGAACCCAACCACGGAAAATGTCGCGACAGGTTTGAAATTACTAAAAGAAAATAATTGTGATAGCGTGATTTCCTTAGGTGGTGGTTCTCCGCACGACTGCGCAAAAGGTATTGCGCTGGTGGCAGCCAACGGTGGTGATATTCGCGATTACGAAGGCGTTGATCGCTCTGCAAAACCGCAGTTGCCGATGATTGCCATCAATACCACTGCGGGCACTGCGTCTGAAATGACCCGTTTCTGCATCATCACCGACGAAGCGCGTCACATCAAAATGGCGATTGTGGATAAACACGTGACTCCGCTGCTTTCTGTCAATGACTCCTCGCTGATGATCGGTATGCCGAAATCACTGACTGCCGCTACCGGGATGGACGCCTTAACGCACGCCATCGAAGCGTATGTTTCTATTGCGGCAACGCCGATCACCGACGCTTGCGCATTGAAAGCAGTGACCATGATTGCCGAAAACCTGCCAGTAGCAGTAGAAGATAGCAGCAACGTTAAAGCGCGTGAAGCAATGGCCTACGCTCAGTTCCTCGCGGGTATGGCGTTCAACAATGCCTCTCTGGGGTATGTTCATGCGATGGCGCACCAGCTAGGCGGTTTCTACAACCTGCCGCACGGCGTATGCAATGCCGTTCTGCTGCCGCATGTTCAGGTGTTCAACAGCAAAGTTGCCGGTGCGCGTCTGCGTGACTGCGCGGCGGCAATGGGCGTGAACGTGACGGGTAAAAACGACGCGGAAGGTGCAGAAGCCTGCATTAACGCTATTCGTGAACTGGCGAAGAAAGTGAATATCCCTGCGGGTCTGCGTGACCTGAACGTAAAAGAGGAAGATTTTGCGGTGCTGGCGACCAATGCCCTGAAAGACGCCTGCGGTTTTACTAACCCGATTCAGGCAACTCACGAAGAAATTATGGCGATTTATCGCGCTGCGATGTAATCACCTTCCCGTAACGGCTGGCAAATTGTCAGCCGTTTTTTATCAACTATCTCTGTAATCCTTGCCTGTAAATTTGTGATTGCCGTCGTAAAGCTATCACCGGCTGGCGAAGATTTCACCAACCATGTCTACCCTTGTTATACCTCACACAGCAAGGAGACTACCATGACCAACAATCCCCCTTCAGCACAGATTAAGCCCGGCGAATATGGTTTCCCCCTCAAGTTAAAAAACCGCTATGACAACTTTATCGGCGGCGAATGGGTCGCGCCCGCCGACGGCGAGTACTACCAGAACCTGACGCCAGTGACCGGGCAGCTTCTGTGCGAAGTGGCGTCTTCGGGCAAACGCGATATCGATCTGGCGCTGGATGCAGCCCATAAAGCGAAAGATAAATGGGCGCATACCTCGGTGCAGGATCGCGCGGCGATTCTGTTTAAGATTGCCGATCGGATGGAGCAAAATCTGGAACTGTTGGCGACGGCAGAAACCTGGGATAACGGCAAGCCCATTCGTGAAACCAGTGCTGCCGATGTGCCGCTGGCAATTGACCATTTCCGCTATTTCGCTTCGTGTATTCGGGCGCAGGAAGGCGGGATCAGTGAAGTGGATAGCGAAACTGTGGCTTATCACTTCCACGAACCGTTAGGTGTGGTGGGGCAAATTATCCCGTGGAACTTCCCGCTGTTGATGGCGAGTTGGAAAATGGCTCCGGCGCTGGCGGCGGGCAACTGTGTGGTGCTGAAACCGGCGCGACTCACTCCACTTTCGGTGCTGCTGCTGATGGAAATCGTGGGTGATTTACTGCCGCCAGGCGTAGTCAACGTGGTCAACGGCGCTGGTGGCGAAATTGGCGAATATCTGGCGACCTCAAAACGCATTGCTAAAGTGGCATTTACCGGCTCAACGGAAGTCGGTCAGCAGATTATGCAGTACGCTACCCAGAACATTATTCCGGTGACGCTGGAGCTGGGCGGTAAGTCGCCAAATATATTCTTTGCTGATGTCATGGATGAAGAAGATGCTTTCTTCGACAAGGCGCTGGAGGGCTTTGCATTGTTCGCCTTCAACCAGGGCGAAGTCTGTACCTGTCCGAGTCGTGCTTTAGTGCAGGAGTCTATCTACGAACGCTTTATGGAACGCGCCATCCGTCGTGTTGAAAGCATTCGTAGCGGTAACCCGCTCGACAGCGTGACGCAAATGGGCGCGCAGGTTTCTCACGGGCAACTGGAAACCATCCTCAATTACATTGATATCGGTAAAAAAGAGGGTGCGGATGTGTTTACCGGCGGGCGGCGTAAGCTACTGGAAGGGGAACTGAAAGACGGCTACTACCTCGAACCGACGATCCTGTTTGGTCAGAATAATATGCGCGTCTTCCAGGAAGAGATTTTTGGCCCGGTGCTGGCGGTGACGACATTTAAGACGATGGACGAGGCGCTGGAGATTGCCAACGATACGCCATATGGCCTGGGCGCAGGCGTCTGGAGTCGTAACGGCAATCTGGCCTATAAGATGGGGCGCGGCATTCAGGCTGGGCGCGTGTGGACCAACTGTTATCACGCTTACCCGGCACATGCGGCGTTTGGCGGCTACAAGCAGTCGGGTATTGGGCGTGAAACCCATAAGATGATGCTGGAGCATTATCAGCAAACTAAGTGTCTGCTGGTGAGCTACTCGGATAAACCGTTGGGGCTGTTCTGATGTGAAAAACGGGTTGCATCGGGTATTCATTGCCTGATGCGACGCTTGCGCGTCTTATCGGTTCAAATGTTTACGTCTTGAATAGCTGAATATTTATTGAACTAAATTGCGAGTATCCTCGCATCTTTTCAACAAGTTACTGCACACCATTATTCTTCTTCCGAGCGACATTCCTGAGTCAACTTTATCCACCTGACGGCCTATATAAATCGCGCTATCGTGATTGCTACCAAAACATCTGGCTCAGCGGGTGCAGGACTTTATTGGCGGGCAATGGCTGCTGGTAGATATCAATATGAATCAGTTCGAAGGTCGGGCTGAACGAATCAATATTACAATGCCGAAAGGGTTACTGAACAAGATTGATACCTACGTGCGCAATCATCCTGATTACGCCAGCAGAAGTGCGTTTCTGGCCGAAGCTGCCGGACGAGATTACCGACAGCCCAATGATCGATCGTTATGAGAGTTTTATGTTTGTCACTGGTGTGAGCTGGCGTTTTTAATTGACCAGGGAGATGTTGGATAAATTGCGTTAGCAAAATCTATATTAATCAGTTGTAATTACGGTGTCGGAGGGGTGTCCGGCACCGCAATGGATTACGGCAGATAAAACACTTCTTGTAGCTCGCTACTGATCGGGCTGTTATTCGGATTAGCGGGCATAACGTCGGTCATATATTTCCACCAACGTTGGCAAACGTCAGTGCTGGCAACCGCATTCCAGCGTTCTTCAGATTCAATTTCCACGCTGGCAAACAGCAAATTTCGCGCTTTATCGAGATAGATAGCGTAGTTATGCGCGCCGTGAGATTTCAATACCGCTTCCAGTTCCGGCCAGATCGGGTTATGCCGACGTTGATACTCGTCGTGGGCGTCGGGGTTTACCTGCATAACAAAGGCTTTGCGGATCATGTTTACTCCTTACAGCGCCAGCGCGCTAGCCAGTGGCGTAACGCCGAAACGTTTGCCGAGGGCTATCAACTCCTCACGGCCGATGGTCTGTTTCATGCCGCCCATCGAATACACTTTTACCAACACTTCCGCCGATTTTTCTGCGGTATCGATCAGGCCAAACGCTTCGTCCAGCGTCGGACCGCTGCCGAAGACGCCGTGGAATGGCCAGAGTACCAGTGAATGTTTTTGCATTTCTTGCGCGGTGGCCTGGCCGATTTCGTCCGTGCCTGGCACCATCCACGGCAGAATGCCGACACCATCCGGGAATACCACCAGGCACTCGGTGCTGCCTTCCCACAGTTGGCGGGTGAAAACCGCCGTGTCGTTTTCCAGCACATAGGTGAGGGCGATGAGGTTGGTGGCATGGCAGTGCATGATCACCCGATCTTTACCGTTGGTGGTTTTGATGCGTTCGCAGTGGGAGAGGAAATGAGCCGGAAGTTCGGAGGTCGGAACGGCTTCGTTGGTTAGCCCCCAGAGAATGTGGTATCCCGCACCGTCGCTGTCGACTTTTACGATGCCTAAATTGGCAGCGGGATCGAGCTGGACGTTACGGAAGAATTTGCCGGAACCGGTGACGATAAACGGTGTATTTGCCAGTAAAGGCATTGGCTGACTGAGCGGGATATAGCGCGGTTGTGGATGGAAATTGTCGTGATAAGGCGCGATATCGGCGTCATCCAGGCGCAGCGTCAGGTTGCCGCCGTTGCGCTCGTCCCAACCTTTCAGCCAGGCATCGGTGGTGGCTTTGATCATTCCCTGGACAAACCAGGACTGGGTAATGTTTTGCATGTTCTGTGTTCCTGTAAATTCGGTGTTGTCGGATGCACGACCTGTAGGCCGGATAAGGCACCTGTGCCGCATCCGGCACTCAATGCCTGATACGTCTTATCAGGCATATAACTGTTGCTGACCTGTAGATCGGATAAGTCACTTGTGCCGCATTCAGCGGTATTTACCCGCGTTGACGCAAAATCGTGTTTTCATAAGCCCGCACGCTTTCCAGCCACTCGCTACCCACTGGCGTATCATGACGCTGGCAATACATTTCCCACACCGCCTGCCACGGCAACGATTTCTGTTCTTCCAGCAACGCCAGTCGCGCGGTGTAATCGCCTGCCGCTTCCAGCTTGCGCAGTTCGGCTGTCGGTTCTAACAACGCACGCAGCAGAGCTTTTTTCATATTGCGTGTACCAATGACCCACGCGGCAATGCGGTTGATGGAGGCATCAAAGAAGTCGAGGCCGATATGTACCCGGTCAAACAGGTCATGACGAACGATCTCGCTGGCGATCGCCTGGGTTTCATCATCCAGCAGCACGACGTGATCGCTGTCCCAGCGTACCGGGCGGCTGACGTGCAGCAGCAACTGCGGCACATACAACATGGCGGCGGAAATCTTGTCGGAAATGACTTCAGTCGGGTGGAAGTGTCCGGCATCCAGGCACAGCGCAGTCTGGCGGCTGGTGGCATAACCCATATAAAACTCATTAGAGCCAACCGTATAGCTCTCCGCGCCAATGCCAAACAATTTACTCTCTACGGCGTCGATATGGTGCGCCGGATCCAGCTTTTCGCTGATCACTTCATCCAGTGCTGCCAGCAAACGCTGGCGCGGGGCAAGGCGGTCAATGGTGATATCTTTCATGCCATCCGGGATCCAGATGTTCATCACTGATGGCGTGCCGAGTTGTTCGCCAAAATAGGCCGAAACGCGGCGGCTGGCCTTACAATGATCAATCCAGAACTGGCGAATGCGGTCGTCGGCATGTGAGAGCGTAAAGCCATCGGCGCTTAGCGGATGCGAGAAACAGGAAGGGTTAAAATCCAGACCGATTTGATTAGCTTTCGCCCATTCAACCCAGTTTTTGAAGTGTTCAGGTTTGATTTGGTCGCGCGAGACTGGCGTGTCTGACTCCAGATAGATCGCATGTAAATTAAGCCGTTTCGGCCCCGGAATCAGCCGCATAGCCTGTTCCAAATCGGCACGCAGCTCTTCGGCATTGCGCGCTTTTCCCGGGTAGTTGCCGGTGGCCTGAATCCCTCCAGTCAGCGAACCTTCCGGGTTTTCAAAACCAGAAACATCATCGCCCTGCCAGCAGTGCATTGAAACGGGTAAGCGATCAAGTTGGCGCAGTGCCTCCTCGACATCAATCCCTACCGCCGCGAAACGCTGTTTCGCCAGTTCCCAGGCCTGTTCCAGTTGAGTGGTCATGCGCAAAGCTCCTTAGTCTGTCGTGTAGAGCGAAACTGCGCCACATAGTGGGCAATTTCACTGTCAGGATTAGGGGTAAAGGTGGTCAGATTCGCAGTGGCGCTTACCACCTGACGGAAATCATCCACATTGTTGAGTTCATCCAGCGCCATTAACTGGATGCCGATATTGCCGAGCGTTGAAGCTTCTACAGGCCCGGCGATCACCCGAGTACCGCAGGCATCGGCGCACAACTGGTTGAGTAGTGCGTTCTGGCTGCCGCCGCCGACAATATGCAGTTGCGAGAAATCTTCACCGCGTAGCTGTGCCAGTTCATGCAGCACATCGGCATACAGCACTGCCAGACTGTCGAAAATACAGCGCGCCAGTTCAGCATCACTTTCTGGGATCGGTTGCGCCGTTTCCCGACACGCAGCCTGAATTTCGCTGCACATCGCGTCAGGATTAATAAAGCGATCGTCATTGGGATTGATGATGAAGCGGCAGGCCGGAAGCGCCTGTGTCGTAGCGATAAGTGCCGGGAGATCGTTGATTTGCCGCTCCTGAAGCATCCGCTGAAGCAGCCATAAGCCCATAATATTTTTCAGCACTCGATAGCGGCCTTCCGCACCGCCTTCATTGGTGATGTTGGCTGCCAGCGCCGCATCATTGGTGAATGGCGTCTGGCTTTCGAAGCCCATCAATGACCAGGTTCCGGAGGAGAGGTAAGCGGCGCGTGATCCGTTTAACGGCGAAGCGATAACCGCGCTGGCGGTGTCATGGCTGGCAACGGCGACCACAGGAATTTCATTACCCTGCGGACAAATCCAGTGACCAATGACATTGCCCGGATGCGTCGGGCGGCCAAACCAGGCTTTGTTGGCACCGCTCCACGCCAGCAGGGAGTCATCCCAGTCATCGCTATTGATATTGACCAGTTGCGTGGTGGTGGCGTTTGTGTACTCCCAGTTCATCTTGCCGGTCAGGCGATAACTAAAGTAATCCGGCATTAGCAGAGCGTGAGCAATGTGTGGAATAAGTTCAGGTTGTTGCTCTGTCAGCGCACGTAGCTGATAGATCGTATTGAAGGGCAAAAACTGAATGCCGCTACGCTGATAAATATCGCGCTTTCCATATTGCTGTTGTGCCAGCGCCATCAGACCACTGGTGCGGCTATCTCGATAAGCAACAGGTAGACCCACGCGCTGACCGTGTTGGTCGAGTAGTACATAGTCCACGCCCCATGTATCAATACCGATGCTATCGATACGAATCCCTTCCTCACAAACCTTGTTTAGCCCAAGGCGAATGGCGCTCTCCAGGCTATCCACATCCCAGGTGACATAGCCGTTCCGGTTATGCAGTCCATTGTTAAATCGATGGATTTCACGCAGCGTCAGGCTGCGACATTCACGGGAGTAACGCGCCAGCATCACGCGCCCACTGGATGCGCCGAGATCGACGGCGACACAATTGCGAAAGGTCATAATGTGATCCTGCTGAATTTCATTACGACCAGTCTAAAAAGCGCCCGAGTTCGCTACCTTCTTGTTACTGACAGGAAAATACACCACTGGCAACCAGGGAAAGATGAACGTGATAGCGTTCACAATTTTCTGAATTGTGGTGGTGTGATGTTTGCCGCATTTCCTGAAAATTCACGCTGTATCTTGAAAAATCGACATTTTTTACGAGTTTTGCCGTCAAAAATTTAAGGTAAGAACCAAACCGCTTGATTACTATTCCGCCATGTTGATGACATCAGGAGGCCAGTATGACCGTATTACAAAGTGTGGATTTTTTTCCGTCTGGTCACGCGTCCGTGGCGATAGAACCCCGGCTTCCGCAAGCTGATTTCCCTGAGCATCACCATGATTTTCATGAGATTGTGATTGTTGAACATGGCACGGGTATCCACGTTTTCAATGGGCAGCCTTATACCATCTCCGGTGGCACAATCTGCTTCGTGCGCGATCATGATCGGCATTTATACGAACATACGGACAATCTGTGTTTGACCAATGTGCTGTATCGCTCACCGGATCGATTTCAGTTTCTCGCCGGGCTGCATCAGCTTCTTCCGCAAGAGCTGGACGGGCAATATCCGTCTCACTGGCGCGTGAGCCAAAGCGTATTGCAGCAGGTGCGGCAACTGGTTTCGCAACTGGAACAGCATGAAAGGGCGAGTGATTTACCCTCGAAAGCCAGTCGCGAGATTTTGTTTATGCAATTACTGCTCTTGCTGCGTAAAAACAGTTTGCAGGAGAGTATGGAAAGTCGTGAATCACGTCTGAACTTGCTCCTGGCCTGGCTGGAGGAGCATTTTGCCGACGAGGTGAATTGGGAAACGGTGGCGGATAAGTTTTCTCTGTCACTACGCACTTTGCATCGTCAGCTAAAACAGCAAACCGGTTTGACTCCCCAGCGTTACCTTAACCGTTTACGGTTGGTGAAGGCGCGTCATCTGTTACGTCATAGCGAGGCCAGCGTGACCGAAATCGCATATCGCTGCGGGTTCAGCGACAGTAACCACTTTTCGACGCTGTTTCGCCGTGAGTTTAACTGGTCACCGCGTGATATTCGCCAGGGGCGGGATGGTTTTCTGCAATAACGCGAATCTTCTCAACGTATTTCCACGCCAGATTATGAATAATCAAATGCGTTTTCTGGCTGAGGTGGCACGGTGGTTCATCAGTTAATCCTTCGCAAAAAAGATTTTTTTGCCAGCGAACAGCAGGCGGTCGCTGTTGCTGATCGTTATCCGCAGGATGTCTTTGCCGAACATACACATGATTTTTGTGAACTGGTGATCGTCTGGCGCGGTAATGGTCTGCATGTGCTCAACGATCGCCCTTATCGCATTACCCGTGGCGATCTCTTTTATATTCACGCTGATGATAAACACTCCTACGCTTCTGTTAACGATCTGGTGTTGCAGAACATTATTTATTGCCCGGAGCGACTGACGCTTAGTCTTGACTGGCAGGGGGCTATTCCGGGATTTAACGCCAGCGCAGGACAATCACACTGGCGTTTAGGTAGCGTAGGCATGGCACAGGCGCGGCAGGTTATCGGTCAGCTTGAGCACGAAAGCAGTCAGCATGCACCGTTCGCCAACGAGATGGCGGAGTTACTGTTTGGGCAGTTGGTGATGCTTTTGAAGCGTCATCGTTACACCAGTGATTCGTTGCCGCCAACATCCAGCGAAACGTTGCTGGATAAGCTGATTACCCGGCTGGTGGCCAGCCTGAAAAGTCCCTTTGCGCTGGATAAATTTTGTGATGAGGCATCGTGCAGTGAACGCGTCCTGCGTCAGCAATTTCGCCAGCAGACCGGCATGACCATCAATCAATATCTGCGGCAGGTCAGAGTGTGCCATGCGCAATATCTTCTCCAGCATAGCCGCCTGTTAATCAGTGATATCTCGACAGAATGTGGCTTTGAAGACAGCAACTACTTTTCGGTGGTGTTTACCCGGGAAACCGGGATGACGCCCAGCCAGTGGCGTCATCTCTGTTCCCAGAAAGATTAATTCGCCATGCCCATACCAACGATGTTGGCGGCGACAATAATCACCACACAGCCGAGGCTCAACACCGTTACCGGACGGCGACCCGCATTGTTCCACTCTTTCAGAACCAGACCGACGATACCGCCGCACAGAACGTAGAAACTCATATGCAGCATCCAACTGATGTAGTCATATTGCGCCGGAATGCGGGCGTGACCCCAGGCATAGAAAAAGAATTGCAGATACCACATCAAACCGCCCAGCGCCGAGAGCAATATGTTGTGAATGATCAGCGGTTTTGCCAGCGAGAAGTCGGCTTTTAGCGACAAATCTTTCACTTTTGCCAGACGAATAAAACAGAAACCGAGGTTAATAATCGCGCCGCCGCCCATGATGACAACATAGCTTGGCAGAGCGACATACAATGGATCAACACCCAACGCGGCAGCCGCTTCATGCATTGGTTTTGCGGCGTTCATCGCAAAGGACATCCCTGCAGAGAAAATGCCGCACATCACCGCCAGTACCAGCCCTTTTTTCAGGTTGAACTCTTCGGCTTTAATGCCCATTTTGCGCTCTTTCAATTGCCCGGCGCGGGTCACAATTCCCACGCCAATCAGCGCTACCAGCACGCCGAGCAACGTCATTCGCCCACCGTCGGTATTAATTAACACATCGAAATTGCCGTTGATAATTGGCGTCATCAGTGTACCGACGATCAACGTAATGCCAATGGCGATACCTATCCCCATCGACATGCCGAGATAACGCATGGTCAGGCCGTAGTTGATATTACCAATCCCCCACATTGCGCCAAACAAAAATACCGGCAGCAAGGTAGAGAGGCTGAACGAGCTATAATATGCCCAGAAATCAGGTAGTAGCATGGCGCTGATAGCCCACGGCAGAATAATCCACGAGACAATTCCACCGACTGACCACATGGTTTCCCATGACCATTTTTTTACTTTTTTGAACGGAGCGTAAAAACAGGCTGCACTGGCCGCGCCGATCAAATGCCAAAAAATCCCCATCGTAATCGCGTTACTCATTTTCTTATCCTCATCATTTTTCGTCGCGTCACATCTCCGACGAGATGAGTGTAAAAATCGTGCTGTCGATTAACCTTTCGCCTGTTGCCGCCGTTGCCGATTTACTGGCAATCACGGCATTAAGTGGGTGATTTGGCTCACATCTCTGGCATTTTCCTGCAAAACCATATCCTTACGAAAAGTACGGCATTGATAATCATTTTCAATATCATTTAATTAACTATAATGAACCAACTGCTTACGCGGCATTAACAATCGGCCGCCCGACAATACTGGAGATGAATATGAGCTACACCCTGCCATCCCTGCCGTATGCTTACGATGCCCTGGAACCGCACTTCGATAAGCAGACCATGGAAATCCACCACACCAAACACCATCAGGCCTACGTCAACAACGCTAACGCGGCGCTGGAAAGCCTGCCAGAATTTGCCAACCTGCCGGTTGAAGAGCTGATCACTAAGCTGGATCAACTGCCAGCAGACAAGAAAACCGTTTTGCGCAACAACGCAGGCGGCCATGCTAACCACAGCCTGTTCTGGAAAGGCCTGAAAAAAGGCACCACCCTGCAGGGCGATCTGAAAGCGGCTATCGAACGTGATTTCGGTTCCGTTGATAACTTCAAAGCAGAATTTGAGAAAGCGGCAGCTTCCCGCTTTGGTTCCGGCTGGGCATGGCTGGTGCTGAAAGGCGATAAACTGGCGGTGGTTTCTACTGCTAACCAGGACTCCCCGCTGATGGGCGAAGCTATCTCTGGCGCTTCCGGCTTCCCTGTTCTGGGTCTGGATGTGTGGGAACACGCTTACTACCTGAAATTCCAGAACCGCCGTCCGGACTACATTAAAGAGTTCTGGAACGTGGTGAACTGGGACGAAGCAGCGGCACGTTTCGCCGCGAAAAAATAATCGCATATTGCCTGCTGCAATGAGGCGTTAACGCCATTTGCCAGCATAAAAAACAAACCATCGCAGATAGCGGTGGTTTTTTTGTGATCAATTTCAAAATAAAAACAATGATCCTATAAAAATAAAACAACGTTTCAATTGGTGTGGTTTTGATCACTTTTATTGCTCTGTTGAATGTCTATCTTCGTTTCCATCAACACTGATGCACCGTGAAGGACGTATGCATCAGCCTATAAAAATATGCCGATAGGTGATGAAAATGCAGATAAAACGCACGATAGAGAAAATCCCAGGGGGGATGATGCTCATCCCGTTGTTCCTTGGCGCACTGTGTCACACCTTCTCGCCAGGGGCGGGAAAATACTTTGGCTCATTCACTAACGGGATGATTACCGGCACGGTGCCGATTCTGGCGGTGTGGTTTTTCTGCATGGGGGCGTCGATCAAATTAAGCGCGACGGGAACGGTGTTGCGTAAATCCGGCACGTTGGTGGTAACCAAAATTGCTGTTGCATGGGTGGTTGCGGCAATTGCCTCGCGCATTATTCCCGAACATGGCGTTGAAGTCGGATTCTTTGCCGGACTTTCAACGCTGGCGCTGGTGGCGGCAATGGATATGACCAACGGCGGGCTTTACGCTTCGATCATGCAACAGTATGGCACCAAAGAAGAGGCCGGAGCGTTTGTGTTGATGTCGCTGGAGTCCGGGCCGCTCATGACGATGATTATTCTGGGAACCGCCGGAATTGCCTCGTTCGAACCGCATGTTTTTGTCGGTGCGGTATTACCTTTCCTCGTAGGCTTTGCGTTAGGGAACCTTGACCCTGAGTTGCGAGAATTTTTCAGCAAAGCAGTCCAGACGCTGATCCCGTTCTTTGCCTTTGCATTGGGCAATACCATTGATTTAACCGTGATTGCTCAGACTGGTTTGCTGGGGATCTTGCTGGGTGTGGCGGTGATTGTCGTGACCGGTATTCCATTGATTATTGCTGATAAGTTGATTGGTGGTGGCGATGGTACTGCCGGAATTGCGGCTTCCAGTTCTGCCGGTGCTGCGGTGGCTACGCCGGTACTGATTGCAGAAATGATCCCGGCCTTTAAACCTATGGCTCCAGCAGCAACCTCACTGGTGGCAACGTCGGTGATTGTGACTTCGATTCTGGTGCCGATTTTGACTTCTGTCTGGTCGCGTAAAGTTAAAGCCAGAGTGGCGAAGATCGAAATATTAGGTGCGGTGAAATAATCCCCCATTCATTTAAATCAAGGGGCCGGATGGTTTGTCGTCATCCGGCTTCTTGCGTTATCTGACAAAGACCTCGTCAATTGTTCGACATTCACTTTCGCTTAACTCGCCACCCGCATTGCGTGATACTCCAGTGCAATAACCAAACTTACGCGATACCACCGTCTTGATAGTAGTGACAAAATCCTCACCAATGGCGTAGATGGACATATAAGTGCCAATCTGTTGCTGAATCTCTTGTAAAGCCGCCAGGTCGCCGCGTTTGAAGGTTTCACGGGCTTCGACAAACAGTTCCGGCATAACGTTGTTCAGGCCGGATATTATCCCCGCGCCACCGGCTAGCAGATTAGGAATGTAATACTCGTCATAGCCCGAAAGTACAGCAAAATCAGAACGAACAGACTGTGTTGCCTGAATCATGCTGCGGGTGTGTGACTGGCAATCGACAGTGTCTTTAATCCCGGCAAAGTGAGGAAATTCACTCGCCAGCGTGGCGACCAGGTCTGGGGTTAAATCACAACCGGTCCGCGCCGGGAAGTTATATGCGAACCATTTTCCCCGTAACTCGCGACCCAGATGGCGGAAATAGCTTAATAATTGCTTCGCCGTCTGGCCGTAGTAGTAAGGCGGCAGGATCATCACTGCATCATAGCCTGTGCGATACGCTTCTTGTGCCATCACCAGTACATCGTGAGTGCAGGTGGAAGAAACGTTAGCGACCATTTTTAATGTGCTCATGGTACGCGCCTCGCGGATAAGCATGAGTCTCTCTTCGAGGGTGAAAGAGGCAAATTCACCAATGCTGCCCATCAGCAATATCACATCAATGTTGGCTCCCCTTAATCGCTGCAGATGTCGCTTCAGCCCGTTAAGATCCACATTACCGTCTTTATCCATTGGCGTAATGGAAGGACACCAGACGCCAGAAAACTGTGTTTGCTCGGTCACGTTGAACACTCCTTATAATGAAATGGCGTTTCAAATTCATCTCATTGATAACATTTCTAAGGCGTCATCATTTGAACCGTGCTCTCATTTTGCGCGCCTGACGTAAAATAAATATGGTCTAATGGGGAAATTTCTCGGTGGAGAGGGAACAGATGCGATATCCAGTTGATGTATACGCAGGCAAGGTTCGGGAATATCCGGAAAGCCGTCCAAGTGCGATTGCGAAAATCCAGGTCGATGGCGAGTTGATGTTGACAGAGCTGGGGCTGGAAGGTGACGAGCAGGCAGAGAAGAAAATTCATGGTGGACCAGACAGGGCGCTGTGTCACTATCCTCGTGAACATTATCTTTATTGGGCGCGGGAATTTCCGGAACAGGCGGATTTGTTTGTTGCGCCTGCGTTTGGTGAAAACCTCTCAACCGACGGTCTGACGGAAAGCAATGTTTATATTGGCGATATTTTCCGCTGGGGCGAGGCTTTGATTCAGGTTACCCAACCGCGGTCACCGTGCTTTAAACTCAATTATCATTTTGACATCAGCGATATGGCGCAGTTGATGCAAAATGCCGGAAAAACTGGCTGGTTATATAGCGTGATTGCGCCGGGGTTGATATCTGCAGATGCGCCGCTGGAGTTGGTTTCCCGCGTCAGTGATGTCACCGTGCAGGAGGCAATAGCCATTGCGTGGCATATGCCGTTTGATGATGAGCAGTATCACCGTTTACTCTCCGCTGCCGGGCTGTCGAAAAGCTGGACGCGGACGATGCAGAAGCGCCGACTTAGCGGCAAGATTGAAGATTTTTCGCGGCGTTTGTGGGGAAAATAAAAAGCGGAGAGTAGGCCTGATAAGACGCAACCAGCGTCGCATCAGGCATCCGCTCAAATGCCGGATGCGGCGTAAACGCCTTATCCGGCTTATAAAAGCTGCCCTGCGCGGTGTTTAGCTCCGCTTATACAGCGGCAGCCAAATTACCAGCCGTAAACCGCCCAGCGGACTGTCTTCAGCTTTCACCCAACCACGGTGCTGCTGGATGGCGGTTTCGACAATCGCCAGCCCCAGACCCGTACCGCCAGATTCACGATCGCGCGCTTCATCGGTGCGATAAAACGGACGGAAAATCTGTTCGCGATCTTCCGGGCTAACGCCAGGACCATCGTCATCCACCGTAATGGTGATACCGTCTTTATCTACCGCGAAGCCCACTTCAATCTTCGTATGGGAATAACGCAGGGCATTACGGACAATGTTTTCCAGCGCACTTTCTAGGGCATTTGGGTTGCCGTACAGCGGCCACGGCCCTGGCGGGAAGTTAACGGTAAACGACTTGCCCATCTGCTCCGCTTCGAACGCTGCGTTATCCAGCACTTCGCTCCACAACTGGTTGGCTTTGATGGTCTCGCTTACCAGCGCGTTTTTCTGCTGATTACGTGACATCACCAACAGGTCGTTGATCATGCTGTCCAGACGTTGTGCTTCGGTTTCAATGCGCTCCAGTTCCTTACTTTCGCCACTACGACGGCGTAGTAACGCCGTACCCAGTTGCAGACGCGTCAGCGGCGTGCGCAGCTCGTGAGAGATATCAGAAAGCAGGCGCTGCTGGGAGGTCATCATGCGTTCCAGCGCAGTCACCATCTGGTTAAAACTGGCACCTGCGGCAAGAAATTCTTGTGGCCCCGCTTCCAGTTCCGGGTGCTGACGTAAGTTCCCCTGAGCGACTTCATCGGCAGCGTTTTTCAGCTTGCGCGCCGGTTTTGCCAGACTCCAGGCCAACCACAACAGCAACGGCGTACTGACCAACATGGTGACAATTAACAGTAATAGCGGGCGGTCAAACAGTAAGTTGATGAAATCGGATTGAGAACTGCTGGCCGGGCGAATCAGATAGAGCTGGTAATTATCTTCACCGTCGCGCACAGAGAACGGCCCGACCAGTTCCACGCGACCATACTTTTTCTTCTGCGGGTGATCGGCGTTATCCGCCTGACCAATAAAGTTGCGAATGATCTGCATTTCGCTGCGTTCAGCACCGATCACGCGGCCTTCGGTGGTTACCAGTAATAAACGCTGACCAAGTGGTGCCCATTTATCAATGGCACGGAACAGGCGACGCCACCACATTAAATCGTTGGGGGGATCGTTCGCCAGTTCCGCTTCGACATGCTGCTCAATCATCAGCCCCTGACGCTGTTCGCTATCCAGAAGCTCGGTCATCTGGCGTGAATCGAGCTTGGGTAACATCAAAACCAGCATCAACACCAGCGCCAGCGTCAGCCAGAAGATGGCGAAGATGCGCGCGGTTAAACTGCCTATCATGAAGCAGAAACCATCAGATAGCCGCGACCACGCAACGTTTTAAACCACGGATGCCCGTCTTTGCGATCCGGCAGCTTACGGCGCAGGTTGGAGATGTGCATATCGATAGCACGGTCGAAAGGCGTCAGGCGTTTGCCCAGCACTTCCTGGCTTAAATGCTCGCGAGAAACTACCTGGCCCAGATGCTGCGCCAGCAAATAGAGCAGGGTAAATTCAGTACCGGTTAACTCCAGCGTTTGTCCGTCGAAGCTGGCTTCCTGACGACCTGGATTCAGCACTAACGCATCTACTTCCAGCGTCGGTGAACCGTTGTCGCTATTTTGCTGTTGCTCGCTCCAGTGCGAACGGCGCAGGATCGCGCGAATACGTGCAACCAGCTCACGATCATTAAACGGTTTCGGGAGATAGTCATCCGCGCCCAGCTCAAGGCCAAGAACGCGATCAAGTTCACTGCCGCGCGCTGTTAACATAATGACAGGCGTCTGGTGTGTCTGGCGAAGTGCCTTCAATGTATCGATACCATTTTTCTTCGGCATCATCACATCAAGCAAAAGTAAATCAATGCTGTCGTCCAGAAGATCAAGCGCCTGTTCTCCATCATGGGCAACAATCACGTCGAAACCTTCCATCTCGAGCAGTTCCTTTAACAGGGACGTTAGCTCTCGGTCATCATCAACTAACAAGATTTTATTCATTCTTTAATTACCTCCGAGGCAGAAATTACGTCATCAGACGTCGCTAATCCATGACTTTACGTTGTTTTACACCCCCTGACGCATGTTTGCAGCCTGAATCGTAAACTCTCTATCGTTGAATCGCGACAGAAAGATTTTGGGAGCAAATGATGCGCATAGTTACCGTTGCCGTCATGGCCTCAACGCTGGCAGTCAGTTCACTAAGCCACGCTGCTGAAGTCGGTTCAGGCGATAACTGGCATCCGGGCGAAGAACTTGCGCAGCGCAGTACGCAGAGCCATATGTTCGACGGCATAAGTTTAACCGAACATCAGCGTCAGCAGATGCGAGATCTTATGCAACAGGCCCGGCACGAACAGCCTCCTGTTAATGTTAGCGAAGTGGAGACAATGCATCGCCTTGTCACCGCAGAAAATTTTGATGAAAACGCTGTGCGCGCTCAGGCAGAAAAAATGGCGAAAGAGCAGATCGCTCGCCAGGTTGAGATGGCTAAAGTCCGCAACCAAATGTATCACCTGTTAACGCCGGAGCAGCAAGCGGTTTTAAACGAGAAACATCAACAGCGAATGGAGCAGTTGCGCGACGTGACGCAATGGCAAAAAAGTTCATCGTTGAAGCTATTGAGTAGTAGCAACTCACGTTCCCAGTAGTAAACCCTGTTTTCCTTGCCATAGACACCATCCCTGTCTTCCCCCACATGATGTGGGGGTTTTTTTATCCTCAATTTGCCTGTTGCTTAATGCATTGCAGATGATTTGCTTCCGTTATACTACCGTCAGTTGATAGCGGGAGTATTTATGAATCAATCTTATGGACGGCTGGTCAGTCGGGCGGCGATTGCTGCGACGGCGATGGCTTCGCTGCTATTGCTGATTAAAATTTTTGCATGGTGGTATACCGGTTCGGTGAGTATTCTCGCCGCGCTTGTCGACTCGTTGGTGGATATTGGTGCGTCACTGACCAATTTATTGGTGGTGCGTTATTCGTTGCAACCGGCGGATGACGAACATACTTTTGGTCATGGTAAAGCGGAATCTCTGGCTGCGTTGGCGCAAAGTATGTTTATCTCTGGTTCGGCGTTGTTTTTGTTTTTAACCGGGATCCAACATCTGATTTCACCGACGCCAATGAATGATCCTGGTGTCGGTATTATCGTCACAATTGTCGCGTTAGTTTGCACCATCGTTCTTGTCTCGTTTCAGCGTTGGGTGGTTCGCCGTACACAAAGTCAGGCGGTGCGTGCAGATATGCTCCATTATCAGTCTGATGTTATGATGAACGGCGCGATTTTGCTGGCACTTGCATTATCCTGGTACGGCTGGCATAGCGCAGATGCCCTGTTTGCTTTGGGTATTGGCATCTATATTTTATATAGTGCGTTACGCATGGGGTATGAGGCGGTACAGTCATTGCTGGATCGCGCGTTACCCGATGAGGAGCGGCAGGAAATTATTGATATCGTGACTTCCTGGCCGGGAGTAAGCGGCGCTCACGATCTTCGCACGCGGCAGTCAGGGCCGACTCGCTTTATTCAGATTCATTTGGAAATGGAAGACTCTCTGCCTCTGGTTCAGGCGCATATGGTGGCTGATCAGGTAGAGCAGGCTATTTTACGGCGTTTTCCAGGCTCGGATGTCATTATTCATCAGGACCCTTGTTCCGTCGTGCCCAGGGAAGGTAAACGGTTTGAGCTATCATAATGCTTGCGAAAAGAGAGCCAGACCCGCATTTTGTGTATAAATTACCGCCATTTGGCCTGACCTGAATCAATTCAGCAGGCAGTGGTTGTTATACTATCTGCATATTCGTTTGGTGTTCGATATGCAGAATCGACTTCCGGCAACAGATTTCATTTTGCATTCCAAAGTTCAGAGGTAGTCATGATTAAGAAAATCGGTGTGTTGACAAGTGGCGGTGATGCGCCTGGCATGAACGCAGCAATCCGTGGTGTCGTACGTGCGGCGCTGTCGGAAGGTCTGGAAGTCATGGGGATTTATGACGGCTATCTGGGCCTGTATGAAGACCGTATGGTTCAGCTTGACCGTTACAGTGTGTCTGACATGATCAACCGTGGTGGTACATTCCTCGGTTCTGCGCGCTTCCCTGAATTCCGCGACGAAAACATCCGCGCGGTGGCTATCGAAAACCTGAAAAAACGTGGCATCGATGCGCTGGTTGTTATCGGCGGTGACGGTTCCTACATGGGTGCAATGCGTCTGACCGAAATGGGTTTCCCATGCATTGGTCTGCCAGGCACCATCGACAACGATATCAAAGGTACTGACTACACCATCGGTTTCTTCACTGCACTGAGCACTGTTGTAGAAGCGATCGACCGTCTGCGTGATACATCTTCTTCTCACCAGCGTATTTCAGTGGTGGAAGTAATGGGTCGTTACTGTGGCGACCTGACTCTGGCTGCAGCAATCGCCGGTGGTTGTGAATTTGTTGTTGTACCGGAAGTCGAATTCAGCCGTGAAGATCTGGTAAACGAAATCAAAGCGGGTATTGCGAAAGGTAAGAAACACGCGATTGTGGCGATCACTGAACACATGTGCGATGTCGATGAACTGGCGCATTTCATCGAGAAAGAAACCGGTCGTGAAACTCGTGCAACCGTGCTGGGCCACATCCAGCGTGGTGGTTCTCCGGTGCCTTATGACCGTATTCTGGCTTCCCGTATGGGCGCATATGCGATTGATCTGCTGCTGGCAGGCTACGGTGGTCGTTGCGTAGGTATTCAGAACGAACAACTGGTTCACCATGACATCATCGACGCTATCGAAAACATGAAGCGTCCGTTCAAAGGTGATTGGCTGGACTGCGCGAAAAAACTGTATTAATGATATCGGGAAAAGGCAGCTTTCTTTTGCCTGAAACCGATGACAAAAGCAAAAATGCCTGATGCGCTTCGTTTATCAGGCCTATATGAATTCTGCAATTTATTGAATTTGCAAATTTTTGTAGGCCGGATAAGGCGGTTACGCCGCATCCGGCATGAACAAGCGTACATTGTCAGCAATTTGAGGCGGATTCATTCCGCCTTTTTTACTCCCCCATATATACCCTCAGGTTATATCCAATCTTTTTTTATTCTTTAATGTTTGATTCACGTTCTGGCACGCTTTGCTTATCACAACACAACATAAGAGAACCGGGCGATGAACAAGTGGGGCGTAGGGTTTACATTTTTGCTGGCGGCGACCAGCGTTATGGCAAAGGATATTCAGCTTCTTAACGTTTCGTATGATCCTACGCGCGAGTTGTACGAACAATACAACAAAGCGTTCAGTGCCCACTGGAAGCAGCAAACGGGCGATAACGTAGTGATTCGTCAGTCGCACGGCGGCTCAGGTAAACAGGCAACGTCGGTGATTAACGGCATAGATGCTGATGTAGTGACGCTGGCGCTGGCTTACGACGTGGATGCGATTGCTGAACGTGGTCGAATTGATAAAAACTGGATCAAACGTCTGCCGGATAACTCCGCGCCGTACACCTCCACCATTGTCTTCCTGGTGCGCAAGGGTAATCCGAAGCAAATCCATGACTGGAACGACCTGGTTAAACCCGGTATTTCAGTGATCACGCCTAACCCGAAAAGCTCTGGTGGCGCACGCTGGAACTACCTGGCAGCGTGGGGATACGCGCTGCATCACAATAATAACGATCAAGCGAAAGCACAGGATTTCGTGCGGTCGTTGTATAAAAACGTTGAAGTTCTGGATTCCGGCGCGCGTGGCTCTACTAATACTTTCGTCGAACGTGGTATTGGTGATGTGCTGATAGCCTGGGAAAACGAAGCACTGCTGGCAACGAATGAATTGGGGAAAGATAAATTCGAAATCGTCACGCCGAGCGAGTCTATTCTCGCGGAACCGACGGTGTCGGTTGTCGATAAAGTGGCGGAGAAAAAAGGCACCAAAGAGATCGCAGAAGCCTACCTGAAATATCTCTATACCCCAGAAGGTCAGGAGATTGCAGCCAAAAACTATTACCGTCCGCGCGATCCGGAGATAGCGAAAAAATATGAAAACGCTTTTCCGAAGCTGAAATTGTTTACCATCGATGAAGAGTTTGGCGGCTGGACGAAGGCGCAAAAAGAGCATTTTTCTAACGGTGGTACGTTCGACCAAATCAGCAAACGTTAATTTTGTTGAAGGTAACCAGGCCCGGAGGCATCTTGCGACCGGGTTTTTTATTTGTCACGATTTTGCGTTACCCTTGCATCTCTTTGAGGTACAGGGAAAAAACGATGAAAAAAACGGTTATTTTCATTTTGGTGATGATAGTTATCGCCGTTGCTGCGGGTTTCGGCTACTGGAAATTTACCGGTGATTCGGAGGTATTACGTAAGATTGTCCTTGAGCAATGTTTGCCCAATCAGCAGCAAAACCAAAACCCTTCGCCATGTGTGGAGGTAAAACCTAATGCCGGGTATGTGGTTTTAAAAGACATTAACGGCCCACTGCAATATCTGTTGATGCCAACGTATCGTATTAACGGTACTGAAAGCCCTTTGTTGACCGATCCTTCAACGCCTAACTTCTTTTGGTTGGCCTGGCAGGCGCGTGATTTTATGAGCCAAAAATACGGTCAGCAGGTTCCCGATCGTGCGGTATCTCTGGCGATTAACTCCCGCACCGGGCGCACGCAAAATCATTTTCATATTCATATTTCTTGTATTCGTCCAGATGTACGCGAACAACTGGATAACAATCTGGCGAACATCAGTAGTCGTTGGTTGCCGCTGCCGGGCGGATTACAGGGGCATGAATACCTGGCGCGTCGGGTAACTGAAAGCGAATTAGTACAACGTAGTCCGTTTATGATGTTAGCGGAAGAAGTGCCTGGGGCACGGGAACATATGGGAAGTTACGGGCTGGCGATGGTACGACAGAGTGATAACTCGTTTGTATTGCTGGCGACGCAACGAAATCTCCTGACGCTGAATCGTGCTTCAGCCGAGGAAATTCAGGATCATCAGTGTGAGATTTTGCGTTAAGGCGAGTTAAGTGCCGGATGTGATATCCGGCACCTGTCAGACTTAAGCCTGTTTAGCGGCTTCTGCAGCTTTAACGATCACTGCGAAGGCGTCGGCTTTCAGAGAAGCACCGCCAACCAGTGCGCCGTCGATGTCCGGCTGAGCGAACAGTTCGGCGGCGTTAGAGGCGTTTACAGAACCGCCGTACTGGATGATCACTTGTTCAGCGATGTTAGCGTCAACTTTAGCGATGTGATCACGGATGAATTTGTGAACAGCCTGAGCCTGCGCTGGAGTTGCAGATTTGCCAGTACCGATTGCCCATACGGGTTCGTAAGCGATTACTGCACCTTCGAATGCAGCAGCACCCTGAGTTTTCAGCACCGCGTCGATCTGACGTGCGCACACTTCTTCAGTTTTGCCCGCTTCGTTTTCAGCTTCGGTTTCACCGATGCACAGAACCGGAGTCAGACCCTGCTCTTTCAGCACAGCGAATTTTTTCGCGATCAGTTCGTCAGACTCTTTGTGGTAAGTACGACGTTCAGAGTGACCGATGATGATGTACTGTGCGCCGATGTCTTTCAGCATAGCGGCAGAGGTTTCACCGGTGAATGCGCCGGACAGGTTCAGATCCACGTTCTGCGCGCCCAGCATGATGTGGCTGCCTTCAGCTTCACGCTTCGCCATATCGATGTACATTTCCGGTGGTGCGATTGCAACCGCACAGCCAGCAACACCTGCCAGCTCTTTACGCAGGTTAGAAACCAGCTCGTGAACCATGTGGCGGCTGCCGTTCAGTTTCCAGTTACCCATCACTAAAGGATGTCGCATTTTAATTCTCCACGCTTATAAGCGAATAAAGGAAGATGGCCGCCCCGCAGGGCAGCAGGTCTGTGAAACAGTATAGAGATTCATCGGCACAAAGGCTTTGCTTTTTGTCATTTATTCAACCCTTCAAGCGATTCAGATAGCGCCAGCTTAATCGGTTCAACAGCGAAGGTTAGCCCTTTTTCGCCGTTGTCCGCGACAACATAGCGCAATGCGCCTTCTGTCTCGGTGTAATAACGTTTGTTTTTCCCCGCAGTAAGGAGTGATTGCAGCTTTTTTTGGCTCTGTGTTTTGGTCATCAGCGGGGTAAGCGTGCGGATCATTGCCGCCATGTATTCCTGGGCTTTTGCTTTAGCGGCTTTTTGCTCTGGTCCCTGGATTGGTAGCCAGGTAATTTGAATACTTTTGATTTTTAAAGTGCCGCGCTCCAGCGCCGTAGAGGCATACAAGTTCTCGTTAATTTTACTGGCGGCGCGAGTCAGGTTGGCTTTGTCGGGGCTGCTGTCGATGGCGCGAAATTCGTTCAGTGGCAGATTGGGATTCTGGCTGTTAAAGTCTTCTCGAAACTGGCTGATGGAGAGATCGAAAGTGGGGGCACCAGCCAGCAGGTAGGGCGCTGTCGTTGCCGTGCTAGGCGATTGTGCGTGCACCGTTGCACTAACGGATAACACAACAGATAAGAGAAAAAACAGTGAACACCCTGACTTCATCGGCAGTACCTTTTGTTATGACTGGGTTCGATTAAAACGATATCTGTCGCCCTTGTCAAAAGGGTAGAATCCTGGAAAAGACAACCATCAAGGAACTTACATGACCATACAGCAATGGTTATTCTCGTTTAAAGGGCGTATTGGACGCCGTGATTTCTGGATTTGGATTGGCCTCTGGATCGTTGGGATGCTGGTGCTTTTCTCACTGGCAGGTAAAAAATTACTCGATATCCAGACCGCCGCGTTTTGCCTTGTGTGCCTGTTATGGCCGACAGCGGCAGTGACGGTGAAACGGCTGCACGATCGCGGCCGTTCTGGCGCATGGGCATTTTTGATGATTGTAGCGTGGATGCTTCTGGCGGGTAACTGGGCGATTTTACCGGGCGTCTGGCAATGGGCGGTAGGGCGTTTTATTCCGACGTTGATTCTGGTGATGATGCTTATTGATCTTGGCGCATTTGTCGGCACGCAAAGCGCAAATAAATACGGAAAAGACACCCAGGACGTAAAGTATAAGTCCGAGAATAAATCAAGCCATTAGTCCTTAATATATCTCTTATTGCTATTTTTATCCGGGATCGTTATTTCCACGTTGCAAATGACGATGCCCGGAAAATCTTCTTCATTTCCTCATCTTAAGCAATATCAAAAAAAATGGTAATCCATAAGATCATTACTTGTTTGTTCTTCTCTTAACGGCGCATTATTCTTAAGTGGCAATCGACAGAGAGGCGAATATACAGAGGTGCCCTATGAAAGATGTCGTAGATAAATGCAGTACTAAAGGATGTGCGATTGATATCGGTACGGTTATTGATAACGATAACTGTACCAGCAAACTTTCGCGCTTTTTTGCCACCCGCGAAGAAGCAGAGTCCTTTATGACTAAACTGAAAGAGCTTGCTGCTGCCGCATCCTCTGCGGATGAAGGGGCCAGCGTGGCTTATAAGATTAAAGATCTGGAGGGGCAGGTTGAGCTTGATGCGGCCTTCACCTTCTCATGCCAGGCCGAGATGATTATTTTTGAGTTATCACTGCGTTCACTTGGTTAATGGAGTTAAACATGTCTTATAAACACATTGGCGTGGCAATTTCCGGGAATGAAGAAGATGCCTTACTGGTGAACAAAGCCCTGGATCTCGCCAGACATAACGATGCCCACCTGACGTTAATTCATATCGATGATGGCTTAAGCGAGTTGTATCCGGGTATCTACTTTCCGGCAACAGAAGATATTCTTCAACTGTTGAAAGATAAGTCGGATAACAAACTGTATAAACTGACGAAAAATATTCAGTGGCCGAAGACGAAACTGCGCATTGAGCGCGGAGAAATGCCAGAAACACTGCTGGAAATTATGCAAAAAGAGCAGTGCGACCTCCTTGTCTGTGGTCATCACCACTCGTTTATCAACCGTTTGATGCCAGCATATCGCGGAATGATCAATAAGTTGAATGCGGATCTACTCATCGTGCCGTTTATCGATAAGTAACCGCTTACCAGTAATGCTCCGCTGTCATGTGGCCCGGTCGACGACGTAAATGTTTCGTCATCTGCCGGGTCTCTTTCAGCAGTTGCTGCGTATCACGCACCATCTGCGGATTGCCACACAGCATCACATGGCTGGTCTCTTTGTTCATTGGCAGGCCAACCGCATTTTCCAGTTCACCACTTTCAATCAACGCCGGTATCCGGCCGGTAAGTGAACCCGCTACCGTTTCCCGGCTGACCACCGTCTGAATGCGCAGTTTTCCCTCGTAGCGTTTTTCCAGTTCCTGCATAAGAGGCAAATAGCTTAAGTCGGCGGCATAACGTGCGGCGTGAACCAGTACCAGATTTTTGAAGCGATCTAAATCTTTGCCCAATTGTAGAATCGATAAATAGGGGCCAATCGCCGTACCGGTCGCCAGCATCCAAAGTGTTTCGCAATCCGGCACTTCATCCAGCACAAAGAACCCTGCCGCCTCGCTAACGACCTGCACTTCGTCACCCGGTTTTAGCGCCGCCAGTCGCGGGCTTAATTTGCCATCGGGGACGGTGACCAGATAAAACTCCAGATCGGGATTGTCGGGCGAGTTCACATAGGAGTAGGCACGCTGAACGCGTTCGCCATCAATTTCAAGGCCAAGTTTGGTGAATTGCCCGGCGGTAAACGGAAGCACGGGAGCGTGAACGGTGAGACTAAACAGGGCGTCGGTCCAGTTCTGCACTTTAGTGACTTTGCCTGTTACCCAATCAGCCATGTTTTTCTCCTGTTTTGATTGACTTGCCTTATCTTCGTTCTCCGAACAAAAAAATTCCAGTCCCGAAGGACTGGAAGGCTCAATCGATCAAATCGATCAGAGAATATGCACCTGCATTTCCGGGTCTTTACGATCCAGATAATGAATCGACTGAATGCGACGAATGGTACGTGACTTACCACGGATCAGCAGCGTTTCAGTGGTGGCAATATTGCCTTTGCGGCTAATCCCTTCCAGCAGATCGCCTTTGGTGATGCCGGTGGCAGAGAAGATGACGTTATCGCTACGCGCCATATCGCCCAGACGCAGCACTTTACCGGCTTCAATACCCATTGCTTTGCAGCGTGCCAGTTCCTGTTCGCCAATGCGGCGATTTTCCAGGTTATCACCTTTGACATCATGGCGTGCCAGCAGACGGCCGTTCATATCACCATCTAATGCACGGATCACCGCCGCAGAAACCACACCTTCTGGCGCACCGCCAATGCCGTACAGCACATCAACTTCGCTATCCGGCATACAGGTAAGAATGGAGGCGGCGACGTCGCCATCCGGAATAGCAAACACGCGTACGCCGAGTTGTTGCATTTCTGCGATAACCGCGTCGTGGCGTGGTTTCGCCAGAATCGTTACCGTCAGTTCGCTTAACGGTTTGCCGAGTGCCGTTGCAACATTGCGCAGGTTATCCGCCAGCGGCAGATTCAGGTCGATGACGCCTTTGGCACCAGGTCCGACGATCAACTTCTCCATATACATATCCGGTGCATTGAGGAAGCAGCCTTTATCGCCTACAGCCAGCACCGCCAGCGCGTTAGCCTGGCCCATCGCTGTCATTCGCGTACCTTCAATCGGATCAACAGCAATATCCACCGCATCGCCGCGACCAGTACCGACTTTTTCACCAATGTAGAGCATCGGCGCTTCGTCGATTTCACCTTCACCAATGACGATGGTGCCGTCAATGTTGACCTGGTTGAGCATGATACGCATGGCATTTACTGCCGCACCGTCAGCGGTATTTTTATCGCCGCGTCCTAACCATTTGTAGCCAGCCAGCGCCGCAGATTCAGTGACGCGGGAAAATTCGATGGCAAGTTCTCGTCTCATAGCAAACTCTAAGCAGTAAGGAATGGCGCGAAGTGTAGCACAGGGGAGGGGGCGGATTATTGATGTGTGCGGGGATTGCCCCCGCACGGAGCCATAGTCTGCGACATGCCGGATGCGGCGTGAACGCCTTATCCGGCCTACACAAAATGGCATCGGCTCGTAGGCCTGATAGGACGCGTCAGCGTCGCATCAGGCGATCAGCATCAGGCAATCGGTCAGATGCCTGACATTACTCCTCGTGTTCTTCCCACGCCATCGCACGTTTAACCGCTTTTTTCCATCCTGCGTAACGGTAATTACGCTCGGTAGTTTCGATGCCTGGACGGAACTCGCGTTCAATCACCGCTTTCTCTTGCAGTTCGTCGAGATTTTGCCAGAAGCCAACCGCTAGACCGGCGAGATACGCCGCACCTAAGGCGGTAACTTCGCGAACTTCCGGACGCTCAACGCGAGTGCCAAGAATGTCCGACTGGAACTGCATCAGGAAGTTATTCGCCACCGCGCCGCCGTCCACGCGCAGGGCGTGCAGGCGAATACCGGAGTCAGCCTGCATTGCTTCCAGCACATCGCGCGTCTGATAGGCAATGGATTCCAGTGTCGCGCGGATAATGTGATTAGCGTTCACGCCACGAGTCAAACCGAAAATCGCCCCGCGTGCATACGGATCCCAGTACGGTGCGCCCAAGCCGGTAAAGGCCGGAACGACATATACACCGTTGGTGTTTTGTACTTTGGTCGCAAAATATTCGGAATCGTCGGCGTCGCTAATCAACTTCATTTCATCACGCAGCCACTGAATGGATGCCCCCGCCATAAACACCGCACCTTCCAGCGCATAGTTCACTTCCCCGCCTGGGCCACAGGCGATGGTGGTCAGCAGGCCGTTTTCTGATTTCACCGCTTTATCGCCGGTGTTCATCAGCATAAAGCAGCCGGTGCCGTAGGTATTCTTCGCCATCCCTTCTTTCACGCACAACTGACCGAATAGCGCCGCCTGCTGATCACCCGCGATCCCAGCGATCGGAATACGAGTGCCGCCTTTGCCGCCAATGTTGGTCTGGCCGTACACTTCAGAAGAGCGACGCACTTCTGGCAGCATCTCGCGCGGGATATCCAGCGCGTCGAGCATTTTGTCGTCCCAGTCCAGAGTATGGATGTTGAATAACATGGTACGGGATGCGTTGGTGTAATCGGTCACGTGAACGCGGCCCTGAGTCATTTTCCAGATAAGCCAGGTATCAACCGTACCGAACAGCAACTCGCCACGACGTGCACGCTCGCGAGAGCCTTCTACATGGTCAAGGATCCACTTCACTTTGGTGCCGGAGAAGTATGGGTCAATGACCAGACCGGTGTTATTACGAATGTACTCTTCCATGCCATCGCGCTTGAGATGCTCGCAGATCTCGGCGGTACGACGGCACTGCCAGACGATGGCGTTATAGATCGGTTTGCCGGTTTCTTTTTCCCAGACGATAGTGGTTTCACGCTGGTTAGTAATACCAATAGCTGCAATTTGATCGGAACTGATATCGGCTTTCGCCAGCACTTCCACCAGCGTGGAGCTTTGGGTGGCCCAGATTTCCATTGGGTCGTGTTCTACCCAGCCTGGTTTTGGGTAGATTTGCTCAAATTCGCGCTGTGAGACGCTAATGATATTGGCATCGTGATCCATCACGACTGCGCGGGAGCTGGTTGTGCCCTGGTCGAGTGCAACGATATATTTTTTTTCAGTCATGTTTAATTGTCCCGTAGTCACATTACAGTGAAGCTTTTTGTTCTGAAGGAGTTGTGATCTCCTTTTCTTCCACAACACAGATATCGCAAGGCAAATGGCGGCCAATCAGTTTGCGGTAGGCAAATGCACCTACAATCGCACCGACGATAGGGCCAAAAAGCGGCACCAGGAAGTAAGGAATGTCTCTGCCGCCGGTAAAGGCGACATTGCCCCAGCCCGCCAGCCAGGCAAAGGCTTTCGGACCGATGTCACGCGCTGGGTTCATGGCAAAGCCCGTCAATGGACCCATAGATGCGCCAATAACCGCAATCAGTAGACCAATCAACAACGGTGCCAACGGCCCACGTGGTACACCGTTGCCATCGTCCGTTAACGCCAGGATCAGCCCCATCAGAATAGCGGTAATCACCATCTCAACTGCGAAAGCCTGCACAAAATTGATATGAGGATTAGGGTAAGTAGAGAAAGTGCCTGCCAGATCAACACTTTCAACGCTGCCGCGAACAATGTGATGAGTCTGCTCGAAGTCGAAAAATAAATTGTAGTAAAGCCCGTAAACTAAAGCCGCAGCACAGAAAGCGCCGGCAACTTGTGAAACGATAAAAGGAATAACTTTGCGCTTGTCGAAACAGGCAAACAGCCACAATGCAATGGTAACAGCGGGATTAAGATGCGCGCCGGAAACCCCTGCGGTCAGGTAGATGGCCATTGCCACCCCCAGTCCCCAAATGACACTGATTTCCCACTGACCAAAAGACGCACCAGCGACTTTTAGTGCTGCAACGCAACCCACACCGAAAAAAATCAACAACCCGGTACCGAGGAATTCAGCAATGCACTGGCCTTTCAAGGTTGATGTTTGACTCATAATCGGATCCTGAAGAGTTAATGTTTGTTGTATGCGTGAAAGTCACGGACCTCCACGATGCTTGTAGGCATGCTGTAAACTTATCGTTAACGAGCAAAAACGAGAAATATCGAACTTAAAATGTGTGTGCTTCGTCATAAAATGAGCGTTATCGCGCCATTTATTCCATCTGATTGTACATGATGCATGTTTGTTAGATCATTCGCGCAACAAATTTATTAACATTTTCGATTGGTGTGGATTATGTCACCAGGAGAAGGATGAAAAGTGTGGCAAACCGTAATCTGCAAGGCGTGCCGCTGGACAGCGATGGCGCGGCTTCATACAATCGGAGCTAACTAAAGTGCGCTCGTATTTATTAAGGCGTCACCGGTAATCGGGACGAGGATTTTTTATCCATCAACGCCTTGCAATTCAGGAGAGGTATGACAATGTCATTAGAAGTGTTTGAGAAACTGGAAGCAAAAGTACAGCAGGCGATTGATACCATCACTCTGTTGCAGATGGAAATCGAAGAGCTGAAAGAAAAAAACAACTCACTGTCGCAGGAAGTTCAAAATGCCCAGCATCAGCGCGAAGAGCTGGAGCGTGAGAACAACCATCTGAAAGAACAGCAGAACGGCTGGCAGGAACGTCTGCAGGCCCTGCTGGGTCGCATGGAAGAGGTTTAATCTCTTCCACGCAGAGGCGCCGCAAGGCGCCTTATTTTTTACTTCACTGTATTTTTAGCAGACAACATAATCTCCATCGCCTGTTGGCGATATTTATCTGCCGTATCTGGCTCCATTAATGCAATGATCCCCACAGCCCTGGGGGTGTCTTCAAGATAAACACTGATGGTTCTTTTCTGCTGACCATCAAAATTTATCAACACATCCTGATACTTACAGGTGAAATGTTTGGCATTACAATCATGAAACTGGAAGGTTTCTTCATTGTATTGATCCTTGAGATTGTCTCGCTGCATCTTCTTTAACTCTTCCAGCGAGTCATCGGCGCTACGTCCTGCGGGCAGGCGGAAAGCAGAAATAAAGACGCTATTATCTTCACTTCTTATATCAATGGTTTTATCAGTACTAATAGAAACCGTATTCCAGTGTCGGTTTGGGACAGTCACGGAAATAGCTGCCTTCTCAAACGTATAGTGCCACGGGGTGAACAGACGAAACGTATTGCCGACGTTGGATAAAAGCAGGACTCCCAATACCCAACAGCACCCGCGAGTAAAACTGGCGAAGTTACGCGTTTTTTTAGTGAATGTGCACAGAATACCTGACACGAGCACGGGAAGTAATAACGGCCCAAGAAGTACTGAACCGATATACTCGCCAACCATCCCAGGATCTCCAGTAAGCAAGTTACTGTGCTGAAGATGACTAAGAAAAACAGTTATTATCCATAGTATTAATAAGATAACGTATCTCATATCAATCCATTATTATTAACATGCACATCAGATCATTGACGAGCAGAAAGCATCATTTTCATTACTTCTTCTTGATATTCGTCCAAATAATCTGGGTCGATAGCTGCGACCAGTTGTATCAAATTAGTGTTATCCAGTAGAGTCATGAAAATAGCATGTCTTACTTTGCCATCACTCATTGTTTGCACTCCTTCCTGATAAGCGCAGGCAAATCCCTGAACATCACAAACATGCATTTCTGCAGTTCCGTTTTGAGTCGCGGTAAGTTCCTCGATTGAATGCACACCGAGTTCATTTTGTGAGAAGGCAACAATAGCTAAAATAGCATGGGCATCCCGGGTCACCAGGGTTGGTCCTTGTTTTACTATATTGGCAACCCACTGTTTGCTCGGAACCGTGACGGTGATACCTGGCTCCGGGAAAGTATAATCCCATATGCTGTGTCGTTCCCACACCGTATAGCTGCTATAGATAAGAAATAATCCCATTAACCAACAAGTGCCGCGAATAAAGCTGCGGCTGCTTCTTTTTTTTATCGTTATACAGATGATTGTGGCGATAATAAATGATAAGGCAAGTGGGTTAAAAAATACGTTAGCAAAATATAAAATCATTTCACCCGCGTTGCCAGATAAAAGAAATTTGTAGCGGAAATGGTTAACGGCTATAAGTAATAAATATATAAATAAAAGAATAATATTCTGCATGAATACGTCCATGTATAAAAAAGGGGAATTTAATTCCCCTTTTAACGCATGGCAGATACTTATTCAATATCCAGCGGATCTTCTGAAAGAATAATCCCGGTATTGTCGGCATAAAGATGGTCGCCGGAGAAGAAGGTAACACCGCCAAAATTGACGCGGACATCGCTTTCGCCAATGCCTTCGCCAGCGGCACCAACCGGAATTGCCGCCATCGCCTGGATGCCGATATCCAACTCTTCCAGGTCATCTACCTGACGCACCGCGCCGTAAATGACCAGACCTTCCCATTCATTTTGTACCGCCAGACGCGCCAGTTCAGCATCGACCAGTGCGCGACGAACAGAACCACCGCCATCGACGACAAGAACACGACCACGGCCATTCTGTTCGAGCAGATCGTACAGCAACCCGTTGTCCTCGAAACATTTTACCGTGATGATTTGTCCGCCAAACGACGCCCGTCCACCAAAGTTGGAGAACAGCGGTTCCACGACGTTGACATCTTCTTGATAGATGTCACAAAGCTCGGAAGTATCGTATTTCATAGGCTTAACATTCAGTTGCTGCGAGAATTTTCAGTATATCGCGCTATGTGGGTTGTTGGCAAAATCATCAATTGTTAATTGATATTTGTCAGTTATGCTGCCCACTGGCTTAGGAATATCCCCAAAACAAACAGCAGGTTAGTCAGTAATGCCCCTTTAACAGTGCGTTCCAGCATCGGACGCATCGCCACCGGGTCCATTTCACGCATCACATAACGGGTTTGTTTCACTAACAACGGTGCCGCCAGCAGGAACAGCCAACCCCACGGGCTGTGCAGCGAAAAGAGATTAAACAGTGCCAGGCACACCAGTGACCCCATCAGCAGACAGGCATGGTAACGGCGTGCGTTCACTTCACCTAAGCGTACAGCCAGCGTGTTCTTGCCATTCTCGCGGTCGCTATTGATATCACGCAGATTATTAATGTTCAGTACCGCAGTAGCCAGCAGGCCACATGCTGTAGCCGGAAGGATCAACGCCGGAATCAGGGTATGCGCCTGCAAATACCAGCTCCCCATCACGCTTAACCAACCAAAGAACACCAGTACGGAAATATCGCCAAGGCCAATATAACCATAAGGACGATTGCCCACGGTGTAGGTGATAGCGGCAATGATCGACAACCCGCCAAGAATCAGGAAACCGACAAAATCGGCCAGCGTATGGCACGCCACTGCAACCAGTGCCAGCCCGGAGAGACAGATGAGCACGACGGTAATAATGAGCGCCCGTTTCATCTCTTGCTGGGTAATGACCCCTTTTTGCATCCCGCGTAGTGGTCCGATACGGTCAGGTTTGTCGCTGCCTTTAACGGCATCACCGTAATCATTGGCGAGGTTAGAGAGGATCTGTAACAGCCCGGCGGTAATCAGTGCCAGCAGAGCGACCAGCGGATCGAAGTGACCTTGCCACCATGCCAGCGCCGTCCCGACGATAATTGCAGCAAAGGCGAGGGGGAGGGTTTTAGGTCGTAAACTTTCCAGCCACGCCTGAGTTCGGCTAATTTGTTGTTCAGTCATAATACGCGCCAATAAAAATGGGGCCTTTCAGCCCCATCAAACAATGATGAAAATGATTGAACGCGATTATAGGATAAAACGGCTCAGATCTTCATCTGCCACCAACGCATCCAGATGTTTGCTCACATAATCTGCGTCAATGATGATAGTTTGACCGCTTAAATCGCTGGCGTCGTAGGAGATCTCCTCCATCAAACGCTCCAGAACGGTATGTAAACGACGTGCACCGATGTTTTCGGTAGATTCGTTCACCTGCCATGCGGCTTCCGCGATGCGCTTAATACCGGAGTCGGTGAACTCAATGTTTACGCCTTCAGTCGCCATCAGTGCTTTGTACTGCACGGTGATAGAGGCATTCGGTTCGGTCAGAATACGCTCGAAGTCGCTGGTGGTCAGTGCCTGCAGCTCAACGCGGATCGGCAGACGACCTTGCAGTTCCGGGATCAGGTCAGACGGTTTAGCAATCTGGAACGCACCAGAAGCGATAAACAGAATGTGGTCAGTTTTGACCATCCCGTGTTTAGTGGAAACGGTGCAACCTTCTACCAGTGGTAGCAGGTCGCGCTGAACGCCTTCACGAGAAACATCCGGACCGGAAGATTCGCCGCGCTTACAGATTTTGTCGATTTCGTCGATAAACACGATCCCGTGTTGTTCAACGGCATCGATAGCGTCTTGCTTCAGCTCTTCCGGGTTCACCAGTTTCGCCGCTTCTTCTTCAATCAGCAGCTTCATGGCGTCTTTGATTTTCAGCTTACGCGCTTTTTGCTTCTGACCACCCAGGTTCTGGAACATAGACTGCAACTGGCTGGTCATCTCTTCCATTCCCGGGGGTGCCATAATTTCAACGCCCATCGGTGCTGCGGCAAGATCGATCTCGATTTCTTTGTCATCGAGCTGGCCTTCACGCAGTTTTTTGCGGAATGCCTGACGTGCTGCAGACGGTTCCTGCTGCTGTTCGGTCTGTCCCCAGTTGTTTTTGGCCGGAGGGATTAGCACGTCGAGAATGCGCTCTTCTGCCAGTTCTTCAGCGCGATAACGGTTTTTCTCGATAGCCTGGACGCGTACCATTTTCACGGCGGCATCGGTCAGATCGCGAATAATAGAATCCACTTCCTTACCGACATAGCCCACTTCGGTGAATTTGGTGGCTTCAACTTTGATGAACGGCGCATTCGCCAGCTTCGCCAGACGACGGGCGATTTCAGTTTTACCGACGCCGGTCGGGCCGATCATCAGGATGTTTTTTGGGGTCACTTCATGGCGCAGCTCTTCGTTGAGCTGCATGCGACGCCAGCGGTTACGCAGTGCAATCGCCACAGAACGCTTAGCGTTATCCTGGCCGATGATGTGCTTATCCAGTTCGCTGACGATTTCGCGTGGGGTCATTTCAGACATGGGAGATCCTTACGCTTTGTAGCTTAATTCTTCGATGGTGTGGAAATGGTTGGTATAGATGCAAATGTCGCCTGCAATATCCAACGCCTTTTCAGCAATTTCACGGGCGCTAAGTTCAGTGTTTTCTAACAGCGCGCGCGCCGCCGCCTGGGCGTAAGGGCCGCCGGAGCCGATAGCAATAAGATCGTTTTCTGGCTGCACAACGTCACCGTTACCGGTGATGATAAGCGATGCAGTTTCGTCCGCGACCGCCAGCAGTGCTTCAAGTTTGCGCAACATGCGATCGGTACGCCAGTCTTTTGCCAGTTCAACGGCAGCTTTAACCAGATGGCCCTGATGCATTTCCAGCTTACGTTCAAACAGTTCGAACAGCGTAAAAGCATCCGCAGTACCGCCCGCAAAGCCCGCGATGACTTTGTCGTTGTACAGACGGCGGACCTTTTTCACGTTGCCTTTCATTACGGTATTGCCCAACGTGGCCTGGCCATCACCAGCGATGACCACATGGCCGTTACGGCGTACGCTTACTATAGTTGTCACGAGCTGACCCCTTGGTTACGAATACAGAGTACAAACCCCGTACAAAAGTACGGGGCATAATGCAATTATAGATGGGGGAGATTTTGAGGGTTTCAACCCCCGGTGGCGAGCCGAATACAGTTTGTGTGACCCGCCATCTTCAAACGATTGAGGGTGTTGTCTGCGTTTTCTTTGCCTTTCACCGGGCCAATGACCACACGATTCCAGCCATTGTTGGTGGTAATTTTCGAGTCAAAACCTTCGAACGCCAGTTGAGCACGCACCGTCTCTGCCTGTTCCGCGCCTCTGAACGAACCGCACTGTACCATCCAGCGGCGTTCATCTTTTTTCTCTGCCGTCGGTTTTGGCGCGTCTGCGGCACGAGCAACGGGCGCAGCCTGCTGTGGTTTCGGCTGTGCAGCAGTATGCGCAGGCGTTTGCAGCAGATCCTGGTACGGTTGCTGAGTGGACGCAGGTTTAGACTGCCGCGGCTGAGACTGTACTGGCGCGGCTTGCGCAGTACGTGTCTGTTGCTGCCAGCTTTGTTCTGTTGCACGTGGCTGCTGGGCCAGACGTTGCTGTTCTGCTAACTGCTGCGCCTGACGCTGGCGTTGTAGCGTTTGCTGGCGCTGTTCCGGCGTCTGCTCATTCCACGGAACTTCAATTAGCTGCGTTGGCTGCTGGCGCATATCGGCCTGCATTTGCTCAAGAAGCTGGCGCTGTTCCGGTGTCAGTTGTTCCGGCGTTTTCACTTCACCACCGGCAGAAGGTTCTGTTGGCGCACGCACACCAGGCTGGCGACTTTCCAGCTCTTTTATGTAACGCCAGCGTTCTTCCGGTTTCGGAGGTAGTCCATTTCCGGTCACTTTCTGGCTTTGCAGCGTCTCGGACTCTTCTTTCTTGTGATGCGTAATGAAGTACAGACCACCGATAAAGGTCACAAGAACGGCGGCAGCAATAGCGACCATTGCGGGAGAAACCGCAGGCAGATTTCGTTGCTTTTTCCGTGAGGTGCTCTTTTTTCGCCGCGAAGGTGCCGGTTGGCTGCGGCGTACATAATCTCGTTGTGCCACTATCGTTTCGCTGTATTTATTCGTTCGTCAGCCCGCCATGTTACTTAAGCGGCGGGCCTTTGACCAGTCACGGAAGTCTTAAAGGTTTACTTTAAGTCAATGTGCGCGTCGATCCCCGGATAATAAGCTCGCAGTCCATTAAACGTGAGCCACTGCCGACCGTTTGCCCCTGCATTTGATCAAGCAATAACAGCATAGCTTCCCGACCGATTTCGTAACGCGGCTGCGCAATGGTTGTCAGCGGCGGATCACAGAATTGCGTCAGGTCGATGTTATCAAAACCGATGATGGAAAGGTCGTCAGGGATTTTCAGCCCCTGACGTTTGGCCTGTGAAAGTGCGCCGAGCGCCATCACATCGCTATGACAGAAGACGGCAGTAGGCGGCTGCGGAAGGTCGAGCAACTGTTGCATGGCTTTACTTCCGGCTTCGAAGGTGAAATCGCCTCGGGCGATATATTGCGGATCAACCATAATTCCGCAGCGACGCAGCGCCTGAACGTAGCCTTGCAGGCGATAGTGACACAGCGGCATCTCTTCTGGACCAGCAATACAGCCAATCCGTTTATGTCCCTGTTCATACAGGTAATTTACCGCATCGAATGCCGCGGTCAGGTTGTCGATATGAACCGTCGGCAGCTCCAGCTCCGGCGCAAATTCGTTCGCCATCACCATAGGCGGCAGATTACGTTGCTCCTCTATGCTGGCATCAAACGGCAGCCTTGAACCCAGCAGCAACATGCCATCAATTTGCTTGGTGATGATTAAATCGATAAAGGTTTTTTCCTGCTGATTTTGATGTGCGCAGTCGCCAATCAGCACCAGATATCTGTGACTTGCCGCCGTAATTTCGATACCGCGAATAATTTCGCTAAAGAAGGGATCACAGATATCCGGGACAATTACCAGAACTGTACGGGACTCATTACGCTTAACGTTACGTCCCATTGGCTGTGGTAAATAACCCACTTCCCGAGCGGCTTTTTCAACCCGATTACGAGTGGCCAGGGAGACTTTATCGGGATTCATCAATGCTCGGGAAACGGTCGCTGTAGAGACTTTTGCTTTCAGGGCAACGTCTTTCATGGTTGCGGCAGTTTCCTGCTTCTTCTTCGCTTTCACACTCACTCCTCGCCTGGCACGTCAGGCGTACTACATCCATGTTTACTTCATATCGGCAACATTTTTAGCAGATAGTGCGTGAAAACGGTTACAGAATTTTCATGAAAAGTGTGATGAATATTTAATTTTTCGATCCGCCTCGCATCGTGAGCGGTTTAGCCTTCAATGGGATCGACATCCAGCACCCATTTCACTTTTCGTGAATCCGGTATTGTGTTGATAAGCGCCAGAGTGCCATTAATGATGTGCTGCAAGCGCACGCGGGAAGGGTGTTGCAACAAGATCTGCCAGCGCCAGCGACCGCCTCGTTTGGGTGCCAGTGCCGGAACCGGGCCGAGAACCCACAGTTTGTCATCCGCCAGCGGACTGGAGAGGATCAGATTGCGCAACTGCTGCAGGAACAGCGGTGCGTGCTGATTATTATGATCTTCTGCGCGCACAATCACATGGCTGGTCCACGGTGGCAGTTGCATCATTCGCCGTTCGGCCAGCGCCTGTTCGGCAAAGGCGTCGTAGCCTTTATAGAGCAACGTTTGCAACAGAGGATGTTCCGGATGGTGTGTTTGCAGCACCACCTCACCCTGTTTACCTGCACGCCCCGCACGACCAGCGACCTGAGTGTAAAGCTGGGCAAAACGTTCTGCTGAGCGAAAATCGGCAGAAAATAGCGCGCCATCGACGTCCAGTAATGCCACAAGCGTGACATCCGGAAAGTGGTGACCTTTCGCCAGCATTTGCGTACCAATCAAAATCCTCGCGCCACCGCGATGCACTTCCGCCAGTTGCTGCTCCAGCGCGCCTTTACGGCTGGTGGTGTCGCGGTCGATACGTGAAATGGCTACACCAGGGAACATCGGCGCAAGCGTCTGTTCAAGCTGCTCAGTGCCCAGCCCCACCGGCATCAGGTGCGTAGAGCCGCAGGACGGACACTGGCGCGGCACCGGGCGCTGGCTATCGCAATGGTGGCAGCGCAGATGTTGCTGTGCCTGATGCAGCGTGTAGTAGTGATCGCAACGTGGGCATTCGGCAATCCAGCCGCAGTCGTGGCACAGCAGCGCAGGCGCAAAACCACGGCGATTAAGAAAGAGAATAACCTGGTTGTCGGCCTGTAAATGCTGGCGCATACGACTGATTAACGCTGGAGCCAGCCCCGCCTGCACCTTCTGACCTTTTAAATCCAGCACGTGTTGAATTGCCGGACGCGCATTACCCGCCCGACGTGTCAGGCGCAGCAGGCGATATTTTTTCTGTTGCACGTTGCATAGCGTTTCCAGTGCAGGCGTTGCCGAACCGAGAATGATCGGGATTTGCTCGCTGTGCGCGCGATATACCGCCAGGTCGCGGGCATGATAGCGCCAGCCTTCCTGCTGCTTGTAGGAACTGTCATGCTCTTCGTCGATGACAATCACGCCGAGATTTTTAAATGGCGTAAACAGTGCGGAACGCGTACCAATCACAATCGCTGCTTCGCCATTTTTCGCTTTCAGCCACGCCGAAAGGCGTTCGCTGTCGTTCAGACCAGAATGCAGAACTTCCACGGGGGCGTTAAATCGTTCACGAAAACGGGCGATAGTTTGCGGTGTCAGGCCGATTTCCGGCACCATTACCAGCGCCTGCTTGCCCTGGCTGAGAACGTTTTCCAGCACGCTTAAATAGACTTCCGTTTTACCGGAACCGGTGACGCCCGCCAGCAGCCAGGCAGAAAAAGAATCGGCCGCGCTATGAATTGCGCCAACGGCGGTGGCTTGTTCAGTATTCAGCCGCAGACGTTCGCCAGAAACGGCATAGCCCGTTCGCCAGTCGCTAAATTCTGGCGTTTCGCTTGCCAGTTCACACAAACCTTTTTTGCGCAGCGCCTGTAGTGCGGCATCATTAAATTCGAGAGTGGCGACCTGGTCGCGCCAGATTTTCCCTTGCCGCAATGCTGCCAGCGCTTGCTGCTGTTTTGGCGAACGTTTCAGGCTGTTGATATCCACCGCCTGGCCCTGCTCGGTGGCAAACCAGTACCACATTGGCGTGTTCGCCGCAGGTCGCCCCTGGCGCAGTAAAATCGGCAAGGCATGAAATAACACATCGCCAATCGGATGATGATAGTAATCCGCCGCCCATAGCAGTAATCGCCAGACGGAGTGAGTAAACACCGGCTCACTGTCCAGCACTTCTCCCACCGCTTTCAGTTCGTTGAGTGGCAACTCGCTGACGTCGCTAACCGACACCACAATCCCGATGCGTTCTTGCTGTTTGCCAAACGGCACGCGCACGCGACACCCGGCTTTAACCGTCATGCCTTCAGGCAGCAGATAGTCAAAGGTACGAGGGAGCGGAACGGGCAAGGCAACGTGGGCAACGGGCATAGCATCATCCTGACTTGAAATTCGGTGGAACAGTATACACATTGCCGTAGAGGAGTGCGGATCAGTTTGCATACGCTGGTTAATTTCTGTATGATTCGGCGCCTTTGATACGAAATGATCGTATTGAAACTATACTTTAAACATCGCGTGGTGTCTGGCGTTAGGGCTGGAAGAGCGACGCGGCCTTAAACCGAGGTTTTCCCATGAAAAAAGATATTCACCCGAAATACGAAGAAATTACTGCTAGCTGCTCTTGCGGTAACGTAATGAAAATCCGCTCCACCGTTGGTCATGACCTGAACCTCGACGTGTGCAGCAAGTGCCACCCGTTCTTCACTGGCAAACAGCGTGATGTTGCTACCGGTGGCCGTGTTGATCGCTTCAACAAGCGTTTCAGCATCCCGGGCAGCAAATAAGACCGGATTTCCGAAAAAAGCGCCGCACGGCGCTTTTTTTGTGCCTGAAAACTTTCATCAGCAACATAACTCATTGAGTTTGTGTTTTTTTATCTTTCCTTTCATCGCGAAAATCCATTTTATCGATACCGTATTTTTTCATGCGCAAATACAGCTTTTTTCTGGGTATCTGAAAGTAATCTGCAACGTCGTTTATACGACCCTGGTGGAAGTTGAGAGCATCAATAATTATTTGTCTTTCATAACTTTCTACTCGTTCATCCAGCGGTGCTGGATCAGTCTCCATCATCTGCAAATTGACCGAATCGTCCAGCATTAAAACACCTACTGCAACCAGTTCTGCCGCATTCACCAATTCAATGATATTACCCGGCCAGGCACGCGCCATCAGCCGTTTATAAAACGTTTTTCCCAGCAACGGCTGTTGGCGATTTAATCGTTTACAGGTGAGTGTCAGATAATGGTGAAAAATAGGTTCAATATCCCCCGGTCGTTGGCTTAGTGGTGGGCATTCAAAAAAGAAAATACAATGCGGGAATGATTTTCTGTGCGGCGGCCAGTTCAGCCAGAGGGCTTTGATTAACAACCATCAGACGAAACGATCGATCCTGTGGGCGTTCCTGGAGTTGAATCAAGAGACGCTGATTTTCTTGTGTTAAATGTTCAAGTTCTTTTAATAACAGCGTGCCACCTTCTGCCTCTTTCACCCATTCTTCCAACGGTTGCTGACTATTAGCGCTGAGTGTGCGTTCAATTAAAGGTCTTTCTTTGCGAGAACTAAATTGATGAAGATAATGAGCAGCTAATGTTCTCCCTGTACCCGGTTCGCCGTAAAAACAGACGGGAAGATCGGTTTCTGCCAGTGTTTCAAGTTGTTGGCGTGTCTGGCGGATCCAGCCGCTGTTACCGATTAAGTGTCGATTAAACTGAGTGTGTCGCCATTTTTTTTGTTCCAGATAAGCTTCACGCTCTGCCAGTGCTTTTTCGATAAGTGATAGAAATTGTTCCGGATTGACCGGTTTTTGCAGGAAATCCCACGCTCCCTTTTTTACCGCTTCAACGGCCATAGGAACATCGCCATGACCGGTGATCATCAGAATAGGAAGATTAGGGTCGATCAGCGTTATTTTTTCCAGCAGCGTAATGCCTGAAATATCTGGCATGCAAACGTCGCACACAACGATGCCTTCCCAGGTATTTTGCAGCAATTGTAGGGCCTCTGAAGGGTTGCTACAGGTACATACTACATAACCCTCTTGCTGTAAGAGAGCGCTGTAGGCTTGCAGAACATCATTATCGTCATCAATTAACAGTATTGTTGGGTGAGTGTCTGTCATGCTTAAAGCTTCCTGAAACGTAGAATAACCAGCGCATGGTGGTCGAGAGTAGACGCGATATGTAACTCTCCCTGGCACTGACGCATAATAGAATGACTAATCGAAAGGCCAATACCCAAACCTACAGCTTTGTCAGTGGTAAAAGGTGTTAATAGTCGATCAGCCAGAAGCACAGGCCAGCCTTTTCCATTGTCAGCAATATATAGCGTTACAGTGGTGGCTTCTTCTTCAAAGTTAATGGTTATTGTGGGCGGTTCTTCCAGACAGGCTTCCAGGGCATTGGTAAATAAATTAACTAAAACTTGTTGAATTAAAACATCATCGCCATACACAGCAGGGAAATGATCCGGGTAGTGAAGAGAGGCTTTCAGTGGTCGATGTTTCAATGCCAGAAGTTCCCAGGATGAATAAATTACCTGCTGTAAATTGATTGCGCCGCCAGCTAATTCACTATCACGACGGCGGGCGAAGTTGCGCAGTCGTTTAACGATGTTATCCATGCGTTCGACCAGCGATCGCATAGTGACGATATAATTTTTTACCAAACCAACGTCTTGTTGTTCTAAAGCGCGGTTGGCACTGAACAGATACATAGATAATGCATTAAGTGGTTGATTAATTTCATGTGCCAGTGTTGTCATTGTCTGCCCGACTACGGCCAGTTTTGCGGTTTGGATCAATTCACTTTGTGCAGTACGAAGGTTTTTTTCAGTCGCTATTCGATCGCATATTTCCTGCCCCAGTTGACGTTGTTGCTGATTAATTTGTTCAATGGTCTGGCGGAGCAGGTTGGCAATTCTCCCAAGTTCATCGTTGCCGGAGACAGGGATATCAGCATCGAGTTCACCATTGCTTAACTTGACGACGGCATCATTCAGTAACTGAAATCGGCGGATCATTCTGGGACGAATGTAGAGGTAATTTACCAGAATGACGAACAGCAAGGCGGTAACCATAGCCGACAAAATCAGTAGCCCGCTGATTTGCATTATTTTTTCCAATCGTAGATTGAATGTTTGTAGTTGTTGGTGGCTATTTCCTAATTAAGTTTCTAATTGGTTGCGTATTTGCGTAAATACACGCTCTTTATCCCCGATAGTACTCATGAGAGTCTGTTGAGCTTGCTGCCAGGCAGCGAGGGTTCCGGGCAGATAATTTTGTTGAGTACCAAGCTCCCACAAGGAATAAACCGTCTGATGTAATGTGATGGTACTGGAATAAGACGATAACGATCTCACATTTTCGTCAATGCTGTGCTTCAAAAAATTCAGGTATTGAATATGTTGTTTTAACGAATCTATATCTCCACTATGTGTGTTAAGCATCTCCTTTAGTGTGCTGACGATCTGGGTTTCTATATGTGAAAGTTCGAAAACAAGTTGTAATTCTTTTTGAATAGTTTGTTGAGCATTTTGCAAATCCTGATTTTCGTGCAGATCTTTTCGTTGGCTGAGTTGATTGAGCAACGACGATTGTTGCCAACTTAAATCCTGAGTCAGAGAGTTAAGCTCATTATTGAAATCATCATGTAACCAGTTAACTCTTGAGGATATAACGTCGAGTTTTCCTTTTTCTTGATTGTTGTTATTCACCGCGCTATCGAGCTTGCTAAGCAATCTGTGACTACTGGCAACCTGTTGGTTAAGCGCATTTTGATGTACTGAATCAAGATGGGGATTAATGGCCTTAATTTTTTGTAGCCGTTGTTCAATTTGTTCCCTCACCTGAAGACGATTAACGGTATTGGTTGTCTGTTGTAGCTCATTGAATTCATTTACCAATGCGGTAAGGTTTTCTTCAAAAAGAAATGAAGCCTGAATCCGCGGGAAATAATCATCAAGCGCGTAGCGAACCTGAGAATTTTGTTCATACCACGAATAGAGGCTAACTACGCTAACGAATAGCGTAAGAACGGCACTAAAAACAAAGGCGAGGCGTAAGCTCGTCCCTATAGTATGTAGTTGTTTCACTTTAATGACTCGAGTTGCATGTTCACTAATTGCTGTTGATGCAGGAAAAACTGCTGCCATGCCATGATCTGAGCTTCACGAAAGCCTGATTGCAGTTCGAATTGCTGCTGGTACATGGAATTAATAGCCTGTTGTGGGGTAACAGGAACGGCTGTTAATAATGCGCGCACATCTGGCAATTTACGCTTAAGCCGATGTTCTGCGGCATATAATGATTTCCAGGTGTTTTGAAGTTCGGTAAGGCGAAAAGTAATCGCATTATCAAATAACAATTGCACGAGCTTTTGGCGTTGCATAATCAACGGATAATCAAGGGAAGGGGAGGAAAATAATCGTAGTTGTTGCTCCGCGAGAGGAGTGCCGGAGGGCAGTGGGTATACCGGATATTTTCCTGAGTCAGAATCGCTCAATGCTTGTTGTCCTTCCGGGCTCAATAAGAAATTAATAAAACGACCCGCCTCCTGTGAATGTTCACTGCCGTTTGTGATAGCAATAAACATAGGTGCTGCGCGAGAGTTTGGGAAATAACTGAAACGTAAGGTTGAATTATTAAGCAGTACGTTAGCGTAATTGTCGATTATCGGACCAGCGTCTCCCAACCCTGTGCTGATCTTATTTGCTACACCGAAACTACGTGATGAAATGGTCGCGAGATTGCCGCCTATTTTCAGTAGTGTGCTCCAGCCGTTATTCCATCCTTGTTGTTGCAGGAGATCTTCAATCATCAGATGAGTGGTATCTGAACGCGAAGGGCTACTCATTAATAAGGTTCCTTGATAACGTGACCTGCTTAATTCCTTCCATGAAGTAGGTACTGGCTCATTTTTATCTTCCAGATGCGCTACATTGATCAGGATGCCATAGCCCGATACTGCAACTGCAACGGTGGTTGACCGAATAGAGTCGGGGACTAACTTTCTGCTTGTTTCTATCTGATTATTAAATGGCTGGAGCAGGTTTTTACTTTGTAATCGCTGTAGCAACATGGGGGATGAACTCAATACCAGATCAATATTTTCACCCAATGGATTTTCAAGCAGGCGCTCAATGGATGCACTGGTTCGGTTGAGTGTTCGGATTTGGGTTGCCAGGGGTTGCTTTTGCCATTGACTGATAATGTGCTCTGTCGCTTCCGAAGAAAGCGTTGTAGCAATCACCAGCTCTTGTGCTGAGGTGACGTTGACGCATAAAAGCCAACAGATTAGTGTTCGTTGTATAATACGAATCATGTCAAAAATCCTATTAACGAGAGAAAAACTCTTACGCTGTAATTCATATCATTATCCGTTCGCTAATATACTCAATGAACAGCAAGACACTTGTGTCAGTATCGGAAATTATCATTAATTTGGATGTAGCCAGCGTCACTATATCCGGAAGCGTTTGTTAAAAAAAGATCAATATTGCACCTCTGAACACGTGTATCTTGCGGAAATAGCGATTGTTATGGGTATGCTCGGTAATTAATTTCCACACTTGCGCTATCGGATTCAGGTTATGACCGGATTCTATTGTTTCTTTGCGCCAGCCTTCATGCGCCGGAACAATGGCTTTAATGCGAGCGTAAATGTGCTTGTCATGAAGGATATCATGAAAATGTTTAAGTCCTCCTTGTTGTTGAGCGGTGATGAAAACTTTCATGTTGCGCAGCATGATCCTCCGATAGGGTAAAATCAAGTATCTTCAATGATCACGTGTATAGATACAAAATATGTGACTGACATCAAAAACTGAAAAAATTAATAAAAGGAATTATTTTTATATTGGGGCTGTTGTAACCCGTTAAGACTTAAATAAGAGCCGAATTCTATTTTGGGATGTGAAAATGGGAAAGAAATGGAACATGATATTTGTATTTTTGAGTCAATTTTGACTCATTTGCCTTGTATTGTAACTTAAACTCTCTTGCTTCACTATCTTCAAAACCAATGAAGCAAGGGCTTTTGAAATACTCATCAGAGAGTAGCAACTAGCATTGCTGTTTAAAATAACTCTATGAACTGGAAGGTGATGTATGCTTTCTCTATTGAAACCTCAAGTGGCAACACATAAGGTTCCTGAAAGTGAAATAAAGAATACCTATAATCGTTATCGTATGCAGGCGCTATTTAGCGTGTTTATCGGTTATCTTTCGTATTATATTGTCAGGAATAACTTTGTTCTCTCCACACCTTATTTAAAACAAGATCTTAATCTGTCTGCGACTCAAATAGGGCTACTTAGCAGTTGTATGCTAATCGCCTATGGTATTAGTAAAGGGGTAATGAGTAGCCTGGCAAAAGCTAATCCTAAAGTCTATATGGCTGTGGGTTTAGTTCTTTGCGCCCTCGTTAACGTGGCGCTTGGTTTTAGTTTTGCTTTTTGGATGTTTGCGGGACTTGTCATTCTGAATGGCCTCTTTCAAGGGATGGGCGTTGGCCCTTCGTTTATTACAATAGCCAACTGGTTCCCTCGTAAAGAACGGGGCATCGTCGGTGCGGTCTGGAATATTTCGCACAATGTGGGGGGCGGTATTGTTGCTCCGATTGTTGGTGGTGCATTTGCCGTATTGGGTACTGAACACTGGAAAATAGCAACGTATGTTGTTCCAGCGATTGTATCAGTTGTCATTGCTATAGTCGTGCTGATGACAGGTAAAGGTTCTCCCGTAAGTGAAGGTTTACCACCATTAAGCGAAATTGTTCCGGACGACGTCAGCATTAAAGCAAAAGATGATCGTGCGCCAGAAGATATGACTGCCTGGCAAATTTTTTGTACCTATGTGCTAAAAAACAAGAATGCATGGTTCGTCTCTTTCGTTGATGTTTTTGTCTATATGGTGCGTTTCGGAATTATCAGTTGGTTGCCCATTTACCTGTTAAGCGTGAAACATTTTACGAAGACTGAAATGAGCACGGCATTTTTAATTTTTGAATGGGCGGCTATTCCAACGACGTTATTTGCTGGCTGGTTGAGTGATAAATTATTTCATGGTCGCCGTATGCCACCCGCGATTATCAGTATGGTATTGATTTTCTTCTGCCTGCTGGGCTACTGGAAAAGCGACTCTCTGCTCTCTATTACCATTTTTGCTGCTTGCGTAGGCTGCCTTATCTATGTTCCGCAGTTCCTGGCTTCTGTGCAGACAATGGAAATTGTCCCCAGTTTTGCCGTGGGTTCCGCAGTCGGTTTGCGTGGTTTTATGAGTTATATTCTTGGCGCAACGCTTGGTACAAGTTTGTTTGGTGTTATGGTCGATCAGGTAGGTTGGGATGGCGGTTTTTATCTTCTGCTTGCTGGTGTTATCTGTTGCATTATTTTCTGTACGCTAACGCACTTTGGCGCGGTCGCTATGGAACGACAGCGTCAAAATGACGTGGCTGCGTTTTCGCAAGAGCTTCAGACCAATAAAAATTAGATTTTGGGGGCCAGTCACGAGGTGATTGGCCCATTACCAGGAAAACAGCGGCCATTCTTTAGCGACGGTAGTGAGTTGTGGCGCATCGAAAACGGCCTGTGGTGAAACCACCGTTTCTTCAAGCGGGATATTTTTGCCGTAGCGTTCTTTGAGCTTCGCCTGGACCAGCGGGTTGCTAAGATCGAACTCTTTCAGTTTTTGCTGCTCGCCCACGCTCATTCCCAGCGCGTTCTGATACACCTTCCACACCACTTCTGAACAATACTGGCGATCGTCGCTCCACGAGAAGCTGAAGTCATACGGTTGACCAAGATAACGTTTTGTCGCTTGCGCCAGTTTTTGCTGTTGTTCGGTATTCAGCCCGCCTTCAACACGGCGCACAATGTATTTGCCCTTTTCACCGTGGGCGATCCACTGCTTCAGCGGGGTGTATTTCACCGGGCCGACGGCTTCAAAGACGTAGGGCTTTTTATTGCGTATCACCAGCATACCGGTATGGCTGTAATCGGAATGGGTCGCCAGTTGGATCGCTTTACTTTGCGATGAGCGAGAGATCTGAAAGATGATGTCGCCGGTTTGTGGCTGCCAGGCAAAGGCTGGCGCAGAAACCAGCAGGCTGGGGATGAGTAGCCTGATTTTCATCGTTAAACGTCCATGTATAAAAAGGCGGTGGGTTAGATCTGAGCCGCTGACAACGTGCTCGTTGTTTATGCCGGATGCGGCGTGAACGCCTTATCCGGCCTACAAGTTCGTGCAAATTCAATAGATTGCAATATGACGTAGGCCTGATAAGCGTAGCGCATCAGGCGATTTTGCCTTTGGCAGCACTCCCCACGCCGCTCTTTTCCGCTTTAGTATTCCCACGTCTCCGGGTTAATCCCCATCTCACGCATGATCTCTTTTGCCGCTTCCGGGATTTCGTCGCTGCGCTCTTTACGCAGATCGGCATCATCCGGCAGCGGTTGCCCGGTAAAGGCATGCAGAAACGCTTCACACAGCAGTTCGCTGTTGGTAGCGTGACGCAGGTTATTCACCTGACGACGCGTGCGCTCATCGGTGAGGATTTTTAACACCTTAAGAGGAATGGAAACCGTAATCTTTTTGACTTGTTCACTCTTCTTGCCGTGCTCAGCGTATGGGCTGATATATTCGCCGCTCCATTCAGCCATGAGATACTTAATCCTCTTCGTCAATAAATTGAGACCAGACCGTACAATTAATAAGGTTACTGGTCATAAACCCGCATAGTTTACCGTACAGGCGCTACCGTGACATCGTGTAATGCGCCTGTCAGCGTGATAATGCATGTAATTTTAACGGCAATTTCTGATTTGCTCAATCTATACGCAAAGAAGTTTAGATGTCCAGATGTATTGACGTCCATTAACACAATGTTTACTCTGGTGCCTGTCTTTTCACCGACTCAGCCCAGGGAACTTCATCACATGACGCGTAAACAGGCCACCATCGCAGTGCGTAGCGGGTTAAATGACGACGAACAGTATGGTTGCGTTGTCCCACCGATCCATCTTTCCAGCACCTATAATTTTACCGGATTTAATGAACCGCGTGCGCATGATTACTCGCGTCGCGGCAACCCGACGCGCGATGTCGTGCAGCGTGCGCTGGCAGAACTGGAAGGTGGCGCTGGCGCGGTGCTTACTAATACCGGCATGTCAGCCATCCATCTGGTGACTACCGTCTTTTTGAAGCCGGGCGATCTGTTGGTTGCGCCGCACGATTGTTACGGCGGCAGCTATCGTCTGTTCGACAGTCTGGCGAAACGTGGTTGTTATCGCGTGCTGTTTGTTGATCAAGGTGATGAGCAGGCATTACAAGCGGCACTGGCAGAAAAGCCCAAACTGGTGTTGGTAGAAAGCCCCAGTAATCCATTGTTACGCGTCGTGGATATTGCGAAAATCTGCCATCTGGCAAGGGAAGTTGGGGCGGTGAGCGTGGTGGATAACACCTTCTTAAGCCCGGCATTACAAAATCCGCTGGCATTGGGTGCCGATCTGGTGTTGCATTCATGTACGAAATATCTGAATGGCCACTCTGACGTAGTGGCTGGCGTGGTGATTGCTAAAGATCCGGATGTGGTCACCGAACTGGCCTGGTGGGCAAACAATATTGGCGTGACGGGTGGTGCGTTTGACAGTTATTTGTTGCTGCGTGGTCTGCGAACTCTGGTTCCGCGTATGGACCTGGCTCAGCGCAACGCGCAGGCGATTGTGAAATATCTGCAAACCCAACCGCTGGTGAAAAAACTTTATCACCCGTCGCTGCCGGAAAATCAGGGGCATGAAATTGCCGTGCGTCAGCAAAAAGGCTTTGGCGCAATGTTGAGTTTTGAACTGGATGGTGATGAGCAGATGCTGCGTCGCTTCCTGGGCGGGCTGTCGTTATTTACGCTGGCGGAATCATTAGGGGGAGTGGAAAGTTTAATCTCTCACGCCGCAACCATGACCCACGCAGGCATGGCACCAGAAGCGCGTGCTGCCGCCGGGATCTCCGAGACGCTGTTGCGTATCTCCACCGGTATTGAAGATGGCGAAGATTTAATTGCCGACCTGGAAAATGGCTTCCGGGCTGCAAACAAGGGGTAAAAATGAGTGTGATTGCGCAGGCAGGGGCGAAAGGTCGTCAACTGCATAAATTTGGTGGCAGTAGTCTGGCTGATGTGAAGTGTTATTTGCGTGTTGCGGGCATTATGGCGGAGTACTCTCAGCCCGACGATATGATGGTGGTTTCCGCCGCGGGTAGCACCACTAACCAGTTGATTAACTGGTTGAAACTAAGCCAGACCGATCGTCTCTCTGCGCATCAGGTTCAACAAACGCTACGTCGTTATCAGTGCGATCTGATTAGCGGCCTGTTACCCGCCGAAGAAGCCGATAGCCTCATCAGCGCCTTTGTCAGCGATCTGGAACGTCTGGCGGCGCAGCTCGACAGCGGTATCACCGACGCAGTATATGCGGAAGTGGTAGGCCACGGTGAAGTGTGGTCGGCGCGTTTGATGTCCGCGGTGCTTAACCAACAAGGACTGCCTGCGGCTTGGCTCGATGCCCGTGAATTTTTACGCGCTGAACGCGCCGCACAACCGCAGGTTGATGAAGGCCTGTCTTATCCGTTGCTGCAACAATTGCTGGTGCAGCATCCGGGCAAACGTCTGGTTGTGACCGGGTTTATCAGCCGTAACAACGCCGGTGAAACGGTACTGCTGGGGCGTAACGGTTCCGACTATTCCGCCACCCAAATCGGTGCGCTGGCGGGTGTTTCCCGCGTAACTATCTGGAGCGATGTCGCCGGGGTATACAGCGCCGACCCGCGCAAAGTGAAAGATGCCTGTCTGCTGCCATTGCTGCGTCTTGATGAAGCCAGCGAACTGGCGCGTCTGGCAGCCCCTGTTCTCCACGCCCGTACCTTACAGCCCGTTTCTGGTAGCGAAATCGACCTGCAACTGCGCTGTAGCTATACGCCGGATCAAGGTTCTACGCGTATTGAACGTGTACTGGCTTCCGGCACTGGTGCGCGAATTGTCACCAGCCACGACGATGTCTGTTTGATTGAGTTTCAGGTGCCAACCCGCCAGGATTTCAAACTGGCACATAAAGAAATCGACCAGATTTTGAAACGTGCTCAGGTGCGTCCGCTGGCAGTTGGCGTGCATAACGATCGCCAGTTGCTGCAATTTTGCTACACCTCCGAAGTGGCTGATAGCGCCCTGAAAATTCTCGATGAAGCAGGATTGCCAGGCGAACTGCGTCTGCGTCAGGGGCTGGCGTTGGTAGCGATGGTAGGCGCAGGTGTCACCCGTAACCCACTGCATTGCCACCGTTTCTGGCAGCAACTGAAAGGTCAGCTGGTCGAATTTACCTGGCAGTCGGATGACGGTATCAGTCTGGTGGCAGTACTACGCACCGGCCCGACCGAAAGCCTTATTCAGGGACTGCATCAGTCCGTCTTCCGCGCGGAAAAACGCATCGGCCTGGTCCTGTTCGGTAAGGGCAATATCGGTTCGCGTTGGCTGGAACTGTTCTCTCGTGAGCAAAGTACGCTCTCGGCGCGTACCGGATTTGAGTTTGTGCTGGCAGGCGTGGTGGACAGCCGCCGCAGCCTGTTGAGCTATGATGGCCTGGACGCCAGCCGCGCGTTAGCCTTCTTCAATGATGAAGCCGTCGAGCAGGATGAAGAGTCGCTGTTCCTGTGGATGCGCGCCCATCCGTATGATGATTTAGTGGTGCTGGACGTTACCGCCAGTCAGCAGCTTGCTGACCAGTATCTCGATTTCGCCAGTCACGGTTTCCACGTTATCAGCGCCAACAAACTGGCGGGAGCCAGCGACAGCAACAAATATCGCCAGATCCACGACGCTTTCGAAAAGACCGGACGTCACTGGTTGTATAACGCCACCGTCGGCGCGGGCTTGCCGATCAACCACACTGTGCGCGATCTGATCGACAGCGGCGACACTATTTTGTCGATCAGCGGGATCTTCTCCGGCACGCTCTCCTGGCTGTTCCTGCAATTCGACGGCAGCGTGCCGTTTACCGAACTGGTGGATCAGGCGTGGCAACAGGGCTTAACCGAGCCTGACCCGCGTGATGACCTTTCCGGTAAAGACGTGATGCGCAAACTGGTGATTCTGGCGCGTGAAGCGGGTTACAACATTGAACCGGACCAGGTGCGCGTGGAGTCGCTGGTGCCAGCACATTGTGAAGGCGGCAGCATCGATCACTTCTTTGAAAACGGCGATGAACTGAATGAGCAGATGGTGCAACGACTGGAAGCCGCCCGCGAAATGGGGCTGGTGCTGCGCTACGTGGCGCGTTTCGATGCCAATGGCAAAGCGCGTGTTGGTGTAGAAGCGGTGCGTGAAGACCATCCGCTGGCATCACTGCTGCCGTGCGATAACGTCTTTGCCATCGAAAGCCGCTGGTATCGCGATAACCCGCTGGTGATCCGTGGGCCAGGCGCTGGGCGCGACGTCACCGCCGGGGCGATTCAGTCAGATATTAACCGCCTGGCGCAGTTGTTGTAATTTCAGGAATCTAATAATGCCTGGTACACATGTTTTCGTGTCTATGGTTTCTAACTAAATATATTGATTTATCATTTGGTTATAGGCCGGATGAAGCGTTTGCGCTACATCCGGCAAGAAGCAATAAGTACGTTGTCAGCCTGCATCTGTAATCCGGTCTGCCTTGCATTCCGGATTTTCTTTTCCTTACCATCCTGAATTTTTCTCATCTTTCCTGATTTTTCCTCACCATCATTGGTCATTTTTCGGTTGACGCTCCTCCGCTTTTCCTTCATCTTTACATCTGGACGTCTAAACGGATAGGTGTTCACAACACAACATATAACTACAAGCGATTGATGAGGTAAGGTATGAGCTTTTTTCACGCCAGCCAGCGGGATGCCCTGAATCAGAGTCTGGCAGAAGTCCAGGGGCAGATTAACGTTTCGTTCGAGTTTTTCCCGCCGCGTACCAGTGAAATGGAGCAGACCCTGTGGAACTCCATCGATCGTCTTAGCAGCCTGAAACCAAAATTTGTTTCGGTGACCTATGGTGCGAACTCCGGCGAGCGCGACCGCACGCACAGTATTATTAAAGGTATTAAAGAGCGTACTGGTCTGGAAGCTGCACCGCATCTTACCTGCATTGATGCGACTCCCGACGAGCTGCGCACCATCGCCCGTGACTACTGGAATAACGGTATTCGCCATATCGTGGCGCTGCGTGGTGACCTGCCGTCGGGAAGCGGTAAGCCGGAAATGTATGCTTCTGACCTGGTGGAGCTGTTAAAAGAAGTCGCGGATTTCGATATTTCAGTAGCGGCGTATCCGGAAGTTCACCCGGAAGCGAAAAGCGCCCAGGCGGATTTACTCAACCTGAGACGCAAAGTGGATGCTGGAGCCAACCGCGCTATCACTCAATTCTTCTTTGATGTCGAAAGCTACCTGCGCTTTCGCGACCGTTGTGTCTCTGCGGGGATTGATGTGGAAATTATTCCGGGCATTTTGCCGGTCTCTAACTTTAAACAGGCGAAGAAATTTGCCGACATGACTAACGTGCGCATTCCGGCGTGGATGGCACAAATGTTTGACGGCCTGGATGACGACGCCGAAACCCGTAAACTGGTGGGTGCAAATATCGCGATGGATATGGTGAAAATTTTAAGCCGTGAAGGGGTAAAAGATTTCCACTTCTATACTCTGAACCGCGCTGAAATGAGTTACGCGATTTGCCATACGCTGGGTGTTAGACCGGGTTTATAAGTGTTTTTGTTTCGGTGAAAATCACACAGTGATCACAAAATTAAAACAAAGCACAAAATGCCTCCTCGAAGCGAGGGGGCAGACCAGCAAAACTATTGACTCGCTTTTTCTCCTTTATTCCTTAAAGGAACAGGGAGAAAACAGCGATAAAGCCTCTTTGTATAAAGTATTTATCCGTAATCGGACATAATCAAAAAGGCTTATTTAAGATCATTTTGATCTACATCTCTTTAACTAATGATATGTAAGATCCCAACTATCGCATCCGTGGATTAATTCAATTATAACTTCTCTCTAACGCTGTGTATCTTAAGGGTAACACTGTAGAGGGAGCATATTGATGAGCACGTCTGACGATATCCATAACACAACAGCTAGCGGAAAATGTCCGTTCCATCATGGCGGTCATGACCAGAGCGCCGGTGCGGGAACAACCACTCATGACTGGTGGCCAAAACAACTCCGTGTTGACCTGTTAAACCAACATTCTAACCGTTCTAACCCACTGGGTGAGGACTTCGACTACCGCAAAGAATTTAGCAAGCTAGATTACTACGGCCTGAAAAAAGATCTGAAAGAGCTGCTGACAGAGTCCCAACCGTGGTGGCCAGCAGACTGGGGCAGCTACGCGGGTCTGTTTATTCGTATGGCCTGGCACGGCGCGGGGACTTACCGTTCAATCGATGGTCGCGGTGGCGCGGGGCGTGGTCAGCAACGTTTTGCACCGCTCAACTCCTGGCCGGATAACGTCAGCCTGGATAAAGCGCGTCGTCTGTTGTGGCCAATCAAACAAAAATATGGTCAGAAAATCTCCTGGGCCGACCTGTTTATCCTTGCGGGTAACGTGGCGCTGGAAAATTCTGGCTTCCGTACTTTCGGTTTTGGTGCCGGTCGTGAAGACGTCTGGGAACCGGATCTCGACGTAAACTGGGGTGATGAAAAAACCTGGCTTGCCCACCGTAATCCGGAAGAGCTGGCAAAACGGCCATTAGCAGCAACCGAAATGGGGCTGATTTACGTTAACCCGGAAGGACCAAATGCCAGCGGTGAACCGCTTTCTGCGGCTGCAGCTATTCGCGCGACATTTGGCAATATGGGAATGAACGACGAAGAAACCGTTGCGCTGATCGCAGGTGGTCATACGTTAGGTAAAACTCACGGCGCAGGCCCGGCAACGCACGTAGGTCCTGATCCGGAAGCCGCACCGATCGAAAACCAGGGCTTAGGCTGGAAAAGTGATTTTGGTTCCGGTGTCGGTGCCGATGCCATTACTTCAGGCCTGGAAGTGGTCTGGACGCAAACGCCGACTCAGTGGAGCAACTATTTCTTCGAAAACCTGTTCAAATATGAGTGGGTACAGACTCGTAGTCCGGCAGGTGCCATCCAGTTTGAAGCAGTCGATGCACCGGAAATTATCCCGGATCCGTTCGATCCGTCGAAGAAACGTAAGCCGACGATGTTGGTCACTGACCTGACTCTGCGTTTTGATCCAGAGTTTGAGAAGATTTCACGTCGCTTCCTCGATGATCCACAAGCGTTCAACGAAGCCTTTGCCCGTGCATGGTTCAAACTGACGCACAGGGATATGGGGCCGAAATCTCGCTACATCGGACCGGAAGTGCCGAAAGAAGATCTGATCTGGCAAGATCCGCTGCCACATGCGTTCTTCAACCCGAGCGAGGAAGATATCCTTAATCTTAAGGCGGCGATTGCTGAATCTGGCCTCTCCGTGAGCGAGCTGGTTTCTGTTGCCTGGGCTTCCGCCTCCACCTTCCGCGGTGGGGATAAACGTGGCGGCGCGAATGGTGCGCGTCTGGCATTGGCTCCACAGCGCGACTGGGAAGTTAATGCCGCAGCAGCACGTGCATTGCCGGTGCTGGAAGGGATCTACAAATCCTCCCATACAGCGTCGCTTGCCGACATTATTGTTCTTGCCGGTGTCGTTGGTGTTGAAAAAGCGGCGAGTGCGGCGGGTATCAGCGTTAATGTTCCGTTTACACCGGGCCGTGTAGACGCGCGCCAGGATCAGACTGACATTGAGATGTTTGAGCTGCTCAAACCTGTTGCCGACGGTTTCCGTAACTATCGTGCTGCGGCGGGTGAGGCTACAACTGAATCTCTGTTGATCGATAAAGCACAGCAATTGACCCTGACTGCACCGGAAATGACGGTGTTGGTCGGCGGGATGCGCGTACTGGGTGCCAACTTCGATGGCAGCAAAAACGGCGTCTTTACTGACCGCGTGGGTGTATTGAGCAATGACTTCTTTGTGAACTTGCTGGATATGCGTTACGAGTGGAAAGCGACCGACGAATCGAAAGAGCTGTTCGAAGGCCGTGACCGTGAAACGGGTGAAGTGAAATACACTGCCAGCCGTGCGGACCTGGTATTTGGTTCTAACTCCGTCCTGCGTGCGCTGGCAGAAGTTTACGCCAGCAGCGACGCCCACGAGAAGTTTGTTAAAGACTTCGTGGCGGCATGGGTGAAAGTGATGAACCTCGACCGTTTCGACCTGCTGTAATCTGAACTCCTTCAGCGACTGCCTTTCAGGCGGTCGCTGAAGTTTCTTTACCAGCGTATAGTGTCCACAGGAAAACTACACACTGGATCTCTCATGTCTGCCGCAGGAAAGAGCAACCCACTGGCAATCAGTGGCCTGGTTGTGCTCACACTTATCTGGAGTTATAGCTGGATTTTCATGAAGCAAGTCACCAGCTACATCGGTGCCTTCGACTTTACTGCTTTACGCTGCATTTTTGGCGCTCTCGTTTTATTCATCGTCCTTTTATTACGTGGTCGCGGTATGCGTCCGACGCCGTTTAAATACACTTTAGCTATTGCCCTGTTACAAACCTGCGGGATGGTGGGACTGGCGCAATGGGCGTTGGTGAGCGGCGGAGCAGGGAAGGTGGCAATCCTGAGCTATACCATGCCGTTCTGGGTGGTGATTCTCGCGGCGCTGTTTCTTGGTGAACGCCTGCGACGCGGGCAATATTTCGCTATTCTGATTGCCGCCGTTGGATTATTGCTGGTGTTACAGCCGTGGCAACTCAATTTCTCCTCGATGAAAAGCGCCATCCTGGCAATCCTCTCCGGCATCAGTTGGGGGGCGAGTGCGATTGTTGCTAAACGCCTTTATGCCCGCTATCCGCGCGTGGATTTATTGTCGTTAACATCCTGGCAGATGCTTTATGCGGCGCTGGTGATGAGTGTGGTCGCCTGGCTGGTGCCGCAACGTGAAATTGACTGGCAGCCCACGGTGTTCTGGGCGCTGGCTTACAGTGCGATTCTGGCGACGGCACTGGCCTGGAGTTTGTGGCTATTTGTACTGAAAAACTTACCTGCCAGTATTGCCAGCTTAAGCACGCTGGCGGTTCCTGTTTGCGGCGTACTCTTTTCCTGGTGGCTGCTTGGTGAAAACCCCGGCGCGGTTGAAGGCAGCGGTATTGTGCTGATTGTGCTGGCACTGGCGCTGGTAAGCCGTAAGAAAAAAGAAGCCGTCAGCGTAAAAAAAATCTGAAGAGCGTCTTCCCTGGGCGCTATCGCTTATTTAGCAAAATAGCGGTAGTGCCCGACAATCTGCCAGCTAAACAACACATCTTCTTCCTGCGCGCCTGCGCCAATGTTATGTATCACCAGTGGCGTACCGTTGCGGGCGAAGCCATCTGAAACCACCCCAATATGTGCCAGCCCGTTATCTAATCGCCAGGAGACAATATCGCCCGCTTGATAGTCACTGGGGTTCTTGCTGGTGGGGCGTGTTTTATCGTGGCGGATAAACCAGGTTTCCAGATTAGGTACCCGACGGTGATCGATGTTGCTGTCCGGGCGCTTTAACTTCCATTTTTGCGGGTACTCGGCAAAATTCTTCGCCATATCTTCATGAACCAGCTTCTGCAAATCTACCTGCTGGCTGCGTAATGCGCGGATCACTACATCAGAACATACGCCGCGTTCCTGCGGGACATCACCGCCAGGATAGGTAAGCTGCACATACGCCGGATCGTAAAATAGCGTGCTGCTAATTTGCTGTCTGGCACCGTCTGCGATGGCAAGGTTGGTGTTGGCCTGGATTTGTACCACGGTTGGTGGAACGGCGGGAGATTTTAAGGAGTGGCTGGTAAATGCCGTTAGAAGGCTGACCAACGCCAGTGAAGCTTTCATCTGTTTCGTCCGTGAAAATAAGAGTCACAGATTCGACCTTCCGGGCTAACGATTGTTCTGTGGAGAAAATGTCCAGAAGCGGATAAAAAACTCCCGGACAAGCCGGGAGTTTGGCGTAGGTTATTCCCACTCTTGCAGGAAACGCTGACCATACTGGTCGGCTACCAGCAGTGCGGCGTAAACCTGATCTGGCGTGGCGCCGCCAGGCATGTTGTGAATAGTTTCACCTTCTGCACAAGATGCTTCTGCGACAATCCGCATTTTCGCCGGGATATCTTCTTTAATATCCAGTTGTGCCAGGGTAATTGGCAGGCCGACAGCATGGCACAGCGCAGCTACGGTTTCGATTTCCTCAACTGGTGCGTTTTCCAGAACCAGTTGCGTCAGCGTACCGAATGCCACTTTTTCACCGTGATAATAGTGATGCGCATCCGGAATGGCCGTCAGGCCATTGTGCACCGCGTGCGCCGCCGCCAGGCCGCCGCTTTCAAAGCCCACGCCGCTCAAATAGGTGTTAGCTTCAATCACACGTTCCAGCGCCGGAGTCACCACATGCTGTTCAGCGGCAAGCATCGCTTTTTCGCCTTCTTCCAGCAGGGTGTTGTAGCACAGTTCAGCCAGAGCCAGTGCTACCTGAGTACATTTACCGCCCGCCATCGTGGTTGCGCCGCTGCGGGAACAGGCACGTGCTTCAAAACAGGTTGCCAACGCATCGCCAATACCCGCCGCTAACAGACGTGCAGGTGCGCCAGCAACAATTTTGGTATCCACAATGACGCGTTCCGGGTTGTTCGGCAGCAGCAGATAGCGGTCAAACTCACCATCATCGGTGTAGATAACAGACAGCGCACTGCACGGTGCGTCGGTAGAGGCGATAGTCGGAGCGATTGCTACCGGAACACCCATGAAATGTGCCAGTGCTTTGGCGGTATCAAGGGTTTTACCGCCGCCAATACCGAGAATTGCACCACACTGTGCGGTTTCTGCGATGCCACGTAGACGATCGATTTCATTTTGCGAACATTCACCGCCAAAGGGTGCGATTTCAACAACCAGCCCGGCATCTTTAAAGCTTTGCTCGACGGTTGCCTGAGCAAAACCTAATACAAATTTATCGCCAACAACTAACCAACGTTCTGCCAGCGGTTTCAGGTATTCGCCCAGGCGATTAATTACATCAGCGCCCTGGATGTATTTACCTGGTGATTGAATAATGCGGTCCATAATTGCTCCTTTAGAGATGAGTATTGCCAAATGCGGCATTCCAGTCGTGCTCGAACTTCTCTATAGCTGACTCTACCGCAGGGGTGTTAAGCATTTGTTGCGCTACATCTAAGGGCAGTGTGATGGATTCACATCCTGCCAGCAAACAATCCAGCGCCTGACGCGGTGTTTTAAAGCTGGCTGCCAGCACCATGCTTTCTGGCGCGTGCATTTCCAGTAACGCTTGCAGCTCCTGTACGGTACGAATGCCGTCTCCGCCCTGAGCGTCCACGCGGTTTACATAGGGGGCCACGTATTTTGCGCCAGCCAGTGCGGCTAATAGCCCTTGTGCGGCGCTGTAGACTGCGGTTCCCAGCGTGGTAATGCCTTCTTTTTTCAGCAATTTAATTGCTGCCAGACCTTCGGATGTTACCGGAATTTTCACCACAATTCCCGGAATAACGTCGCGCAGACGTTTCGCTTCTTCTACCATGCCCTGTGCGTCGCGGCTCATAGTCTGAGCAAACAGAATGCCCTCATCACCAATCGCTTTTTGCAGACGCGGCAGTACATCCCAGATGGACTCCTTGCTGGCAGCAATAATGCTCGGGTTAGTCGTCACTCCGGCAATCGGGAATATGCGTGCCAGACGTTCGACTTCTGCTACGTTAGCGGTGTCCAGATACAGTTCCATGATGTTTCCTTTTACAGTTCCAGTTCATGTTGCAGCAGGCTGGCGATAGCGTCGGCGGAAGCGGCGTTAACCAGCGCGTTACGGAATTCTTCGTGCATGATGCGGCGAGCGAGGCGCGAGAAAATGCGCATATGCTGATCGCCCGCAGCGTGTTTGTTCAGGGTTAACATAATGATGAATTGTGCTTCATCATCGCCCCAGCGCACAGGTGCTTGCAGACGAGCCACACTGATGGTCGACTGCTCAATATGTTCTGATTTGCTGTGTGGAATGGCGAAACTAAAGCCCAGTCCGGTAGAGAAGACGGCCTCACGCGCCCACAGATCGGCTTCCAGTTTCCGCGGATAGCGACAGCGTCCTGCCAGCAGCAGGTTATCGGTCATGCCTTTGAGCACTTCTTCTTTGCTGCGCCAGTCGCTTTCCAGCGTGATGCACTCGGCGGTAACCAGCGGCGCATCCTGTTGCGTCATACGGAACTGCGCCAGCAGATGCTCCACTTCCAGTGAAGTACGGCAGGCCATCGCCTGGTTAAGCAACTGACGACATTCGCGGCTGTCGAGTTGCGCCATGCGTGCTTTTGCCGCCGGAATTGACGGTGCGCTCATGCTAAGTTCATCCAGCCCTAAACCGATCAGCAGCGGCAGTACGGAACCTTTTGCCCCCAGTTCTCCGCACAGGCCGATCCATTTACCCTGGCGATGCACTGCCTGAACGGCGTAATCAAGCGCCCGCAGGAATGCCGGATTCAGACTGTTGTAGTGACGGGTGACTTTAGCGTTATCACGATCCACCGCCAGCAGATACTGCGTCAGGTCGTTACTGCCGATACTAAAGAAATCAATCTCTTCGCAGCACTGGTCGATAATGAACATGACCGACGGTACTTCCAGCATGATGCCGAGTGGGATCTTTTCATCAAACGGAATGTGTTCGTTACGCAGTTGCTGTTTGGCTTCCGCCAGCTTTTCTTTCACCCATAAGATCTCTTCCATTGAGGAGATCATCGGGATCATGATTTTCAGGCTGCCGTGAGCAGAGGCGCGCAGGATCGACCGTAATTGCGTGGTAAACAGTGACGCGTATTCTTCATAAATACGCACCGCGCGATAACCAAGGAATGGGTTGGCTTCTGCGGGAATATTCAGATAATCAACGGGTTTATCGCCGCCAATATCCATAGTACGCACAATAATGCTGCGCCCGTTGGCGGATTCCAGCGCCTGACAAAAAATGTTGTACAACTCGCTTTCGCCCGGTGCACTGGTGCGATCCATATAGAGCATTTCAGTGCGGAACAGACCAACGCCTTCTGCGCCATTGCCAAACGCAGCCTGTGCTTCTACCGAGTGAGCGATGTTAGCAGCAACTTCGATACGAATACCATCAGCGGTGCGGGCTTGCTGGGTCAGCCAGACACGTTGTTGCTCACGCAGAGCGTCCTGTACGCGCGCTTCCTGTTGATAATAACGCGCCACCGCTTCTGTCGGTTCGACCACAATCGCCCCGGCGTTGCCGTCGATATAAATCGTTTGTTGCAGCCACGGGCTAAGGGTCTCGATATCCACGCCGACCAGCGTCGGAATATTAAATGAACGGGCAAGGATCACCGTGTGTGAGGTGGTGCCGCCGCTTTTCAGTAGCAGACCTTTGAGGTGATTTTTATCCAGTTCGAGGAACTGACTGGGGGTTAGTTCATCCGCCATACAAATGGCTGGCTGCGTCAATTTACCCGGTGCCGGGAAGCGTTGTTCGCCGTAAATTTGCTGGAGTAACTGGAAGCAGACGTCGCGCACATCCAGCGCACGCTCTTGCAGGTAGCTACTACTGGAACGGGCGAACTCTTCGCAAAAGTGATTCGCACTGGCAACAATCGCTTCGGCACAGCTTAATCCCTCGCTGACACCCGCCAGTAAGTGTTGACGTAAAGAGGTATCGCCCGCTAACGAACGGTGGGCTTCCAGTATTGCGCTGGTGGCACCGTCGCTATCCAGCAGACGAAACTCAATGTTTTTCAGTACCAGTGTCAGGCCGTTTTCCAGTGCAGATTGTTCGGCGTCAGCATCTTTAGCGGCAGGAAGATTACCCAGTGCATTGAGATCTAAAGAGGAAATCGGCGTCAGGATGCCGCCTGCGCTACCGTTACACACGGTGCGGGCGCGGATAATGCGCGGATTCAGATTAGTCAGTGAAACCGGCAGCGGCTCCAGTTCGTCAGATTTTACTTCTTCCAGCGGCGCGTCACAGTGGGGAAATTCATCGCGCAGCCATTGGCTTAAACGCTGGTGTGCTTCTTGTTCGTCGGCTCCAGAAATCAGTAACTGGCAGTTATCGCCCACCAGTGTATCGGTGCCAATCAGCGCCAGCGCGCTTTTGGCGTTGCCCTTGCGATCGGTACGCAGGTTATGCCACTCAATTTGCGATGAAAAAGTATTACACAGCGTTTCAACGTGGCTTGCCGGACGTGCATGTACGCCATTAGGTAGCTCACAAATAAATTCCACAATCAGGGCCATTGCCTCTCTCCCGGTAAGGTTTTCTGTTTACAGGATAAGAGTGCACGGTAACGGCCTGCCATGTGACAAATCTGTCAAAAGCTGGACAAATGTAATGTAACCGTCAATTTGCGACGCGTCTCACAAGACGCGCCACTCCGGCATGATTCCGAGATAACGCAAGTTATGAGGCGGATCGCATTTTTGTACTGACATTACAAAAGTCCAGTAAATGGCCTTTTTATCCACTGTTTGCTCCGCTTGCGATTGCCTATTGTTTCTCCCATCAAAAAAATATGGACATGGGCTTTTGCAAGCCCAGGAGCAGCTTATGAATGAGTTGGTGCAGATACTGAAAAACACTCGTCAGCATTTAATGACGGGCGTTTCACACATGATTCCCTTCGTAGTATCGGGCGGTATTTTGCTGGCGGTTTCCGTCATGCTGTACGGCAAAGGTGCGGTGCCAGATGCCGTAGCCGATCCGAATCTGAAAAAACTGTTTGATATCGGCGTCGCGGGCTTAACGCTGATGGTGCCTTTCCTTGCTGCTTACATCGGTTATTCCATTGCGGAACGTTCCGCGCTGGCTCCGTGCGCTATTGGTGCCTGGGTCGGTAACAGTTTTGGTGCAGGCTTCTTTGGCGCGCTGATCGCCGGGATTATCGGCGGCATCGTGGTGCATTACCTGAAGAAAATCCCGGTGCATAAAGTTCTGCGTTCTGTCATGCCAATCTTCATTATTCCGATCGTCGGCACCTTAATTACCGCTGGCGTCATGATGTGGGGGCTGGGCGAGCCTGTGGGCGCATTGACTAACACTCTGACCCAGTGGCTTCAGGGAATGCAGCAGGGCAGCATTATCATGCTGGCGGTCATTATGGGGCTGATGCTGGCGTTCGATATGGGCGGTCCGGTTAACAAAGTGGCGTATGCATTCATGCTGATTTGTGTCGCCCAGGGTGTTTATACCGTGGTGGCGATCGCGGCAGTAGGGATCTGTGTTCCGCCGCTGGGGATGGGGCTGGCGACGCTGATTGGTCGCAAAAACTTCTCCGCAGAAGAACGTGAAACCGGTAAAGCGGCGTTGGTGATGGGCTGTGTTGGTGTCACTGAAGGGGCGATTCCTTTCGCCGCCGCCGATCCGTTGCGTGTGATCCCTTCCATCATGGTGGGCACTGTTTGTGGCACGGTCACCGCGGCATTGGTTGGTGCGCAGTGCTATGCAGGCTGGGGTGGTCTGATTGTGCTGCCGGTAGTTGAAGGCAAGTTGGGTTACATCGCGGCAGTGGCTGTTGGGGCTGTAGCGACGGCTATCTGCGTTAACGTGCTGAAAAGTCTGGCGCGTAAAAATGGGTCTTCAACTGATGAGAAGGAAGACGACCTGGATCTGGATTTTGAAATTAATTAATTGAGGAACGAGCCATGGCGAAAATTATTGCAGTAACCGCATGTCCTTCAGGTGTTGCCCATACCTATATGGCGGCAGAGGCGCTGGAAAGTGCCGCGAAAGCAAAAGGCTGGGAAGTGAAAGTAGAAACCCAGGGGTCGATTGGTCTGGAAAACGAACTGACTGCGGAAGACGTGGCGAGCGCCGATATGGTGATTCTGACCAAAGATATCGGCATCAAGTTTGAAGAGCGTTTTGCTGGCAAGACCATCGTGCGTGTCAACATCAGCGACGCAGTAAAACGCGCTGACGCCATTATGAGCAAAATTGAAGCTCACCTGGCGCAAACCGCTTAAGTTCTTATCCCGCCCGCAAGGGCGGGTTCGCTTTCCCACAGGAGTTCCTCATGACGAATCGTATCTCTCGCCTTAAAACTGCACTGTTTGCCAATACCCGTGAAATCTCGTTGGAGCGGGCGCTGCTTTATACCGCCAGCCATCGGCAAACCGAAGGCGAACCGGTGATATTGCGCCGGGCGAAAGCGACAGCGTATATCCTTGAACATGTTGAAATTTCGATTCGTGATGAAGAACTGATTGCCGGTAACCGCACCGTAAAACCGCGCGCCGGGATTATGTCGCCGGAAATGGATCCTTACTGGTTGCTGAAAGAGCTGGATCAATTCCCGACACGCCCGCAGGATCGCTTCGCCATTAGTGAAGAAGATAAACGTATCTATCGCGAAGAGTTGTTCCCGTACTGGGAAAAACGCTCGATGAAAGATTTCATCAATGGGCAGATGACGGACGAAGTTAAAGCGGCGACCAGTACGCAGATTTTCAGCATCAACCAGACGGATAAAGGCCAGGGGCACATCATTATTGATTACCCACGCCTGCTGAATCACGGGCTGGGTGAGCTGGTGGCGCAGATGCAGCAACATTGCCAGCAACAGCCGGATAATCACTTTTATCAGGCTGCGCTGTTATTGCTGGAAGCCTCGCAGAAACATATTTTGCGTTACGCCGAACTGGCAGAAACGATGGCAGCAAGCTGCGTTAATGCCCAACGTCGGGAAGAATTGCTGACTATTGCGGAGATCTCCCGTCATAACGCCGAACATAAGCCGCAGACGTTCTGGCAGGCGTGCCAGTTGTTCTGGTACATGAACATCATTCTGCAATATGAATCTAACGCCAGTTCGCTGTCGTTAGGGCGCTTCGATCAGTATATGTTGTCGTTCTATCAGGCCTCGCTGACCCAGGGTGAAGATCCGGCGTTCCTGAAAGAACTGCTCGAGTCCCTGTGGGTGAAATGTAATGACATTGTGCTGTTACGTTCCACCAGCAGCGCGCGCTATTTCGCAGGTTTCCCGACCGGCTATACCGCACTGCTCGGTGGTTTAACGGAAAACGGACGTAGCGCGGTGAATGTGCTTTCGTTTCTCTGTCTCGACGCCTATCAAAGCGTACAGTTGCCGCAGCCAAATCTCGGTGTGCGCACTAACGCCTTGATTGACACGCCGTTCCTGATGAAAACCGCAGAAACCATTCGTCTTGGTACTGGTATTCCGCAAATCTTCAACGATGAAGTGGTGGTGCCCGCGTTCCTCAACCGTGGTGTTTCGCTGGAAGATGCGCGCGACTATTCAGTGGTCGGTTGCGTGGAATTATCCATTCCGGGCAGAACCTACGGTCTGCACGATATCGCGATGTTTAACCTGCTGAAAGTGATGGAAATCTGCCTGCATGAGAATGAAGGTAATTCCGCATTGAGTTATGACGGTTTGCTGGAACAAATTCGCGCGAAGATCAGCCACTACATCACTCTGATGGTTGAAGGCAGCAATATTTGCGATATCGGCCATCGTGACTGGGCACCAGTGCCGCTGCTCTCTTCGTTTATCAGCGATTGTCTGGAAAAAGGCCGCGATATTACCGACGGCGGCGCGCGTTATAACTTTTCCGGCGTGCAGGGGATTGGTATCGCTAACCTGAGTGATTCACTCCATGCGTTGAAAGGGATGGTTTTTGATCAACAACGTTTAAGTTTTGACGAATTGTTGTCGGTATTAAAAGCAAACTTCGAAACGCCAGAAGGCGAAAAAATCCGTGCTCGTTTAATTAACCGCTTTGAGAAGTACGGCAACGATATCGACGAGGTGGATAACATTAGCGCCGAATTGCTGCGCCATTACTGCAAAGAAGTGGAAAAATACCAGAACCCGCGCGGCGGCTACTTCACGCCGGGGTCGTATACCGTTTCTGCTCACGTCCCGTTGGGGTCGGTGGTTGGCGCGACGCCAGACGGCCGCTTCGCCGGAGAACAACTGGCTGATGGTGGTTTGTCACCAATGTTGGGTCAGGACGGACAAGGGCCAACGGCGGTGCTGAAGTCAGTAAGTAAACTTGATAACACGTTGCTTTCTAACGGTACGTTGCTGAATGTGAAATTCACTCCGGCTACCCTGGAAGGTGAAGCGGGATTACGCAAACTGGCTGACTTCTTACGTGCATTTACTCAGCTTAAGTTGCAGCACGTTCAATTTAACGTAGTGAATGCCGACACGTTACGTGAAGCCCAATTGCGCCCGCAGGACTATGCGGGGCTGGTGGTACGCGTTGCCGGATACAGCGCCTTCTTTGTCGAACTCTCGAAGGAAATTCAGGATGACATTATCCGCCGTACAGCGCATCAGTTGTAACGTTGTGGAAACGCGCCGCGAGGATGTGGCGCGTATTTTTAACATTCAGCGTTATTCGCTGAATGACGGTGAGGGTATTCGTACGGTGGTCTTTTTTAAAGGCTGCCCACATCTGTGCCCGTGGTGTGCTAATCCGGAGTCGATCTCCGGCAAAATCCAGACGGTGCGTAGAGAGGCGAAATGTCTGCATTGCGCGAAATGTTTACGTGATGCAGATGAATGTCCTTCCGGCGCATTTGAGCGGATTGGTCGTGATATCAGCCTCGACGCTCTGGAACGGGAAGTGATGAAGGATGACATTTTCTTTCGCACGTCTGGCGGTGGTGTCACGCTTTCTGGCGGTGAAGTGTTGGTGCAAGCGGAGTTTGCTACCCGTTTTTTGCAACGACTGCGGCTGTGGGGCGTGTCATGTGCCATCGAAACTGCCGGAGACGCGCCAGCAAGCAGGTTGCTACCGCTGGCGAAATTGTGCGATGAAGTGTTGTTCGATTTAAAAATTATGGACCCGACAAGAGCGCGGGACGTGGTGAAAATGAATCTGCCGCGCATGCTGGAGAATCTGCGTTTGCTGGTGAGTGAAGGTATCAATGTGATCCCTCGTTTGCCGCTGATCCCCGGCTATACGCTCAGCAGAGAGAATATGCAGCAGGCGCTGGATGTGTTGATTCCTTTGAATATCAGGCAGATCCACCTGTTGCCGTTTCATCAGTACGGTGAACCGAAATACCGTCTGTTGGGGCGCGAATGGTCGATGAAAGATATACCGGCACCGTCGTCAGCCGATGTGGCATTGATGCGTGAAATGGCTAAACAGGCTGGTTTTCAGGTTACGGTTGGGGGGTAGGATGGCATATCTGGTTGCAGTTACCGCCTGCGTTAGCGGTGTGGCACATACCTATATGGCGGCAGAACGGCTGGAAAAGTTGTGTCAGCAGGAAAAGTGGAGCGTCAGCATTGAAACTCAGGGGGCGCTGGGGACGGAGAACCGCTTATCGGACGAGAATATCCGTCGCGCGGATGTTGTGTTGTTGATTACAGATATCGAGCTTTCTGGTGCCGAGCGTTTTGAACATTGTCGCTATGTACAATGCGGTATCTACGCTTTTCTACGCGAACCTCATCGGGTGATGAGTGCTGTTCGTAAGGTGCTTTCTGCGCCGCAGCAAACGCACCTTATTCTGGAGTAGTTGGTTTTTCTGTCAGTTGGCTGTGGTACTGCCGACGATATTCCGACGGCGAGCGTTCGGTATTTTTACGAAACAGACGGCAGAAGTAGTTGCTGTCGACAAAACCGCAGGCGTGAGCCACTTCTTTTACCTTCAGATCATAGCCTTTCAGTAGCGTCTTAGCATGTTCCAGTCGCGTGTGATTCAGGTATTCGTTAAAGCCAATAGCCCCCGTTTTTTGAAACAGGTGCGATAGGTAGTTTGGTGAAATGTAGAACGCCTGCGCGACAGATTCGCGGGTCAGCGCGGTGGCATAACGTTCGTCGATGTAATCGCGAATGGCTTCGAAAAGTGCCTGGCTGCGAGAGGCTGTCTGAATTTGGCTGCCGAGCAAATCGCGGCAGTGGCTAAGCAAACTGGTGACAATAAGCCTGGCTGTTTGTTGCTCCTGCGGCTGCATTTGCATTTCATTGAGCGTTTGTAGCAGGAACGAGCCAATACGTGGGCCACGTCGGGCGACGTGTTGCTTTGCCAGATTTTGATATTGTTTGCCATCCCACTGTACGACGCTGAAGCCGAGTTGCTGTTTGCCAAACAGAACGCTAAATGTCGTGGCGGGTGTTTCCCATTGTGGGAAATTCCACCCGCCAGCGGGAACGTACAGTACATCGCCGGAAACTAACGTTGCACCTGTACCGGTATCAACAAACTCGCCTTCCAGCACAATTTCCAGCCGTGGAAAATCGACCTTATACGCGAGATCGGGGGCCGGGCCGTTGCTGCTCGCGAAGTAAACCTGGCGGAGTAACAGCGGGCCGTTGATTAGGCGGGAGAGCAGATAGTTGACGTCGTGATACATGTTATTCCCTCAGGTATGTAGACGGGAAAACAGTAACTGGCATTATGAAAAAAGGCCACCTGAAAAGTGTGGCCTGATGGGAGTGAGATGTAAACATTGCGGCAGTTGTATTGCCGGATGCGGCGTAAACGCCTTATCCGGCCTACCGCCGCGATCTGTAGGCCGGATAAGACGCGTCAAGCGTCGCATCCGGCAAATAGCACCTGGTAGATAATTACTGATTACCCACCTGATCGCCATACGGCAGAGTGTCGTAATCGATCAGCGCATTTTTCTTATACGGGTTACCAATCCAGCGGGTGGTTTCTTTGAATTGCGGGTTCACCACCGAACGGGTTGGATCGTAACCGTCGTAAGATAAGCCCGCCAAATCCGACCAGGTGTGGATCAGTTCAGCCAGGCTGTATTTACGATCGACATCCTGCGAGAAATCACGCGGATGAGTCGCCTGCCATTTTTCCGACGTCCACAGCAGGAACGGAATGGTGTACATGTGGCGCGTCGGGTTGTCTTCATTACGCCCCTGAGTTTTATGCGGTGGTGTGTCATAAACCTCTTCACCGTGGTCAGAGAAGTAAACCAGGAAACCATTCGTATCAGCAGCTTTAAAGTCTTTAATCAGGCTGGCAACTACGTGATCGTTGTACAAGTTGGCGTTGTCGTAATCGTTATACGATTCCAACTCTTCTGCGCTTAATCCCGGCGGCACGTGATCGGTATTGCCATCAAACTTGCCCTGATCTTCCGGGTAACGATATTTGTATTTGATGTGCGTACCCAGCAGATGAACGATGATCAGTTTCTTCGGCGCGGGGTCCTTCAGCACTTCCTGGAACGGCTTCAGCACGTTGGTGTCGTATTCACGCGCACTCTGTGTGCGTTGCTGGTTCATGTAGTACTGTTTATCGGTCTGGCGCGAAAATACCGTCAGCATGGTGTTGCGGGCGGTCATCGTTTGCTGGTTGGTGATCCAGAACGTTTTATAACCCGCCTGTTTCATCATGTTCATCAGCGACGGCTGCGTCAGGTACAGATCCGGATTCTTTTCGTTGGCGAAAGTCAGCGCCTGTTGCAGGATTTCAATGGTGTACGGACGCGATGTGACCACATTATTGAACACGGTCAGGTTTGGGTCGGTTTTATGCAGCGCATCCAGTTCAGGCGTGGTTTCACGCGGATAACCGTACAGGCTCATGCGTCCACGCTGGGTTGATTCGCCAATCACCAGTACTAAGGTGCGCGGTTCGTTGCCCGATTCGTCTTTGAAATTAGCCAGCGGCGGTAATGCGTTATTTTCATTCAGTAGTTTCGTCAGTGAGTTAAGTTGCTGGCGATACTGATAATAACCTGTCAGGAATTGCCACGGCGCGGCGGGTTCCATGCGCGATGCCAGATTATCCAACGTTTTCTCAAACGGTTTGTTTTTGATAAACGTGTTCATGGCGATCGGGTGCAGAATCAAACCATAAAGCAGGGCAAAAGAGACAACATAACGCCACGGCTTCGGAATATAGACCGGGCGCAGGCGTGTCCATAGCAGAACTGCCACTGCTGTATAGGCCAGCGCGATAAGCACAATCTTCAGGCTGAAATACTGGCTTAAATACTCGCTGGCTTCGTTGGTGTTGGTTTCAAACATCACAAACAGAACGCTCTGCGAGAACTCCTGACCGTATATGACGTAGTAACACAGCGCCGCCAGAGAGGCCGCCCACAGCATCACGCCGATTATCGCGGCGATAATTTTAATCCGCTTCGGAAAGAGGAATACCGGGATCAACCACAGCGAACTAAACAACAGCGAGTCGCGCATGCCGTTAGTACCGCTGTAGCCGCTGACGTAAATAATGACCTGTAGTAGGGTAGAGAAAAACCAAAAGTAGAGCAGTGCCCAACCCAGGGCTTTCCAGCTAAAAAGGGGTTTAGCCTGGACTTCTGTGGAATGCATAGTAAGAACCTGTCTCGAAAAAATAGCGCCGAATGTATCGGCAAAACCTTAAGGATATCTGAAGGGATATCCAGAATTTGAATAAAATGCAGACAGAAATATATTGAAAACGAGGGAGTTAGAACAGAAGTATTTCAGAAAACCCTCGCACTATTGCACGAGGGTTGATAGAGGGAGAGATTAGCCGGTATTACGCATACCTGCCGCAATCCCGGCAATAGTGACCATTAACGCTTGTTCTACGCGGGGATCCGGTTCATGACCTTCTTTTTCCGCCTGGCGGGAGCGGTGCAGTAGCTCTGCCTGCAACACGTTCAGCGGGTCGGTGTATATATTCCGTAGCTGAATAGACTCGGCAATCCACGGCAGATCCGCCATCAGATGGGAATCGTTGGCAATCGCCAGCACCACTTTGATGTCTTCTTCTTGCAGATTGCGTAACTCTTTACCTAACGGCCACAGTTCTTTGTCGACCAGGCGTTGGTCATAGTATTCCGCCAGCCACAGATCCGCTTTTGCGAACACCATCTCCAGCATTCCCAGACGTGTTGAGAAGAACGGCCAGTCGCGGCACATGGTTTCCAGTTCGTTCTGTTTGCCATCTTCGACCACTTTTTGCAGCGCTGTACCCGCACCCAGCCAGGCGGGAAGCATCAGGCGGTTTTGCGTCCAGGCGAAGATCCACGGAATGGCGCGCAGTGATTCGACGCCGCCGGTTGGGCGACGTTTCGCCGGACGTGAACCCAACGGCAGTTTGCCCAGTTCCTGTTCTGGCGTAGCGGAACGGAAGTAAGGAACAAAATCTTTGTTTTCACGCACGTAGCCACGATAGACATCGCAAGAGATGACCGACAGTTCATCCATAATCCGACGCCAGCTCTCTTTCGGCTCTGGCGGTGGCAGCAGGTTGGCTTCCAGAATCGCCCCGGTGTACAGCGACAGGCTGCTAACGGTGATTTCCGGTAGACCGTATTTAAAGCGGATCATCTCGCCCTGTTCGGTCACACGCAGGCCGCCTTTCAGGCTTCCCGGCGGTTGCGAAAGCAGTGCTGCATGTGCTGGTGCGCCACCGCGGCCAATGGAACCGCCGCGACCGTGGAACAGCGTCAGTTCAATACCCGCCTTTTCGCAGGTTTTGATTAACGCATCCTGTGCCTGATACTGCGCCCAGGATGCCGCCATCACGCCCGCATCTTTTGCTGAGTCGGAATAGCCAATCATTACCATCTGTTTGCCCTGAATCAGACCGCGATACCAGTCGATATTCAGCAGTTGGGTCATAACATCGTTGGCGTTGTTCAGGTCATCGAGGGTTTCAAACAGCGGTGCGACCGGCATCGCGAATCCAATTCCCGCTTCTTTCAGTAGCAGGTGGACAGCCAGTACGTCAGACGGTGTTTTCGCCATCGAGATCACGTAGGCGGCAATGGAGCCTTGCGGCGCTTCGGCAATCACCTGACACGTATCGAGCACTTCGCGCGTTTCGGCGCTTGGTTGCCAGTTGCGGGGCAGCAACGGACGTTTAGAGTTCAGTTCGCGGATCAGGAACGCCTGTTTGTCGGCCTCTGACCAGCTTTCGTAGTCTCCGATGCCGAGGTAGCGGGTCAGTTCACCCAATGCTTCGGTATGACGAGTACTCTCCTGGCGGATATCAATACGCACCAGCGGTACGCCGAAACATTTCACGCGGCGTAGAGTATCGAGCAGATCGCCGTTGGCGATAATCCCCATGCCACATGCCTGAAGTGACTGGTAGCAAGCGTAGAGCGGCTCCCATAATTCTTCGTTCTGTGTCAGCAGGCCTTCCGGTTTTGGCAGTTCTTCACCTTTCAGGCGCGCTTCCAGCCACGCCTGGGTCGCCATCAGGCGAGAACGCAGGTTTTTCATCAGATAGCGATACGGCTCTGCAGCACCTTCTTCACCGACCAGCGCCAGCAGTTCAGGTGTTGCTTCAACCATCGACAACTCGGAGACCAGAACCTGAATATCTTTCAGGAACAGGTCAGTTGCTTTCCAGCGACTGAGCAGAAGTACGTGACGGGTGATGTCGGCGGTGACGTTTGGGTTGCCATCGCGGTCGCCGCCCATCCACGAGGTAAAACGAACCGGAACAAATTCTACCGGCAGTTTGTAGCCCAGGTTTTCTTCCAGTTGCTCATTCAGTTCGCGCAGGTAATTCGGCACGCCCTGCCACAGGCTGTTTTCTACTACTGCAAAACCCCATTTGGCTTCATCAATTGGGCTTGGGCGTAGTTTGCGGATTTCATCGGTATGCCACGACTGAGCGATCAACTGGCGCAGACGGCGCATTAATTGGTGATGTTCGTAGTCAGCGAGATCTTTGTTGTCGAGCTGTTTTAAGCAGGCGTTCACTTCCACCATTTTGTGGATCAGTGTGCGGCGGGTGATTTCGGTTGGGTGTGCGGTAAGAACCAGTTCCAGCGACAACGATTCAACCGCTTTTTTGATAGTTTCTTCGCTAAGGTCTGGCTGGTTTTTTAGTTTACGCAGGGTACGGGCGATCACTTCCGGATTGCTGGCAGCCTCACCTTTTGGCGAAATGCTGTGGTATTGCTCGGCGGTGTTGGCCAGGTTCAGGAACTGGCTAAACGCACGCGCAACGGGTAGCAGCTCATCGTTTGACAAATTTTGTAAGGTGGTGAGCAACTCCTGGCGGTTAGCATCATTGCCAGCGCGTGAAGATTTGGACAACTTACGGATAGTTTCTACGCGTTCAAGAATGTGTTCTCCCAACGCATCCTTGATGGTTTCTCCCAGCACTTTGCCGAGCATACTGACATTACTGCGCAACGCGGAATATTGTTCGTTCATATGACCCCAGACACCCCATCTTATCGTTTGATAGCCCTGTATCCTTCACGTCGCATTGGCGCGAATATGCTCGGGCTTTGCTTTTCGTCGTCTTTTATAAAGCCACGTAAACGCGGTGACGTCAAATGCTGCGAAATCGCTTCAGCAAACGAATAAATAGCAGGGATTTACGCCATTAAATTCACGACGTTTTAAATAAGCGTAACTTATGGGAATGTTAAAAATTCGCCTCGCGTAACACCAAATACGTAGGTCGGATAAGATGCGTAAGCATCGCATCCGACATTATTGCGACGCTGGAGTTTGGCAGCAGTGCCGGATGCGGCGCGAGCGCCTTATCCGGCCTACGGTTGGGCATCATTTGATTCACTGTAGATCGGATAAGATGCGTAAGCATCACATCCGACATTACTGCGGTGCTGGAGTTTGGTAGCAGTGCCGGATGCGGTGCGAATGCTTTGTCCGGCCTACGGTTGGGCATCATTTGATTCACTGTAGGTCGGATAAGATGCGCAAGCATCGCATCCGACATTATTGCGGCGCTGGAGTTTGGCAGCAGTGCCGGATGCGGCGCGAGCGCCTTATCCGGCCTACGGTTGGGCATCATTTGATTCACTGTAGGTCGGATAAGATGCGTAAGCATCGCATCCGACATTATTGCGGCGCTGGAGTTTGGCAACAGTGCCGGATGCGGCGCGAGCGCCTTATCCGGCCTACGGTTGGGCATCATTTGATTCACTGTAGGTCGGATAAGATGCGTAAGCATCGCATCCGACATTATTGCGGCGCTGGAGTTTGGCAGCAGTGCCGGATGCGGCGCGAGCGCTTTGTCCGGCCTACGGTTGGGCATCATTTGATTCACTGTAGGTCGGATAAGATGCGTAAGCATCGCATCCGACATTATTGCGGCGCTGGAGTTTGGCAGCAGTGCCGGATGCGGCGCGAGCGCTTTGTCCGGCCTACGGTTGGGCATCATTTGATTCACTGTAGGTCGGATAAGATGCGTAAGCATCGCATCCGACATTATTGCGGCGCTGGAGTTTGGCAACAGTGCCGGATGCGGCGCGAGCGCCTTATCCGGCCTACGGTTGGGCATCATTTGATTCACTGTAGGTCGGATAAGATGCGTAAGCATCGCATCCGACATTATTGCGGCGCTGGAGTTTGGCAACAGTGCCGGATGCGGTGCGAATGCTTTGTCCGGCCTACGGTTGGGCATCATTTGAGTCACTGTAGGTCGGATAAGATGCGCAAGCATCACATCCGACATTACTGCGGCGCTGGAGTTTGGCAGCAGTGCCGGATGCGGCGCGAGCGCCTTATCCGGCCTACGGTTGGGCATCATTTGAGTCACTGTAGGTCGGATAAGATGCGCAAGCATCGCATCCGACATTACTGCGGTGCTGGAGTTTGGCAACAGTGCCGGATGCGGTGCGAGCGCTTTGTCCGACCTACGTTTTAATGCCAGCAAAAATGGTGAATCACCTGGGTGATCAACTCGCGGGTGGGTTTAATAAACCGTGTCTCCAGATATTCATCAGGCTGATGGGCTTGATTGATTGAACCTGGTCCTAACACCAGCGTCGGGCATAGCGTCTGAATAAACGGTGCTTCGGTACAGTAGTTCACCACTTCGGTCTGTGCGCCGAGCAATTTCTCAACCACTTCAACCAGTTGATGATTCGGCGGGCACTCATAACCAGGGATCGGCGGATGCAGCTCTTCGACCGTCAGACGACCCGGCCAGCGTTCGCTTACCGGTGCCAGCGCGTCGTTGAGCAAGCCGTTAAGTTCATTGAGCGTCATGCCAGGCAGCGGACGAATATCCATATGCAACTCACAGCAGGCGCAAATTCGGTTAGATGCGTCACCGCCGTGAATATGCCCGAGGTTGAGCGTGGGATACGGTACGGTAAACGCTTCATAGTGATAGCGTTCTTTAAGGTCGTCACGTAATTGTAAAATATGGCCGATGGCGTCATGCATCAGCTCGATGGCATTCACCCCGCGTGCCGGATCGCTGGAGTGCCCCGACTGACCCATAATGCGAATGGCGTTAGAAATATGGCCTTTATGTGCGCGTACCGGTTGCAGTGACGTCGGTTCGCCAATGATGGCGTAATCCGGGCGCAGGGCGGTGGTTTCGGCAAAATAACGCGCTCCGGCCATACTGGTTTCTTCATCGGCAGTCGCCAGAATGTAGAGCGGCTTTGCAAGCTTCGTGACGTCGACATCGCGTAGTGCATCAAGGATAAACGCAAAGAAGCCTTTCATGTCGGCGGTGCCCAGACCATAGAGCTTGCCGTCATGCTCAGTCAGCGTAAACGGATCGCGCGTCCAGCGCCCGTCATCAAACGGCACGGTATCGGTATGCCCCGCCAGCAACAAGCCGCCAGCGCCGTGTCCGCAACTTGCCAGCATATTAAATTTGTTGCGTGTTCCCGGCACGGGCTGCACTTCCACATTGAAGCCCAAATCTTTGAACCAACCCGCCAGCAGAGTGATTAAATCTGCATTGCTTTGATCGAGCGCTTCTTCCGTGGCGCTTATTGAAGGTGTGGCAATCAGAGCAAGGTAGATCTCGATAAATGGCGGTAATTTGTTTTTCATTGTTGACATACCTCTGGTCATGATAGTATCAATATTCATGCATTAATTGTGAATAAAAATACACTAACGTTGAGCGTAATAAAACCCACCAGCCGTAAGGTGAATGTTTTACGTTTAGCCAGGCAAACAGACATAAGAAGGTGAATAGCCCCGATGTTGAATACGCTGATTGTGGGTGCCAGTGGTTACGCTGGCGCAGAGCTAGTGACCTATGTAAATCGCCATCCGCATATGAACATAACCGCTTTGACTGTTTCAGCGCAAAGCAATGATGCGGGAAAGTTAATCTCCGATTTGCATCCGCAGCTCAAAGGCATCGTTGATCTGCCGCTGCAGCCGATGTCGGATATCAGCGAGTTTAGCCCAGGGGTGGATGTGGTGTTTCTCGCCACTGCCCATGAAGTTAGCCACGATTTAGCACCGCAGTTTCTTGATGCAGGCTGTGTGGTATTCGACCTTTCCGGCGTATTCCGCGTTAACGACGCCGCCTTCTATGAAAAATATTACGGCTTTACCCATCAATACCCGGAACTGCTGGAGCAAGCCGCTTATGGTCTGGCGGAGTGGTGCGGCAATAAATTAAAAGAAGCGAATTTGATTGCGGTGCCGGGGTGTTACCCGACGGCAGCGCAGTTGGCGCTTAAACCGTTGATTGATGCCGATCTTCTAGATCTCAATCAGTGGCCGGTCATCAACGCCACCAGCGGTGTAAGCGGTGCAGGACGTAAGGCAGCGATTTCTAACAGCTTTTGTGAAGTCAGCCTGCAACCATACGGTGTCTTTACCCATCGCCATCAACCGGAGATCGCTACACACCTTGGTGCTGACGTGATCTTCACCCCGCATCTGGGCAATTTCCCGCGCGGCATTCTGGAAACGATTACCTGCCGTCTGAAACCGGGCGTGACCCAGGCGCAAGTAGCACAAGTGTTGCAACAGGCATATGCGCATAAACCGCTGGTACGGTTGTATGACAAAGGCGTTCCGGCGCTGAAAAACGTTGTCGGGCTACCGTTCTGCGATATCGGTTTTGCCGTTCAGGGCGAGCATCTGATTGTGGTGGCGACCGAAGACAACTTATTGAAAGGTGCGGCGGCACAGGCAATCCAGTGTGCCAATATTCGTTTCGGCTATGCGGAAACGCAGTCTCTTATTTAAGGGTGCAATGATGAATCCATTAATTATCAAACTGGGCGGCGTATTGCTGGATAGTGAAGAGGCGCTGGAACGGCTGTTTAGCGCACTGGTGAATTATCGCGAGTCTCATCAGCGTCCGTTGGTGATTGTTCACGGCGGCGGCTGCGTGGTGGATGAGTTGATGAAAGGGTTGAATCTGCCGGTGAAAAAGAAAAACGGCCTGCGCGTGACGCCTGCGGATCAGATAGACATTATCACTGGCGCACTGGCGGGAACGGCAAATAAAACCCTGCTGGCGTGGGCGAAGAAACATCAGATTGCTGCTGTGGGGCTGTTTCTCGGTGATGGCGACAGCGTCAAAGTGACCCAGCTCGATGAAGAGTTGGGCCATGTTGGACTGGCGCAGCCAGGTTCGCCTAAGCTTATCAACACGTTGCTGGAAAACGGTTATTTGCCGGTGGTCAGCTCTATTGGTGTGACGGACGAAGGGCAACTGATGAACGTCAATGCTGACCAGGCCGCGACGGCACTGGCGGCAACGCTGGGTGCGGATCTGATTTTGCTTTCTGATGTCAGTGGCATCCTCGACGGTAAAGGGCAACGAATTGCTGAGATGACCGCGGCGAAAGCAGAACAACTGATTGAGCAGGGCATTATTACTGACGGCATGATTGTGAAAGTGAATGCGGCGCTGGACGCTGCACGCACGCTGGGCCGCCCGGTGGACATCGCCTCCTGGCGTCATGCGGAACAGCTTCCGGCACTGTTTAACGGTATGCCGATGGGGACGCGGATTTTAGCTTAATTTTTGTTGGCCGGAGGCACAGCTTCCGGCATTGAATTTCAAAATAAGGAAACAGAGTTATGGCACTTTGGGGCGGGCGTTTTACTCAGGCAGCAGATCAACGGTTCAAACAATTTAATGACTCATTGCGCTTTGATTACCGTCTGGCGGAGCAGGATATTGTCGGCTCTGTAGCCTGGTCCAAAGCCCTGGTAACGGTAGGTGTGTTGACCGCAGAAGAGCAGGTGCAACTAGAAGAGGCGCTGAACGTGCTGCTGGAAGACGTTCGCGCCAGGCCACAACAAATCCTCGAAAGCGACGCCGAAGATATCCATAGCTGGGTGGAAGGTAAACTGATCGACAAAGTGGGTCAGTTAGGCAAAAAACTGCATACCGGGCGTAGCCGTAATGACCAGGTAGCGACTGACCTGAAATTGTGGTGCAAAGAGATGGTCAGCGAGTTGCTGGCAGCTAACCGCCAGTTGCAATCGGCGTTGGTGGAAACGGCGCAAAATAATCAGGACGCAGTGATGCCGGGTTATACCCACCTGCAACGCGCTCAACCGGTGACGTTCGCTCACTGGTGCCTGGCCTATGTTGAGATGCTGGCGCGTGATGAAAGCCGTTTGCAGGACGCGCTTAAGCGTCTGGATGTCAGCCCGTTAGGTTGTGGTGCGCTGGCGGGAACGGCCTATGACATTGACCGTGAACAACTGGCTGGCTGGCTGGGTTTTGCCTCGGCAACGCGTAACAGCCTGGACAGCGTTTCTGACCGTGATCACGTACTGGAACTGCTTTCTGCCGCCGCCATCGGCATGGTGCATCTGTCGCGTTTTGCCGAAGATCTCATTTTCTTTAACACCGGCGAAGCGGGTTTTGTCGAGCTGTCCGATCGCGTGACTTCCGGTTCATCCTTAATGCCGCAGAAGAAAAACCCGGATGCGCTGGAGCTGATTCGTGGGAAATGTGGTCGTGTCCAGGGCGCATTAACCGGCATGATGATGACTCTGAAAGGGTTGCCGCTGGCCTATAACAAAGACATGCAGGAAGACAAAGAGGGCTTGTTCGACGCACTCGACACCTGGCTGGATTGCCTGCATATGGCGGCGCTGGTGCTGGATGGGATTCAGGTGAAACGCCCACGTTGTCAGGAAGCGGCGCAGCAGGGTTACGCTAACGCCACTGAACTGGCGGATTATCTGGTGGCAAAAGGCGTACCGTTCCGCGAGGCGCACCATATTGTGGGTGAAGCGGTGGTGGAAGCCATTCGTCAAGGCAAACCACTGGAAGAACTGCCGCTGGCTGAGTTGCAGAAATTCAGCAAGGTGATTGGAGAAGATGTGTATCCGATTCTGTCGTTGCAATCGTGCCTCGACAAACGTGCGGCAAAAGGCGGCGTCTCACCGCAGCAGGTGGCGCAGGCGATTGCTTTTGCAAAGGCGCGGTTGGTGTAACTTGTTTATATCGCTCCCCTGAAAACGGGGAGTTTGCCTTATCATGCCTACGTAGTGTTGCGCTTTGTAAGCCAGATAAGGCGTTTACGCCGCATCTGGCAGGAATTTATCATCATCCTGATGCCCCTGAGTTTTACGTCCAGCCACAGCCATTCTTCGTCACATTCCTTTTAATTCTTGCGTCTTCTTTACGTTTACTTTTCCTATAAAAATCATTTTCAAATACATCAAACAATACATATTTTAATTAATTGAATATAATTAATTTCTATTGCTGTGTTCATTTTTAAGATTAATGGAATTTGTTATGTGATTATTTAACGTGTTGTTTTAACGATGATGGTTAATATTGTAGACAATATTTGAGGATATTTCTGTTCCTCGGCGGAAAATTTTATTTTTAATGTGATCACGGTTGAATAATCACTTTTTCTTCCTTGTATGGTAGTAGGTATAAAATTAAGTTTAAAACGTCTATTTAAAACACAGGAGAGTGCAATAATGAAAATTATTGCTGCGGATGTTTTTGTCACTTGCCCCGGGCGTAATTTCGTTACGCTTAAAATAACCACTGAAAGCGGACTTTGTGGGCTGGGAGATGCCACATTAAATGGTCGTGAATTGTCGGTCGCTTCCTATCTGAAAGATCATCTTTGTCCACAATTAATAGGTCGCGATGCCAGCCGTATCGAAGATATCTGGCAATTCTTTTATAAAGGTGCTTACTGGCGGCGTGGCCCCGTCACGATGTCGGCAATCTCTGCCATTGATATGGCGTTATGGGATATCAAAGCTAAAGCAGCCAATATGCCGCTGTATCAACTGCTGGGTGGCGCTTCTCGCGAGGGCGTGATGGTCTATTGCCACACCACCGGGCGTACAATTGATGAAGTCCTTGAAGACTATGCAAAACACCAGCAAATGGGCTTTAAGGCGATTCGGGTGCAGTGCGGCGTGCCGGGTATGCAAACTACCTATGGCCTGGCGAAGGGAAAAGGGCTGGCTTACGAACCGGCAACCAAAGGCCAGTGGCCGGAAGAACAATTGTTGTCTTCAGAAAAGTATCTCGATTTTACGCCGAAGCTCTTTGAGGCCGTGCGCAACAAGTTCGGTTTTAATGAACATCTGTTGCATGACATGCACCATCGCCTTACCCCTATTGAAGCGGCGCGCTTTGGTAAGAGCATTGAAGATTACCGCCTGTTCTGGATGGAAGACCCGACACCTGCCGAGAATCAGGAATGTTTCCGTTTGATTCGCCAGCATACCGTGACACCAATTGCGGTCGGAGAAGTCTTTAATAGTATCTGGGATTGTAAGCAGTTAATCGAAGAGCAGTTAATTGACTATATCCGCACGACGATTACCCATGCTGGTGGAATTACCGGGATGCGACGGATTGCCGATTTTGCATCGCTTTATCAGGTGCGTACCGGTTCGCATGGCCCTTCTGATTTATCGCCCATTTGCCATGCGGCAGCGCTGCATTTTGATCTCTGGGTGCCTAACTTCGGTGTTCAGGAGTACATGGGTTATTCCGAACAAATGCTTGAGGTCTTCCCGCATAGCTGGCGCTTCGACGCGGGTTATATGCACCCAGGCGATGAACCAGGGCTGGGTATCTCCTTTGATGAGAAGCTGGCGGCGAAATATCCGTATGATCCGGCGTATCTCCCCGTTGCGCGTCTGGAAGACGGTACATTGTGGAATTGGTAGTGATTTAAGCGAAACCGTATATCTGTCGCTTAATTTATTTATTGAGTAATCAAATCTATTCAATTTTCTCAAGGAGTATAAAAATGGATGTTGATTTGCCAGGTAGTGTTGCGGGTAATAAACCGCAACGGATTCGCCGTATTCAGACGGTGGCGCTGGTTTTATTATTTATGGCGGGAATCGTTAATTTTCTCGATCGCTCATCATTGAGCGTGGCAGGCGAGGCGATTCGTGGCGAGTTAGGATTATCAGCCACAGAGTTTGGCGTTTTACTTTCTGCATTTTCTCTGTCTTATGGTTTTTCACAACTGCCTTCCGGTATTTTGTTAGATCGTTTTGGTCCACGAATTGTGTTAGGCGCAGGATTAATATTCTGGTCATTAATGCAGGCATTAACAGGAATGGTTAATTCCTTTAGCCACTTTATTATTATGCGTATTGGACTGGGTATTGGTGAAGCGCCGTTTATGCCTGCGGGGGTGAAATCTATCACCGACTGGTATGCGCAAAAAGAACGCGGCACGGCGCTGGGGATCCTTAACTCATCTACCGTTATCGGTCAGGCCATCGCGCCCCCTGTTCTTGTATTGATGCAACTGGCGTGGGGCTGGAGGACGATGTTTGTCATCATCGGCCTGGCGGGGATTCTGGTTGGGATTTGCTGGTACGCATGGTATCGCAACCGGGCGCAGTTTGTCCTGACCGATGAAGAACGAGCGTATCTCTCTGCACCGGTTAAGCCGCGTCCACAATTGCAATTTAGCGAGTGGCTGGCGCTGTTTAAACATCGGACAACCTGGGGGATGATTTTAGGTTTCGCTGGTGTCAACTATACCGGTTGGCTCTACATTGCGTGGTTACCCGGTTATTTGCAGGCTGCGCAAGGTTTCAGTCTGGCAAAAACCGGCTGGGTGGCGGCGATTCCTTTCCTTGCGGCGGCAGTCGGGATGTGGATCAACGGTATTGTTGTCGATAGACTGGCGAAAAAAGGCTACGACCTGGCGAAGACGCGTAAAACGGCCATTGTTTGCGGTTTGATGATGTCGGCATTAGGGACGTTGCTGGTGGTGCAATCTTCCTCGCCTGCGCAGGCGGTGGCGTTTATCTCAATGGCGCTGTTCTGCGTGCATTTCGCGGGAACATCGGCATGGGGACTGGTGCAGGTGATGGTGTCAGAAACAAAAGTGGCTTCCATCGCTGGTATTCAAAACTTTGGCAGTTTTGTCTTTGCTTCCTTTGCCCCGATCGTGACCGGCTGGGTAGTGGATACTACGCACTCGTTTAATCTGGCGCTGGTTATTGCGGCCTGCGTGACCTTCATCGGCGCGCTGTGTTACTTCTTTATCGTCAAAGATCGCATTGAATAAATATTGGGTCTGGCTCTCTTGTGGGAGCCGGGCGAAATAAAAAAAAGCGGATCCTGGAGATCCGCAAAAGTTCACGTTGGCTTTAGTTATTCGAGTTGAGAAACTCTCGAAACGGGCAGTGACTTCAAGGGTTAAAGAGGTGCCGCTCCGTTTCTGTGAGCAATTATCAGTCAGAATGCTTGATAGGGATAATCGTTCGTTGCTATGCTACCTATCGCCATGAACTATCGTGGCGATGGAGGATGGATAATGAATATTCGTGATCTTGAGTACCTGGTGGCATTGGCCGAACACCGCCATTTTCGCCGTGCGGCAGATTCCTGCCACGTCAGCCAGCCAACCCTGAGTGGGCAAATTCGTAAGCTGGAAGATGAGCTGGGCGTGATGTTGCTGGAGCGGACCAGCCGTAAAGTGTTATTCACCCAGGCGGGAATGCTGCTGGTGGATCAGGCGCGTACCGTGCTGCGTGAGGTGAAAGTCCTTAAAGAGATGGCAAGCCAGCAGGGCGAGACCATGTCCGGGCCGCTGCACATTGGTTTGATTCCAACGGTCGGGCCTTACCTGCTACCGCATATTATCCCGATGCTGCACCAGGCTTTTCCGAAGCTGGAAATGTATCTGCATGAAGCCCAGACCCATCAATTACTGGCGCAACTGGACAGCGGCAAACTCGACTGTGTGATCCTCGCACTGGTGAAGGAGAGCGAAGCATTCATTGAAGTGCCGTTGTTTGATGAGCCAATGCTGTTGGCAATCTATGAAGATCACCCGTGGGCTGATCGTGAATGTGTACCGATGGCCGATCTGGCCGGGGAAAAACTGCTGATGCTGGAAGATGGTCACTGTCTGCGCGATCAGGCAATGGGCTTCTGCTTTGAAGCGGGGGCGGATGAAGATACACACTTCCGCGCGACCAGTCTGGAGACGCTGCGTAACATGGTGGCGGCTGGTAGCGGTATCACTTTACTGCCTGCGCTGGCCGTGCCGCCGGAGCGTAAACGTGATGGCGTTGTTTATCTGCCGTGCATTAAGCCGGAACCACGCCGCACTGTTGGCCTGGTTTACCGTCCGGGTTCGCCGCTGCGCAGTCGCTATGAGCAACTGGCAGAGGCCATCCGTGCAAGAATGGATGGCCATTTCGGTAAAACGTTAAAACAGGCGATTTAAGCCGTTTAGCGCCGCGACCCGATAGGCTTCCGCCATAGTCGGGTAGTTAAAGGTGGTGTTGACGAAGTACTCAATCGTGTTGCCGCCACCTTTCTGTTCCATAATCGCCTGACCGATATGAATAATTTCGGCAGCGCGCTCACCAAAGCAGTGAATTCCCAGAATCTCTTTTGTTTCCCGATGGAACAAAATTTTCAACGTGCCCACGTTCATCCCGACAATTTGCGCACGAGCCAGATGTTTAAACTGGGCGCGGCCCACTTCATACGGCACTTTCATCGCGGTCAGTTGCTGTTCCGTTTTACCGACCGAGCTGATTTCCGGAATGGTGTAGATGCCGGTAGGGATATCTTCAATCAGATGCGCGGTGGCTTCGCCTTTCACCAGCGCCTGTGCGGCAATGCGTCCCTGGTCGTAGGCCGCCGACGCCAGGCTTGGATAACCAATCACGTCGCCCACCGCGTAAACGTGCGGCTGCGCGGTCTGGTACATGCTGTTGACCTTTAGCTGACCGCGGCTGTCAGTTTCCAGTCCAATGTTCTGTAACGCCAGTGAATCGGTATTACCGGTGCGACCGTTGGCATAGAGCAGGCAGTCTGCTTTCAGCTTTTTGCCTGACTTCAGGTGCATGATCACGCCGTCGTCACAGCCTTCGATCTTCTCGTACTCTTCGTTGTGACGGATCACCACGCCACTGTTCCAGAAGTGATAGGAGAGAGAATCTGACATCTCCTGATCCAGAAATGCCAGCAGGCGATCACGGGTGTTGATCAGATCGACTTTCACATCCATTCCACGGAAGATCGACGCATATTCGCAGCCGATCACCCCGGCACCGTAGATAAGTACATGGCGCGGTTCGTGATGCATGCTAAGAATCGAGTCGCTGTCGTAAATGCGCGGATGGGTAAAATCGACGTCTGCCGGATGATAAGGGCGAGAACCGCAGGCAATGACATATTTTTCTGCGGTCAGCGTTTCTACCGTGCCGTCAGGGCAATCCAGCGCCAACGTGTGCTCGTCAACAAAGCGAGCGTTTCCCTGCAATATTTCGCAGTGATTACGTTCGTAAAATCCCTGACGCATGCGCGTTTGTTGATTAATCACATTATCGGCATGGTTGAGGATATCGGCAAAAGAAGAGCGGAGCAGCCGTGAATGATCGCTATAAAGAGGGTTTTGATTAAATTCTATAATGCGGCTGACAGCGTGACGGAGGGCTTTCGACGGAATGGTGCCCCAGTGGGTGCAACCGCCGCCAACATTTTGATAACGCTCGATAACGGCGACGCGCGCACCTTGTTTAACCAGACCCATTGCAGCGCCTTCGCCGCCGGGGCCGGAACCTATTACTATGGCATCGTAATCGTAGGAATGTGACATGGTAGGGCTTACCTGTTCTTATACATAAAAGCAACAGAATGGTAACATTTTATCGCGGGTAAGCCAATTGATCCCCGTCATTTATCTGGTTATATCGTGAGCGGCCTTTGCTTTGTCTGCTCCTTCCCTGTCTCATTAATTCGCAATTAAACGCTTTTTCTTATGGCAGATAGTTTTATCTTGCTGAAAAGTGCCTTTTTGTTATTGTCTCCGTGAAATCATTTTATAAAACAAATAGATAAACATTTTATATTGATTGGTTATTTGTATTTATACCATCAATGCAATCCGTTAATTAGCCTGTTTATCAGTGAATAAAGGAATAGCCGATGATCGAACACTCTATTCGTGGGTTTGAGGAAGAACTGCGCGAGATCCGCCATCAGATCCATGAAAATCCGGAGCTGGGGTTAAAGGAGTTTAAAACCAGTGCGCTGGTGGCGGAAAAGCTACGCCTGTGGGGTTATGAAGTTGAACAAGGGCTGGCGACGACGGGCGTGGTCGCTACCTTAAAAGTCGGTGACGGAGAGAAAAGTATTGGCTTGCGTGCCGATATGGATGCGCTGCCAATTTATGAAAATAGCGGCAAGTCCTGGGCCAGTAAACATCCCGGTTTAATGCATGCCTGCGGGCATGACGGACATACCACAATATTGCTGGGTGCCGCGCGCTATCTTGCTGAAACCCGCCGCTTTAACGGCACGTTGCGCCTTATCTTCCAGCCAGCGGAAGAAATGATTAACGGCGGCGAGATCATGGTTAAAGAAGGGCTTTTTGACCGTTTCCCCTGCGATGTCATTTTCGGCATGCATAACATGCCCGGTCTGCCAGTGGGTAAGTTTTATTTCCAGCCCGGAGCGCTGATGGCGTCAATGGATCAATTCCATATTACGGTTCGTGGTTGTGGCGGACACGGTGCGATCCCTCACAAAGCGATTGATCCGGTGCTGGTTGCCGCACATATCACCACCGCATTACAAAGCATTGTGTCGCGCAATGTCGATCCGCTGGAGGCAGCAGTCATTACCGTCGGCAGTATTGTTGCGGGTGAGGCCGCTAACGTCATTCCTGATAGTGCTGAGATGAAAATTAGCGTCCGCTCTCTTAGCCGTGAAACCCGGCAACTTCTGTTGGCCCGTATTCCCGCTCTGGCACAAGCCCAGGCTATCAGCTTTGGTGCTACGGCTGATGTGACGCATGTTAACGGTACTCCGGTGTTGGTCAACGATGAAGAGATGGCGCGCTTTGCCTGGCAGGTGGCGTGTAAAACGTTTGGTGAAGATCGGGCCGGGTTTGGCATCAAGCCTCTGATGGGCAGTGAAGATTTCTCTTTCATGCTGGAAGCCCAGCCGAAAGGTGCTTTTTTGCTGTTCGGTAATGGCGATGTCGGGGAAGGGGCATGCATGGTGCATAACCCAGGTTACGACTTCAACGATGCAAGTCTGGTTCCGGCAAGCAGCTACTGGGGCGCACTGGTGGAAGCCTGGCTGCAATAAATAAAACAACACACAACATCACTATCTGGCAAGGAACATGGAATGACGGCGATCGTAAATGAAACAGTGGACGTAAGGAAAAAGCCCAGCGGCAAACGGGTGATTTTTGCCTCGGCGTTTGGCAATGCGCTCGAATTTTTTGATTTTGGCGTTTACAACTTTTTTGTGGTCTATATCAGCACGCTTTTCTTCCCACCCAGTGCCGATCACAATGTCGCGCTGTTACTGGCATTTGCAACGTTTGGCGTGAGCTTTTTTATGCGCCCGCTTGGTGGGATTATCGTTGGTGCCTGGGCCGATCGTTTCGGGCGGAAACCGGCGATGGTGTTTACCATTGCCCTGATGAGTCTCGGTACGCTGATGATCGGCATTGCGCCAACATATGCGACGGCGGGATATTGGGGAACAGCGACGCTGGTGCTGGCGCGCCTGATTCAGGGCGTTGCGGCAGGCGGTGAAGTCGGTGCCTCAATGTCTTTGCTGGTTGAGTCAGCTCCGGCAAATCGTCGCGGCTTTTACAGTAGCTGGTCGCTGGCGACCCAGGGGCTGGCAACGACCTTTGGTGGTGTCGTCGCTTTGGGTTTGAGCGCATGGCTGCCGTTCGCCACAGGTTCAGAAACCGTAATGGCGGAGTGGGGCTGGCGTGTACCGTTTTTTATTGGTGTGCTGTTAGCGCCCATCGGTTGCTGGCTGCGCCTGAGTCTGGAAAACGATGTGCCTGAACCTGTGCACCATAAAAAAGCCGCAGCCAGCGAAAGCGCGTTTTCTCTGCTCTTGCAACATAAAGCAACCATCGTTAATGGTGTTTTACTCGCTATTGGTAGTACGGTTGCAACCTATATCTCCCTCTTTTACTACGGCACCTGGGCTGCGAAGTATCTGGCGATGCCTCAACACTATTCTCATGCAGCGATGTTACTGGCGGGCGTTATTACGTTTGTGGGGGCGTTGTTGGTGGGGATGCTGTGTGATTCGGTCGGGCGTAAAAAGCTGATTTTAATCTCCCGCGTGATGGTGTTGATCTGTAGCTGGCCATCGTTCTGGCTGTTGGTGAATTATCCCAGTCCCGGCATGTTGCTGACGGTGGTTTTCGTGATGGTCAGCTTCACCACGCTTGGCGGTGTACCGGTAATGTTGCTGATTTCCGAACTGTTACCGAAACGGATTCGGGCATTGGGCTTCGCACTGGTTTATAGCATTGGCGTAGCAATCTTCGGCGGGTTTGCGCAATACTTTGCCACGCAATCCATTGTGTTACTGGATAGCCTGACGGCGCCAGCGTGGTATCTGGGCGGAGGTACGTTGTTGTCGATGCTGGCGTTGTTGTTTGTGAAAGAACCGGCTAAAGAGTTGCAGTAAATGTGTTTTATTGCGTTACCGTTCATTCACAACACTGGAGCAATCCAGTATGTTCATTCTCTGGTATAGTGCCAACAGTACTTTTGGCAAGGATTTAGACATCGTGATGGGCGTAAGAGCGCAACAAAAAGAAAAAACCCGCCGTTCTCTGGTGGAAGCCGCATTTAGCCAATTAAGTGCTGAACGTAGCTTCGCCAGCCTGAGTTTGCGTGAAGTGGCGCGTGAAGCGGGCATTGCTCCCACCTCTTTTTATCGGCATTTCCGCGACGTAGACGAACTTGGTCTGACCATGGTTGATGAGAGCGGTTTAATGCTGCGCCAACTCATGCGCCAGGCGCGTCAGCGTATTGCTAAAGGCGGGAGTGTGATCCGCACCTCGGTCTCCACATTTATGGAGTTCATCGGTAATAATCCGAACGCCTTCCGGTTATTATTGCGGGAACGCTCCGGCACCTCCGCTGCGTTCCGTGCCGCTGTTGCGCGTGAAATTCAGCACTTCATTGCGGAACTTGCGGACTATCTGGAACTTGAAAACCATATGCCTCGTGCGTTTACTGAAGCGCAAGCCGAAGCAATGGTGACGATTGTCTTCAGTGCGGGTGCCGAGGCGTTGGATGTCGGCGTCGAACAACGTCGGCAATTAGAAGAGCGACTGGTACTGCAACTGCGAATGATTTCGAAAGGGGCTTATTACTGGTATCGCCGTGAACAAGAAAAAACCGCAATTATTCCGGGAAATGTGAAGGACGAGTAATGAAACAAGCAAATCAAGATAGAGGTACGCTGCTGCTGGCGCTGGTTGCAGGCTTATCGATCAATGGTACTTTTGCGGCGCTGTTTAGCTCCATTGTGCCATTTTCTGTATTCCCGATTATTTCCCTGGTGCTGACGGTCTACTGCCTGCATCAACGTTATCTTAATCGCACTATGCCGGTAGGTTTGCCGGGTCTGGCTGCTGCCTGTTTTATTCTCGGTGTTCTGCTGTACAGCACGGTGGTTCGTGCGGAATATCCGGATATCGGTTCTAACTTCTTCCCGGCCGTGCTGTCCGTCATTATGGTGTTCTGGATTGGCGCGAAGATGCGTAACCGTAAGCAGGAAATTGCTGAGTAATCAGTATCATGCTGGATGCTGGCGCATCCAGCATGGGTTTTACTTAGCGGTTAGTAATACGCCACACTCCATATGGTGCGTGTAGGGGAACTGATCAAACAGAGCCAGACGTTCAACCTTGTGCGTCTGGCTTAATGTTTCCAGATTCTTACATAACGTTTCCGGGTTGCAGGAGATATACAAAATACGCGGATACGCCTGCACCATTTTCTCGGTTTCACTGTCCAGACCGCTGCGCGGTGGGTCGACAAAAATGGTTTCGCACTGATAACTCTTCAGGTCGATACCTTGCAGACGGTTAAACTCACGCACGCCATTCATCGCTTGAGTAAACTCTTCCGCCGCCATACGAATAATTTGTACGTTATCTATATGGTTAGCAGCAATATTGTATTGCGCGGCAGCGACCGACGGCTTGGCGATTTCGGTGGCTAATACTCGATCAAAATTGCGCGCCAGAGCTAATGAAAAATTACCGTTGCCGCAGTACAACTCCAGTAAATCGCCTTTTGAGCCTTTGGTAACATCCAGCGCCCATTCCAGCATCTGAATATTCATCGCCGCGTTTGGCTGGGTGAAGCTGTTTTCTACCTGACGGTAGATCATCTCTTTCCCTGCGACCGGCAGACGCTCATCAATGTAATCCTGATCCAGCTCGATTTTTGTTTTCGTTGCCCGACCAATCAAATGCACATTCAGATTCTGCGCTCGCAGTGCATCGCGCAGGGCTTCTGCCTGCTGACGCCACTCGTCATCCAGCTTTTTATGGTACAGCAGAGAAACGACGGCCTGATTGCTCAATGTGGTGAGGTAATCAATCTGGAACAGCTTGTGGCGCAGAACGGGATTATTACGCACACCCGCAATCATCGCCGTCATCAACTGGTTGATCAGTTCACTGGCGGCGGGGAAGCTATCTACGTGGATGCGGCTTTTGGTCTGTTGATCGAAAATGATGTGGTACAGGTCATCGCCATCGTGCCAGATGCGGAATTCTGCTCGCATCCGATAATGACTGACCGGCGAGCGAAACACTTCCGGAACCAGGTCAGAAAACGGCGCCATCATACTTTGTAAACGTACCACTTTTTCGGCTAACTGCGCTTCATACTGTTCTGTTGGAAGGTGTTCGGGGGTCATGATGTATCCTGAAAATGAAATGTACGCGGCGATTGTAGGGATTGCTCATCAGATGTCCAGATCTTGATGAATTCCTATTTATGCGCGACGTCTGGACAGCAACTTGTTACAACCTGTAGCATCCACTCGCCGGTCCTGTGAGTTAATAGGGAATCCAGTGCGAATCTGGAGCTGACGCGCAGCGGTAAGGAAAGGTGCGATGATTGCGTAATGCGGACACTGCCATCCGGTGGGAAGTCATCATCTCTTTGTATCCTCAGATACCCCTCCAAGCCCGAAGACCTGCCGGCCAACGTCGCATCTGGTTCTCATCATCGCGTAATATTGATGAAACCTGCGGCATCCTTCTTCTATTGTGGATGCTTTACAATGATTAAAAAAGCTTCGCTGCTGACGGCGTGTTCCGTCACAGCCTTTTCCGCTTGGGCACAGGACACCAGCCCGGATACTCTCGTTGTTACTGCTAACCGTTTTGAACAGCCTCGCAGCACTGTGCTTGCTCCAACTACCGTTGTGACACGTCAGGATATTGACCGCTGGCAGTCGGCCTCGGTGAACGATGTTCTACGTCGTCTGCCGGGCGTGGATATCACCCAGAATGGCGGTTCAGGTCAGCTCTCTTCTATTTTTATTCGTGGTACAAACGCCAGCCATGTATTGGTGTTAATTGATGGCGTACGCCTGAATTTGGCGGGGGTCAGTGGTTCTGCCGACCTTAGCCAATTCCCTATTGCGCTTGTCCAGCGAGTTGAATATATCCGTGGACCGCGATCTGCCGTTTATGGTTCTGATGCAATAGGCGGAGTGGTGAATATCATCACCACGCGTGATGAATCCGGCACGGAAATTTCAGCGGGATGGGGAAGTAATAGTTATCAGAACTACGATGTTTCTACGCAGCAACAACTGGGGGATAAAACACGGGTAACTCTGTTGGCCGATTATGCCCATACCCATGGATTTGATGTTGTCGCCTATGGCAATACCGGAACGCAAGCACAACCAGATAACGATGGTTTTTTAAGTAAAACGCTTTATGGTGCGCTGGAGCATAATTTTACTGACACCTGGAGCGGCTTTGTGCGCGGCTATGGCTATGATAATCGTACCAATTATGACGCGTATTATTCTCCCGGCTCACCGTTACTCGATACCCGTAAACTCTATAGCCAAAGTTGGGACACCGGGCTGCGCTATAACGGCGAGCTGATTAAATCACAACTGATTACCAGTTACAGCCACAGCAAAGATTACAACTACGATCCGCATTATGGTCGTTATGATTCGTCCGCGACGCTCGATGAGATGAAGCAGTACACCGTCCAGTGGGCAAACAACGTCACCGTTGGTCACGGTAATATCGGCGCGGGTGTTGACTGGCAGAAGCAAACTACGACGCCAGGCACTGGATATGTTGCAGATGGGTATGATCAACGTAATACGGGGATCTATCTGACCGGGGTACAACAAGTTGGCGATTTTACGTTTGAAGGTGCTGCACGCAGCGATGATAACTCACAGTTTGGTCGTCATGGCACCTGGCAAACCAGTGCTGGTTGGGAGTTCATTGAAGGCTATCGCTTTATCGCTTCTTATGGCACGTCGTACAAGGCACCTAATCTTGGGCAACTGTACGGTTTCTACGGTAATCCGGATCTGAACCCCGAAAAAAGCAAACAGTGGGAAGGTGCGTTTGAGGGTTTAACCGCCGGGGTGAACTGGCGTATCTCCGGGTATCGTAACGATATCAGTGACCTGATCGATTATGACGATCACATCCTGAAATACTACAACGAAGGGAAAGCGCGGATTAAAGGCGTCGAGGCGACCGCCAATTTTGATACCGGACCGCTGACACATACGGTGAGTTACGATTATGTCGACGCACGTAATGCGATTACCGACACGCCGTTATTACGTCGCGCTAAACAGCAGGTGAAATATCAGCTCGACTGGCAACTGTATGATTTTGATTGGGGTATTACTTACCAGTATTTAGGTACTCGCTATGATAAGGATTACTCATCTTATCCCTATCAAACTGTGAAAATGGGCGGTGTGAGCTTGTGGGATATTGCGGTTGCATATCCGGTCACCTCTCATCTGACTGTTCGTGGTAAAATAGCCAACCTGTTCGACAAAGATTACGAGACAGTCTATGGCTACCAAACTGCAGGACGGGAATACACCTTGTCTGGCAGCTACACCTTCTGAACCACGTCCCACCGTGCTGGTGTTTGACTCCGGCGTCGGTGGGCTGTCGGTCTATGACGAGATCCGGCGTCTCTTACCGGATCTCCATTACATTTATGCTTTTGATAACGTCGCTTTCCCGTATGGCGAAAAAAGCGAAGAGTTTATTGTTGAGCGCGTGGTGGAAATTGTCACTGCAGTGCAAGAACGTTATCCCCTTGCATTGGCGGTGGTGGCTTGCAACACCGCCAGTACCGTTTCACTTCCTGCATTACGCGAAAAGTTTGACTTCCCGGTTGTCGGCGTCGTTCCGGCGATTAAACCCGCAGCGCGTCTGACCGCTAATGGCATTGTTGGACTGCTGGCAACTCGCGGAACAGTTAAACGTTCTTATACCCATGAGTTGATCGCGCGTTTCGCCAATGAATGCCAGATAGAAATGCTCGGTTCGGCAGAGATGGTCGAGCTGGCTGAAGCGAAGCTGCATGGCAATGAAGTTTCTCTGGATGCACTAAAGCGTATCTTGCGCCCGTGGTTAAGAATGAAAGAGCCGCCAGATACTGTTGTTCTGGGATGTACCCACTTCCCTCTATTACAAGATGAACTGTTGCAGGTGCTGCCAGAGGGAACCCGGTTGGTGGATTCAGGCGCAGCGATTGCCCGCCGAACGGCCTGGTTACTGGAGCATGAAGCCCCTGATGCAAAATCAGTCGATGCGAATATTGCCTTTTGTATGGCAATGACGCCAGAAGCTGAACAGTTATTGTCCGTTTTACAGCGTTACGGCTTTAAAACGCTCGAAAAACTGACAGTTTCAGGCTGATTTGATTGAAACTTGCGCATTCGGAAAATTATTTTAAATTTCCTCTTGTCAGGCCGGAATAACTCCCTATAATGCGCCACCACTGACACGGAACAACGGCAAATAAGCCGCCGGGTCAGCGGGGTTCTCCTGAGAACTTCGACAGAGAAAAGCGAAAAAATGCTTGACTCTGTAGCGGGAAAGCGTATTATGCACACCCCGCGCCGCTGAGAAAAAGCGAAGCGGCACTGCTCTTTAACAATTTATCAGACAATCTGTGTGGGCACTCGAAGATACGGATTCTTAACGTCGCAAGACGCTAAATGAATACCAAGTCTCAAGAGTGAACACGTAATTCATTACGAAGTTTAATTCTTTGAGCATCAAACTTTTAAATTGAAGAGTTTGATCATGGCTCAGATTGAACGCTGGCGGCAGGCCTAACACATGCAAGTCGAACGGTAACAGAAAGAAGCTTGCTTCTTTGCTGACGAGTGGCGGACGGGTGAGTAATGTCTGGGAAACTGCCCGATGGAGGGGGATAACTACTGGAAACGGTAGCTAATACCGCATAACGTCGCAAGACCAAAGAGGGGGACCTTCGGGCCTCTTGCCATCGGATGTGCCCAGATGGGATTAGCTAGTAGGCGGGGTAACGGCCCACCTAGGCGACGATCTCTAGCTGGTCTGAGAGGATGACCAGCCACACTGGAACTGAGACACGGTCCAGACTCCTACGGGAGGCAGCAGTGGGGAATATTGCACAATGGGCGCAAGCCTGATGCAGCCATGCCGCGTGTATGAAGAAGGCCTTCGGGTTGTAAAGTACTTTCAGCTGGGAGGAAGGGAGTAAAGTTAATACCTTTGCTCATTGACGTTACCCGCAGAAGAAGCACCGGCTAACTCCGTGCCAGCAGCCGCGGTAATACGGAGGGTGCAAGCGTTAATCGGAATTACTGGGCGTAAAGCGCACGCAGGCGGTTTGTTAAGTCAGATGTGAAATCCCCGGGCTCAACCTGGGAACTGCATCTGATACTGGCAAGCTTGAGTCTCGTAGAGGGGGGTAGAATTCCAGGTGTAGCGGTGAAATGCGTAGAGATCTGGAGGAATACCGGTGGCGAAGGCGGCCCCCTGGACGAAGACTGACGCTCAGGTGCGAAAGCGTGGGGAGCAAACAGGATTAGATACCCTGGTAGTCCACGCCGTAAACGATGTCGACTTGGAGGTTGTGCCCTTGAGGCGTGGCTTCCGGAGCTAACGCGTTAAGTCGACCGCCTGGGGAGTACGGCCGCAAGGTTAAAACTCAAATGAATTGACGGGGGCCCGCACAAGCGGTGGAGCATGTGGTTTAATTCGATGCAACGCGAAGAACCTTACCTGGTCTTGACATCCACAGAACATTCCAGAGATGGGATGGTGCCTTCGGGAACTGTGAGACAGGTGCTGCATGGCTGTCGTCAGCTCGTGTTGTGAAATGTTGGGTTAAGTCCCGCAACGAGCGCAACCCTTATCCTTTGTTGCCAGCGGTCCGGCCGGGAACTCAAAGGAGACTGCCAGTGATAAACTGGAGGAAGGTGGGGATGACGTCAAGTCATCATGGCCCTTACGACCAGGGCTACACACGTGCTACAATGGCGCATACAAAGAGAAGCGACCTCGCGAGAGCAAGCGGACCTCATAAAGTGCGTCGTAGTCCGGATTGGAGTCTGCAACTCGACTCCATGAAGTCGGAATCGCTAGTAATCGTGGATCAGAATGCCACGGTGAATACGTTCCCGGGCCTTGTACACACCGCCCGTCACACCATGGGAGTGGGTTGCAAAAGAAGTAGGTAGCTTAACCTTCGGGAGGGCGCTTACCACTTTGTGATTCATGACTGGGGTGAAGTCGTAACAAGGTAACCGTAGGGGAACCTGCGGTTGGATCACCTCCTTACCTTAAAGAAGCGTTCTTTGAAGTGCTCACACAGATTGTCTGATAGAAAGTGAAAAGCAAGGCGTCTTGCGAAGCAGACTGATACGTCCCCTTCGTCTAGAGGCCCAGGACACCGCCCTTTCACGGCGGTAACAGGGGTTCGAATCCCCTAGGGGACGCCACTTGCTGGTTTGTGAGTGAAAGTCGCCGGCCACTGTATCTCAAAACTCACTTACGAGTGATGTTTGAGATATTTGCTCTTTAAAAATCTGGATCAAGCTGAAAATTGAAACACTGAATAGTCGAAAGATTATTCGTGAGTCTCTCAAATTTTCGCAACACGATGATGGTTCGAAAGAAACATCTTCGGGTTGTGAGGTTAAGCGACTAAGCGTACACGGTGGATGCCCTGGCAGTCAGAGGCGATGAAGGACGTGCTAATCTGCGATAAGCGTCGGTAAGGTGATATGAACCGTTATAACCGGCGATTTCCGAATGGGGAAACCCAGTGTGATTCGTCACACTATCATTAACTGAATCCATAGGTTAATGAGGCGAACCGGGGGAACTGAAACATCTAAGTACCCCGAGGAAAAGAAATCAACCGAGATTCCCCCAGTAGCGGCGAGCGAACGGGGAGGAGCCCAGAGCCTGAATCAGTGTGTGTGTTAGTGGAAGCGTCTGGAAAGGCGTGCGATACAGGGTGACAGCCCCGTACACAAAAATGCACATGCTGTGAGCTCGATGAGTAGGGCGGGACACGTGGTATCCTGTCTGAATATGGGGGGACCATCCTCCAAGGCTAAATACTCCTGACTGACCGATAGTGAACCAGTACCGTGAGGGAAAGGCGAAAAGAACCCCGGCGAGGGGAGTGAAAAAGAACCTGAAACCGTGTACGTACAAGCAGTGGGAGCCTCTTTAATGGGGTGACTGCGTACCTTTTGTATAATGGGTCAGCGACTTATATTCTGTAGCAAGGTTAACCGAATAGGGGAGCCGAAGGGAAACCGAGTCTTAACTGGGCGTTAAGTTGCAGGGTATAGACCCGAAACCCGGTGATCTAGCCATGGGCAGGTTGAAGGTTGGGTAACACTAACTGGAGGACCGAACCGACTAATGTTGAAAAATTAGCGGATGACTTGTGGCTGGGGGTGAAAGGCCAATCAAACCGGGAGATAGCTGGTTCTCCCCGAAAGCTATTTAGGTAGCGCCTCGTGAATTCATCTCCGGGGGTAGAGCACTGTTTCGGCAAGGGGGTCATCCCGACTTACCAACCCGATGCAAACTGCGAATACCGGAGAATGTTATCACGGGAGACACACGGCGGGTGCTAACGTCCGTCGTGAAGAGGGAAACAACCCAGACCGCCAGCTAAGGTCCCAAAGTCATGGTTAAGTGGGAAACGATGTGGGAAGGCCCAGACAGCCAGGATGTTGGCTTAGAAGCAGCCATCATTTAAAGAAAGCGTAATAGCTCACTGGTCGAGTCGGCCTGCGCGGAAGATGTAACGGGGCTAAACCATGCACCGAAGCTGCGGCAGCGACACTATGTGTTGTTGGGTAGGGGAGCGTTCTGTAAGCCGTTGAAGGTGTGCTGTGAGGCATGCTGGAGGTATCAGAAGTGCGAATGCTGACATAAGTAACGATAAAGCGGGTGAAAAGCCCGCTCGCCGGAAGACCAAGGGTTCCTGTCCAACGTTAATCGGGGCAGGGTGAGTCGACCCCTAAGGCGAGGCCGAAAGGCGTAGTCGATGGGAAACAGGTTAATATTCCTGTACTTGGTGTTACTGCGAAGGGGGGACGGAGAAGGCTATGTTGGCCGGGCGACGGTTGTCCCGGTTTAAGCGTGTAGGCTGATTTTCCAGGCAAATCCGGAGAATCAAGGCTGAGGCGTGATGACGAGGCACTACGGTGCTGAAGCAACAAATGCCCTGCTTCCAGGAAAAGCCTCTAAGCATCAGGTAACATCAAATCGTACCCCAAACCGACACAGGTGGTCAGGTAGAGAATACCAAGGCGCTTGAGAGAACTCGGGTGAAGGAACTAGGCAAAATGGTGCCGTAACTTCGGGAGAAGGCACGCTGATATGTAGGTGAAGCGACTTGCTCGTGGAGCTGAAATCAGTCGAAGATACCAGCTGGCTGCAACTGTTTATTAAAAACACAGCACTGTGCAAACACGAAAGTGGACGTATACGGTGTGACGCCTGCCCGGTGCCGGAAGGTTAATTGATGGGGTCAGCCGCAAGGCGAAGCTCTTGATCGAAGCCCCGGTAAACGGCGGCCGTAACTATAACGGTCCTAAGGTAGCGAAATTCCTTGTCGGGTAAGTTCCGACCTGCACGAATGGCGTAATGATGGCCAGGCTGTCTCCACCCGAGACTCAGTGAAATTGAACTCGCTGTGAAGATGCAGTGTACCCGCGGCAAGACGGAAAGACCCCGTGAACCTTTACTATAGCTTGACACTGAACATTGAGCCTTGATGTGTAGGATAGGTGGGAGGCTTTGAAGTGTGGACGCCAGTCTGCATGGAGCCGACCTTGAAATACCACCCTTTAATGTTTGATGTTCTAACGTTGACCCGTGATCCGGGTTGCGGACAGTGTCTGGTGGGTAGTTTGACTGGGGCGGTCTCCTCCTAAAGAGTAACGGAGGAGCACGAAGGTTGGCTAATCCTGGTCGGACATCAGGAGGTTAGTGCAATGGCATAAGCCAGCTTGACTGCGAGCGTGACGGCGCGAGCAGGTGCGAAAGCAGGTCATAGTGATCCGGTGGTTCTGAATGGAAGGGCCATCGCTCAACGGATAAAAGGTACTCCGGGGATAACAGGCTGATACCGCCCAAGAGTTCATATCGACGGCGGTGTTTGGCACCTCGATGTCGGCTCATCACATCCTGGGGCTGAAGTAGGTCCCAAGGGTATGGCTGTTCGCCATTTAAAGTGGTACGCGAGCTGGGTTTAGAACGTCGTGAGACAGTTCGGTCCCTATCTGCCGTGGGCGCTGGAGAACTGAGGGGGGCTGCTCCTAGTACGAGAGGACCGGAGTGGACGCATCACTGGTGTTCGGGTTGTCATGCCAATGGCACTGCCCGGTAGCTAAATGCGGAAGAGATAAGTGCTGAAAGCATCTAAGCACGAAACTTGCCCCGAGATGAGTTCTCCCTGAGACTTTAAGTCTCCTGAAGGAACGTTGAAGACGACGACGTTGATAGGCCGGGTGTGTAAGCGCAGCGATGCGTTGAGCTAACCGGTACTAATGAACCGTGAGGCTTAACCTTACAACGCCGAAGATGTTTTGGCGGATGAGAGAAGATTTTCAGCCTGATACAGATTAGATTAGCCGGCGAAAGCGGGTTAATAAACAGAATTTGCCTGGCGGAGATAGCGCGGTGGTCCCACCTGACCCCATGCCGAACTCAGAAGTGAAACGCCGTAGCGCCGATGGTAGTGTGGGGTCTCCCCATGCGAGAGTAGGGAACTGCCAGGCATCAAATAAAGCGAAAGGCCATCCGTAAGGATGGCCTTTTTGCGCTGGTGAAAACTCTTCCTGTCGTTATATCTACAAGCCATCCCCCCGCAGATACGGTAAACTAGCCACGTTTTTGCATCAGGAAAGCAGCTATGAACCACTCCTTAAAACCCTGGAACACCTTCGGCATTGATCGCAATGCGAAGCACATTGTATGCGTGGAAGACGAAAAACAACTACTCAATGCCTGGCAGCATGCAACCGCAGAAGGACAGCCAGTTCTTATTCTGGGTGAAGGAAGTAACGTACTTTTCCTGGAAGATTACTGCGGAACGGTGATTATCAACCGGATCAAAGGTATTGAAATTAACGATACGCCTGATGCTTGGTATTTACATGTTGGGGCGGGAGAAAACTGGCATCATCTGGTGAAATACACTTTGCAGCAAGGTATGCCCGGGCTGGAAAATCTGGCATTAATTCCGGGCTGTGTCGGCTCATCGCCTATCCAGAATATTGGTGCTTATGGCGTAGAATTACAGCGAGTTTGCTATTATGTTGACTGCGTTGAACTGACGACAGGCAAGCAAGTGCGCTTAACAGCTAAAGAGTGTCGTTTTGGTTATCGTGACAGTATTTTTAAGCATGAATATCAGGATCGCTTCGCCATTGTAGCCGTAGGTCTGCGCCTGCCAAAAGAGTGGCAACCTGTACTGACCTATGGTGACTTAACTCGTCTGGAGCCTTCAACGGTGACACCACAGCAAGTATTTGATGCGGTGTGTCATATGAGAACTACAAAACTTCCCGATCCAAAAGTGAACGGTAATGCCGGTAGTTTCTTCAAAAATCCTGTTGTTTCAGTCGAAATGGCTAAAGCGTTACTGGCACAATTTCCAACGGCACCTAATTACCTCCAGGCGGATGGTTCAGTAAAACTGGCTGCTGGCTGGCTCATCGATCAGTGTCAGCTAAAAGGGGCACAGATTGGCGGGGCTGCGGTACATCGTCAACAGGCGCTAGTTCTTATTAATGAAGGCAATGCGAAAAGTGAAGACGTCGTACAACTGGCACATCACGTAAGGCAGAAAGTCGGTGAAAGATTTAACGTCTGGCTTGACCCCGAAGTCCGCTTTATTGGTGCATCAGGTGAAGTGAGCGCAGTGGAGACAATTTCATGAAGGATAATACTGTTCCACTGAAATTGATCGCCCTGTTAGCGAACGGCGAATTTCACTCCGGCGAGCAACTGGGTGAAACGTTGGGAATGAGTCGGGCGGCTATTAATAAACACATTCAGACACTGCGTGACTGGGGTGTTGATGTATTTACCGTTCCGGGCAAAGGATACAGCCTGCCTGAACCAATCCAGTTACTTAATGCCGAACAGATATTGAGTCACCTGGATGGTGGTAATGTTGCTGTGTTACCGGTGATTGATTCTACGAACCAGTACCTCCTTGACCGTATAGGAGAGCTTAAATCGGGCGATGCCTGTGTCGCAGAATATCAGCAAGCGGGTCGTGGTCGCCGTGGGCGGAAATGGTTTTCTCCTTTTGGCGCAAACTTATATTTATCAATGTTCTGGCGTCTGGAGCAAGGCCCTGCTGCGGCGATTGGTTTAAGCCTGGTTATCGGTATCGTGATGGCGGAAGTACTACGCACGCTGGGAGCTGATAAAGTTCGTGTTAAATGGCCAAACGACCTCTATCTGCAGGATCGCAAGCTGGCGGGTATTCTCGTTGAACTGACGGGCAAAACCGGCGATGCGGCACAAATTGTCATCGGTGCCGGGATCAACATGGCCATGCGTCGAGTCGAAGAGAGTGTCGTTAATCAGGGATGGATCACCTTGCAAGAAGCGGGGATCAATCTGGATCGTAATACTCTGGCAGCCACGCTTATACGTGAATTACGGGCGGCGCTGGAACTCTTCGAGCAAGAAGGACTTACTCCTTATTTGGCTCGTTGGGAAAAACTGGATAATTTTATTAATCGCCCAGTGAAACTTATCATTGGTGATAAAGAAATATTTGGGATTTCGCGCGGGATAGATAACCAAGGCGCATTATTGCTTGAACAGGATGGGATAATTAAACCCTGGATGGGCGGTGAAATATCGCTACGAAGCGCAGATAAATAAAAAAGGGAGCAATAGCTCTAATGCCGATCAGTTAAGGATCAGTTGACCGATCCAGTGGCTGTGTAAGAATCCGGAAACGCTCACTCGTTTCCGGATTTTTTTATGCACATTGGACAGGCCCTTGATCTGGTATCCCGTTACGATTCTCTGCGTAACCCACTGACTTCTCTGGGGGATTACCTCGACCCCGAACTCATCTCTCGTTGCCTTGCCGAATCAGGTACTGTAACGCTACGCAAGCGCCGTCTTCCCCTCGAAATGATGGTCTGGTGTATTGTTGGCATGGCGCTTGAGCGTAAAGAACCTCTTCACCAGATTGTGAATCGCCTGGACATCATGCTACCGGGCAATCGCCCCTTCGTTGCCCCCAGTGCCGTTATTCAGGCCCGCCAGCGCCTGGGAAGTGAGGCTGTCCGCCGCGTGTTCACGAAAACAGCGCAGCTCTGGCATAACACCACGCCGCATCCGCACTGGTGCGGCCTGACCCTGCTGGCCATCGATGGTGTGTTCTGGCGCACACCGGATACACCAGAGAACGATGCAGCCTTCCCCCGCCAGACACATGCCGGGAACCCGGCGCTCTACCCGCAGGTCAAAATGGTCTGCCAGATGGAACTGACCAGCCATCTGCTGACGGCTGCAGCCTTCGGCACGATGAAGAACAGCGAAAATGAGCTTGCTGAGCAACTTATAGAACAAACCGGCGATAACACCCTGACGTTAATGGATAAAGGTTATTACTCACTGGGACTGTTAAATGCCTGGAGCCAGGCGGGAGAACACCGCCACTGGATGATCCCTCTCAGAAAGGGAGCGCAATATGAAGAGATCAGAAAACTGGGTAAAGGCGATCATCTGGTGAAGCTGAAAACCAGCCCGCAGGCACGAAAAAAGTGGCCGGGGCTGGGAAATGAGGTGACAGCCCGCCTGCTGACCGTGACGCGCAAAGGAAAAGTCTGCCATCTGCTGACGTCGATGACGGACGCCATGCGCTTCCCCGGAGGAGAAATGGCGGATCTGTACAGTCATCGCTGGGAAATCGAACTGGGATACAGGGAGATAAAACAGACGATGCAACTGAGCAGGCTGACGCTGAGAAGTAAAAAGCCGGAGCTTGTGGAGCAAGAGCTGTGGGGTGTCTTACTGGCTTATAATCTGGTGAGATATCAGATGATTAAAATGGCAGAACATCTGAAAGGTTACTGGCCGAATCAACTGAGTTTCTCAGAATCATGCGGAATGGTGATGAGAATGCTGATGACATTGCAGGGCGCTTCACCGGGACGTATACCGGAGCTGATGCGCGATCTTGCAAGTATGGGACAACTTGTGAAATTACCGACAAGAAGGGAAAGAGCCTTCCCGAGAGTGGTAAAGGAGAGGCCCTGGAAATACCCCACAGCCCCGAAAAAGAGCCAGTCAGTTGCTTAACTGACTGGCATTAAGCAATAGCTCCCCCTTTAAATTATTTGCGTAGTCTGACTTCTTCTACCGCATGATTAGCACTTTTGGTCAGGATCAGGCTGGCACGTTCGCGAGTAGGAAGAATATTTTGCTTTAAGTTCAGCCAGTTGATTTCCTTCCAAAGCGTCAAGGCAGTATTGATCGCTTCTTCTTTTGTTAATTTAGCGTAGTTATGGAAATAGGAATCCGGATCTGTAAAAGCGCCTTCACGGAATTTCAGGAAGCGGTTGATATACCATGTCTGCAGTAAGTCTTCAGGAGCATCAACATATATCGAAAAATCGACAAAATCAGAAACAAAAACATGATGCGGATCGTGTGGGTAATCCATACCGCTCTGTAAGACATTTAATCCTTCAAGAATTAAAATATCAGGCTGCACGACAGTTTTATCGCCATCCGGGATCACATCATAAATAAGATGCGAGTAAACCGGTGCTGTAACGTTTGGCACTCCCGATTTTAGATCGGAAACAAACTTCACCAGACGATGCATATCGTACGACTCCGGGAAGCCTTTCTTCTTCATCAGACCACGTTCTTTAAGCACTTTGTTGGGATGAAGAAAACCATCGGTGGTGATCAGTTCAACACGACGGTGTTCCGGCCAACGGCTTAATAGAGCCTGTAATACACGGGCGGTCGTACTTTTCCCCACCGCAACGCTACCCGCGATGCTGATAATGTAAGGAATGCGTTGTCCGTTAGTACCAAGAAATTGTTCCAGAACTGCCTGACGGCGCAAGTTTGAGCTTATATAGAAGTTCAGCAAACGCGATAAAGGCAAATAGATCTCGGCAACTTCTTCTAACGAGAGATCCTCATTTATACCTTTGAGACGGGCGATCTCATCTTCCGATAACGTCATAGGTACGGAATCACGCAGAGCTGCCCACTGGTTGCGGTCAAACTGTAGGTAAGGCGTCATTAACGTTTGCTCTTTTATACTCATAAGCATGTTTCTGGCGATCATAGCTCTATCGGCAAAGCGATATTTGCTATGGCGCGTCACAGTTCTGTTGAATGGGTTAATGGGCAGGAGGGTAACACCAGATTGGGAGGAATAATAAGAAAAAATCTCTTTCGACAAGCTATCGTTGAAAAGCAATGTGACAGATATTCCATCTACTAAAAAGAATTGTGTTTTAGCTTGAGTGCATTGTTAAACAGAATGATGCTGAAAAAGTATGCTAATCTGTCCCCAGTTTGACTGTTTCTTCATCGAGTTGTGTAAAATGTGACCGATAAAACAAATTATGCAATTTTTTAGTTGCATGAGCGCGCATGTCTCCATAGAATGCGCGCTACTTGATGCCGACTTAGCTCAGTAGGTAGAGCAACTGACTTGTAATCAGTAGGTCACCAGTTCGATTCCGGTAGTCGGCACCATCAAGTCCGGTGGGGTTCCCGAGCGGCCAAAGGGAGCAGACTGTAAATCTGCCGTCACAGACTTCGAAGGTTCGAATCCTTCCCCCACCACCAATTTCGGCCACGCGATGCGTAGCCCGAGACGATAAGTTCGCTTACCGGCTCGAATAAAGAGAGCTTCTCTCGATATTCAGTGCAGAATGAAAATCAGGTAGCCGAGTTCTAGGATGCGGGCATCGTATAATGGCTATTACCTCAGCCTTCCAAGCTGATGATGCGGGTTCGATTCCCGCTGCCCGCTCCAAGATGTGCTGATATAGCTCAGTTGGTAGAGCGCACCCTTGGTAAGGGTGAGGTCGGCAGTTCGAATCTGCCTATCAGCACCACTTCTTTTCTCCTCCCTGTTTTTTCCTTCTGTTTATTGCATTCAACAAGTCGGGCATGTTGCCTGGTTGATGTGGTGATATCACCGATTTATCCGTGTCTTAGAGGGACAATCGATGTCTAAAGAAAAGTTTGAACGTACAAAACCGCACGTTAACGTCGGTACTATCGGCCACGTTGACCATGGTAAAACAACGCTGACCGCTGCAATCACTACCGTACTGGCTAAAACCTACGGCGGTGCTGCTCGCGCATTCGATCAGATCGATAACGCGCCGGAAGAAAAAGCTCGTGGTATCACCATCAACACTTCTCACGTTGAATACGACACCCCGACCCGTCACTACGCACACGTAGACTGCCCGGGGCACGCCGACTATGTTAAAAACATGATCACTGGTGCTGCTCAGATGGATGGCGCGATCCTGGTTGTTGCTGCGACTGACGGCCCGATGCCGCAAACCCGTGAGCACATCCTGCTGGGTCGTCAGGTAGGCGTTCCGTACATCATCGTGTTCCTGAACAAATGCGACATGGTTGATGACGAAGAGCTGCTGGAACTGGTTGAAATGGAAGTTCGTGAACTTCTGTCTCAGTACGACTTCCCGGGCGACGACACTCCGATCGTTCGTGGTTCTGCACTGAAAGCGCTGGAAGGCGATGCAGAGTGGGAAGCGAAAATCCTGGAACTGGCTGGCTTCCTGGATTCTTACATTCCGGAACCAGAGCGTGCGATTGACAAGCCGTTCCTGCTGCCGATCGAAGACGTATTCTCCATCTCCGGTCGTGGTACTGTTGTTACCGGTCGTGTGGAACGCGGTATCATCAAAGTTGGCGAAGAAGTTGAAATCGTTGGTATCAAAGAGACTCAGAAGTCTACCTGTACTGGCGTTGAAATGTTCCGCAAACTGCTGGACGAAGGCCGTGCTGGTGAGAACGTAGGTGTTCTGCTGCGTGGTATCAAACGTGAAGAAATCGAACGTGGTCAGGTACTGGCTAAGCCGGGCACCATCAAGCCGCACACCAAGTTCGAATCTGAAGTGTACATTCTGTCCAAAGATGAAGGCGGCCGTCATACTCCGTTCTTCAAAGGCTACCGTCCGCAGTTCTACTTCCGTACTACTGACGTGACTGGTACTATCGAACTGCCGGAAGGCGTAGAGATGGTAATGCCGGGCGACAACATCAAAATGGTTGTTACCCTGATCCACCCGATCGCGATGGACGACGGTCTGCGTTTCGCAATCCGTGAAGGCGGCCGTACCGTTGGCGCGGGCGTTGTAGCTAAAGTTCTGAGCTAATTGCCGATAACATTTGACGCAATGCGCAATAAAAGGGCATCATTTGATGCCCTTTTTGCACGCTTTCGTACCAGAACCTGGCTCATCAGTGATTTTCTTTGTCATAATCATTGCTGAGACAGGCTCTGTTGAGGGCGTATAATCCGAAAAGCGAATACGCGTTTCGATTTGGTTTGCCTCGCGATCGCGGGGTGAAAATGTTTGTAGAATACTTCTGACAGGTTGGTTTATGAGTGCGAATACCGAAGCTCAAGGAAGCGGGCGCGGCCTGGAAGCGATGAAGTGGGTCGTTGTGGTGGCATTGCTCCTGGTGGCAATTGTCGGCAATTACCTTTATCGCGACATTATGCTGCCGCTGCGTGCGCTGGCCGTAGTAATTCTGATTGCTGCAGCGGGTGGTGTCGCGCTGTTAACGACAAAAGGTAAAGCAACCGTTGCTTTTGCCCGTGAAGCGCGTACCGAAGTCCGTAAGGTCATTTGGCCGACTCGCCAGGAAACATTGCACACCACGCTGATTGTGGCTGCGGTTACCGCAGTAATGTCACTGATCCTGTGGGGACTGGATGGTATTCTGGTTCGCCTGGTATCCTTTATCACTGGCCTGAGGTTCTGAGATGTCTGAAGCTCCTAAAAAGCGCTGGTACGTCGTTCAGGCGTTTTCCGGTTTTGAAGGCCGCGTAGCAACATCGCTGCGTGAGCATATCAAATTACACAACATGGAAGAGTTGTTTGGCGAAGTCATGGTCCCGACTGAAGAAGTCGTTGAGATCCGTGGCGGTCAGCGTCGCAAAAGCGAACGCAAATTCTTCCCTGGCTACGTCCTCGTTCAGATGGTGATGAACGATGCGAGCTGGCATCTGGTGCGCAGCGTACCGCGTGTGATGGGCTTCATCGGCGGTACTTCCGATCGTCCGGCGCCAATCAGCGATAAAGAAGTCGATGCGATTATGAACCGCCTGCAGCAGGTTGGTGATAAGCCGCGTCCGAAAACGCTGTTTGAACCAGGTGAAATGGTTCGTGTTAATGATGGTCCGTTCGCTGACTTCAACGGTGTCGTTGAAGAGGTTGATTACGAGAAGTCTCGTCTGAAAGTCTCTGTTTCTATCTTTGGTCGTGCGACCCCGGTAGAACTGGACTTCAGCCAGGTTGAAAAAGCCTAACACAGCGATCAAAAAAGCGGCGATTAAATCGTTGCACAAGGCGCGAGATTGGAATACAATTTCGCGCCTTTTGTTTTTATGGGCCTTGCCCGTAAAACGATTTTTTATATCACGGGGAGCCTCTCTGAGGCGCTATTACCCAACTTGAGGAATTTATAATGGCTAAGAAAGTACAAGCCTATGTCAAGCTGCAGGTTGCGGCTGGTATGGCTAACCCGAGTCCGCCAGTAGGTCCGGCTCTGGGTCAGCAGGGCGTAAACATCATGGAATTCTGCAAAGCGTTCAACGCAAAAACTGATTCCATCGAAAAAGGTCTGCCGATTCCGGTAGTTATCACCGTTTACGCTGACCGTTCTTTCACTTTCGTTACCAAGACTCCGCCGGCAGCAGTTCTGCTGAAAAAAGCGGCTGGTATCAAGTCTGGTTCCGGTAAGCCGAACAAAGACAAAGTGGGTAAAATTTCCCGCGCTCAGTTGCAGGAAATCGCGCAGACCAAAGCTGCCGACATGACCGGTGCCGACATTGAAGCGATGACTCGCTCCATCGAAGGTACTGCACGTTCCATGGGCCTGGTAGTGGAGGACTAAGAAATGGCTAAACTGACCAAGCGCATGCGTGTTATCCGCGAGAAAGTTGATGCGACCAAACAGTACGACATCAACGAAGCTATCGCTCTGCTGAAAGAGCTGGCGACTGCTAAATTCGTAGAAAGCGTGGACGTTGCTGTTAACCTCGGCATCGACGCTCGTAAATCTGACCAGAACGTACGTGGCGCAACTGTACTGCCGCACGGTACTGGCCGTTCCGTTCGCGTAGCCGTATTTACCCAGGGCGCAAATGCTGAAGCTGCTAAAGCTGCAGGCGCTGAGCTGGTAGGTATGGAAGATCTGGCTGATCAGATCAAGAAAGGCGAAATGAACTTTGACGTTGTTATTGCTTCTCCGGATGCAATGCGCGTTGTTGGCCAACTGGGCCAGGTTCTGGGTCCGCGCGGCCTGATGCCAAACCCGAAAGTGGGTACTGTAACGCCGAACGTAGCTGAAGCGGTTAAAAACGCTAAAGCTGGCCAGATCCGTTACCGTAACGACAAAAACGGCATCATCCACACTACCATCGGTAAAGTGGACTTTGACGCTGACAAACTGAAAGAAAACCTGGAAGCTCTGCTGGTTGCGCTGAAAAAAGCAAAACCTACTCAGGCGAAAGGCGTGTACATCAAGAAAGTTAGCATCTCCACCACCATGGGTGCAGGTGTTGCAGTTGACCAGGCTGGCCTGAGCGCTTCTGCAAACTAATGCCTTTACGTGGGCGGTGATTTTGTCTACAATCTTACCCCCACGTACGTTAACGAAAGTTAGCGGCTAAAAAGATTTGTTCGTTGGAGCCTGGCCTAATCCAGGCCTCCGTCGAAGACCGCAGGTGTTTCGTAAGAGACTTAATACCCTGCGTAGACGGTGACAGAACGCTAAGATTATTCTTTTATATTCTGGCTTGTTTCTGCTCACCGTAATTAAGACGCTCTCTCCGTTTGGAGGAGTGAAGTGAGTTCCAGAGATTTTCTCTGGCAAACATCCAGGAGCAAAGCTAATGGCTTTAAATCTTCAAGACAAACAAGCGATTGTTGCTGAAGTCAGCGAAGTAGCCAAAGGCGCGCTGTCTGCAGTAGTTGCGGATTCCCGTGGCGTAACTGTAGATAAAATGACTGAACTGCGTAAAGCAGGTCGCGAAGCTGGCGTATACATGCGTGTTGTTCGTAACACCCTGCTGCGTCGTGCTGTTGAAGGTACTCCGTTCGAGTGCCTGAAAGATGCGTTTGTTGGTCCGACCCTTATTGCATACTCTATGGAACATCCGGGCGCTGCTGCTCGTCTGTTCAAAGAGTTCGCGAAAGCGAATGCAAAATTTGAGGTCAAAGCCGCTGCCTTTGAAGGTGAGCTGATCCCGGCGTCTCAGATCGACCGCCTGGCAACTCTGCCGACCTACGAAGAAGCAATTGCACGCCTGATGGCAACCATGAAAGAAGCTTCGGCTGGCAAACTGGTTCGTACTCTGGCTGCTGTACGCGATGCGAAAGAAGCTGCTTAATCGCAGTTATCTGTTTAACGCATTCGCTTACGTATAAACTTATTCTGATATTCAGGAACAATTTAAATGTCTATCACTAAAGATCAAATCATTGAAGCAGTTGCAGCTATGTCTGTAATGGACGTTGTAGAACTGATCTCTGCAATGGAAGAAAAATTCGGTGTTTCCGCTGCTGCTGCTGTAGCTGTAGCTGCTGGCCCGGTTGAAGCTGCTGAAGAAAAAACTGAATTCGACGTAATTCTGAAAGCTGCTGGCGCTAACAAAGTTGCTGTTATCAAAGCAGTACGTGGCGCAACTGGCCTGGGTCTGAAAGAAGCTAAAGACTTGGTAGAATCTGCTCCGGCTGCTCTGAAAGAAGGCGTGAGCAAAGATGACGCTGAAGCACTGAAAAAAGCTCTGGAAGAAGCTGGCGCTGAAGTTGAAGTTAAATAAGCCAACCCTTCCGGTTGCAGCCTGAGGAATCAGGCTGATGGCTGGTGACTTTTTAGTCACCAGCCTTTTTGCGCTGTAAGGCGCCAGTAGCGTTTCACACTGTTTGACTACTGCTGTGCCTTTCAATGCTTGTTTCTATCGACGACTTAATATACTGCGACAGAGCGTCCGCTCTGTGTAAATCGCAATGAAATGGTTTAAGCGTGATAGCAACAGGCATTGCGGAAAGTATCCATTTTCCGGTCAACAAAATAGTGTTGCACAAACTGTCCGCTCAATGGACAGATGGGTCGACTTGTCAGCGAGCTGAGGAACCCTATGGTTTACTCCTATACCGAGAAAAAACGTATTCGTAAGGATTTTGGTAAACGTCCACAAGTTCTGGATGTGCCTTATCTCCTTTCTATCCAGCTTGACTCGTTTCAGAAATTTATCGAGCAAGATCCTGAAGGGCAGTATGGTCTGGAAGCTGCTTTCCGTTCCGTGTTCCCGATTCAGAGCTACAGCGGTAATTCCGAGCTGCAATACGTCAGCTACCGCCTTGGCGAACCAGTGTTTGACGTCCAGGAATGTCAAATCCGTGGCGTGACCTATTCCGCACCGCTGCGCGTTAAACTGCGTCTGGTGATCTATGAGCGCGAAGCGCCGGAAGGCACCGTAAAAGACATTAAAGAACAAGAAGTCTACATGGGCGAAATTCCGCTCATGACTGACAACGGTACTTTTGTTATCAATGGTACTGAGCGTGTTATCGTTTCCCAGTTGCACCGTAGTCCGGGCGTCTTCTTCGACTCCGACAAAGGTAAAACCCACTCTTCGGGTAAAGTACTGTATAACGCGCGTATTATTCCTTACCGTGGTTCCTGGCTGGACTTCGAATTCGATCCGAAGGACAACCTGTTCGTACGTATCGACCGTCGCCGTAAACTGCCTGCGACCATCATTCTGCGTGCCCTGAATTACACCACTGAACAGATCCTCGACCTGTTCTTCGAAAAAGTTATTTTCGAAATCCGTGATAACAAGCTGCAGATGGAACTGGTGCCGGAACGCCTGCGTGGTGAAACCGCATCTTTTGACATCGAAGCTAACGGTAAAGTGTACGTAGAAAAAGGCCGCCGTATTACTGCGCGCCACATTCGCCAACTGGAAAAAGACGACGTAAAACTGATCGAAGTCCCGGTTGAGTACATCGCAGGTAAAGTAGTTGCTAAAGACTATATTGATGAGTCTACCGGCGAGCTGATCTGCGCAGCGAACATGGAGCTGAGCTTGGATCTGCTGGCTAAGCTGAGCCAGTCTGGTCACAAGCGTATCGAAACGCTGTTCACCAACGATCTGGATCACGGCCCGTATATCTCTGAAACCTTACGTGTCGACCCAACTAATGACCGTCTGAGCGCACTGGTAGAAATCTACCGTATGATGCGTCCTGGCGAGCCGCCGACTCGTGAAGCCGCTGAAAGCCTGTTTGAGAACCTGTTCTTCTCCGAAGACCGCTATGACCTGTCTGCGGTTGGTCGTATGAAGTTCAACCGTTCTCTGCTGCGTGAAGAAATTGAAGGTTCTGGTATCCTGAGCAAAGACGACATCATTGATGTTATGAAAAAGCTCATTGATATCCGTAACGGTAAAGGCGAAGTCGATGATATCGACCACCTCGGCAACCGTCGTATCCGTTCTGTTGGCGAAATGGCTGAAAACCAGTTCCGCGTTGGCCTGGTACGTGTAGAGCGTGCGGTGAAAGAGCGTCTGTCTCTGGGCGATCTGGATACCCTGATGCCTCAGGACATGATCAACGCCAAGCCGATTTCTGCAGCAGTGAAAGAGTTCTTTGGTTCCAGTCAGTTGTCTCAGTTTATGGACCAGAACAACCCACTGTCTGAGATTACGCACAAACGTCGTATCTCCGCACTCGGCCCAGGCGGTCTGACCCGTGAACGCGCAGGCTTCGAGGTTCGAGACGTACACCCGACTCACTACGGTCGCGTATGTCCAATCGAAACCCCTGAAGGTCCGAACATCGGTCTGATCAACTCCCTGTCCGTGTACGCACAGACTAACGAATACGGCTTCCTTGAGACTCCGTATCGTAAAGTAACCGACGGTGTTGTAACTGACGAAATTCACTACCTGTCTGCTATCGAAGAAGGCAACTACGTTATCGCCCAGGCGAACTCCAACCTGGATGAAGAAGGCCACTTCGTAGAAGATCTGGTAACCTGCCGTAGCAAAGGCGAATCCAGCTTGTTCAGCCGCGACCAGGTTGACTACATGGACGTATCCACCCAGCAGGTGGTATCCGTCGGTGCGTCCCTGATCCCGTTCCTTGAACACGATGACGCCAACCGTGCATTGATGGGTGCGAACATGCAACGTCAGGCCGTTCCGACTCTGCGTGCTGATAAGCCGCTGGTTGGTACTGGTATGGAACGTGCTGTTGCCGTTGACTCCGGTGTAACTGCGGTTGCTAAACGTGGTGGTGTCGTTCAGTACGTGGATGCTTCTCGTATCGTTATCAAAGTTAACGAAGACGAGATGTACCCGGGCGAAGCAGGTATCGATATCTACAACCTGACCAAGTACACCCGTTCTAACCAGAACACCTGTATCAACCAGATGCCATGTGTTTCTCTGGGTGAGCCGGTAGAACGTGGCGACGTGCTGGCAGACGGTCCGTCCACCGACCTCGGTGAACTGGCGCTCGGTCAGAACATGCGCGTGGCGTTCATGCCGTGGAACGGCTACAACTTCGAAGACTCCATCCTCGTATCCGAGCGTGTTGTTCAGGAAGACCGTTTCACCACCATCCACATCCAGGAGCTGGCGTGTGTGTCTCGTGACACCAAGCTGGGGCCAGAAGAGATCACCGCTGATATCCCGAACGTGGGTGAAGCTGCGCTCTCCAAACTGGATGAATCCGGTATCGTTTACATTGGTGCGGAAGTGACCGGTGGCGACATTCTGGTTGGTAAGGTAACGCCGAAAGGTGAAACCCAACTGACCCCAGAAGAGAAACTGTTGCGTGCGATCTTCGGTGAGAAAGCGTCTGACGTTAAAGACTCTTCTCTACGTGTACCAAACGGTGTATCCGGTACGGTTATCGACGTTCAGGTCTTTACTCGCGATGGCGTAGAAAAAGACAAACGTGCGCTGGAAATCGAAGAAATGCAGCTCAAACAGGCGAAGAAAGACCTGTCTGAAGAACTGCAGATCCTCGAAGCGGGTCTGTTCAGCCGTATCCGAGCTGTGCTGGTAGCCGGTGGTGTTGAAGCTGAGAAGCTCGACAAACTGCCGCGCGATCGCTGGCTGGAACTGGGCCTGACCGACGAAGAGAAACAAAATCAGCTAGAACAACTGGCTGAGCAGTATGACGAACTGAAACACGAGTTCGAGAAGAAACTCGAAGCGAAACGCCGCAAAATCACCCAGGGTGACGATCTGGCACCGGGCGTGCTGAAGATTGTTAAGGTATATCTGGCCGTTAAACGCCGTATCCAGCCTGGTGACAAGATGGCAGGTCGTCACGGTAACAAGGGTGTAATTTCTAAGATCAACCCGATCGAAGATATGCCTTACGATGAAAACGGTACGCCGGTAGACATCGTACTGAACCCGCTAGGCGTACCGTCTCGTATGAACATCGGTCAGATTCTGGAAACCCACCTGGGTATGGCTGCTAAAGGTATCGGTGACAAGATCAATGCCATGCTGAAACAGCAGCAGGAAGTCGCGAAACTGCGCGAGTTCATCCAGCGTGCCTACGATCTGGGCGCTGACGTTCGTCAGAAAGTTGACCTGAGTACCTTCAGCGATGAAGAAGTGATGCGCCTGGCTGAAAACCTGCGCAAAGGTATGCCGATCGCAACGCCGGTATTCGACGGTGCGAAAGAAGCGGAAATTAAAGAGCTTCTGAAACTTGGCGACCTGCCGACTTCTGGTCAGATCACCCTGTACGACGGCCGCACTGGTGAACAGTTCGAACGCCCGGTAACCGTAGGTTACATGTACATGCTGAAACTGAACCACCTGGTCGACGACAAGATGCACGCGCGTTCTACCGGTTCTTACAGCCTGGTTACTCAGCAGCCGCTGGGTGGTAAGGCACAGTTCGGTGGTCAGCGTTTCGGGGAGATGGAAGTGTGGGCGCTGGAAGCATACGGCGCGGCATACACCCTGCAGGAAATGCTCACCGTTAAGTCTGATGACGTGAACGGTCGTACCAAGATGTATAAGAACATCGTGGACGGCAACCATCAGATGGAACCGGGCATGCCAGAATCCTTCAACGTATTGTTGAAAGAGATTCGTTCGCTGGGTATCAACATCGAACTGGAAGACGAGTAATTCTCGCTCAAACAGGTCACTGCTGTCGGGGTAAAACCCGGCAGCGGATTGTGCTAACTCCGACGGGAGCAAATCCGTGAAAGATTTATTAAAGTTTCTGAAAGCGCAGACTAAAACCGAAGAGTTTGATGCGATCAAAATTGCTCTGGCTTCGCCAGACATGATCCGTTCATGGTCTTTCGGTGAAGTTAAAAAGCCGGAAACCATCAACTACCGTACGTTCAAACCAGAACGTGACGGCCTTTTCTGCGCCCGTATCTTTGGGCCGGTAAAAGATTACGAGTGCCTGTGCGGTAAGTACAAGCGCCTGAAACACCGCGGCGTCATCTGTGAGAAGTGCGGCGTTGAAGTGACCCAGACTAAAGTACGCCGTGAGCGTATGGGTCACATCGAGCTGGCTTCTCCGACTGCGCACATTTGGTTCCTGAAATCGCTGCCGTCCCGTATCGGTCTGCTGCTCGATATGCCGCTGCGTGATATCGAACGCGTACTGTACTTCGAATCCTATGTTGTTATCGAAGGCGGTATGACCAACCTGGAACGTCAACAGATCCTGACTGAAGAACAGTATCTGGATGCGCTGGAAGAGTTCGGTGATGAATTCGACGCGAAGATGGGTGCGGAAGCTATTCAGGCACTGCTGAAGAGCATGGATCTGGAGCAAGAGTGTGAAACTCTGCGTGAAGAGCTGAACGAAACCAACTCCGAAACCAAGCGTAAAAAACTGACCAAGCGTATCAAACTGCTGGAAGCATTCGTTCAGTCTGGTAACAAGCCAGAGTGGATGATCCTGACCGTTCTGCCGGTTCTGCCGCCAGATCTGCGTCCGCTGGTTCCGCTGGATGGTGGTCGTTTCGCGACTTCTGACCTGAACGATCTGTATCGTCGCGTCATTAACCGTAACAACCGTCTGAAACGTCTGCTGGATCTGGCAGCGCCGGACATCATCGTACGTAACGAAAAACGTATGCTGCAGGAAGCGGTTGATGCCCTGCTGGATAACGGTCGTCGCGGTCGTGCGATCACCGGTTCTAACAAGCGTCCTCTGAAATCTTTGGCCGACATGATCAAAGGTAAACAGGGTCGTTTCCGTCAGAACCTGCTCGGTAAACGTGTTGACTACTCCGGTCGTTCTGTAATCACCGTAGGTCCATACCTGCGTCTGCATCAGTGCGGTCTGCCGAAGAAAATGGCGCTGGAGCTGTTCAAACCGTTCATCTACGGCAAGCTGGAACTGCGTGGTCTTGCTACCACCATCAAAGCTGCTAAGAAAATGGTTGAACGTGAAGAAGCTGTCGTTTGGGATATCCTGGACGAAGTTATCCGCGAACACCCGGTACTGCTGAACCGTGCACCGACTCTGCACCGTCTGGGTATCCAGGCATTTGAGCCGGTACTGATCGAAGGTAAAGCTATCCAGCTACACCCGCTGGTTTGTGCGGCATATAACGCCGACTTCGATGGTGACCAGATGGCTGTTCACGTACCGCTGACGCTGGAAGCCCAGCTCGAAGCGCGTGCGCTGATGATGTCTACCAACAACATCCTGTCTCCGGCGAACGGCGAACCAATCATCGTTCCGTCTCAGGACGTTGTGCTGGGTCTGTACTACATGACCCGTGACTGTGTTAACGCCAAAGGCGAAGGCATGGTGCTGACTGGCCCGAAAGAAGCTGAGCGTATTTATCGCGCTGGCCTGGCCTCTCTGCATGCGCGCGTTAAAGTGCGTATCACCGAGTATGAAAAAGATGCTAACGGTGAATTAGTCGCGAAAACCAGCCTGAAAGACACGACCGTTGGCCGTGCCATTCTGTGGATGATTGTACCGAAAGGTCTGCCTTACTCCATCGTCAACCAAGCGCTGGGTAAAAAAGCAATCTCCAAAATGCTGAACACCTGCTACCGCATTCTCGGTCTGAAACCGACCGTTATTTTTGCGGACCAGATCATGTACACCGGCTTTGCATATGCAGCGCGTTCCGGTGCATCTGTTGGTATCGATGACATGGTCATCCCGGAGAAGAAACACGAAATCATCTCCGAGGCAGAAGCAGAAGTTGCTGAAATTCAGGAGCAGTTCCAGTCTGGTCTGGTAACTGCGGGCGAACGCTACAACAAAGTTATCGATATCTGGGCTGCGGCGAACGATCGTGTATCCAAAGCGATGATGGATAACCTGCAAACTGAAACCGTTATTAACCGTGACGGTCAGGAAGAGAAGCAGGTTTCCTTCAACAGCATCTACATGATGGCCGACTCCGGTGCGCGTGGTTCTGCGGCACAGATTCGTCAGCTTGCGGGTATGCGTGGTCTGATGGCGAAGCCGGATGGCTCCATCATCGAAACGCCAATCACCGCGAACTTCCGTGAAGGTCTGAACGTACTCCAGTACTTCATCTCTACCCACGGTGCTCGTAAAGGTCTGGCGGATACCGCACTGAAAACCGCGAACTCCGGTTACCTGACTCGTCGTCTGGTTGACGTCGCGCAGGACCTGGTGGTTACCGAAGATGATTGTGGTACTCATGAAGGTATCATGATGACCCCAGTTATCGAGGGTGGCGACGTTAAAGAGCCGCTGCGCGATCGCGTACTGGGTCGTGTAACTGCTGAAGACGTTCTGAAGCCGGGTACTGCTGACATCCTCGTTCCGCGCAACACACTGCTGCACGAACAGTGGTGTGACCTGCTGGAAGAGAACTCTGTCGACGCGGTTAAAGTTCGTTCTGTTGTATCTTGTGACACCGACTTTGGTGTATGTGCGCACTGCTACGGTCGTGACCTGGCGCGTGGCCACATCATCAATAAAGGTGAAGCTATCGGTGTTATCGCGGCACAGTCCATCGGTGAACCGGGTACACAGTTGACCATGCGTACGTTCCACATCGGTGGTGCGGCATCGCGTGCGGCTGCTGAATCCAGCATCCAGGTGAAAAACAAAGGTAGCATCAAACTCAGCAACGTGAAGTCGGTTGTGAACTCCAGCGGTAAACTGGTTATCACTTCCCGTAACACCGAACTGAAACTGATCGACGAATTTGGTCGTACCAAAGAAAGCTACAAAGTGCCTTACGGTGCGGTACTGGCGAAAGGCGATGGCGAACAGGTTGCTGGCGGCGAAACCGTTGCAAACTGGGATCCGCACACCATGCCAGTTATCACTGAAGTAAGCGGTTTTGTTCGCTTTACTGACATGATCGACGGCCAGACCATTACTCGTCAGACCGACGAATTGACCGGTCTGTCTTCGCTGGTTGTTCTGGATTCTGCAGAGCGTACCGCAGGTGGTAAAGATCTGCGTCCGGCACTGAAAATCGTTGATGCTCAGGGTAATGACGTTCTGATCCCAGGTACTGATATGCCTGCGCAGTACTTCCTGCCGGGTAAAGCGATTGTTCAACTGGAAGATGGCGTACAGATCAGCTCTGGTGACACTCTGGCGCGTATTCCGCAGGAATCTGGCGGTACTAAAGACATCACCGGTGGTCTGCCGCGCGTTGCAGACCTGTTTGAAGCTCGTCGTCCGAAAGAGCCGGCAATCCTGGCTGAAATCAGCGGTGTCGTTTCCTTCGGTAAAGAAACCAAAGGCAAACGTCGTCTGGTTATCACCCCGGTAGACGGCAGCGAACCGTACGAAGAGATGATTCCGAAATGGCGTCAGCTCAACGTGTTCGAAGGTGAACGTGTAGAACGTGGTGACGTTATTTCCGACGGTCCGGAAGCACCGCACGACATTCTGCGTCTGCGTGGTGTTCATGCTGTTACTCGTTACATCGTTAACGAAGTACAGGACGTATACCGTCTGCAGGGCGTTAAGATTAACGATAAACACATCGAAGTTATCGTTCGTCAGATGCTGCGTAAAGCCACCATCGTTAACGCAGGTAGCTCCGACTTCCTGGAAGGCGAACAGGTTGAATACTCTCGCGTCAAGATCGCAAACCGCGAACTGGAAGCGAACGGCAAAGTGGGGGCAACTTACTCCCGCGATCTGCTGGGTATCACCAAAGCGTCTCTGGCAACCGAGTCCTTCATCTCTGCAGCATCGTTCCAGGAAACTACACGTGTCCTGACCGAAGCCGCTGTTGCAGGTAAACGTGATGAACTGCGCGGTCTGAAAGAGAACGTTATCGTTGGTCGTCTGATCCCAGCCGGTACGGGTTATGCGTATCACCAGGATCGTATGCGCCGCCGTGCCGCAGGTGAGGCTCCGGCTGCACCGCAGGTGACTGCAGAAGACGCATCTGCCAGCCTGGCAGAACTGCTGAACGCAGGTCTGGGTGGTTCTGACAACGAGTAATCGTTAATCCACAAATAACTTAAAAACCCGCTTCGGCGGGTTTTTTTATGGGTTTAGTTCAGAATTCATATAGTTAACCAGAAATATTAAGAAAGGCAGGGCGAAACGAGGAAGAAGCTTTTCGCCCTGGACAACATTCCTGCTGACGGCACTACCATAAAAAAACGGAAGACTTTCAACAAGTTTCCGTTTTCCATCTTTCGTAACTGCTCGGAATAAATTTATGTTCTTACATTCAGTTTCAAAACCGTTGCGAGGCGCGTCCCAGATAGCTGTCCCAGTCTTTCCATACCGGCTGCAAGCCCTGGGCGGTCAACGCGGCGGCAACAACTTCTGGCCTGCGATCGTCGTGCGGTGAGAATTGTTCCAGTTCAGGGTGACCGTCGGCATAGCCACCTGGCTGCGTTTTCGAGAAGGCGCTGACGTTATTTATTGCCAGCGGAATAACGCGATCGCGAAACCACGGTGATTCCCGCGTGGAGAGTGAGAGTTCAATCTCCGGCGCAAACAGGCGGAAGGAGCAGATGGTTTGCACTAGCTGGCGTTCATCCATAATCGACGCTGGTTCAATGCCGCCAGTACATGGCCGCAACCGTGGGAAGGAGACAGAGTAGCGGCTTTGCCAGTAATGCTGTTGCAGCCACAGCAAATGCTCGGCAACCATGTAGCAGTCAACGCGCCAGTTGTCGGAAAGGCCGATTAGCGCGCCAAGGCCTATCTTATCAATCCCCGCACGACCCAGTCGGTCTGGTGTTTCCAGTCGCCAGAAGAAGTCCTGTTTTTTCCCTTTCAGATGATGGCGGGCATACGTCGCCTCGTGATATGTCTCCTGATAAACCATTACCCCATCCAGACCAAGTTGCTTTAACTCGGCGTATTCCGCTTCTGTCAGTGGTTGTACTTCCATCTGTAGCGAAGAGAACTGTTCACGCAGGATAGGAAGGTGGCGACGAAAGTAATCCATCCCTACTTTCGCCTGATGTTCACCGGTGACCAGCAACAGATGCTCAAAGCCCATTGCCTTAATAGCGGCGCTTTCCCTGGCGATGTCTGCTTCATCCAGCGTTTTGCGCTTGATGCGATTGCTCATGGAAAATCCACAATAGGTGCAGTCGTTAGCACAAAGATTAGAAAGATAGAGCGGGACGTAGAAGTTGACGGTATTGCCAAATCGTTGGCGTGTCAGACGTTGCGCCCGTTGGGCCAGTGGTTCCAGATAATCACTGGCGGCAGGTGAGAGCAATGCCATCATGTCGTCGCGGGTGAGTGACGGCGCATTTAGCGCCCGCTCTACGTCAGCGGCCGTTTTACTGTTGATGCGCAGACGGATGTCGTCCCAGTCCAGTTCTCGCCAGCGATTGCTGAAGGTTTTCATGCTGAAACCTCCAGAAATCCGGTCAGTGGGCTGGTGGCATGAGCAAAGCTACTTCGGCTGCCAGGCCCAGCCTGACGCGCCAGCAGGCCAGCTTCTACTGCCAGACGAAATGCTTTTGCCATGTTGATGGGATCGTCCGCGACGGCAATCGCTGTATTTACTAATACGGCGTCGGCCCCCATTTCCAGCGCCTGCGCGGCATGACTCGGAACGCCGATGCCCGCATCAACCACCACCGGAACCGTGGCTTGCTGGATAATAATCTCCAGCATGGCGCGGGTTTCCAGTCCCTGATTAGAGCCAATTGGTGCGCCGAGCGGCATTACCGCCGCGCAACCGACTTCTTCCAGACGTTTGCACAATACTGGATCGGCACTGCAGTAGGGCAGCACGACAAATCCCTGCTGCACCAGTGTTTCGGCGGCTTTCAGGGTTTCGATGGGATCGGGCAACAACCAGCGGGCGTCAGGGTGAATCTCCAACTTCAGCCAGTGTGTGCCTAACGCCTCACGTGCCAGGTGAGCAGCGAAAATGGCTTCTTCTGCTGTTTTCGCCCCGGAAGTATTCGGCAGCAGCGTCACACCCGCAGCGATAAGCGGATCGAGGATAGCGTCGTTGTGCTGGCGCAAGTCGACGCGTTTCATTGCCAGCGTCACCAGTTGACTGCCGGAAGCGCGGATCGCCTCCACCATCAGTTGCGAAGAGGCGAATTTCCCGGTGCCGGTAAACAGATGTGAATCAAACGTTTTGTCCGCAATACGTAACATCTCACCCCCCTGCAATAACCTGAAAAAGCAGGATCTGGTCGCCATCCTGCACGATATGTTGCGCCCATTGCTCGCGCGGGACGATTTGTTGATTAATCGCCAGCGCTGCGCCCGCTTGTTGTTGATTGAGTTGCTCCAGCAACTCGTGAACAGTTTGTCCGGCGGCGAACTGCATCGGTTGATCGTTAAACAGGATCTGCATTGCATCCTCCACATACAGGGCATTCTGTGGCGCGGCGCAACGCCAGGCTGCGCCACTGGTTCGATTTACCGTCGAACAAACGGAGTTCTCCCGCAGGTGTCTCTATATCGCTTAATAACTTAATTGCTTCCAGTGCCTGCAAAGTACCCATAACCCCGACCACCGGGCCAACCACGCCCGCCGTGCGGCAGTTGCGTTCAGGCTCCAGGTTATCCGGCCACAGACAGCGATAACACCCCTGTTCCCAGGGCGGCGTCAGTACCATCAACTGACCACCAAAACCGACCGCGCTGGCGGTGATAAGCGGCGTGTTGAGTGCCACGCAGGCGGCGTTAATCTCCTGGCGAGTCGCCATATTGTCGGTACAGTCGAGCACCACATCGGCTTGTGCTACCGCATCTTTTAAGGCATGACCCGTTAGCCGTTGTTGTAATGCCATCAGTTGAATATCGGGATTCAATTGCGTCAGTCGCTGTTGGCAGACCTGCGATTTCGGGCGGTCGATATCTTCAGTGGTAAAGAGGATTTGCCGCTGCAGATTACTCAAATGCACATCGTCGTCATCTGCCAGCACCAGAGTTCCGATACCAGCGCCAGCCAGGTACAGCGCAGCAGGCGTACCCAGCCCGCCAAGGCCGATAATCAGCACCTGGCTGTCGAGCAGTTTTTGCTGGCCTTCAATGGCGATGTCATCGAGCAGGATTTGGCGGCTATAACGCATAAAATCACGGTCATTCATCGCCAACTCCTGCAATTTCCAACAACTGAGCTGTTGCCGCACGCCAGTCTGTCGCCTGGGTAATGGCACTGACGACGGCGATGCTACCGACACCCGTCGCCATCACCGCAGGTGCGCGCGCCAGACTGATACCGCCAATCGCCACGGTGGGATAATCAGCCAGGCGCTCAATGTGCCGAGCCAGTTGCGCCAGCCCCTGCGGCGCGGAAGGCATCTGTTTGGTTTGCGTGGGGAACACATGCCCCAGCGCGATATAAGAAGGGCGTGCTGCCAGCGCGACGTCGATTTCCATGTCATCATGGGTCGAAACGCCCAGCCGCAGGCCTGCCGCGCGGATAGCGGCGAGATCGGTGGATTGCAAATCTTCCTGCCCCAGATGGACGCCATACGCCTGATGCCTGATCGCCAGTTGCCAGTAATCGTTGATAAACAGTCGTGCGTTATAGCGGTGACCCAGTTCAATTGCCGCTACGACATCAGCTTCCACCTCTTCATCGCGCTGATCTTTAATGCGTAGCTGGAGGGTGCGCACGCCCGCGTCCAGCATGCGTTCGATCCACTGCACACTGTCCACTACTGGATACAGCCCTAAACGAAAAGGTACACGAGGAAAATCAGGCTGATACATCATGCTTCCTCCTTACGCAGGTAGATTTCTCCGCCTCTGGCGCGGAAGTTCTCCGACATATCCGCCATTCCTACTTCAATGGTTTGCGCGGCGGCATAATCGCGCACTTCCTGGCTGATTTTCATCGAGCAGAATTTCGGTCCACACATCGAGCAGAAATGGGCGACCTTGCCAGACTCTTGCGGCAGGGTTTCATCGTGGTAAGCACGGGCGGTAAACGGATCGAGGGCCAGATTAAACTGGTCTTCCCAGCGAAATTCGAAACGGGCTTTCGACATGGCGTTATCGCGAATTTGTGCGCCCGGATGCCCCTTTGCCAGGTCGGCGGCGTGGGCGGCAATCTTATAGGTGATAAGTCCCTGCTTAACGTCTTCTTTATTGGGCAGACCCAGGTGCTCTTTTGGCGTTACGTAGCAGAGCATCGCGCAGCCAAACCAGCCAATCATCGCTGCGCCAATCCCCGAAGTGAAATGGTCATAGCCCGGCGCAATGTCGGTAGTCAGCGGCCCGAGGGTATAGAACGGTGCTTCGTGGCAGTGCTCTAACTCCTCGGTCATATTGCGGCGAATCATTTGCATCGGCACATGCCCGGGGCCTTCAATCATCACCTGCACGTCATATTCCCAGGCGATTTTGGTCAGTTCGCCCAGCGTATGCAGCTCGGCAAACTGTGCTTCATCGTTAGCATCCTGAATCGAACCGGGACGCAGGCCATCGCCCAGCGACAGCGAAACGTCATAAGCGGCGCAGATTTCACAAATTTCGCGGAAGTGTTGATAGAGGAAGTTTTCCTGATGATGGGAGAGGCACCATTTCGCCATAATCGAACCGCCGCGCGACACAATACCGGTCAGACGTTTAGCGGTCATTGGCACGTAGCGCAGGAGAACGCCCGCATGAATCGTGAAGTAATCCACACCTTGCTCGGCCTGTTCCAGCAGCGTGTCTCGGAACGTTTCCCAGGTAAGATCTTCAGCGATCCCGTTAACCTTTTCCAGCGCCTGATAGATCGGCACAGTACCGATCGGCACCGGGCTGTTGCGCAAAATCCACTCGCGGGTTTCGTGAATATAGCGACCGGTAGAGAGATCCATCACAGTATCCGCTCCCCAGCGCGTGGACCACACCAGTTTTTCCACTTCTTCTTCAATGGAAGAGGTGACCGCTGAGTTGCCGATATTGGCATTCACTTTCACCAGAAAGTTGCGACCAATGATCATTGGCTCAGATTCCGGATGATTGATATTGGCGGGGATAATGGCGCGTCCGGCAGCGACTTCGTCACGGACAAACTCCGCGGTGATATTTTCCGGCAGGCGAGCACCAAAGCTCATACCCGGATGCTGGTGGCGCAAAACTTCGCTACGGATGCGCTCGCGCCCCATGTTCTCGCGAATGGCGATGAACTCCATCTCCGGCGTGATGATGCCCCGGCGGGCGTAGTGTAACTGCGTAACGCGATGGCCTGCTTTGGCGCGTTTTGGCGTTAATACGCCGCTAAAACGCAATTCATCGAGGCCATCATCCGCCAGTCGCGCTTTAGTGTAATCGGAACTGCGAACGGTGAGTGCTTCAGTGTCGCCGCGTGCATCGATCCACGGCTGGCGCAGTTTTGCCAGCCCTTGCTGTACGTTAATCGCGATTTGCGGGTCGCCATACGGGCCGGAGGTATCGTAGACCGGAATCGCTTCATTTTCTTCGTACTGTGGCTGTTCTTTGCTGCCGCCGATTAGCGTCGGGCTAAGCTGGATCTCACGCATCGGCACGTGCACGCCAGGATGTGTGCCGGTGATGTAAATCCGTTTTGAGTTGGGAAAGGCGGTGCCTTCCAGGGTATCGATAAAATGTTGGGCCTGGGCGCGTTGCTCGCGGCGGGTCAGTTTTGTTGCAGACATAGCTCATTCCAAAAGTTAAGGACGTGGCTTGTCAGACGACGGATGAAGCAAGAGATGATCGCCGCAAAGGCGATGCAATAGCAGATTAACTCTTGTTCCCTTCGCAGGTATTAGCCTGATCAGGTTCCGCGGATCCCGAATGAACGGTCTCAGCCAGTTAAGGCACTCCGACAAGAAATTAGCCCCGCAAACGGGGCGTTGAATGTAAATTACGCGTTAACAGCGCATAACTCAAGCAAGATGTTTGAGGCGGGCAGCGTCAAGCACCAGCAGAATTAGCTTATCTTCCAGCACAAAGCGTGCTTCCAGCGCTTCACCGATGTCAGATAAAACCTGTTGAAACTCAAGATAATTATCATGATCTATGGCGGTTTCCAGACTGGAATCGTAGTAATCCATAATCTGCTGCGTGTTGGCTTCCAGTTGCGGCCAAATCTTCGCGGCGCGAGCGAGCTGCCCGTTGCCTTCCAGTTTATGCAGAATGCGCTCATAAATACTGAAATGCCCGGCAGAAAGGTAATCGACCAGACTCTGGCAAAAATCATCAAGGGCTTTTTCGTTTAGCCTCATGTACGATTCTTTGCCAGGCTTAATGCCAACCAAATTGTAGTAAGCCACGAGCAGATGCTTACGTACATGTAGCCAGCGATCAACCAGTTTGTTACTTCCTCTGACGTGTTCCGTCAGGTTATCGAGCTGGTTAAGCATGATTGACTCCGCAAGTTTGTCTTCAAAAACTGCTCAGTGAGAATGTAAAAAACATGTTAAACATGCCAGTGAAGCAAAGGTAGTGCAAGAGCTATGGATCGTATAATTGAAAAATTAGATCACGGTTGGTGGATAGTCAGCCATGAGCAAAAATTATGGTTGCCGAAGGGAGAATTGCCATATGGCAAAGCGGCAAATTTTGATCTTGTGGGTCAGCGCGCACTGCAGATAGGCGAATGGCAAGGAGAACCTGTTTGGCTGGTACAACAGCAGCGTCGCCATGATATGGGCTCGGTGCGCCAGGTTATTGATCTGGACGTCGGGCTGTTTCAATTAGCCGGACGCGGCGTGCAACTGGCGGAATTTTACCGTTCGCATAAATACTGCGGATATTGCGGGCATGAAATGTACCCAAGCAAAACCGAATGGGCGATGCTGTGCAGCCACTGCCGTGAGCGTTACTACCCACAAATCGCTCCCTGCATTATCGTTGCCATCCGTCGCGATGATTCGATCCTACTTGCCCAGCATACCCGGCATCGTAACGGTGTCCATACGGTACTCGCCGGATTTGTCGAAGTCGGAGAAACCCTCGAACAGGCGGTCGCGCGGGAAGTGATGGAAGAGAGTGGCATCAAAGTCAGGAATTTGCGTTATGTGACCTCTCAGCCGTGGCCGTTTCCTCAGTCGCTGATGACTGCGTTTATGGCGGAGTATGACAGTGGTGACATCGTGATTGATCCGAAAGAACTGCTGGAGGCGAACTGGTATCGCTACGACGATTTACCATTATTGCCACCACCGGGCACTGTGGCGCGCCGTCTGATAGAAGATACGGTGGCGATGTGTCGGGCAGAGTATGAGTGATGATACACTGACCGCCTGACGCACTAAGGAACAGCCAAAATGACCGAACTCAAAAACGATCGTTATCTGCGGGCGCTGCTGCGCCAGCCCGTTGATGTCACTCCAGTATGGATGATGCGCCAGGCGGGTCGCTACCTACCGGAATATAAAGCTACTCGCGCTCAGGCGGGCGATTTTATGTCGTTGTGCAAAAACGCCGAGCTGGCGTGCGAAGTCACCTTGCAGCCGCTACGTCGCTATCCGCTGGACGCGGCGATTCTGTTTTCCGATATTCTCACCGTTCCGGATGCAATGGGGTTAGGACTCTATTTTGAAGCCGGAGAAGGCCCGCGATTCACCTCGCCAGTCACCTGTAAAGCAGACGTCGATAAACTGCCGATTCCGGATCCGGAAGATGAACTGGGTTACGTGATGAACGCAGTACGTACCATTCGTCGCGAACTGAAAGGCGAAGTACCACTAATTGGTTTTTCCGGCAGCCCGTGGACGCTGGCGACCTACATGGTGGAAGGCGGTAGTAGCAAAGCTTTCACCGTGATCAAAAAAATGATGTATGCCGATCCGCAAGCGCTGCATGCGCTACTCGATAAATTGGCGAAAAGCGTCACCCTGTACCTGAACGCGCAAATCAAAGCCGGTGCGCAAGCGGTGATGATTTTCGACACCTGGGGCGGCGTGCTCACCGGACGTGACTATCAACAGTTCTCGCTCTACTACATGCATAAAATTGTCGATGGGTTGCTGCGTGAAAACGACGGCCGCCGTGTGCCGGTAACACTGTTTACCAAAGGCGGTGGACAGTGGCTGGAAGCGATGGCGGAAACTGGTTGCGATGCGCTGGGTCTCGACTGGACAACGGATATCGCTGATGCGCGCCGCCGCGTGGGTAATAAAGTCGCGTTGCAGGGCAATATGGACCCATCGATGCTGTATGCGCCGCCAGCCCGCATTGAAGAAGAAGTGGCGACAATTCTTGCCGGTTTCGGTCATGGTGAAGGTCATGTCTTCAACCTTGGTCACGGCATTCACCAGGATGTACCGCCAGAACATGCCGGTGTCTTTGTGGAGGCAGTACATCGGTTGTCCGAACAGTACCACCGTTAAGGAGTGATTATGGATCTCGCGTCATTACGCGCTCAACAACTTGAACTGGCCTCTTCTGTGATCCGCGAGGATCGACTCGATAAAGATCCTCCGGATCTGATCGCCGGAGCCGATGTTGGGTTTGAGCAGGGCGGAGATGTGACGCGAGCGGCGATAGTGCTGCTGAAATATCCCACTCTTGAGCTGGTGGAGTATAAAGTGGCTCGCATCGCCACCACCATGCCTTACATTCCTGGTTTTCTTTCCTTCCGCGAATATCCTGCGCTGCTGGCAGCGTGGGAGATGCTGTCGCAAAAACCGGATTTAGTGTTTGTCGACGGTCATGGGATCTCGCATCCGCGTCGTCTTGGCGTCGCCAGTCATTTTGGCTTATTAGTCGATGTGCCAACCATTGGCGTGGCGAAAAAACGGCTATGCGGTAAATTCGAACCACTCTCCAGCGAACCGGGCGCACTGTCGCCGTTGATGGACAAAGGCGAGCAACTGGCCTGGGTCTGGCGTAGCAAAGCGCGCTGTAATCCGCTGTTTATTGCTACTGGTCATCGGATCAGCGTGGATAGCGCGCTGGCGTGGGTACAACGCTGCATGAAAGGCTATCGTCTGCCAGAACCAACGCGCTGGGCGGATGCTGTGGCCTCGGAACGTCCGGCGTTCGTGCGCTATACAGCAAATCAGCCCTAATTCAGGTAAACTGCGGATAATTTCCGTATTTGAGAACTCAACATGTTACAAAACCCGATTCATCTGCGCTTGGAGCGCCTGGAAAGCTGGCAGCACGTTACTTTTATGGCCTGCTTATGCGAACGCATGTACCCCAATTACGCCATGTTCTGCCAGCAAACCGGCTTCGGTGATGGGCAGATTTACCGTCGCATTCTTGATCTCATCTGGGAAACGCTGACTGTCAAAGACGCAAAAGTGAATTTCGACAGTCAACTGGAGAAATTTGAGGAAGCTATCCCTTCAGCAGATGATTTCGATCTGTACGGTGTTTATCCGGCAATCGATGCCTGCGTGGCGTTAAGTGAACTGGTTCATTCGCGTTTGAGTGGCGAAACACTGGAACACGCTGTGGAAGTCAGTAAGACTTCCATCACCACCGTTGCGATGCTGGAAATGACCCAGGCTGGTCGCGAAATGAACGATGAAGAGCTGAAAGAAAACCCGGCCGTTGAGCAAGAATGGGACATTCAGTGGGAAATATTCCGACTTTTAGCCGAGTGCGAAGAACGCGATATTGAGCTGATAAAAGGCCTTAGGGCAGACCTGCGTGAGGCGGGTGAGAGCAATATTGGTATAATTTTTCAGCAATAAGACCAGAAAACGTGAATTAACGCCTGATTTGTCGTACCTGGAGTCTTCCCTTTCGCCCCCCGTCTGGTCTACATTTGGGGGGCGAAAAAAAGTGGCTATCGGTGCGTGTATGCAGGAGAGTGCTATTCTGGCATTTCCGTCGCACTCGATGCTTAGCAAGCGATAAACACATTGTAAGGATAACTTATGAACAAGACTCAACTGATTGATGTAATTGCAGAGAAAGCAGAACTGTCCAAAACCCAGGCTAAAGCTGCTCTGGAGTCCACTCTGGCTGCAATTACTGAGTCTCTGAAAGAAGGCGATGCTGTACAACTGGTTGGTTTCGGAACCTTCAAAGTGAACCACCGCGCTGAGCGTACTGGCCGCAACCCGCAGACCGGTAAAGAAATCAAAATCGCCGCAGCTAACGTACCGGCATTTGTTTCTGGCAAGGCACTGAAAGACGCAGTTAAGTAAGATTGCGTGGCAGTGAACAGTTTTAACGAAGGGGTGATTTCACCCCTTTTGTCTTTCTGGCGTCGCACATTGATGCTGGCAGGCGTGCTGTTTCTCTCTGCCTGTAGCCACAACTCTTCACTTCCCCCTTTTACCGCCAGTGGGTTTGCCGAAGACCAGGGTGCAGTGCGCATCTGGCGAAAAGACAGCGGCGATAATATCCATCTGCTTGCCGTGTTCAGTCCGTGGCGCAATGGCGATACCACTACCCGTGAATACCGCTGGCAGGGTGATAACCTCACGCTTATCAATATCAACGTTTACAGCAAACCGCCGGTGAATATCCGCGCACGCTTTGACGAGCGCGGTGACCTGAGCTTTATGCAACGTGAATCCGACGGGCAAAAGCAGCAGCTTTCTAACGATCAAATCGATTTATACCGTTATCGTGCAGACCAGATCCGCCAGATTAGCGACGCCTTACGTCAGGGGAGAGTGGTACTGCGTCAGGGACGCTGGCATGCGATGGAACAGACTGTGACTACCTGCGAAGGGCAAACCATTAAGCCTGATTTAGATTCGCAGGCGATAGCGCATATCGAGCGCCGCCAGAGCCGCTCTTCTGTTGATGTGAGCGTGGCATGGCTGGAAGCGCCCGAGGGTTCACAATTACTGTTAGTGGCAAACTCTGATTTTTGTCGCTGGCAACCCAACGAGAAGACGTTCTGATTTACCAGTGGCCCATACCCATATGGCCGCCACCACCTCCGCAGCCACCGTAACCCATGCCCATTCCGACACCGCGTGGAATACCCGCTTCAGCCATCGCAATATCCCGTTTAACTCGCAATTCATCTAATGACTGACGTAAAGTCTCCATCTCTTTGGCGACTGCGTTAATTTTGCTGCTATCCGGTGGATTAGCGGCTAACAGGGCGTTGTATTCATAACGCTTCGTCACCAGTTGTTGTTGCAGCGCGCTGCTTTGGGCGTAAAAGTCATTATGGATTTTCTGCCACGCAGTTTGTTGTTCGCTGGTCAAAGGCGCTGCATTTTGCTGCCACATACCGTGTCCGCCGTGGGCAAATGCAGTTGTTGAGCCTATCGCCATTGCTGAAAACGCCATCATCACCAGGGCAATCTTCGTGTTCCGTTTCATGGTTAATCCTCCAGTGGTTGTCTTACTTTACGTATTGCATCTTTCGTGCCAACGATGAAACACCGATGTAACGGGCAATCTGGCGCGGTTAGCGAGTAAAAATGACCCGCTTGTGGTGGGTAGCGAGTCATTTTTACTCATTGAAAGATAAGCGTTTGTGTTACAGCGCAGGGTAGGGGGCAATAAAAGATGGCATGATTTGTGCTGTCAAAAAGGGATGAACAGGCAAAGAAGAAGATGCGTTTTATGCAACGTTCTAAAGACACATTAGCCAAATGGTTAAGCGCGATCCTCCCCGTAGTCATTGTTGGGCTGGTGGGATTGTTTGCGGTGACGGTGATTCGCGATTATGGGCGGGCAAGCGAGGCTGACCGCCAGGCATTACTGGAAAAAGGTAATGTGCTCATTCGCGCTCTGGAGTCAGGAAGTCGCGTAGGGATGGGGATGCGAATGCACCATGTGCAGCAACAGGCACTTCTGGAAGAGATGGCAGGCCAGCCAGGGGTGTTGTGGTTTGCGGTCACCGATGCGCAGGGCATTATCATTCTTCACAGTGACCCAGAAATGGTCGGGCGTGCACTCTATTCGCCTGATGAAATGCGGCAGTTAAAGCCAGAGGAAAACTCCCGCTGGCGACTGCTTGAGGACGCGGAAAAAACGCCTGCGCTTGAGGTCTATCGTTTGTTTCAGCCCATGTCAGCCTCCTGGAGGCATGGGATGCATAATATGCCGCGCTGTAACGGCAAACCTGAGCCACAGGCAGATGCACAACAGGCTATTTTTATCGCTGTTGATGCCAGTGATCTGGTTGCAACCCAGATTGGGGAGAAGCGCAATACCCTGATTATTCTCTTTGCTCTGGCGACGGTATTGCTGGCGAGCGTGTTGTCATTCTTCTGGTATCGCCGTTACCTTCGCTCGCGCCAGTTATTGCAGGATGAAATGAAGCGCAAAGAGAAGCTGGTGGCGCTGGGGCATCTGGCGGCAGGCGTCGCCCACGAAATCCGTAACCCACTTTCATCGATTAAAGGACTGGCGAAATATTTTGCCGAGCGCACGCCCGCGGGGGGCGAAGCGCATCAACTGGCGCAGGTGATGGCGAAAGAAGCCGACCGTTTGAATCGCGTGGTGAGCGAACTGCTGGAACTGGTCAAGCCAACGCACCTTGCTTTGCAGGCGGTGGAGCTCAATACCCTGATTAACCATTCATTACAACTGGTGAGCCAGGACGCTCAGAGTCGTGAGATACAGTTGTGCTTTAACGCTAACAACGGGTTGCCGGAAATTCAGGCCGACCCGGACAGACTGACTCAGGTACTGTTAAATCTTTATCTCAATGCTATTCAGGCTATTGGTGAGCATGGCGTGATTAGTGTGACGGCAAGTGAAAGCGGCAATGGCGTGAAAATTAACGTTACCGACAGCGGTAAGGGAATTGCGGCAGATCAACTGGAGGCTATCTTCACCCCGTACTTCACCACCAAAGCCGAAGGCACCGGGCTGGGGCTGGCGGTTGTGCATAATATTGTTGAACAACACGGTGGTACAATTCAGGTCGCCAGCCAGGAGGGGAAAGGTGCAACATTCACCCTCTGGCTTCCGGTGAATATTAATCGTAAGGACCCACAAGGATGAAGCACGATAACATCGATATTCTGGTGGTGGATGATGACATTAGCCACTGCACCATCTTGCAGGCATTGCTACGTGGCTGGGGCTATAACGTCGCGCTGGCGAACAGCGGGCGACAGGCGCTGGAGCAGGTGCGGGAACAGGTTTTTGATCTTGTGCTTTGCGATGTGCGAATGGCGGAGATGGACGGCATCGCCACGCTGAAAGAGATTAAAGCGTTAAATCCGGCAATTCCGGTGCTGATTATGACCGCTTACTCCAGCGTCGAGACGGCGGTAGAAGCGCTGAAAACCGGGGCACTGGATTATCTCATCAAGCCGCTGGATTTCGATAACTTGCAGGCAACGCTGGAAAAGGCGCTTGCTCATACGCAGATTGTCGCTTCTGAAACGCCTACCGTGCTAGCCAGCCAGTTTGGGATGGTTGGGAAAAGCCCGGCGATGCAACACTTACTCAGTGAAATAGCCCTCGTCGCACCATCGGAAGCAACGGTGTTGATCCACGGCGATTCTGGCACCGGCAAAGAGTTGGTTGCCAGAGCAATTCACGCCAGTAGCGCACGTAGTGAAAAACCGCTGGTAACGCTCAACTGTGCGGCACTCAACGAATCCTTACTGGAGTCCGAATTGTTCGGTCATGAAAAAGGGGCGTTTACCGGTGCCGATAAACGGCGGGAAGGGCGCTTTGTTGAGGCGGACGGCGGCACGTTGTTTCTCGATGAAATTGGCGATATTTCTCCAATGATGCAGGTTCGTCTGCTGAGTGCCATTCAGGAGCGTGAAGTCCAGCGTGTTGGCAGCAACCAGACTATTTCTGTCGATGTCCGGCTGATTGCCGCGACCCATCGCGATCTTGCCGCAGAGGTGAATGCCGGGCGTTTTCGCCAGGATCTCTACTATCGACTGAACGTGGTGGCGATTGAAGTGCCGGCGCTACGTCAACGGCGGGAAGATATTCCTCTGTTGGCAGATCATTTTCTGCAGCGCTTTGCTGAACGTAATCGCAAGGCGGTAAAAGGCTTTACGCCGCAGGCGATGGATCTGCTAATTCATTACGACTGGCCGGGGAATATTCGTGAACTGGAAAACGCAGTGGAACGGGCGGTGGTGCTACTGACCGGGGAATATATTTCCGAACGCGAGCTGCCGCTGGCGATTGCCAGTACGTCGATTCCGCTGGTGCAAAGTCAGGATATTCAGCCGCTGGTGGAAGTGGAAAAGGAGGTGATTCTGGCGGCGCTGGAGAAAACGGGCGGCAACAAAACCGAAGCCGCCCGCCAGTTAGGGATCACGCGCAAAACGCTATTGGCAAAACTGTCGCGTTAGTTCTGCTCGCGTTCGATGGCGCGCCAGCCGATATCTTTCCGGCAGAAGCAATCATCCCAGTGGATATCGGTCATTAAGGCATAAGCGCGTTTCTGCGCTTCTGCCACGGTATGACCCAGCGCGGTGACGCACAGTACGCGCCCGCCGCTGGTGATCACCTGCTCGTCATCTGCCAGTTTCGTACCCGCATGGAACACTTTGCCGTCTTCCACTTCTTCCAGCGGCAGGCCGTGGATCACATCGCCGGTGCGGTAATCCCCTGGATATCCACCCGCAGCCATCACCACGCCGAGAGAAGCACGTTCATCCCACTCGGACGTTTTCTCGTCCAGCTTGCCTTCACAGGCCGCCAGGCAGAGTTCAACCAGATCGGACTTCATGCGCAGCATAATCGGCTGGGTTTCCGGATCGCCAAAGCGGCAGTTAAACTCGATAACCTTCGGATTACCCTGTTTGTCGATCATCAAACCCGCGTAGAGAAAACCGGTGTAGGTGTTGCCTTCCGCCGCCATGCCTTTTACGGTTGGCCAGATGATGCGTTCCATCGTGCGCTGATGAACTTCATCGGTCACCACTGGCGCAGGAGAGTAAGCACCCATCCCGCCGGTGTTCGGCCCGGTATCTTTATCGCTTACGCGTTTGTGATCCTGGCTGGTGGCCATTGGCAGCACATGTTCGCCGTCCACCATCACGATAAAGCTCGCTTCTTCGCCGTCGAGGAACTCTTCGATCACAATGCGATGACCCGCGTCGCCAAAAGCGTTGCCCGCCAGCATATCGTGAACAGCCGCTTCAGCTTCTTCCAGTGTCATCGCCACGATAACACCTTTCCCGGCGGCCAGACCGTCCGCTTTGATAACGATCGGTGCGCCTTTCTCACGCAGATACGCTAATGCAGGTTCTACTTCGGTGAAGTTCTGGTATTCCGCCGTAGGGATCTTATGGCGGGCCAGGAAATCTTTAGTAAATGCTTTCGAGCCTTCCAGTTGTGCGGCACCTGCGGTTGGGCCGAAGATTTTCAGCCCAGCGGCGCGGAAGGTATCAACCACGCCTTTCACCAGCGGTGCTTCCGGGCCGACGATGGTTAGGTCGATCTTTTCGTTTTGCGCGAAATCCAGCAGCGCCGGGATATCGGTCACGCCGATAGCGACGTTTTGCAGCGCAGGTTCCAGCGCCGTTCCCGCATTACCTGGTGCGACAAATACGGTCTCAACCAGCGGCGATTGCGCCGCTTTCCAGGCCAGCGCGTGTTCGCGCCCGCCGTTACCAATCACTAATACTTTCATCTGTCGCTCCATTAATGGCGGAAGTGGCGCATGTCGGTGAAGAGCATCGCAATACCGTGCTCGTCGGCGGCAGCAATCACTTCGTCATCACGGATAGAACCGCCAGGCTGGATTACGCAGGTCACGCCCGCAGCGGCGGCGGCATCAATACCGTCGCGGAACGGGAAGAACGCGTCAGAAGCCATCGAGGAACCTTTCACTTCCAGACCTTCATCGGCGGCTTTAATACCGGCGATTTTCGCGGAGTACACGCGGCTCATCTGGCCCGCGCCAATCCCGATGGTCATATTGTTTTTGGCATAGACGATGGCGTTGGATTTCACGAACTTCGCCACCTTCCAGCAGAACAGCGCATCACGTAGTTCCTGCTCGGTCGGCTGGCGTTTAGTCACCACGCGCAGTTCTTCTGCGCCAACCATGCCCAGATCGCGATCCTGAACCAGCAAACCGCCATTCACGCGTTTGAAATCGAGGCCCGGAACACGCTCGCCCCACTGACCACAGGTCAGGACGCGCACGTTCTGTTTGGCGGCGGTGATTTTCAGGGCTTCTTCGCTGGCGGACGGCGCAATGATCACTTCAACAAACTGACGGGAGATAATAGCCTGCGCGGTTTCAGCATCCAGCTCACGGTTAAAAGCGATAATGCCGCCGAATGCGGAGGTTGGGTCGGTTTTATACGCGCGATCGTAAGCATCAAGGATCGTGCTGCTGATGGCGACACCGCAGGGGTTAGCGTGCTTCACAATCACACAGGCTGGCTCCGCAAATTCTTTCACGCATTCCAGCGCCGCATCGGTATCAGCGATGTTGTTATAGGAAAGGGCTTTACCCTGAACCTGGATTGCGGTGGCAACGGAGGCTTCTTTCACATTCTCTTCTATATAGAAGGCAGCTTGCTGGTGGCTGTTTTCACCGTAGCGCATATCCTGCTTCTTAATGAAGTTCAGGTTAAGTGTGCGCGGGAAGCGGCCAGCCGCTTCTTTACTCTCGCCGTGATAAGCCGGAACCATGCTACCGAAGTAGTTGGCGATCATGCTGTCATAGGCGGCGGTATGTTCGAAGGCTTTGATGGCGAGGTCGAAACGGGTATTGAGAGTCAGAGAACCTTCGTTGGCATCCATCTCTTCAATAATAGCGTCATAGTCGCTGCTCTTAACAACGATAGCGACATCTCTATGATTCTTGGCGGCGGAGCGCACCATGGTTGGGCCGCCGATATCGATGTTCTCAACCGCATCTTCCAGTGAGCAGCCTTCACGGGCCACGGTCTGGGCGAATGGGTACAGGTTAACGACCACCATATCGATAGGTTGGATCTGATGTTCTTCCATAATGGCATAGTCCTGACCGCGACGGCCCAGAATACCGCCGTGCACTTTTGGATGCAGGGTCTTCACGCGTCCATCCATCATCTCCGGGAAACCGGTGTAATCGGAAACTTCGGTCACCGGCAGGCCTTTTTCTGCTAACAGACGGGCAGTGCCCCCTGTAGACAGCAGCTCCACACCGCGTGCAGAAAGTGCCTGGGCGAATTCGACGATACCGGCTTTGTCAGAAACACTGAGCAGAGCGCGGCGGACTGGACGACGTTGTTGCATGGTAAATCCCCTGGATTTGACTATTACAGAGAGCGTTAGCTGAATTTTTCGCAAAAAACTCAGCTAACGCCCCTAACGGGGCATCTTTATTTTTCGCCCGCATTGTAACGAAAACGTTTGCGCAACGCTCGCGAATTTTTTTGTTTCGATGGTGATCTCGATTTTGATTGCCATTAGCGGTTCAGGAATACAGAAATAACGCTGATGATTGTGGATAACTCTGTGTGTAAAAAGGTATAAAGCGGGGTTTTGCTGGGGAATGCAGCAGTCAGTCATTTTTTTGCAATTTTTCTATTGCGGCCTACGGAGAACACCCTATAATGCGCCTCCATCGACACGGCGGATGTGAATCACTTCACACAAACAGCCGGTTCGGTTGAAGAGAAAAAATCCTGAAATTCAGGGTTGACTCTGAAAGAGGAAAGCGTAATATACGCCACCTCGCGACAGTGAGCTGAAAGCTGCGTCGCAACTGCTCTTTAACAATTTATCAGACAATCTGTGTGGGCACTCGAAGATACGGATTCTTAACGTCGCAAGACGCTAAATGAATACCAAGTCTCAAGAGTGAACACGTAATTCATTACGAAGTTTAATTCTTTGAGCATCAAACTTTTAAATTGAAGAGTTTGATCATGGCTCAGATTGAACGCTGGCGGCAGGCCTAACACATGCAAGTCGAACGGTAACAGAAAGAAGCTTGCTTCTTTGCTGACGAGTGGCGGACGGGTGAGTAATGTCTGGGAAACTGCCCGATGGAGGGGGATAACTACTGGAAACGGTAGCTAATACCGCATAACGTCGCAAGACCAAAGAGGGGGACCTTCGGGCCTCTTGCCATCGGATGTGCCCAGATGGGATTAGCTAGTAGGCGGGGTAACGGCCCACCTAGGCGACGATCTCTAGCTGGTCTGAGAGGATGACCAGCCACACTGGAACTGAGACACGGTCCAGACTCCTACGGGAGGCAGCAGTGGGGAATATTGCACAATGGGCGCAAGCCTGATGCAGCCATGCCGCGTGTATGAAGAAGGCCTTCGGGTTGTAAAGTACTTTCAGCTGGGAGGAAGGGAGTAAAGTTAATACCTTTGCTCATTGACGTTACCCGCAGAAGAAGCACCGGCTAACTCCGTGCCAGCAGCCGCGGTAATACGGAGGGTGCAAGCGTTAATCGGAATTACTGGGCGTAAAGCGCACGCAGGCGGTTTGTTAAGTCAGATGTGAAATCCCCGGGCTCAACCTGGGAACTGCATCTGATACTGGCAAGCTTGAGTCTCGTAGAGGGGGGTAGAATTCCAGGTGTAGCGGTGAAATGCGTAGAGATCTGGAGGAATACCGGTGGCGAAGGCGGCCCCCTGGACGAAGACTGACGCTCAGGTGCGAAAGCGTGGGGAGCAAACAGGATTAGATACCCTGGTAGTCCACGCCGTAAACGATGTCGACTTGGAGGTTGTGCCCTTGAGGCGTGGCTTCCGGAGCTAACGCGTTAAGTCGACCGCCTGGGGAGTACGGCCGCAAGGTTAAAACTCAAATGAATTGACGGGGGCCCGCACAAGCGGTGGAGCATGTGGTTTAATTCGATGCAACGCGAAGAACCTTACCTGGTCTTGACATCCACAGAACATTCCAGAGATGGGATGGTGCCTTCGGGAACTGTGAGACAGGTGCTGCATGGCTGTCGTCAGCTCGTGTTGTGAAATGTTGGGTTAAGTCCCGCAACGAGCGCAACCCTTATCCTTTGTTGCCAGCGGTCCGGCCGGGAACTCAAAGGAGACTGCCAGTGATAAACTGGAGGAAGGTGGGGATGACGTCAAGTCATCATGGCCCTTACGACCAGGGCTACACACGTGCTACAATGGCGCATACAAAGAGAAGCGACCTCGCGAGAGCAAGCGGACCTCATAAAGTGCGTCGTAGTCCGGATTGGAGTCTGCAACTCGACTCCATGAAGTCGGAATCGCTAGTAATCGTGGATCAGAATGCCACGGTGAATACGTTCCCGGGCCTTGTACACACCGCCCGTCACACCATGGGAGTGGGTTGCAAAAGAAGTAGGTAGCTTAACCTTCGGGAGGGCGCTTACCACTTTGTGATTCATGACTGGGGTGAAGTCGTAACAAGGTAACCGTAGGGGAACCTGCGGTTGGATCACCTCCTTACCTTAAAGAAGCGTTCTTTGAAGTGCTCACACAGATTGTCTGATAGAAAGTGAAAAGCAAGGCGTCTTGCGAAGCAGACTGATACGTCCCCTTCGTCTAGAGGCCCAGGACACCGCCCTTTCACGGCGGTAACAGGGGTTCGAATCCCCTAGGGGACGCCACTTGCTGGTTTGTGAGTGAAAGTCGCCGGCCACTGTATCTCAAAACTCACTTACGAGTGATGTTTGAGATATTTGCTCTTTAAAAATCTGGATCAAGCTGAAAATTGAAACACTGAATAGTCGAAAGATTATTCGTGAGTCTCTCAAATTTTCGCAACACGATGATGGTTCGAAAGAAACATCTTCGGGTTGTGAGGTTAAGCGACTAAGCGTACACGGTGGATGCCCTGGCAGTCAGAGGCGATGAAGGACGTGCTAATCTGCGATAAGCGTCGGTAAGGTGATATGAACCGTTATAACCGGCGATTTCCGAATGGGGAAACCCAGTGTGATTCGTCACACTATCATTAACTGAATCCATAGGTTAATGAGGCGAACCGGGGGAACTGAAACATCTAAGTACCCCGAGGAAAAGAAATCAACCGAGATTCCCCCAGTAGCGGCGAGCGAACGGGGAGGAGCCCAGAGCCTGAATCAGTGTGTGTGTTAGTGGAAGCGTCTGGAAAGGCGTGCGATACAGGGTGACAGCCCCGTACACAAAAATGCACATGCTGTGAGCTCGATGAGTAGGGCGGGACACGTGGTATCCTGTCTGAATATGGGGGGACCATCCTCCAAGGCTAAATACTCCTGACTGACCGATAGTGAACCAGTACCGTGAGGGAAAGGCGAAAAGAACCCCGGCGAGGGGAGTGAAAAAGAACCTGAAACCGTGTACGTACAAGCAGTGGGAGCCTCTTTAATGGGGTGACTGCGTACCTTTTGTATAATGGGTCAGCGACTTATATTCTGTAGCAAGGTTAACCGAATAGGGGAGCCGAAGGGAAACCGAGTCTTAACTGGGCGTTAAGTTGCAGGGTATAGACCCGAAACCCGGTGATCTAGCCATGGGCAGGTTGAAGGTTGGGTAACACTAACTGGAGGACCGAACCGACTAATGTTGAAAAATTAGCGGATGACTTGTGGCTGGGGGTGAAAGGCCAATCAAACCGGGAGATAGCTGGTTCTCCCCGAAAGCTATTTAGGTAGCGCCTCGTGAATTCATCTCCGGGGGTAGAGCACTGTTTCGGCAAGGGGGTCATCCCGACTTACCAACCCGATGCAAACTGCGAATACCGGAGAATGTTATCACGGGAGACACACGGCGGGTGCTAACGTCCGTCGTGAAGAGGGAAACAACCCAGACCGCCAGCTAAGGTCCCAAAGTCATGGTTAAGTGGGAAACGATGTGGGAAGGCCCAGACAGCCAGGATGTTGGCTTAGAAGCAGCCATCATTTAAAGAAAGCGTAATAGCTCACTGGTCGAGTCGGCCTGCGCGGAAGATGTAACGGGGCTAAACCATGCACCGAAGCTGCGGCAGCGACACTATGTGTTGTTGGGTAGGGGAGCGTTCTGTAAGCCGTTGAAGGTGTGCTGTGAGGCATGCTGGAGGTATCAGAAGTGCGAATGCTGACATAAGTAACGATAAAGCGGGTGAAAAGCCCGCTCGCCGGAAGACCAAGGGTTCCTGTCCAACGTTAATCGGGGCAGGGTGAGTCGACCCCTAAGGCGAGGCCGAAAGGCGTAGTCGATGGGAAACAGGTTAATATTCCTGTACTTGGTGTTACTGCGAAGGGGGGACGGAGAAGGCTATGTTGGCCGGGCGACGGTTGTCCCGGTTTAAGCGTGTAGGCTGATTTTCCAGGCAAATCCGGAGAATCAAGGCTGAGGCGTGATGACGAGGCACTACGGTGCTGAAGCAACAAATGCCCTGCTTCCAGGAAAAGCCTCTAAGCATCAGGTAACATCAAATCGTACCCCAAACCGACACAGGTGGTCAGGTAGAGAATACCAAGGCGCTTGAGAGAACTCGGGTGAAGGAACTAGGCAAAATGGTGCCGTAACTTCGGGAGAAGGCACGCTGATATGTAGGTGAAGCGACTTGCTCGTGGAGCTGAAATCAGTCGAAGATACCAGCTGGCTGCAACTGTTTATTAAAAACACAGCACTGTGCAAACACGAAAGTGGACGTATACGGTGTGACGCCTGCCCGGTGCCGGAAGGTTAATTGATGGGGTCAGCCGCAAGGCGAAGCTCTTGATCGAAGCCCCGGTAAACGGCGGCCGTAACTATAACGGTCCTAAGGTAGCGAAATTCCTTGTCGGGTAAGTTCCGACCTGCACGAATGGCGTAATGATGGCCAGGCTGTCTCCACCCGAGACTCAGTGAAATTGAACTCGCTGTGAAGATGCAGTGTACCCGCGGCAAGACGGAAAGACCCCGTGAACCTTTACTATAGCTTGACACTGAACATTGAGCCTTGATGTGTAGGATAGGTGGGAGGCTTTGAAGTGTGGACGCCAGTCTGCATGGAGCCGACCTTGAAATACCACCCTTTAATGTTTGATGTTCTAACGTTGACCCGTGATCCGGGTTGCGGACAGTGTCTGGTGGGTAGTTTGACTGGGGCGGTCTCCTCCTAAAGAGTAACGGAGGAGCACGAAGGTTGGCTAATCCTGGTCGGACATCAGGAGGTTAGTGCAATGGCATAAGCCAGCTTGACTGCGAGCGTGACGGCGCGAGCAGGTGCGAAAGCAGGTCATAGTGATCCGGTGGTTCTGAATGGAAGGGCCATCGCTCAACGGATAAAAGGTACTCCGGGGATAACAGGCTGATACCGCCCAAGAGTTCATATCGACGGCGGTGTTTGGCACCTCGATGTCGGCTCATCACATCCTGGGGCTGAAGTAGGTCCCAAGGGTATGGCTGTTCGCCATTTAAAGTGGTACGCGAGCTGGGTTTAGAACGTCGTGAGACAGTTCGGTCCCTATCTGCCGTGGGCGCTGGAGAACTGAGGGGGGCTGCTCCTAGTACGAGAGGACCGGAGTGGACGCATCACTGGTGTTCGGGTTGTCATGCCAATGGCACTGCCCGGTAGCTAAATGCGGAAGAGATAAGTGCTGAAAGCATCTAAGCACGAAACTTGCCCCGAGATGAGTTCTCCCTGAGACTTTAAGTCTCCTGAAGGAACGTTGAAGACGACGACGTTGATAGGCCGGGTGTGTAAGCGCAGCGATGCGTTGAGCTAACCGGTACTAATGAACCGTGAGGCTTAACCTTACAACGCCGAAGATGTTTTGGCGGATGAGAGAAGATTTTCAGCCTGATACAGATTAGATTAGCCGGCGAAAGCGGGTTAATAAACAGAATTTGCCTGGCGGAGATAGCGCGGTGGTCCCACCTGACCCCATGCCGAACTCAGAAGTGAAACGCCGTAGCGCCGATGGTAGTGTGGGGTCTCCCCATGCGAGAGTAGGGAACTGCCAGGCATCAAATAAAGCGAAAGGCCATCCGTAAGGATGGCCTTTTTGCGCTGGTGCGGAAAAAATGCCGGATGCGATGCTGGCGAGCCTTATCTGTCCTGCGCAGGGTTACGGTAGGGGTCAGCAGCGCATTATTCCCCCACATACGCCAGATTCAGTAGCGGATACGGTTTCCCCAGCTCGTCGACTTCCGAACGCCCGGTAACGTTAAATCCCATCTTCTTATAGAATCCTACTGCTTGCTCATTTTGCTCATTAACGTTGGTTGTCAGTTCCGTGGCCATCGAGAGAGCATGTTCCACCAGTAGTCGACCTACGCCATACCCGCGCGCATCAGAATCGACAAATAGCGCATCCATATGCTGCCCGCTTAGCAACATAAACCAATCGGTTGATCCCGCTCATTAACCGCAACCCACAGCGGTGCTTCTGGCAGAAACGAACTTACCAGCTCTTCCAGTTCGACCCGATAGTCTGCAGACAAAAAATGGTGGGTAGCATCGACAGAACGACACCAGATCGAAACCAGTTTTTCCCCTTCCTCATGCCGTGAACGGCGAATTCTAATAACCATTTCCACTCCTTTTATTCATACTTATATTCTAACTCAGCCTTTTTCTTGAAACTTTCTCACCTTGAACATGCAGGCTCGACATTGGCGAATTTTCTGGTTATCTTCAGCTATCTGGATGTCTAAACGTTTAAACGTATGTAGTGAGGTAATCAGGTTATGCCGATTCGTGTGCCGGACGAGCTACCCGCCGTCAATTTCTTGCGTGAAGAAAACGTCTTTGTGATGACAACTTCGCGCGCGTCTGGTCAGGAAATTCGTCCGCTAAAGGTGCTTATCCTTAACCTGATGCCGAAGAAGATCGAAACTGAAAATCAGTTTTTACGCCTGCTTTCAAACTCTCCTTTGCAGGTCGATATTCAGTTGTTGCGCATCGATTCTCGCGAGTCGCGCAACACGCCTGCAGAGCATCTGAACAACTTCTACTGCAACTTTGAAGATATACAGGAACAGAACTTTGATGGTCTGATTGTAACTGGCGCGCCGCTGGGTCTGGTGGAGTTTAATGACGTCGCTTACTGGCCGCAGATCAAACAGGTATTGGAGTGGTCGAGAGATCACGTCACCTCGACATTATTTGTCTGTTGGGCGGTTCAGGCCGCGCTTAATATTCTCTACGGTATACCCAAGCAAACCCGCACCGACAAACTTTCGGGTGTATACGAGCACCACATTCTCCATCCTCATGCGCTTCTGACGCGTGGATTTGATGATTCATTTCTGGCACCGCATTCGCGATATGCAGACTTTCCGGCAGCGTTGATTCGTGATTACACCGATCTGGAGATTCTGGCAGAGACAGAAGAAGGGGATGCGTATTTGTTTGCCAGCAAAGACAAGCGCATTGCCTTTGTGACGGGCCATCCCGAATACGATGCGCAAACACTGGCGCAGGAATATTTCCGCGATGTAGAAGCCGGACTAACTCCGGATGTACCGTATAACTATTTCCCGCATAACGATCCGCAAAACAAACCGTGTGCGAGCTGGCGTAGTCACGGTAATTTGCTGTTTACCAACTGGCTCAACTATTACGTCTACCAGATTACGCCATACGATCTACGCCACATGAATCCAACGCTGGATTAATCTTCTGCGGCGATCGATCGTTAAGCGATTCAGCACATTACATCAGGCACCTTCGGGTGCCTTTTTTATTTCTGAAACGTCACTCATCAAGTGAATTAATTTTATTATTATTGTTATCAATAGGTTAATTGATAATTAAATTAAAAATGGAAATTGTTTTTGATTTTGCATTTTAAATGAGTAGTCTTAGTTGTGCTGAACGAAAAGCGCACAACGATCCTTCGTTCACAGTGGGGAAGTATTCGGATCCATGACGAGGAGCTGCACGATGACTCAACAGGCAACAACAACCGATGAACTGGCTTTCATAAGGCCGTATGGCGAGCAGGAGAAGCAAGTTCTCACCGCCGAAGCGGTAGAATTTCTGACTGAGCTGGTGACGCATTTTACGCCACAACGCAATAAACTTCTGGCAGCGCGCATTCAGCAACAGCAGGATATCGATAACGGGACGTTGCCTGATTTTATTTCGGAAACAACTTCCATTCGAGAAAGTAATTGGAAGATTCGCGGAATTCCTGCGGACTTACAAGATCGCCGGGTAGAGATAACCGGACCCGTTGAGCGCAAGATGGTGATTAACGCGCTAAACGCTAATGTGAAAGTCTTCATGGCTGACTTCGAGGATTCACTGGCCCCGGACTGGAACAAAGTGATCGACGGGCAAATTAACCTGCGCGATGCGGTTAACGGCACCATCAGTTACACCAACGAAGCAGGTAAAATTTATCAACTCAAGCCCAATCCGGCGGTTTTGATTTGTCGGGTACGCGGCCTGCACTTGCCGGAAAAACATGTTACCTGGCGTGGTGAAGCAATCCCTGGCAGCCTGTTTGATTTTGCTCTCTACTTCTTCCACAACTACCAGGCGCTGCTGGCAAAGGGCAGTGGTCCTTATTTTTATCTGCCAAAAACTCAGTCCTGGCAGGAAGCTGCATGGTGGAGCGAAGTCTTCACTTACGCAGAAGGTCGCTTTAACCTGCCGCGCGGCACCATCAAGGCAACGTTACTCATTGAAACCTTGCCTGCTGTATTCCAGATGGATGAAATCCTTCACGCACTGCGCGACCATATTGTCGGTCTGAACTGCGGTCGCTGGGATTACATCTTTAGCTATATCAAAACATTAAAAAACTATCCCGATCGCGTCCTGCCAGACCGCCAGGCAGTGACAATGGATAAACCGTTCCTCAGTGCCTATTCACGTCTGCTGATTAAAACCTGCCATAAACGCGGTGCATTCGCGATGGGCGGCATGGCGGCCTTTATCCCGAGTAAAGATGAAGAGCGCAATAATCAGGTGCTCAACAAGGTAAAAGCGGATAAAGCACTAGAAGCCAACAACGGTCACGATAGTACGTGGATCGCCCATCCAGGCCTTGCTGATACCGCAATGGCGGTATTTAACGACATCCTCGGCTCTCGTAAAAACCAGTTAGAAGTCCTGCGCGAGCAAGATGCACCGGTTACTGCCGAACAACTGCTGGCTCCTTGTGACGGTGAGCGCACCGAAGAAGGCATGCGCGCCAATATTCGTGTGGCCGTGCAGTACATCGAAGCATGGATCTCCGGCAACGGCTGTGTGCCGATTTATGGTCTGATGGAAGACGCAGCAACGGCAGAGATTTCCCGCACCTCTATCTGGCAATGGATCCACCATCAAAAAACGTTGAGCAATGGCAAACCGGTGACCAAAGCACTGTTCCGCCAGATGTTGGCTGAAGAGATGAAAGAGATTGCCCATGAATTGGGCGAACAACGTTTCAATAGTGGGCGCTTCGATGATGCTGCTCGCCTGATGGAACAGATCACCACTTCCGATGAGTTAATTGATTTCCTGACCCTGCCAGGCTACCGCCTGTTAGCGTAAACCACCACATAACTATGGAGCATCTGCACATGAAAACCCGTACACAACAAATTGAAGAATTACAGAAAGAGTGGACTCAACCGCGCTGGGAAGGTATTACCCGCCCATACAGCGCGGAGGACGTGGTGAAATTACGCGGCTCGGTCAATCCGGAATGCACGCTGGCACAACTGGGCGCGGCAAAAATGTGGCGACTGCTGCACGGTGAATCGAAAAAAGGCTATATCAACAGCCTCGGCGCACTGACTGGCGGTCAGGCGCTGCAACAGGCGAAAGCGGGTATTGAAGCGGTTTACCTGTCTGGCTGGCAGGTAGCGGCGGATGCTAACCTGGCGGCCAGCATGTATCCGGACCAGTCACTTTATCCGGCAAATTCAGTGCCAGCGGTAGTGGAGCGGATCAATAACACCTTCCGTCGAGCTGATCAGATCCAGTGGTCCGCAGGTATTGAGCCGGGCGATCCGCGTTATGTTGATTATTTCCTGCCGATCGTTGCCGATGCTGAAGCCGGTTTTGGTGGTGTCCTGAATGCTTTTGAGCTGATGAAAGCGATGATTGAAGCCGGTGCAGCGGCAGTTCACTTCGAAGATCAGTTGGCGTCAGTGAAAAAATGCGGTCACATGGGCGGTAAAGTGCTGGTGCCAACCCAGGAAGCGATCCAGAAACTGGTCGCGGCGCGTCTGGCTGCGGATGTTACAGGAGTTCCGACCCTGTTGGTTGCTCGTACCGATGCCGATGCGGCGGATCTGATCACCTCCGATTGCGATCCGTACGACAGCGAATTCATCACTGGTGAACGCACTAATGAAGGTTTCTTCCGTACCCATGCGGGCATTGAACAAGCTATCAGCCGTGGCCTGGCTTATGCGCCATATGCTGACCTAGTTTGGTGTGAAACCTCTACGCCAGATCTGGAACTGGCGCGCCGTTTTGCCGACGCTATTCATGCGAAATATCCAGGCAAGATGTTAGCCTACAACTGCTCGCCGTCGTTCAACTGGCAGAAAAATCTCGACGACAAAACTATTGCCAGCTTCCAGCAGCAATTGTCGGATATGGGTTACAAATTCCAGTTTATCACCCTGGCGGGTATCCACAGCATGTGGTTCAACATGTTCGACCTGGCAAACGCCTATGCGCAGGGCGAGGGGATGAAGCATTATGTTGAGAAAGTGCAGCAGCCGGAATTTGCTGCTGCGAAAGATGGCTACACCTTCGTTTCTCACCAGCAGGAAGTGGGTACGGGTTATTTCGATAAAGTGACGACCATTATTCAGGGTGGCACATCGTCGGTTACCGCACTGACCGGCTCTACCGAAGAATCGCAGTTCTAAGCAACCGACAATTGTTGTTGGCTGTAGACCGGATAATGCGTTCACGCCGCATCCGGCAATGAGCGCCTGATGCGACGCTGACGCGTCTTATCAGGCCTACAAATGTTGCAGACGCGTAGGCCGGATAATGCGTTTACGCCGCATCCGGCAATGAGCGCCTGATGCGACGCTGACGCGTCTTATCAGGCCTACAAATGTTGCAGACTCGTAGACCGGATAATGCGTTTACGCCGCATCCGGCAATGAGCGCCTGATGCGACGCTTGCGCGTCTTATCAGGCCTACAAATGTTGCAGACGCGTAGGCCGGATAAGGCGTTTACGCCGCATCCGGCAATCAACGCCTGATGTGACGCTTGTGCGTCTTATCCGGCAATTCACAGCTCCCGATGAGGGCAACAAATGCCGCGTGGTCTGGAATTACTGATTGCACAAACAATTTTGCAGGGTTTCGATGCCCAGTATGGTCGATTCCTCGAAGTGACTTCCGGGGCGCAGCAGCGTTTCGAACAGGCCGACTGGCACGCTGTCCAGCAGGCGATGAAAAATCGTATCCATCTTTACGATCATCACGTGGGTCTGGTGGTGGAGCAGTTACGCTGCATTACTAACGGCCAAAGCACGAATGCGGCATTTTTACTGCACGTCAAAGAGCATTACACCCGGCTATTGCCGGACTACCCGCGCTTCGAGATTGCGGAGAGTTTTTTCAACTCCGTATACTGTCGGTTATTTGACCACCGCTCGCTTACTCCCGAGCGGCTTTTTATCTTTAGCTCCCAGCCGGAACGCCGCTTTCGTACCATTCCGCGCCCGCTGGCCAAAGACTTTTACCCCGATCACGGCTGGGAATCACTGCTGATGCGCGTTATTAGCGACTTGCCGCTACGCCTGCGCTGGCAGAATAAAAGCCGTGATATCAACTATATCATTCTTCATCTGACGGAAACGCTGGGGACAGATAACCTCGCTGAAAGTCATCTACAGGTGGCGAACGAACTGTTTTACCGTAATAAAGCCGCCTGGCTGGTGGGCAAACTGATAACGCCTTCCGGCACGTTGCCATTTTTGCTGCCGATCCACCAGACGGACGACGGCGAGTTGTTTATTGATACCTGCCTGACGACGACCGCCGAAGCGAGCATCGTCTTTGGCTTCGCGCGATCCTATTTTATGGTTTACGCGCCGCTGCCTGCCGCACTGGTCGAGTGGCTACGGGAGATTCTGCCGGGTAAAACTACCGCAGAACTGTATATGGCTATCGGTTGCCAGAAGCATGCCAAAACCGAAAGTTACCGTGAATATCTCGTTTATTTACAAGGATGTAATGAGCAGTTTATTGAAGCGCCGGGCATTCGTGGGATGGTCATGCTGGTGTTCACGCTGCCGGGCTTTGATCGGGTATTCAAAGTCATCAAAGACAAATTCGCCCCGCAGAAAGAGATGTCAGCGGCTCACGTCCGCGCCTGCTATCAACTGGTAAAAGAGCACGATCGCGTAGGAAGGATGGCGGATACCCAGGAGTTTGAAAACTTTGTACTGGAGAAGCGACATATTTCCCCGTCATTAATGGATTTGCTGCTTCAGGAAGCGCCAGAAAAAATCACCGATCTGGGCGAACAAATTGTGATTCGCCATCTCTATATCGAACGGCGGATGGTGCCTCTCAATATTTGGCTTGAACAGGTTGAGGGTCAGCAACTGCGTGATGCTATAGAAGAGTACGGCAACGCTATTCGCCAGCTTGCCGCCGCCAATATTTTCCCCGGTGATATGCTGTTTAAAAACTTTGGCGTCACCCGACACGGGCGCGTGGTGTTTTATGATTACGATGAAATTTGCTACATGACGGAAGTGAATTTCCGCGACATCCCACCGCTGCGCTACCCGGAAGACGAACTCGCCAGCGAACCGTGGTATAGCGTCTCGCCGGGCGATGTTTTCCCGGAAGAGTTCCGCCACTGGCTATGCGCCGACCCACGCATTGGTCCACTGTTCGAGGAAATGCACGCCGACCTGTTCCGCGCCGATTACTGGCGCGCTCTACAAAACCGCATCCGCGAAGGACATGTGGAAGATGTTTATGCATATCGGCGCAGACAGCGGTTTAGCGTGCGGTTTGTATAAATCAGAGGCGAAAAGTCACCGCATTCCACCATACGCCAGCGTCACTTCCTTCGCCGCTTTAATTACCATCGCGCCAAACTCAGTCACGCGGTCATCGGTAATACGTGAAATCGGCCCGGAAATTGAAATTGCGGCAAACGGTTCGCGGTGTTCATCGAAAATACACGCAGCCAGGCAACGCAGTCCCAGCGCATGTTCTTCATCATCAAATGAATAACCGCGTTTGCGTGTCTGCGCGAGGTCTTCTTTTAAATGCACAGGAGAAACCAGCGTCGCGTGGGTATAGGCATGTAACCCTTTGCGATGCAGCAGCTTTGTCACCTGTTCTTCACTCAGTTGAGCCAAAAAGGCTTTACCGGCACCGGAAGCATGCATCGGCAATTTACCGCCAATAGGGGCGGACATTCGCATCAGATGCGTACACTGCACCTGATCGATAATAATCGCCTCGTGATCGCTTTGATCGAGCACCGCCATATTGACCGTTTCGCCAGATTCTTCCATCAGATCGCGCAGTATAGGATGGACAATAGCTAACAAATTACGGCTCTGGAGAAAACTGCTACCGACCATAAATGCATGCGCGCCGATCGCCCAGTGACCCAGCTCACCGACCTGACGCACAAAGCCCTGTTGTTGCATAGTGGTTAGCAGACGGTGGGTGGTGGAATTGGGTAATCCGGCTTGCTGTGCCAGTTCGGTTAGTGCCACACTGCCATTGGATTCGGCAATCCACTCCAGTAATTTCAGGCCACGCGTTAAAGACTGAACCTGCCCAGTCGCGGGGGCGCTGGTTGCGGCAGGTTTTCTACCGCGTTTTGCGGGAATGGGTGCGACCATGACAGCCTCCTTTTTCTGTATTGTGGAAATCATTTTCATTTTTATTGTTAACTAATGCAACAGTTGCTGTACTGATCCGATGAGTTAATGTTGAACAAATCTCATGTTGCGTAGTGGTCGCTTTTACCACTGATGCGTTTGTGCCAGTATGGTTTGTTGAATTTTTATTAAATCTGGGTTGAGCGTGTCGGGAGCAAGTGTGAGCAGCAAAGTTGAACAACTGCGTGCGCAGTTAAATGAACGTATTCTGGTGCTGGACGGCGGTATGGGCACCATGATCCAGAATTATCGTCTGAACGAAGCCGATTTTCGCGGTGAGCGTTTTGCCGACTGGCCGTGCGATCTAAAAGGCAACAACGACCTGCTGGTACTCAGTAAACCTGATGTGATTGCCGCGATCCACAACGCTTACTTTGAAGCGGGCGCGGATATCATCGAAACCAACACCTTCAACTCCACGACTATTGCGATGGCGGATTACCAGATGGAATCCCTGTCAGCAGAAATCAACTTTGCAGCAGCGAAACTGGCACGTGCCTGCGCTGACGAGTGGACCGCCCGCACGCCGGGGAAACCACGCTACGTTGCTGGTGTTCTCGGCCCAACCAATCGCACAGCATCTATTTCTCCGGATGTAAACGATCCGGCATTTCGCAATATCACCTTTGACCAACTGGTGGCGGCTTATCGTGAATCCACCAAAGCGCTGGTGGAAGGCGGTGTAGATCTGATTCTGATTGAAACTGTTTTCGACACTCTTAACGCGAAAGCGGCGGTCTTTGCGGTGAAAACCGAGTTTGAAGCGCTGGGTGTGGAGTTGCCGATTATGATTTCCGGCACCATTACCGACGCCTCCGGGCGCACGCTCTCCGGTCAGACAACCGAGGCATTTTACAACTCCCTGCGGCATGCCGAAGCGCTGACCTTTGGCCTCAACTGCGCACTGGGGCCAGACGAACTGCGTCAGTACGTGCAGGAACTTTCGCGTATTGCCGAATGCTACGTCACCGCGCACCCGAATGCCGGACTGCCAAACGCCTTTGGTGAATACGATCTCGATGCTGACACAATGGCGAAACAGATTCGCGAATGGGCTGAATCGGGTTTCCTGAATATTGTCGGCGGTTGCTGTGGCACGACGCCACAACATATTGCTGCGATGAGCCGTGCAGTTGAAGGATTAGCACCGCGCAAACTGCCTGATATCCCCGTAGCCTGCCGTTTGTCCGGACTGGAGCCGCTGAACATTGGCGACGATAGTTTGTTTGTTAACGTTGGTGAACGAACTAACGTAACCGGTTCCGCTAAGTTCAAACGCCTGATCAAAGAAGAGAAATATAGCGAGGCGCTGGACGTGGCGCGTCAGCAGGTGGAAAACGGCGCGCAGATTATCGATATCAACATGGATGAAGGGATGCTCGACGCCGAAGCGGCGATGGTGCGTTTCCTCAGTCTGATTGCTGGCGAGCCGGATATCGCTCGCGTGCCGATTATGATCGATTCTTCGAAATGGGACGTCATCGAAAAAGGACTGAAGTGTATTCAGGGCAAAGGCATTGTTAACTCTATCTCGATGAAAGAGGGCGTTGAAACCTTTATCCATCATGCCAAATTATTACGCCGTTACGGTGCGGCAGTGGTGGTAATGGCCTTTGACGAACAGGGCCAGGCCGATACCCGCGCACGGAAAATCGAGATTTGCCGTCGGGCGTACAAAATCCTCACCGAGGAAGTCGGCTTCCCGCCGGAAGATATCATTTTCGACCCGAACATCTTCGCTGTCGCCACCGGGATTGAAGAGCATAACAATTACGCGCAGGATTTCATCGGCGCGTGCGAAGACATCAAACGCGAACTGCCGCACGCACTCATCTCCGGTGGCGTCTCCAACGTTTCCTTCTCGTTCCGTGGCAACGACCCGGTGCGCGAAGCTATTCACGCGGTGTTCCTCTACTACGCCATCCGTAACGGTATGGATATGGGGATCGTCAACGCCGGACAACTGGCGATTTACGACGATCTGCCTGCGGAACTGCGCGACGCGGTGGAAGATGTGATCCTTAACCGTCGCGACGATGGTACAGAGCGTTTACTGGAACTTGCCGAAAAATATCGCGGCAGTAAAACCGACGACACCGCCAACGCCCAACAGGCGGAGTGGCGCTCGTGGGACGTGAAGAAACGCCTGGAGTACTCGTTGGTCAAAGGCATTACTGAGTTTATCGAACAGGACACCGAAGAAGCTCGTCAACAAGCCGCTCGCCCGATTGAAGTGATTGAAGGGCCGCTGATGGACGGAATGAACGTCGTCGGTGACCTGTTTGGTGAAGGGAAAATGTTTTTGCCGCAGGTGGTGAAATCGGCACGCGTTATGAAGCAGGCGGTGGCGTATCTCGAACCGTATATTGAAGCCAGCAAAGAGCAGGGTAAAACCAACGGTAAGATGGTGATCGCCACCGTGAAGGGTGACGTGCACGATATCGGTAAAAATATTGTTGGTGTGGTGCTGCAATGTAACAACTATGAAATTGTTGATCTCGGCGTGATGGTGCCAGCGGAAAAAATCCTCCGCACTGCCAAAGAGGTGAATGCTGATTTGATTGGTCTTTCGGGGCTGATCACGCCGTCGCTGGACGAAATGGTCAACGTGGCGAAAGAGATGGAGCGTCAGGGCTTCACCATTCCGCTACTGATTGGCGGCGCGACTACCTCAAAAGCGCATACAGCGGTGAAAATCGAGCAAAACTACAGCGGCCCGACGGTTTACGTGCAAAACGCCTCGCGCACCGTTGGTGTTGTGGCGGCGCTGCTTTCCGACACTCAGCGTGACGACTTTGTCGCTCGTACCCGCAAAGAGTACGAAACCGTGCGTATTCAGCACGGGCGCAAGAAACCGCGCACGCCACCGGTCACGCTGGAAGTGGCGCGCGATAACGATTTCGCTTTTGACTGGCAGGCCTATACGCCGCCTGTAGCGCACCGTCTCGGCGTGCAGGAAGTCGAAGCCAGCATCGAAACGCTGCGTAACTATATCGACTGGACGCCGTTCTTTATGACCTGGTCGCTGGCCGGAAAGTATCCGCGCATTCTGGAAGATGAAGTGGTGGGCGAAGAGGCAAAACGCCTGTTTAAAGACGCTAACGACATGCTGGATAAATTAAGCGCTGAAAAATCGCTGAATCCGCGCGGCGTGGTTGGTCTGTTCCCGGCAAACCGGGTGGGTGACGACATTGAAATCTATCGTGATGAAACACGCACGCATGTGATTAATATCAGCCACCATCTGCGCCAACAGACGGAAAAAACCGGCTTTGCTAACTACTGCCTCGCTGATTTTGTGGCACCGAAACTCTCCGGCAAAGCGGATTACATCGGTGCATTTGCCGTAACTGGCGGGCTGGAAGAGGACGCGCTGGCTGATGCCTTCGAAGCGCAGCACGATGATTACAATAAAATCATGGTGAAAGCGCTTGCCGACCGTTTAGCCGAAGCCTTTGCAGAATATCTTCATGAGCGCGTGCGTAAAGTCTACTGGGGCTACGCGCCGAATGAAAATCTCAGCAACGAAGACCTGATCCGCGAAAACTATCAGGGCATCCGCCCGGCACCAGGATATCCGGCCTGCCCGGAACATACGGAAAAAGCCACCATCTGGGAGCTGCTGGAAGTGGAAAAACACACCGGCATGAAACTCACGGAATCTTTCGCTATGTGGCCTGGCGCATCAGTTTCGGGTTGGTACTTCAGCCATCCGGACAGCAAGTACTACGCAGTGGCACAAATTCAGCGCGATCAGGTTGAAGACTATGCCCGCCGTAAAGGTATGAGCGTTTCTGATGTTGAACGCTGGCTGGCGCCGAATCTGGGGTATGACGCGGACTGATTCACAAATCTGTCTCTTTATTGATAGTAAACACATATACTGGACTTATATCAGACCGGAAAAGCGCTTCCGGAACTGTTTCAGGCACATATAACGATAAGGAGAACCTGAACTCGTGTTAACACTGCTTCACCTGCTTTCTGCCGTCGCCCTGCTGGTCTGGGGGACGCATATTGTTCGAACAGGCGTAATGCGTGTCTTTGGCGCACGGCTGCGTACTGTCCTTAGCCGGAGCGTCGAAAAAAAGCCGCTCGCCTTCTGTGCGGGGATTGGCGTTACGGCACTGGTGCAGAGCAGTAATGCCACCACCATGCTGGTGACGTCGTTTGTTGCCCAGGATCTGGTTGCTCTCGCGCCTGCGCTGGTGATTGTGCTGGGGGCCGACGTCGGAACGGCGCTGATGGCGCGGGTTCTCACCTTCGATTTATCCTGGTTGTCGCCGCTACTTATTTTTATCGGCGTAATTTTTTTCCTCGGACGCAAGCAGTCGCGCGCCGGGCAACTGGGCCGCGTCGGTATTGGCCTTGGGTTGATTTTGCTGGCACTGGAGTTGATTGTGCAGGCCGTAACGCCGATCACCCAGGCGAACGGTGTTCAGGTGATCTTTGCCTCGCTGACCGGCGATATTCTGCTGGATGCGCTGATTGGCGCGATGTTCGCCATTATCAGCTACTCCAGCCTTGCCGCGGTACTGCTGACTGCGACTCTGACTGCTGCGGGCATTATCTCTTTCCCGGTGGCGCTCTGCCTGGTTATTGGCGCTAACCTTGGTTCCGGCTTGCTGGCGATGCTCAACAATAGCGCCGCTAATGCTGCCGCACGTCGTGTCGCGTTGGGCAGCCTGCTTTTTAAGCTGGTGGGGAGCCTGATTATCCTGCCGTTTGTCCACGTTCTGGCAGAATCAATGGATAAACTGCCTTTGCCGAAAGCGGAACTGGTTATCTATTTCCACGTCTTCTATAACCTTGTGCGCTGTCTGGCGATGCTGCCATTTGTCGACCCGATGGCACGGTTTTGCAAAACCATTATTCGCGATGAACCCGAACTGGATGCCCATCTGAAACCAAAACATCTGGATGTCAGCGCGCTGGATACGCCGACCCTTGCTCTGGCGAATGCCGCCCGTGAAACACTGCGCATCGGTGACGCGATGGAACAGATGATGGAAGGGCTGAATAAAGTGATGCACGGCGAACCGCGTGAAGAGAAGGAGTTGCGCAAGCTGGCGGATGATATCAACGTCCTCTACACCGCGATTAAACTTTATCTGGCGCGGATGCCAAAAGAAGAGTTGGCGGAAGAAGAATCACGTCGCTGGGCGGAGATTATCGAAATGGCGCTCAACCTTGAGCAGGCTTCCGATATTGTCGAGCGCATGGGCAGCGAAATTGCCGACAAATCACTGGCAGCACGGCGGGCGTTTTCGCTTGATGGGTTGAAGGAACTGGATGCGCTCTATGAGCAATTGCTCAGCAATTTAAAACTGGCAATGTCGGTGTTCTTCTCTGGCGATGTCACCAGCGCTCGCCGTTTACGTCGCAGTAAGCATCGCTTTCGCATTCTTAATCGCCGCTATTCCCATGCCCACGTCGATCGCCTGCATCAGCAAAACGTGCAGAGTATTGAAACCAGTTCGCTACATTTAGGTTTATTGGGAGATATGCTGCGTCTGAACTCGCTGTTTTGTTCGGTGGCTTACAGCGTACTGGAACAGCCAGATGAAGATGAGGGACGGGACGAGTATTAATATTGTGAATCCTGTAGGCCTGATAAGACGCGTTAAGCGTCGCATCAGGCACTATGTACAAGATGCCGGATCATGCATCCGGCAATTCACTTAAAAACGGTGACCCGCTTCCAGCGGCACGGCTTCTTCACCGGCCTTAAACACATAAGTGGTATTCGGGCCGCCAAGCGTAGCGTGACCTTTACTTACGGTGATCCAGTTACCTTCCGGCAGACCAATAATCGTCAGTTCTGGCGCTACCACCAGTAATTCGCGAATACGCTGCTCGCGCGTTTCACCTTTGTGACCTTCCGGCAGCGCGTTGGTGAAGTGCGGGTTGATTTGCAGCGGGAACAGATTCAGCGCATCGAAGCCCTGCGGATCGACAATCGGCATATCGTTGGTCGTGCGAATGGTTGGGCAAGCGAGGTTAGCGCCTGCGCTCCAGCCAATATACAGAGCGCCGCGTTTCACTACGTCAACAATCGGTGCCAGCAGACCGCGCACACGGCATTCTTTCAGTAACTGGAAAGTGTTGCCACCGCCGACAATCACGATCTCCGCATTTTCAATCGCGGCAACAGGATCGGCAACGCTATGAATACCGGTGACAGAAATGCCAAGTGGGGCAAGAACTGCAGCCGTTTTGGCGGTGTAATCATCCCAGGTTTGCGTTACGCCAGCGAAAGGAATAAACACCGCGGAACGGCGACCCTGCAACTGTTCAGCAATCAGCGGCAGCGCATGTTCCAGCCAGGCTTTTCCCGGCAGCGTCGAGTTACTCAATAAAAGCAGTTCCATTACTTCTCCGGTTAGTAAGAAATCACGGAAGGCATGCTACCACTGTGAATTTAACCGCTTACTGACATGGCTCACGATGTCGCGTATTGAACCTGGCGCTGAGACTGATGACAAACATAGCATTGCCTGATGCGCTACGGTTATCAGACCTACAAGATAATTGCAATATATTGAATTATCGCGATTTTGTAGGCCGAATAAGGCGTTTGCGCCGCATCCGGCATGAACAACGTGCACTTTGCCACCAATCTGAGCGCCCCTTAAGGCGCTGATGTTTCTTATCCTTCTCGTGCAAATTGTGCCGCTTCAGTAATCAGCCGCGCATCAGGTCGCACACCGGTATACATCGCGAACTGCTCGACGGCCTGTAAAGCAATCACCTCTGCGCCGTTGATCGTCTGCTTATCAAGCCGTTGCGCCAGGCGAATGAGTGGCGTTTCCGGCGGCAAGGCCACGACGTCAAAAACGACGCTTGCCGTAGAGATCATTGCCTCGCTGAAGGCCAGCTCATGGCTCTCTTTACCACCGCTCATGCCGACAGGGGGCACGTTAACCAGAATGTCGCAGGCGATACCTTCCGGTTGCGGCTGCCACTGGAACCCATACTGCTTCGCCAGCGCCGGGCCGCTCTCGCAGTTGCGGGCGGCGATGACGACATCCGTAAACCCCGCGTCGCGAAAGGCGGCAATCACCGCTTTGCCCATGCCGCCGCTGCCGCGAATCATCACGCGTGCGGCGCTATTAAGCTGGTGGTGAATAATCAGGTTTTTCACCGCGATGTAGTCGGTGTTAAACCCGGTCAGCCTGCCGTCGTCATTCACAATAGTATTCACTGAATCAATGACTTTTGCCGACGGATCGATAGCATCGAGAAAGGGCATGCAGCTTTCTTTAAACGGCATCGACACGGCGCAGCCGCGAATCCCCAACGCGCGAACGCCGTTCACCGCTGCTGCAATATCCTGGGTAGTGAACGCTTTATAGATGAAATTCAGCCCCTGCTTTTCATACAGATAATTGTGAAAGCGCGTGCCGAAGTTGCCGGGGCGACCGGCAAGCGACATGCACAGTTGAGTCTCGCGATTAATCATGGGTAATCGCCTCTGCATGAGCGAGAAGGTATTGCTCCGCCTCGCCGGACCAGACTCCCTGATGACGCGCCAGAATCGCCGCCAGTCCTTCATCCTGAATCTGCGTGAGTGAGGTCAGCGGCAGAGATTTCCCGGTATACACCAGCTTTTTCCCGCCGCCGACGGCAGGCAATTCAAGCGTGGTTTTGCCCGCAGCATTCAGCCCAAGAATATGTGTTACCACTTTTGCGGCCTGCACTTTTTTCTCTTCGATCAGTTTGACCGCCGTGCGCATGTTGTCGGTATTGCCGCCTGACGTGCCCACGTAGTGGGTAAACGCGTAATGCATATCGTAGAAATTAATCGGCGCGCTGAAGTGTTTATCCTGTGGCCCGGCGAAGAAGTTCATACAGCCGTCGACCGCCAGCAGCGAAGAGGCGAGGGTAACCAGCCCTTCATTGGGCACGAAAACGAAAATATCATCGAAACCTTGCCCGCCGCTGAGTGCCATTAGCGTCTCATACGAAGCGTCGGCAGCATTGAGGTAATGAATCAGCGTTTGCGGCTCTGACGGATAGTGTTTCCGCGCGTAGCTCAGCTTGTCGTTATTGGTATCGGTGACGATTAACAGCGACGGGTTAACCGGCCCATGCAGCGCATAATCAATCGCCAGCAGCCCCATTGGACCGGTGCCGCCGAGGATCAGCGAGCGTCCTTGCGGGCGAATCCCCATTGTGTGGTTATAACTACCTTCCTGAAGATGATAGTTGGCGTTGAACGAGCCAATCACGCAGGAAAGCGGTTCAACCAGCGAGCCTTCAAAGTAGGTTTCGCCGTCGTATGCCAGCAGGCAATCCTGTTCCATAACCTCATTTGGGATAACCACATGTGTGGCTTCGCCGCCCACCCACGGGAAGGAGTAACCGGGGCAGTCCGGGCGATCCGGCAGTTGCAGGTTAGCCTGAATCACATAGCGCTGGCCGGGCTGGAACTTATGCTGCCATTTTTTACCGACGGCCAGAATATCGCCGCAAAACTCATGGCCGATGATGATGGGATGGGTTGCTACATCGTCGGGCACTTTTTTGTGGTTTTCGCCCAGATTGGTCTCTTTCCAGGAGGAAAGACACAGGCTGTCGGTGACCACTGTCGCCAGAATTTCATCTTCCTGCATTTCAGGAAGGTCAAAGGTTTCCAGACGCAGGTCACGTTTACCGTAAAGACGCAGAGCTGTTGTTTTCATAAACCACCTCATGTTGAGCGATGGCCCCGGCAGCCGCGCCGGGGCGAAGAATCAGGACAGGAAGCCCAGCGCATTGCCGATAATCCCTAAGCCAAACAGGGCAAAGATCAGCCATACGGGGTTAATTTTTTTGTTGAGCAGACGCACCATCAACAGCGTCAGACCGAGCGCCAGCAAACCAGGGCAAAGTTGGTCGAGAATGTTCTGCACGGTCATGGTGATGGTGGAGCCATCGGCGGCAGGCGTTTGTGAAACCACCAACGGTACGTTGATCGACGTCCATTTGGTGACCAGCACGCCCATCACAAACAGTCCGAGAATCGACGCGCCTTCAGTGAGTTTTTGCAGCACATTCCCGCCCATATCGCTGACGATATTCACCCCTTTGCGAAAGCCGAGCTGTAGGCCATACCACTTCATCGCCAGACGCACCGCGTTGAAAATAAAGAAGAACAGCAGCGGACCGAGAATGTTGCCCGAAAGTGCCAGAGATGCGCCGAGCGCGGCGGTAATCGGACGCAGGGTTCCCCAGACCAGTGGATCGCCAACCCCTGCCAATGGTCCCATCAAGCCGACTTTGATGCCGTTAATGGTGCCGTCATCAATTTCTGCACCGTTAGCCCGCGCTTCTTCCATGGCGGCGGTCACGCCGATGACCGGACCACATACGGCTGGCGTGGTATTGAAGAACACCAGGTGTCGCCTGAGCGCCGCAACCTGATCCTCTTTTAATGGATAGAGTCGTTTGATGGCGGGGATCATGTCGTAGCAAAAGCCCAGCCCATGAATGCGTTCAAAGTTGAAGGACGCCTGTTGCAGGTTGGAGCGCAGAAACATGCTCACCAGATCGCTGCGTGTAATTTTTCTCTGTTCCATGATGGGCTCCGTTAGTCGTCAAGCTGGTCAAGGGCGGTGGCAGAGGTAACCTGCGTTTGCGGTGCGGCTTTACGCCACTGTGGATTTAGCTGGATGTAGAGCAGGGCCATGATCACGCCAACGCCACCGAAAGCCAGCAAACTGAGATCGAGGTAGCCACCTGCGAGGAAACCGAGGAAAAAGAAAGGCATCAAATATTTCACGCCCATCATGCGAAGCACCATGGCGTAACCGACCACCACGATAAAACCGCCAGCAATCTGCAATCCACGGGTTACAAATTCGGGAATGGCGCTCAGCATATTGCTCACCATATCGGCGCTGACGAACAGCGAGACAATCAGTGCCGGAATGGCGACGCGCAGCGCCTGCACGCCAAGCGCGGAGACATGCAGAATATCGAGAGTGTGAAACCGCGCCTCTTCCGCGGCTTTATCCGCCGCGTGTTGGAACACTACGGTGATGGTGCGGGCAAACACCGTCAGCACCTGGCCTGCAGCAGCCACAGGCAACGCGATGGCGATTCCGGTGGCGATGCTTTGCTGACCAACGATAACCAGAATGGCGGAGATAATGCTGGCGAGCGCGGAATCCGGAGACTGCGCCGCGCCGACGTTCATCCAGCCGAGCGCGATAAGCTCCAGTGTGCCGCCGAGCATAATGCCGGTTTTTAAATCACCGAGTATTAAGCCGATAACCGTACAGGCGATCAGTGGGCGGTGGGTTTGAAACTCATCCAGCACGCTGCCCATTCCGGCAATACAGGAAAAAAGAAATATGGCTATGATTTGTAGGGTACTTATTTCCATTATGTGTCACCTTTTAAGTGTCGTCATCCCTGCCTGTTAAAGCATATATACACAGGCGCTATTATTTAATTTGCGACTAAGTGTTCTTTTATTTTGTTAATAATATTGATTGAAGGATCTGACGCGACAACGCGTAAATCCAGCGTGACGCCAAGATTATTTAACTCATGAAATGCGTTAATATCATCGTCATCTAATGAAACCGCTTTGGTTAACTGTTTTTTACCGGGCCGCCAGGCCATTCCGCCAATATTCAGGGTGCCGATTTTTACGCCCTGGCGAACCATCGCTAAGGCATCCTGAGGTCGGGTGAAAAGATAAAAAACGGTTTCGTCCTGATATTGCGGGTTGTGATACACCGCGACTGCTTTTTCAATATTGACCACGTTAACTTTCATTCCCGGCGGGGCGGCCTGGCGCAATAATGTCCGGCGAACTTCATCGTTATAAACTTCGTCATTGCAGATAATAATGCGCTGGGCGTTAGCCACTTTCGACCAGACGGTGGTGACCTGGCCGTGGATCAGGCGGTCATCAATGCGGGCGAGCGTAATGTTCATCAGAAATCCTCCTCTGCCGTTGCCAGTTGTTTCCAGACGACGCAGGCTTGCCTGGCGATTTGCGTCAGGTGTTCACACAGTTCATCAACATTCATGCTGTCCTGGTTATCGACCAGTTCGAGCGCCAGTGGCAGGGAAAGGCCGCTGATCACCCGCAGGTGCGGATTGCGCATCGCAAGCGTCGCTGCTGCATTCCACGGGCTGCCGTACTGTAAATCCACGGCGATTAGCCACTCGCAATGACCGTGAATACTCACTAACTTTTCCAGCTTTGCCACAATGTCTCCGGCGTTTTCGCCGGGTACAAATTCAACTGCCTCGACCCTGGCGTCACCGTATACCATCTGGACTGATTCCAGCATGGCGCAGGCTAATTTGCCGTGGGCGCAAAAAATGGCATTGACCATAAAGCCTCCTTAGCCGCGCGTTTTGCCGCCCGCAATGTTAGTGGTTACTCCGGTGATGTAGCTGGCGCGTTCGGACAGCAGATAACAAACAAAATCAGCTACTTCCGCTAATCTTCCGCAACGCCCAATAGGAATGGAATTTTTGGTGTAGCCTTCGCGCAGTTGCTCAACGGTGATATTTCGCGTCCACGCCAGCGCTTCTTCATATTCCGGCGTGCGCAGCCCGGTTTTTTCCAGAATTCCCGGCGCGATGCCGACCACACGGATACCGTGCTTACCCAGCTCTTTCGACCAGGAGCGCGTGAAGCTATTGAGCGCAGCTTTGGTGGCGGCGTAGCAGCTCTGACCCTCTGAACCCTCCAGCCCGCTTTCCGAGGAGACGTTCACAATCACGCCATCGTGTTGTTTGACCATCAGTCGCGCCACTGCTTGAGACATCAGAAAAACGCCTTTCTGGTTGATATTGACCATTTTTTCGAAAGCGGCTTCGTTAAGTTCATACTGCCCGGCAGGCGCTTTTTCATCGACCAGCAGACGCGGGAAATTGACCCCAGCGTTATTGACCAGACCGTCGATGCGTCCAAAGCGCTGAATAATTTCCGCTACCGTATGATTCACCTCTTTGGCGCTGGAAATATCGGTCGGCCAGAACTGATAGCCTTTATGACCTTTATATTGACCCTCACTACCGTGAATATCGGCCATCTGCACGTTTGCGCCTTGTGCTAATAATTCTTCGACAATTGCCAGGCCAATGCCGGACGCGCCGCCGGTGACAATAATGGTTTTATCCTGCAAATTTTACCACGTTTGCATAACAGACTCCTGATTTTAGGTAACAGAGGCCCGCCGTAATTTTTCATTACGGTAAAAGTCGGGCAGATTTTTTATTTCAGTAACAGTTCCGCTGTGTCGCTATTCGTAACCAGACAATTAATATATTTTCCGCGTAGTGCGCCAATAATTCCGCTGTATTTTTCTTCTCCCATGGCAATGCCGATGGAATAACGTGCCTGCTTTAATTTATTCATTTCGATTGAGAGCGTTTTCTCACTCATATTGGTATCAACCGTTACGCCGTGAATATCATAAAAGCGCGAGCAAATATCGCCAGCGACCTGGCGGGCATTCAGGTCGTCACTCTCTTCGCCGCCATAAAATGCATGCCAGTTAGCGCCATCGCGAATGGCCGGGGAACCAATCCCTACCAGGGCGACATCCAGGTTATCCCAGTAGGCCGAGATGGTTTTAAAGTGCTGAGACTGCATGATCCCATTACGAATTAATGGGTTATCCAGCAAGGCAGGAAAATCTGCGAGATGCGATTCCCCTTTCAGCTTCGCCGCCGCACCGTAGGTTAATGTGTTCACGTGATAGCGGCTTTCAAGTTTTCCGGATGGCCCACCGATAATTGGCACACAGATTAACTGCCGGGATTGCGCCGCCTGCGGTAGATTTTCGACCAGTGCGCGTACCGCGCGGCCCCAGGAAAAACCAACAATATCACCCGGTTCCAGCAAATGATCCAGCAACTGCGCGCCGTGTAACCCCATCACCGCCAGTTGTGTATCTTCCTCTTCATCATGACCCGACACCACCACGGCTTCTTTCAGGGCAAACTTTTGCTTCAGTTGCTGCTCCAGCCAGAGGTTTTCGTTGTAGTCATAGTTGATAGCGATGGTGACAATACCCTGCTCGCGGCCCCGTTTAAGTAAGCGGCTGATGGTGGTCCGATAAATACCCAGTTCGCGGGCAATTTGCGCCTGCGTCATGTCCTGTTCGTAATAGAGTTGGGCAATCTTCACAATCAAACGGATATCGTCACTGTTTTCCATCGCCGCCTCCTGATTTTGCACATTTGTGCAAATATGCTTTTTAACCGCTTGATCTGATATAACCCCATCATGGTGGCCTTTAAAAGCGATTTTTCACTCTTTGTTTGGGCTGAAATGGCGCTTTATCTTGCACATTTGTTTCTCTGTGTAGCGGTCATCAGCACAGGTGTGCAGAAATTCGTAATGCATTGATTATCCTGGTTTTGACCACGCAAAATTGCAGCCGGTTTGCGGCGACACTTTTGTGATAAAAGGCGCGGCAGATCACATTTAATTTCGACGTTGCCGCATAACCCTGTTTTTCCTCGCTAAGAGGTAAGGTATATTCCGCGTTTCAGAGGAGAATTTATGCTGCCCGACTCATCAGTCCGTTTAAATAAATACATCAGCGAAAGCGGAATTTGCTCACGCCGCGAAGCGGATCGCTATATCGAGCAAGGCAATGTGTTCCTTAATGGCAAGCGTGCCACTATTGGCGATCAGGTAAAGCCCGGTGACGTTGTAAAAGTAAACGGTCAGTTGATCGAGCCGCGGGAAGCCGAAGATTTAGTGCTTATCGCCCTGAATAAGCCCGTGGGCATTGTCAGCACTACGGAAGATGGCGAGCGCGATAACATCGTCGATTTCGTCAATCACAGCAAGCGCGTGTTCCCGATTGGTCGCCTGGATAAAGACTCCCAGGGGCTGATTTTCCTCACTAATCACGGCGATCTGGTCAATAAGATCCTTCGTGCTGGCAACGACCATGAAAAAGAATATCTGGTGACGGTCGATAAACCGATTACCGAGGAGTTTATTCGCAGCATGAGTGCGGGGGTGCCAATCCTCGGGACAGTGACCAAAAAGTGCAAAGTTAAAAAAGAAGCGCCGTTTGTCTTTCGTATTACCCTGGTGCAAGGGTTGAACCGTCAGATCCGTCGTATGTGTGAACATTTTGGCTACGAAGTGAAAAAGCTGGAACGTACGCGCATTATGAACGTCAACTTAAGCGGCATTCCGCTGGGTGAATGGCGTGATTTAACCGACGATGAGCTTATCGATCTCTTTAAACTCATTGAAAATTCCTCTTCCGAGGCGAAGCCCAAAGCGAAGGCAAAACCGAAAACGGCAGGCATCAAACGCCCGGTGGTGAAGGTGGAGAAAACAGCGGAAAAAGGTGGCCGCCCGGCATCAAACGGCAAGCGTTTCGCCTCGTCGGGGCGGAAGAAAAAAGGTCGTTAATCAGCGTTTGCCACGCGTCGACGTATTTGCCGACCAACTGAATGACGCTTCAGGATCCGGTTTATAAGCCTGCTTTTTCTTCAACTGGCGGGCTTTTTTCGCTTCAGCCTCACGCTCAACCATTAATTTATCGATGTACTCTTTCTTAATGCTGTTGGTTTCGGCGTTGGTCAGCATGCGGCCATGTGCAATACGCGCTCGATCCAGCAGCGTCTTCAGTTCGCGCTGTTCACGCTCAGTCATCTCTTTTTGAGTAATGCGGGGGAGTGCCATGATGGTGCCCTCTGTTAATCGGATAGCTCAGTGTACGGGAATTCATTTGCGAGCAGAACCGATAAGATTCATTTGCGTTCTCTTTTATTTTTATGTTTTTAGCTAATTAGCGATAAATACATATAAAAATTTAACGGAAATAATTCACTGGTAACTGTTAAAATTTAATTAATCTTTTATTATTCAAGGTGTTAAATCTTAGGGTCCATTTCTGGCTCGTTTCTCGCAATAACGCTATCGCATTGATAACATTTCTGTTTTCAGTGGTCTGGCGCGGGTTAGTTAATATCAAAGGATGAGTCAAATGCCATTAAATGGAGTCAGTGCTGCGATGCGTGAACGGGTATCGCAGCAGTTAAAGGAAATTGAATGGCGGTATGGCGTGAAAGTGCTGTACGCCTGCGAATCGGGGAGTCGCGGCTGGGGATTTGCCTCGCCAGACAGCGATTACGATGTGCGTTTTTTGTATGTTCACCCGCTGGAATGGTATCTGCGGGTAGAGTCACCACGCGATGTTATCGAACTGCCCATCGACGACGAGCTGGATGTTTCAGGTTGGGAGTGGCGCAAGGCGCTGGGATTATTGAAAGGCGCGAACCCGACGCTGATTGAATGGCTGGATTCGCCGGTGGTCTATCAGCAGGATGAAGAAACGATAACGGCGCTTAAGGCGATGGTGCCGAAGTGGTTTTCTCCGCTACGTGCGCGCTGGCATTACTATTCGATGGCGCAGAAAAACTTCCGCGGCTATTTGCAGGGCGACGAAGTTCGGCTGAAAAAATATTTTTACGTGCTGCGCCCGCTGCTGGCCGTGCGCTGGGTTGAAGCGGGTAAAGGCGTACCGCCAATGTGCTTTGCTGAGTTACTGGCGGGAAGTGAGTTGGATGCGGCCTTACGTGCAGAAATAGATGAATTGCTGGAACGTAAACAGCGCGCGGGAGAAGCGGAATATGGACCGCGCCGTCCATTGCTACATGCGTTTATTCGTGCGGAACTGGCGCGCGGGGAAATTCCACCAGTGTTACCGGACAGCAGGGAAGGCGATGTCAGGGAGTTGGATCGTCTGTTGATGACGACAGTGATGGGGAAATAAATACGGCCCGGGGCATATCATCCGGGCCGTACTGTTTTTACTCAAACAAATTACTATGCAGTTTCTGCACCACCTGATCGGCGTCTGCGCCTGGCACCAGGAAGCACAGGTTATGGCTGGAAGCGCCGTAGCAAATCATGCGGATGTTGAACGGTTCCAGTACGCCAAAGACCTCTTTGCCGACGCCGCAGGCTTTTGACAGGTCGTTACCAATCAGTGCCACCAGCGCCAGGCCTTCTTCCACTTCTACCCGGCACAGTGCCGAAAGCTCCATCAGTAAGGATTGCGTCAGCAACGTATCGCCGGTAGATGTTGATCCGGTAGTGTCGAGAGTTAACGCCACGCTTACTTCTGACGTCGTAATTAAATCTACCGAAATATTATGTCGCGCGAGGATGCCGAAAACCTCCGCGAGGAAGCCGCGGGAATGCAGCATATTCAGGCTATGTAGGGTTAATAGCGTTTGTTTACGGCGCAGGGCCAGGGCGCGAAATAGCGGTGGATTTTCGGTGGTATTACACACCAGCGTACCGCCAGCGCGCGGATCTTTGCTGGAGCCGACAAATACCGGAATATCGCTGCGTACTGCAGGCAACAACGTTGCCGGATGCAGCACTTTCGCGCCAAAGGTCGCCATTTCAGCGGCCTCTTCAAAAGCAATTTCATCTATGCGTTTTGCTGCGGGCACCACGCGCGGATCGGTAGTGTAGATGCCGGGGACGTCAGTCCAGATATCCACACGAGATGCGTGTAAAGCTTCCGCCAGCAAGGCTGCCGTATAATCGCTGCCGCCACGACCAAGTGTTGTGGTACGGTCTTTACTTTCTCTGCCAATAAATCCCTGAGTGATGATTAAACTTTCACTGAGTCGTGGGGCCAACTGCAACGCAGCCAGTTCCGCCAGTGCAGTAACATCCGGCTCCGCACGGCCAAATCGGTCATTGGTACGCATCACTTTACGCACATCAAACCACTGTGCCTGAACATTGCGTTCGCGCAGGATCTCAACAAACAGCAGAGTAGACATCAGCTCGCCGTGGCTGACCAGTTCATCTGTTAACGCCGGAGAGGTTGCCAGTGCCGCTGCTTCGGCCAGAATGGTAATGTTCTCCAGTAGACGTTCAATCTCTTCACGGACGACGTTCGGGTAACGCAGGCGTTCCAGAATAGCGAACTGAATATTGCGAATGGCATCGAGTTTTTCGAAACGCTCAGCCGGTTCCAGACCTTCGGCTAGTGCTACCAGCAGATTGGTGATCCCTGCGGAAGCGGAAAGCACAACTAAACGCACATTCACATCAGAAAGCACAATGTCAGCGCTGCGGTTCATGGCGTCGAAATCAGCCACGCTAGTACCACCAAATTTGGAGACAACAATATCGGGCATAACAACCTCGTGTCAGGGAATGAAAGAAGCGACCATGGCACAAAGGCAAAACAGAAACCGGTGCAGGCGCAGACCGTATTTATAAATAAAAGGTGTAGCGGAGTGTGTCAACGCTGGGATTATGCGGATTATTCATGCAGCGCTGGTGGCCAGAAATTGTGCTTATAACAGCTATACTGTTTTATCCATTTCGGCGGTTGAACGAGCTAAAGACACTAAAACCATCACATTTTTCTGTGACTGGCGCTACAATCTTCCACAGTCACAATTCTCAATATCAGAAGAGTATTGCTAATGAAAAATATCAATCCAACGCAGACCGCTGCCTGGCAGGCACTACAGAAACACTTCGATGAAATGAAAGACGTTACGATCGCTGAGCTTTTTGCTAAAGACGGCGATCGTTTTTCTAAGTTCTCCGCAACCTTCGACGATCAGATGCTGGTGGATTACTCCAAAAACCGCATCACTGAAGAGACGCTGGCGAAATTACAGGATCTGGCGAAAGAGTGCGATCTGGCTGGCGCGATTAAGTCGATGTTCTCTGGCGAGAAGATCAACCGTACCGAAAACCGCGCTGTACTGCACGTGGCGCTGCGTAACCGTAGCAATACGCCGATTCTGGTTGATGGCAAAGACGTGATGCCGGAAGTCAACGCGGTGCTGGAGAAGATGAAAACCTTCTCGGAAGCGATTATTTCTGGTGAGTGGAAAGGTTATACCGGCAAGGCAATCACTGACGTGGTAAACATCGGTATCGGTGGTTCTGACCTTGGTCCGTACATGGTGACTGAAGCGCTGCGCCCGTACAAAAACCACCTGAACATGCACTTCGTTTCTAACGTCGATGGGACTCACATCGCAGAAGTACTGAAAAAAGTGAATCCGGAAACCACCCTGTTCCTGGTGGCGTCTAAAACCTTCACTACTCAGGAAACTATGACCAACGCCCACAGTGCGCGTGACTGGTTCCTGAAAGCGGCTGGCGATGAGAAGCACGTTGCGAAACACTTTGCGGCGCTCTCCACCAACGCGAAAGCTGTTGGCGAGTTTGGTATTGATACCGCTAACATGTTCGAGTTCTGGGATTGGGTCGGCGGTCGTTACTCTCTGTGGTCAGCGATTGGTCTGTCGATTGTTCTCTCCATCGGTTTTGATAACTTCGTTGAACTGCTTTCCGGTGCACACGCCATGGACAAGCATTTCTCCACTACTCCGGCAGAGAAAAACCTGCCTGTACTGCTGGCGCTGATCGGCATCTGGTACAACAATTTCTTTGGCGCGGAAACTGAAGCGATTCTGCCATACGACCAGTATATGCACCGTTTTGCGGCGTACTTCCAGCAGGGCAATATGGAATCCAACGGTAAGTACGTTGACCGTAACGGTAACGTGGTGGATTACCAGACTGGCCCGATTATTTGGGGTGAACCAGGTACGAACGGTCAGCACGCGTTCTACCAGTTGATTCACCAGGGAACCAAAATGGTGCCGTGCGATTTCATCGCCCCGGCTATCACCCATAACCCGCTCTCTGATCACCACCAGAAACTGCTGTCTAACTTCTTCGCTCAGACCGAAGCTCTGGCGTTTGGTAAATCCCGCGAAGTGGTTGAGCAGGAATACCGTGATCAGGGTAAAGATCCGGCGACGCTCGATTATGTTGTGCCGTTCAAAGTGTTCGAAGGCAACCGCCCGACCAACTCCATTCTGCTGCGCGAAATCACCCCGTTCAGTCTGGGTGCCTTGATTGCGCTGTATGAGCACAAAATCTTTACTCAGGGCGTGATCCTGAACATCTTCACCTTTGACCAGTGGGGCGTAGAGCTGGGTAAACAACTGGCGAACCGCATTCTGCCGGAGCTAAAAGATGATAAAGAAATCAGCAGCCACGATAGCTCGACCAATGGTCTGATTAACCGCTATAAAGCGTGGCGCGGTTAATCATCGTGCATTTCTGATGCCGATATGTAGGCCGGATAAGGCGTTCACGCCGCATCCGGCAACCGGTGCCTGATGCGACGCGGTCGCGTCTTATCAGGCCTACAGGTCGATGCCGATATGTACATCGCATTCGGCAATTAATACATAGCTCGATTGACTAAATAGCCTTAAAAACAATGTCGACTATAAGTCGGCATTGTTTTATCAGATAAATCCCCTTGCCGGTGATTTAACGAAAATCATACCGTGAGGTTAATCCTAAAATATATTTTTAGTCTGTGTTAATTTCAGAAAATACGCAGGGAATTTATTTTTATATTTATTTTAACTGAATGATTTAACTGATTGTTTTTATATTATAAAAATATATAGTTGATATTCATTCCAATTATCCTAAAACCCCTTCACTAATTCCCCGCGGCGTAATTCGCATGCTTTAGTTGTGTATACTCGATCCCGCCCGAAATGTTTTTGGGTAAATCTCCATTCATTCAATGAAGGGAAATTGTTATGAAAAAAGTTCTGTATGGCATTTTTGCCATATCTGCGCTTGCGGTGGCTTCTGCGTGGGCTGCACCTGTACAGGTGGGCGAAGCGGCAGGGTCAGCAGCAACGTCGGTTTCAGCGGGTAGTTCCTCTGCGACCAGCGTCAGCACCGTAAGCTCGGCGGTGGGCGTCGCGCTCGCGGCAACCGGTGGCGGTGATGGTTCTAATACCGGGACCACAACAACCACGACCACCAGTACTCAGTAATAAAGTATGTATCCCCAGAATAATTCGAGTCATCGCATCTGTGGCTTGAGGTATGAAGGGATTTACCATAACCACACTCCGGTGTGGTTATTCTGCCCCTCTGGAGAAGAGTCGTGAAGCGACCTGCACTCATTCTTATCTGCCTGTTATTACAGGCCTGTTCAGCCACTACTCAAGAACTGGGCAACTCACTGTGGGACAGCCTGTTCGGTACGCCGGGCGTTCAGCTTACGGACGATGATATTCAAAATATGCCCTACGCCAGCCAGTATATGCAGCTTAATGGCGGTCCACAGTTATTTGTCGTTTTGGCCTTCGCTGAAGACGGACAACAAAAATGGGTTACTCAGGATCAGGCCACCCTCGTTACGCAACATGGTCGTCTGGTGAAAACCCTGCTCGGTGGCGACAACCTGATTGAAGTAAATAATCTTGCTGCCGATCCGCTGACCAAACCCGCACAAATCGTTGATGGCACAACCTGGACTCGCACGATGGGCTGGACCGAGTACCAGCAGGTGCGCTACGCCACAGCTCGTTCAGTCTTTAAATGGGATGGTACTGACACCGTCAAAGTCGGCAGCGATGAAACCCCGGTTCGCGTGCTGGATGAAGAAGTCTCCACCGATCAGGCGTGCTGGCATAACCGTTACTGGATCGACAGCGAAGGACAAATTCGCCAGTCGGAACAGTATCTCGGTGCAGATTATTTCCCGGTGAAAACCACGCTCATCAAGGCAGCAAAACAATGATTAAACAAACAATTGCAGCGTTGCTTTTGAGCGTAGGGATGTCATCGGTCTTGGCGGCGGGAACCGTCAAGGTGTTTAGCAATGGTAGTCGCGAGGCAAAAACGCTGACGGGCGCAGAGTATTTAATCGATCTGGTGGGGCAACCACGACTGGCAAATAGCTGGTGGCCCGGTGCGGTGATTAGCGAAGAGCTGGCAACGGCGGCGGCATTGCGTCAACAGCAGGCGTTGCTGGCACGACTGGCGGCGTTGACCGCAGATTCCAGCGGTGATGATGCCGCCGCCATTAACACCTTACGCCAGCAAATTCAGGCGTTGAAAGTGACGGGCAGGCAAAAAATCAATCTTGATCCCGATATGGTGCGCGTTGCCGAACGCGGTAACCCGCCGTTGCAGGGCAACTACACGCTGTGGGTCGGATCTCCGCCGTCAACGGTCACGTTGTTTGGGCTTATTAGTCGTCCAGGCAATCAGCCATTTACCCCAGGTCGTGACGTGGCGAGTTACCTCTCCGGTCAGAACCTGCTTAGTGGTGCGGATCGCAGCTACGCATGGGTTATTTATCCAGACGGTCGCACGCAAAAAGCGCCGGTGGCTTACTGGAACAAGCGTCACGTAGAGCCGATGCCCGGCAGCATTATTTATGTTGGCCTGGCGGACTCCGTCTGGAGTAAGACGCCAGACGCCCTGAACGCCGACATTCTTCAGATTCTGACGCAGCGGATACCCCAATAATGAAAAAAAGACATCTGCTTAGCGTACTGGCGCTGGGCATTAGCGCGGCCTGCTACGGCGAAACGTATCCTGCGCCTATCGGGCCGTCGCAATCAGATTTCGGCGGCGTCGGTTTGTTGCAAACGCCCACCGCCCGTATGGCGCGGGAAGGGGAGCTTAGTCTCAACTACCGCGATAATGATCAGTACCGTTATTACTCAGCTTCAGTGCAACTCTTCCCGTGGCTGGAAACGACGTTGCGCTATACCGACGTGCGTACCAGACAGTACAGCAGCGTCGAAGCGTTCTCTGGCGACCAAACGTATAAAGATAAAGCCTTCGATCTTAAACTGCGTTTGTGGGAAGAGAGTTACTGGATGCCGCAGGTGGCTGTTGGCGCGCGGGATATCGGCGGTACGGGGCTGTTTGATGCGGAATATCTGGTCGCCAGCAAAGCCTGGGGGCCGTTCGATTTCACGCTCGGCCTGGGGTGGGGATATCTGGGCACCAGCGGTAACGTGAAAAATCCGCTCTGTTCAGCCAGTGACAAATATTGCTATCGCGATAACAGCTATAAACAGGCGGGTTCTATCGACGGCAGCCAGATGTTCCACGGCCCGGCCTCGCTGTTTGGGGGAGTGGAATACCAGACGCCCTGGCAGCCGCTGCGCCTGAAACTGGAGTATGAAGGCAATAATTATCAGCAGGATTTTGCTGGGAAGCTGGAGCAAAAAAGTAAGTTTAACGTCGGGGCGATTTATCGCGTTACCGATTGGGCCGACGTTAACCTTAGCTATGAACGTGGCAACACCTTTATGTTTGGCGTCACGCTGCGCACCAACTTTAACGATCTGCGCCCGTCGTACAACGATAACGCCCGACCGCAATACCAGCCGCAGCCGCAGGATGCCATTTTGCAGCATTCGGTGGTGGCGAATCAGTTAACGCTGTTGAAATACAACGCCGGGCTTGCCGATCCGCAGATCCAGGTGAAAGGCGATACGCTGTATGTTACCGGCGAGCAGGTGAAATATCGCGATTCGCGCGAAGGGATCATTCGTGCCAATCGGATCGTGATGAACGATCTGCCGGATGGGATCCGCATGATCCGTATAACGGAAAATCGGCTTAATATGCCGCAGGTGACCACCGAAACGGATGTCGCCAGCCTGAAAAATCATCTTGCCGGAGAGCCGCTGGGTCATGAAACAACGTTGGCGCAAAAACGCGTCGAACCGGTGGTGCCGAAGTCCACTGAACAAGGCTGGTATTTTGACAAATCGCGCTTTGATTTCCATATCGATCCAGTACTGAATCAGTCAGTTGGTGGCCCGGAAAATTTCTATATGTACCAGCTTGGCGTGATGGGGACGGCGGATTTGTGGCTAACGGATCATCTGCTGACTACCGGCAGCCTGTTTGCTAACCTGGCGAATAACTACGACAAGTTTAACTACACTAACCCGCCGCAGGACTCCCATCTGCCGCGTGTGCGTACTCATGTTCGTGAATATGTGCAGAACGATGTTTACGTCAATAACCTGCAAGCCAACTACTTCCAGCATCTGGGCAACGGCTTCTATGGCCAGGTCTACGGCGGCTATCTCGAAACCATGTTTGGCGGTGCGGGGGCAGAAGTGTTGTATCGTCCGCTGGATAGCAACTGGGCGTTTGGGCTGGATGCTAACTATGTGAAACAGCGCGACTGGCGTAGCGCGAAAGATATGATGAAGTTTACCGATTACAGCGTGAAAACCGGACATCTGACCGCGTACTGGACGCCATCTTTCGCCCAGGATGTGTTAGTCAAAGCGAGCGTCGGGCAGTATCTGGCAGGGGATAAAGGCGGTACGCTGGAGATTGCCAAACGTTTTGATAGCGGCGTGGTGGTGGGTGGCTATGCCACGATCACTAACGTTTCGAAAGAGGAGTACGGGGAAGGGGATTTCACCAAAGGCGTGTATGTCTCTGTACCGCTGGATCTCTTCTCGTCCGGCCCGACCCGCAGTCGTGCGGCAATTGGTTGGACACCGCTGACGCGCGACGGTGGTCAGCAACTTGGGCGTAAGTTCCAGTTGTATGATATGACCAGCGATCGTAGCGTAAATTTCCGTTAAGTCATGGGAAAGGTGCCAGCTTTCACAATCACTGGCACCCTCATTCTTAATGGCCTGTCGAGCCATCAGGAACGCAGTTCACCCCCGGTTTACGATCTGGTGTGTAAAGGCGAAAACATTCTGTCTTCCTGTCCGTCGATATAGGTTGCAGGTCTGGTTGCCTGAGCGACTGAGCCATCATTGGGCTGGAGACATTGCTTTGCGGAAGGTCGGCTTTATCAGCAGTACCGAGCGGACCGGCAAAAGCAGGAAGAACAGAGACTGATAACAACAAAGCAGCAAAATAAGGCTTCATTTTTACCACCTTTATCAGGTTAGGTTTCATTTGTTCCAGAGGAACATTGTCGATTTTTCGCGCTTTGTTGGTGGCTGGGAATCACCTGAATGGGTGATTTTTTGGGGGCGCGTGTCTTGCCGGAGGCACAGTCAGGCGCGGTTTATCCGGCCTACGGGGAGCCGCATCCGGCGCTGGCGGGAGGAGCCATCTAAATCCAGGTTGAACAAAACATACACAAAAAATATAGATCTCCGTCACATTTTTACGTTATACAGGAAGCTCGCCACTGAGTTGGAGGGCTGTTATGACGTCGCTATCTCGTCCCCGCGTGGAGTTTATCTCCACTATTTTGCAGACCGTACTCAATCTTGGCCTGTTGTGCCTGGGCTTGATTCTGGTTGTCTTTCTCGGCAAAGAAACGGTGCATCTGGCTGATGTGCTGTTCGCACCAGAACAAACCAGCAAATATGAGCTGGTGGAAGGGCTGGTGGTTTACTTTCTCTATTTCGAATTTATCGCCCTGATTGTGAAGTATTTTCAGTCCGGATTTCACTTTCCCTTACGTTACTTTGTCTATATCGGGATCACCGCCATTGTGCGCTTGATCATCGTCGATCATAAATCGCCACTGGATGTGTTGATCTACTCTGCAGCGATCCTGTTACTGGTGATCACTCTATGGCTGTGTAATTCGAAACGGCTGAAGCGGGAGTAAAAAAGAGGCGCTCCGAAGAGCGCCGAATAACAGTCACAAGTTAGGATAACGTAAGTTGAGGGTGCAGCGGCATAACATTGGCATAACAACATCTTTAACCTTTCACACCACCCGCCGTCAGGCCGTTGACCAGCCAGCGTTGAGCCAGCAAGAAGACGAGGGTGATCGGTAATGCAGACATCACAGCAGCGGCAGCAAAGTCACCCCACAGGTAGTTTTGTGGGTTGAGGTATTGCTGCATACCCACGGCCAGGGTGTAACTGTTCACATCACGCAGTAACAGCGACGCGACCGGAACTTCAGTAATAGCAGCGATAAATGACAGGATGAACACCACTGCCAGAATCGGTACTGACAGCGGCAGCAGGACGAGGCGGAAGGCCTGCCACGGCGTCGCGCCATCCAGCGCCGCCGCTTCTTCCAGCGAGCCATCGATAGTTTCGAAATAACCTTTGATCGTCCAGACGTGCAGCGCAATCCCCCCCAGGTAAGCAAAGATAACGCCGCCGTGGGTATTCAGGCCGATGAACGGAATGTACTCACCCAGGCGGTCAAATAACGCATACAACGCGACCAGTGAGAGTACCGCCGGGAACATCTGGAAAATCAGCATCCCTTTCAGCAGCGTCGCTTTGCCAGGGAAGCGCATACGGGCGAAGGCGTAGGCGCAGGTGGTGGAGAGCGCCACAATACCTATCGCAGAAATCCCCGCGACTTTCACCGAGTTCCACAGCCATAGCAGTACCGGGAACGGCGGTGGCGTAACGCGACCATCCGCCTGTTCAACGCTAAAACCTAACGCCAGTTTCCAGTGATCCCACGAGATTTGCTCCGGGATCAGGCTGCCGGTCGCGAAGTTCCCCTGGCGCAGCGAGATGGCGACGACCATTAGCAGCGGGAACATAATCGCCGCGATAAAAAGTAGCAGTAGCAGGTGAGTAATAAATAAACGTACTTTTTGCGATTTCGGTTGGACCATTGCCATTTTTGTTATCTCCCTTAATCAAACTTCATTCGCGTGGCTTTCAGGTTCACTATCGCCAACGCACCCACCAGCAGGAAGATCAGCGTGGCAATCGCTGCCGCCAGACCGAAGTCCTGACCACCGCCGCCTTCAAAGGCGATACGGTAGGTGTAGTTAACGAGCAGGTCGGTATAACCGGCTGGTGTGGTGGTGCCAAGACGATCCGGGCCGCCATTGGTCAACAGTTGAATTAGTACGAAGTTGTTAAAGTTAAAGGCGAAGCTGGCGATCATCAGCGGTGTTAGCGGCTTGATCAGCAGCGGCAGCGTGATTTTAAAGAAGTTCTGGAATGGGCCTGCGCCATCCATCGCAGAGGCTTCATACAGATCGTCTGGAATCGCTTTCAGCAAGCCCATGCAGAGGATCATCATGTACGGATAACCCAGCCAGGTGTTGACGATAATCAGCATCGTCCGCGCAGTGGTTGGATCGCTGAACCAGGCGGGCTTCACGCCAAATAGTGCGCTCAACATCATGTTGATTTCACCGAAGCTCTGGTTGAACAACCCTTTGAAAATCAAAATTGAAATAAATGAGGGGACGGCGTAGGGCAGAATCAGCAGTACGCGGTAGATAGCTTTGCCGCGCAACGCTTCCCATTGCACCAGACAAGCCAGCACCATGCCGACTGCCACCGTTAAAAAGACAGTGATCAGTGAGAACATCACGGTCCAGACGAAAATCGCGAGGAACGGTTTCTGAATGCCTTCGTCGGTGAAGACGCGGGTAAAGTTTTTCCAGCCGGTGGTTACGGTATAACCCGGACTTAACTTTTCGTCGCCCCAGTTGCCGTCGGCGGTAATGGACTGGTAAAAGCCTGTCTGGTCATTCGGACGATACTTTACACCACTCTGGTTATTGGTCAGCGTACCATCATCGCCCAGCGTGTAGAGCGGCTGCGTACCGGAGAACTGGCGCAGGGAGCTCATCATCACTTTGTTGTCATCCGGGAGAATGGCGGTAATGTTGCTCAGTGCCTGACGATTTTGGGTAATCACGCGCAGATTTGCGCGCTCGCCTTCAGGCAGTGTGGCGCTTTCTTTCAACTGTAGTTTTTGCTCACCGCCAAATTTAAAGGCGTCGGAGAGATAATTCTTGCCGGTTTCACCATCGGTAAGCGCCAGTTGCCACTCATCACCTGCCGGATAAAGACCGAAGTTATAGGTTTTTCCCGCTTGCCAGGAACGATCCAACAGAACTTCCTGGGCGCGTTCAAAAGTAAGCTGGTTGGTGCTGCTGTAGTTGGTGAAGGCGATGGCGATGGTGCAGACCAGAGGGAAGAGGACGAATAAGCCCATTCCGGCCATTCCCGGATAGACATAGCGCCAGGCATAGGCTTTACGGTTGGCGAAAATATACAGCCCCGCTGAACTCAAAATCAGCGTGGTAATGGCGAACAGGTATTCCCCTTGTGCGTACATTAAAACTACAAGGTAACCCACCAGCAGGCCAAGCAGACCTAACACTGACCATTTCAGCGCGTCGCTTTGCCACCAATGTTTCTTTTTAATGACATCCATGGGGTTCTTCCTCATTCCAGGACGGATAAATGATTACACCGCATCCGGCAACAACCGCCTGATGCGACGCTGGCGCGTCTTATCAGGCCTACATACGCTTCGGCTTCGTAGGTCGGATAAGGCGTTTACACCGCATCCGGCAACAACTGCCTGATGCGACGCTGGCGCGTCTTATCAGGCCTACATACGTTTCGTTTTTTCGGTCGGATAAGGCGTTTACGCCGCATCCGACAACAACTGCCTGATGCGACGCTAAGGCGTCTTATCAGGCCTACATAGGTTTCGTTTTTTCGGTCGGATAAGGCGTTTACGCCGCATCCGGCAACAACTGCCTGATGCGACGCTGGTGCGTCTTATCAGGCCTACATAGGTTTCGTTTTTTCGGTCGGATAAGGCGTTTACGCCGCATCCGGCAACAACTGCCTGATGCGACACTGAGGCGTCTTATCAGGCCTACATAGGTTTCGTTTTTTCGGTCGGATAAGGCGTTCACGCCGCATCCGGCAACAACTGCCTGATGCGACGCTGACGCGTCTTATCAGGCCTACATAGGTTTCGTTTTCGTAGGCCGGATAAGGCGTTCACGCCGCATCCGGCAATCAATGCCTGATGCGACGCTGGCGCGTCTTATCAGGCCTACATAGGTTTCGTTTTCCTGGCCGGATAGGGCGTTTACGCCGCATCCGGCATTTAACGGCATTACTTGGTGATACGACCCTGTGCATCTTTCAGCGCGGCATCAACAGTCTGGCGACCGCTGGCAGCGTTGATCACTGCGGTACGCACGGCATACCAGAAGGCGGACATCTGCGGGATGTTCGGCATGATTTCGCCGTTTTTGGCGTTATCCATGGTGGCGGCAATGCGTTGATCTTTCGCCAACTGATCCTGGTAAGACTTCAGCGCCACGGCACCCAGCGGTTTGTCTTTATTCACTGCTTCCAGACCCTCGTCGGTCAGCAGGTAGTTTTCGAGGAACTCTTTCGCCAGTTCTTTGTTCGGGCTGGCAGCGTTAATGCCTGCACTCAGAACACCAACGAATGGTTTGGAAGGTTGTCCCTTGAAGGTCGGCAGCAGCGTCACGCCGTAGTTCACTTTGCTGGTATCGATGTTGGACCATGCCCACGGACCGTTGATGGTCATCGCAGTTTCACCTTTGTTAAAGGCTGCCTCTGCGATGGAGTAATCAGTATCCGCATTCATGTGTTTGTTTTTAACCAGATCAACCAGGAAGGTCAGACCCGCTTTCGCGCCAGCGTTATCCACACCAACGTCTTTCACGTTGTATTTATCGTTTTCATACTTGAACGCATAACCACCGTCGGCGGCAATCAGTGGCCAGGTGAAGTACGGTTCTTGCAGGTTGAACATCAGCGCGCTCTTACCTTTCGCTTTCAGTTCTTTATCCAGAGCCGGGATTTCTTCCCAGGTTTTCGGTGGGTTCGGCAGCAGGTCTTTGTTATAAATCAGCGATAACGCTTCAACTGCGATCGGATAAGCAATCAGTTTGCCGTTATAACGAACAGCATCCCAGGTGAAAGGATACAGTTTGTCCTGTAACGCTTTGTCTGGGGAGATTTCAGCCAACAGACCAGATTGGGCATAGCCGCCAAAGCGGTCGTGCGCCCAGAAAATAATGTCCGGACCATCGCCAGTTGCCGCAACCTGGGGGAATTTCTCTTCCAACTTATCTGGATGCTCAACGGTAACTTTAATTCCGGTATCTTTCTCGAATTTCTTACCCACTTCTGCGAGGCCGTTGTAGCCTTTATCGCCGTTGATCCAGATAACCAGTTTACCTTCTTCGATTTTGGCGAGAGCCGAGGCGGAAAACATCATCGTCGTTAAAACAGATAATGCGAGGATGCGTGCACCTGTTTTTATTTTCATAATCTCTGGTCCTTGTTGGTGAAGTGCTTGTGAAAACGCCTGAACGGACTCTAGTTTCTTTATACGGCAACCTCTTTCCATCCTCCTTGCCCCTACGCCCCACCCTCGTTTTGTGTGATCTGCGTCGCAGAAATAGCAGTATTGCGGGGAGGCGCACACAAAATTGCCATGTTTTTTGCAAGCAATATCACGAATTTCCTTACTTCTCCTCGGATTAGTATGCAGACACCATCTTCTCATCCTCCCGCCTCCTCCCCCATAAAAAAGCCAGGGGGTGGAGGATTTAAGCCATCTTCCGATGACGCATAGTCACTGCATCATGAATGTTGCTGTCGATGACAGGTTGTAACGAAGGGAGAAGGGCATGGCGAGCGTACAGCTACAAAATGTAACGAAGGCCTGGGGGGATGTGGTGGTATCGAAAGATATCAATCTCGACATCCACGAAGGTGAGTTCGTGGTGTTTGTCGGACCATCTGGCTGCGGTAAATCCACTTTACTGCGCATGATTGCCGGTCTTGAGACGATCACCAGCGGCGACCTGTTCATCGATGAAAAACGAATGAACGACACCCCGCCAGCAGAACGCGGCGTCGGCATGGTGTTCCAGTCCTATGCGCTCTATCCCCATCTGTCTGTGGCAGAAAATATGTCGTTTGGCCTGAAATTAGCAGGCGCAAAGAAAGAGGTCATCAACCAGCGTGTTAACCAGGTAGCGGAAGTGCTGCAACTGGCGCACTTGCTGGATCGCAAACCGAAGGCGCTCTCCGGTGGCCAGCGTCAACGTGTGGCGATTGGTCGTACGTTGGTGGCCGAGCCAAGCGTGTTTTTACTCGATGAACCACTTTCCAACCTCGATGCAGCGCTGCGCGTACAGATGCGTATCGAAATTTCCCGTCTGCATAAACGGTTGGGTCGCACAATGATTTACGTCACTCACGATCAGGTCGAAGCGATGACGCTGGCCGACAAAATCGTGGTGCTGGATGCCGGTCGCGTGGCGCAAGTCGGGAAGCCTCTTGAACTGTATCACTATCCGGCAGACCGCTTTGTCGCCGGTTTTATTGGTTCACCGAAGATGAACTTCCTGCCGGTGAAAGTAACTGCTACCGCAATCGATCAGGTCCAGGTTGAGCTGCCGATGCCAAACCTCCAGCAAGTCTGGCTTCCGGTTGAAAGCCGCGATGTTCAGGTCGGTGCCAACATGTCGCTGGGCATTCGCCCGGAACATTTACTGCCAAGCGATATCGCTGACGTCATCCTTGAGGGTGAGGTTCAGGTGGTCGAACAGCTTGGCAACGAAACGCAAATTCATATCCAGATCCCTTCTATTCGTCAAAACCTGGTGTACCGCCAGTCTGACGTGGTGTTGGTAGAAGAAGGTGCCACATTCGCTATCGGCCTGCCGCCAGAGCGTTGCCATCTGTTCCGTGAGGATGGCACTGCATGTCGTCGACTGCATCAGGAACCGGGCGTTTAAGCATCCTACAAAAGACACAGAGCCTGTGACAGGTGATGTGAAAAAAGAAAAGCAATGACTCAGGAGATAGAATGATGATTACTCTGCGCAAACTTCCTCTGGCGGTTGCCGTCGCAGCGGGCGTAATGTCTGCTCAGGCAATGGCTGTGGATTTCCACGGTTACGCTCGTTCCGGTATCGGCTGGACAGGGAGCGGCGGTGAACAACAGTGTTTCCAGACCACTGGCGCTCAAAGTAAATACCGTCTTGGCAACGAATGTGAAACTTATGCTGAATTAAAATTGGGTCAGGAAGTGTGGAAAGAGGGCGATAAGAGCTTCTATTTCGACACTAACGTGGCCTATTCCGTAGCACAACAGAATGACTGGGAGGCCACCGATCCGGCTTTCCGTGAAGCGAATGTGCAGGGGAAAAACCTGATTGAATGGCTGCCAGGTGCCACCATTTGGGCTGGTAAACGTTTCTATCAGCGTCATGACGTTCATATGATCGACTTCTACTACTGGGATATTTCTGGTCCTGGTGCCGGTCTGGAAAACATCGACGTTGGTTTCGGTAAACTTTCCCTGGCAGCAACGCGTTCTTCTGAAGCGGGCGGTTCTTCCTCTTTCGCCAGCAACAATATTTATGACTATACCAACGAAACAGCGAACGACGTCTTTGACGTGCGTTTAGCGCAGATGGAAATTAACCCGGGCGGAACCTTAGAGCTGGGTGTCGACTACGGTCGTGCCAACCTGCGTGATAACTATCGTCTGGTTGATGGCGCATCGAAAGATGGCTGGATGTTCACTGCCGAGCATACCCAGAGCATCCTGAAAGGCTTTAACAAGTTCGTTGTTCAGTACGCAACAGACTCTATGACCTCACAGGGCAAAGGGCTGTCGCAAGGGTCTGGCGTCGCATTTGATAACGAACACTTTGCTTACAACATCAACAACAACGGTCACCTGCTGCGTATCCTGGATCACGGTGCGATTTCTATGGGTGACAATTGGGACATGATGTACGTGGGTATGTATCAGGACATCAACTGGGATAACGACAACGGCACCAAATGGTGGACCGTCGGTATTCGTCCGATGTACAAGTGGACGCCTATCATGAGTACCTTGATGGAGATCGGCTACGACAACGTCGAATCCCAGCGCACTGGCGACAAGAACAACCAGTACAAAATCACCCTCGCACAACAATGGCAGGCTGGCGACAGCATCTGGTCACGCCCGGCTATTCGTGTCTTCGCAACCTACGCCAAGTGGGATGAGAAATGGGGTTATGACTACAACGGTAGTTCCTCTTCTAACCCGAACTACGGCAAAGCTGTTCCGGCGAACTTCGAAGGCGGTAGTTTCGGTCGTGGCGATAGCGATGAGTGGACCTTCGGTGCCCAGATGGAAATCTGGTGGTAATAGCAAAACCTGGGCCGGATAAGGCGTTTACGCCGCATCCGGCAACCAACGCCTGATGCGACGCTGTCGCGTCTTATCAGGCCTACAACCGCTGCCGAATGTAGGCCGGATAAAGTGCTTGCACCGCATCCGGCAACCAACGCCTGATGCGACGCTGTCGCGTCTTATCAGGCCTACAACCGCTGTCGAATGTAGGCCGGATAAGGTGCTTGCACCGCATCCGGCAACCAATGCCTGATGCGACGCTGTCGTGTCTTATCAGGCCTACAACCGCAGCCGAATGTAGGCCGGATAAAGTGCTTGCACCGCATCCGGCAACCAACGCCAGATGCGCCGCTGTCGCGTCTTATCAGGCCTACAACCGCAGCCGAATGTAGGCCGGATAAGGTGCTTGCACCGCATCCGGCATAAAAACAGGTTGTCATTATCTATAAAGGGCGTAAGCCCCTCTGTTTATCGGGTTTAGCGCGCTATTGCCTGGCCACCGCTGAACTCCAGATTTTGAGGTGAAAACAATGAAAATGAATAAAAGTCTCATCGCCCTCTGTTTATCAGCAGGGGTGCTGGCGAGTGCGCCTGGAATCAGCCTGGCCAACGTCAACTACGTACCGCAAAACACCAGCGACGCGCCAGCCATTCCATCTGCCGCGCTGCAACAATTAACCTGGACACCGGTCGACCAATCTAAGACTCAGACGACCCAACTGGCGACCGGCGGCCAACAACTGAACATCCCTGGTATCAGTGGCCCGGTTGCCGCATACAGCGTTCCGGCCAATATTGGCGAGCTTACTCTGACGCTGACCAGTGAAGTGAACAAACAAACCAGCGTATTTGCGCCGAATGTGCTGATTCTTGATCAAAACATGACGCCATCGGCCTTCTTCCCCAGCAGTTATTTCACCTATCAGGAACCCGGCGTCATGAGTGCCGATCGCCTGGAAGGGGTTATGCGCCTGACGCCAGCACTGGGGCAGCAAAAACTTTATGTTCTGGTCTTTACCACTGAAAAAGATCTCCAGCAGACGACCCAACTGCTCGACCCGGCAAAAGCCTATGCCAAAGGCGTTGGTAACTCGGTGCCGGATATTCCAGATCCGGTTGCCCGTCATACCACTGATGGCTTGCTGAAGCTGAAAGTGAAGACCAACTCCAGCTCCAGCGTGTTGGTAGGGCCGCTGTTTGGTTCTTCCGCTCCTGCTCCGGTTACGGTAGGCAACACGGCAGCGCCAGCCGTAGCTGCGCCTGCTCCAGTGTCAGCGAAGAAAAGCGAACCTATGCTCAACGACACGGAAAGTTATTTTAATACCGCGATCAAAAACGCTGTCGCGAAAGGTGATGTTGATAAGGCGTTAAAACTGCTTGATGAAGCTGAACGTCTGGGATCGACATCTGCCCGTTCCACCTTTATCAGCAGTGTAAAAGGCAAGGGGTAATTACGCCCCACAGTGCTGATTTTGCAACAACTGGTGCGTCTTCTGATGCACCTTTTTTTTCTCTCCCTTGGTGATTGTTGCGTTATTGTTGCGTATTAGATCACTTAATATGCTTTACATCTCCCGTTAACGCTTTTCTGCGATACAATGCCTTTACGTTATGTAACGGAGAGTTCGGCATGTCACACCCCGCGTTAACGCAACTGCGTGCGCTGCGCTATTTTGCAGAGATCCCTGCGCTGGAACCGCAACTGCTCGACTGGTTGTTGCTGGAAGATTCCATGACCAAACGTTTTGAACAGCAGGGAAAAACGGTGAGTGTGACGATGATCCGCGAAGGGTTTGTCGAGCAGAATGAAATCCCCGAAGAATTGCCGCTGCTGCCGAAAGAGTCTCGTTACTGGTTACGTGAAATTTTGTTATGTGCTGATGGTGAACCCTGGCTTGCCGGGCGTACCGTCGTTCCTGTGTCAACGTTAAGTGGCCCTGAGCTGGCGTTACAAAAATTGGGTAAAACGCCGTTAGGACGCTATCTGTTCACATCATCGACATTAACCCGGGACTTTATTGAGATAGGCCGTGATGCCGGACTGTGGGGACGACGTTCCCGCCTGCGATTAAGCGGTAAACCGCTGCTGCTGACCGAACTGTTTTTACCGGCATCACCGTTGTACTAAGAGGAAAAAAATATGGAGTGGAGTCTGACGCAAAATAAGCTGCTGGCGTTTCACCGCTTAATGCGTACGGATAAGCCAATTGGCGCGTTACTGCTGCTCTGGCCAACTTTGTGGGCGCTGTGGGTGGCGACACCAGGTGTTCCCCAGCTCTGGATCCTGGCGGTGTTTGTTGCTGGCGTCTGGCTAATGCGCGCCGCCGGTTGTGTAGTGAATGACTATGCTGACCGTAAGTTTGACGGTCATGTTAAGCGCACGGCAAACCGACCGCTTCCCAGTGGCGCGGTGACTGAGAAAGAGGCGCGCACACTGTTTGTGGTGCTGGTGCTAATTTCGTTCTTACTGGTGCTGACGCTGAATACGATGACCATTCTGTTGTCGATTGCTGCGCTGGTGCTGGCATGGGTTTACCCATTTATGAAACGTTATACCCATCTACCGCAAGTGGTGCTGGGCGCGGCGTTTGGCTGGTCGATTCCAATGGCTTTTGCCGCAGTGAGTGAGTCAGTACCGTTAAGCTGCTGGCTGATGTTCCTCGCCAATATTCTCTGGGCGGTGGCTTACGATACTCAGTACGCGATGGTTGACCGTGACGACGACGTAAAGATTGGCATTAAGTCCACGGCAATCTTGTTTGGTCAATACGATAAGTTGATTATCGGCATTTTGCAGGTCGGCGTACTGGTACTGATGGCGATTATTGGCGAGTTAAATGGCTTAGGCTGGGGATATTACTGGTCAATTCTGGTAGCGGGCGCGCTGTTTGTTTATCAACAAAAACTGATTGCCAACCGCGAGCGTGAAGCCTGCTTTAAAGCGTTTATGAATAATAACTATGTTGGCCTGGTACTATTTTTAGGGCTGGCAATGAGTTACTGGCATTTCTGATGATGTAAAAAAAGTCGGATGATTATGGACTGCACCTTAATCAGTTGGGTGTCCAACTTTTGGGGTGCAGTCCATTATCCGGCTTTTTTCTGTGAAAAGCTGCCTGATGCGCTGCGCTTATCAGCTCTACATAACACATCGCAATTTATTGAATTTGCAGGTCATGGTAGGCCAGATAAGGCGGTTTCGCCGCATCCGGCAACGCTCACCAATTACCCTTCGCCCTGCGTCGCACTCTCAATCGTCAAACGCACATCGGATGTAATCAACTCCGCCAGCAACTGGTACACCTTCATCGTCTCTGCCGGTTCGGCGTCGCCGCTGTCGCTGATATACCCTTCATCACGCAGCGTCAGCACCAGAGAACTGAACACCGCTTTGTCGAAGAACTCCGGTGCGTTGATGCCGTGTAGCACAGAGAGACGTTGTGCCACGGTGCGGCTCTCTTTTTCCAGCGTACCGCGGTTGATTGACGGGTTGGCGCTCAGCAGCCAGAAAGTGATGGCATAACGTTGCAGCGTTTCGCGCGCACCTGCGGCAAGCAACTGAAGCGTGCGGGAATGCGCCGGGTTGATATGCAATTCATCATCTTGCAGCGTAATCAGCCCCTGACGTTGCATTTCATTCGCCAGCGCATCAATCACACCCGGTAATTCGTCGCGATCCCAGCGTAGGAACAGCTCTGCTTTCAGCATTGGATACAGCACGTTAACGTGCTCCATCAATACGTCGCGGGAGATGTGGCGATGCTGCGTTACAATTGCCGCCATCAGTGAAGGCAGAACCAACATATGCGCAATATTGTTGCGATAGTAGGTCATCAGCACCGCTTGCTCACGCGGCAGAATGATGATGTCACCGATGGTGTCTTTCTCGACTTCAAACTTGTTCATCTGCAGCGCGTGATCGATAAGCTCACTGGCGCTGGCTGAAGGCACCGTTGAATCCGCGGAGTAAGGCACGTTGCGCATCAAATCGAGATAACAGTTGAGTTGTTCGGTTAACTGCTCGCGGGTGAGTGAGCGCTGACGTGACGCCAGAAGCGCAGTACAGCACAGGTTCATGGCGTTTGCCGCCCCTGCGTTGTTAATGCGTACCATCAGATCGGCGGCAATGTTATTCACCGTCGGCGTTAACCAGGCTGGACGCACCGCTTCGATGGGGTCGATTGATTCGCGCCAGTCCGGCACATGCTGGTTGAGATAGGTCATCAACGGCATTGGTTCACCGAAGTTGACATAGCCCTGTCCAAGATTACGCAGTTTGCTTAAGCCGCGCAGCATCTGTGGCAGGCTCTCTTTCTCTTTCGTCGCGCCGCGCAGTTCTTTGGCGTAAGTCCCCACTTCCATGACGTGTTCATAACCGATGTAGATCGGAATCAGCGTAATCGGGCGTGTACCGCCACGCAGCATCGCCTGAATGGTCATCGACAGGGTGCCGGTTTTTGGATCAAGCAGACGCCCCGTTCGCGAACGCCCACCCTCCACAAAGTACTCAACGGAATAACCACGGCTGAACAGTTCACCGAGATATTCGCGGAAAACTGTGGAGTAGAGTTTATTGCCTTTAAACGTACGGCGAATAAAGAACGCACCCAGACGGCGGAAAATCGGCCCGGCAGGCCAGAAGTTCAGGTTGATCCCAGCGGCGATATGCGGCGGCACCAGCCCCTGGTGATAAAGCACGTAAGAGAGCAGCAGGTAGTCCATGTGACTGCGATGGCAAGGCACATATACCAGCTCATGACCGTCGTGGGCCAACTGGCGAACGCGCTCGGCGTTATGGACGTTGATGCCCTGATAAAGCCGGTTCCAGGTGAAGCCCAGAATACGGTCAGTCAGGCGGATCATCTCGTAAGAGAAGTTCGCCGCAATCTCTTCCATCAGCGCAATAGCGTTTTGCTGCGCTTTTTCATGGAAGATTTTTTTGCTGCGGGCTTCATCTTCTACCGCTTTGGCAATGGCGCGGGAGGCAAGTAGCTTATTGAACAAGTCCTGACGGGCAGGCAGGCGTGGACCCACGGCAGCAAGGCGCTGGCGGGCAAAGTGCATACGTGCCACGCGCGCCAGTTTCTGGGCGATAATTTTATCCGTGCCGTGTTCATCAGCCATGCGACGCAGCGAAACTGACGGCGAGAAACGCACAAAACTGTCGCGACCAAGCCACAGTACGGCGAAAAATTTCTGCACGCCGTTGAGTATACGCAACGGTGGGTTTACTTCGCCTTTTTCGCGCCCCGGCGCACGACCAAACATCACCGATACCGGTACCATCTGCACATCCAGATTCGGGTTGCTGCGGTGCAGGTCGAGATAATCGTGGAACAGCTTAATGGATTCTTCTTTTGGCGTGTAATAGGTGAAAACACGCGGCCCGCCGTGAATAAACACATAGCGTGGCAGCAGCGTGCCGTCGATCTCCAGCGGCTCTAATGGGTCGGGCAGATCATGTGCCAGACACTGGGCGCGCAACGTCAGCAAATCCGCTTTTGAGTTGTACGGTAAAACGTACATAATTGGACGAGAGGTATCGAGTCCCAGTTCCGGGGCAGGATCTGCCGGAATAGACTTGCTTTTTACCAGGATGCTTAATGGTAAATTCAGTAATTTGTAGTAAATTCGTGGCCAGCCGGACATAAACGATGTAAAGCCTCTGGTTAATAATGCAAATGCGCGGCAAGGATAGCAGAAAGTCATGGGAAATTCTGTGGTATCCGCTCATGTTTCGCGCGGCGTTATGCAAACCCGAGTCATCGGATTTAACGGTACACTGATATTGACGCTCATAATGTAAAAAGGTTCTTTCAATGGCCAATAATACCACTGGATTCACTCGAATTATCAAAGCTGCTGGCTATTCCTGGAAAGGGTTACGCGCAGCATGGATCAACGAAGCGGCATTCCGTCAGGAAGGCGTTGCGGTATTGTTGGCGGTGATCATCGCCTGCTGGCTGGATGTGGACGCGATAACCCGCGTACTGCTTATTAGCTCCGTCATGTTGGTCATGATCGTAGAAATTCTCAATAGCGCCATCGAGGCCGTAGTTGACCGTATTGGCTCCGAATACCATGAGCTTTCCGGGCGAGCGAAAGATATGGGGTCCGCGGCGGTGTTGATCGCGATTATCGTCGCAGTGATTACCTGGTGCATCCTGTTATGGTCGCATTTTGGATAACCCTTCCAGAATTCGATAAATCTCTGGTTTATTGTGCAGTTTATGGTTCCAAAATCACCTTTTGCTGTATATACTCACAGCATAACTGTATATACACCCAGGGGGCGGAATGAAAGCGTTAACGGCCAGGCAGCAAGAGGTGTTTGATCTCATTCGTGATCACATCAGCCAGACAGGTATGCCGCCGACGCGTGCGGAAATCGCGCAGCGTTTGGGGTTCCGTTCCCCAAATGCGGCTGAAGAACATCTGAAGGCGCTGGCACGCAAAGGCGTTATTGAAATTGTTTCCGGCGCATCGCGCGGGATCCGTCTGTTGCATGAAGAGGAAGAAGGGCTGCCGCTGGTAGGCCGTGTGGCTGCTGGTGAACCGCTTCTGGCGCAACAGCATATTGAAGGTCATTATCAGGTCGATCCTTCCCTGTTCAAACCGAATGCCGATTTCCTGCTGCGCGTCAGCGGGATGTCGATGAAAGATATCGGCATTATGGATGGCGATCTGCTGGCAGTGCATAAAACCCAGGATGTACGTAATGGTCAGGTCGTTGTCGCGCGTATTGATGACGAAGTTACCGTTAAACGTCTGAAAAAGCAGGGTAATAAAGTCGAACTGCTGCCAGAAAACAGTGAGTTTAAACCGATTGTCGTTGACCTTCGTCAGCAGAGCTTCACTATTGAAGGGCTGGCAGTTGGGGTTATTCGCAACGGCGACTGGCTGTAATATATCTCTGATACCGCGATGCCGCCTGGCGTCGCGGTTTGTTTTTCATCTCTCTTCATCAGGCTTGTCGGCATGGCATTCCTCACTTCATCTGATAAAGCGCTCTGGCATCTCGCCTTACCCATGATCTTCTCCAATATTACCGTTCCTTTGCTGGGGTTGGTTGATACGGCGGTTATTGGTCATCTTGATAGTCCGGTTTATCTGGGCGGCGTGGCGGTTGGTGCAACGGCGACCAGCTTTCTCTTTATGCTGTTGCTGTTTTTGCGTATGAGTACTACCGGGCTTACTGCACAGGCTTTTGGTGCTCAAAATCCTCAGGCATTAGCGCGGGCGCTGGTGCAGCCGTTGCTGTTGGCGTTGGGGGCTGGGGCGTTGATTGCTCTACTGCGTACGCCGATTATCGATCTGGCGCTGCATATTGTTGGTGGTAGCGAAGCAGTGCTGGAACAGGCGCGGCGCTTTCTTGAAATCCGTTGGCTAAGCGCCCCGGCGTCGCTGGCGAATCTGGTGCTGCTTGGCTGGTTGCTCGGTGTGCAATATGCCCGTGCGCCAGTGATTTTGTTAGTGGTTGGCAATATCCTCAACATTGTGCTGGATATCTGGCTGGTGATGGGACTGCATATGAACGTGCAGGGCGCAGCGCTGGCGACGGTTGTTGCAGAATATGCGACGTTGCTGATTGGTCTGCTCATGGTACGTAAAATCCTCAAACTGCGCGGTATCTCCGGCGAAATGCTGAAAACAGCCTGGCGAGGAAACTTCCGTCGCTTACTGGCGCTTAACCGCGACATCATGCTTCGCTCATTGCTGTTGCAACTCTGCTTTGGCGCAATAACGGTTATTGGCGCGCGGCTGGGGAGCGATATTATCGCTGTTAACGCGGTTCTGATGACGTTACTCACCTTCACCGCCTATGCGTTGGATGGCTTTGCCTACGCCGTTGAAGCGCATTCTGGTCAGGCGTATGGCGCGCGTGACGGTAGTCAATTGCTGGATATCTGGCGCGCAGCGTGCCGCCAGTCAGGTGTCGTGGCACTGTTGTTTTCTGTAGTTTATCTGCTGGCAGGGGAACACATTATCGCGTTGCTGACCTCGTTAACCCAAATTCAGAATCTGGCCGAGCGTTACCTTATCTGGCAGGTCATTTTGCCGCTGGTGGGAGTCTGGTGTTATCTGCTGGATGGCATGTTTATTGGCGCAACGCGCGCCGCCGAAATGCGAAACAGCATGGCAGTGGCAGCGGCAGGTTTTGCACTTACGTTACTCACATTGCCGTGGTTGGGTAATCATGGGTTGTGGTTGGCATTAACCGTCTTTCTGGCTCTGCGCGGGCTTTCTCTGGCGGCTATCTGGCGGCGTCATTGGCGCAATGGAACCTGGTTTGCTGAAACGTGATGGTTAAAAATTCTGAATAAATAATCCTGAGCCAAATTCCTGACTACACTTAATCCCACGTTCAGAAGAAAAGCGAGCGTACTCTCATTCACCACCTAACGATGAGGACTTGAATATGAATAAAGACGAAGTCGGCGGTAACTGGAAACAGTTCAAAGGTAAAGTGAAAGAGCAATGGGGAAAACTGACCGATGATGATATGACGGTCATTGAAGGTAAACGTGACCAGTTAGTGGGTAAAATCCAGGAACGTTACGGTTACCAGAAAGATCAGGCAGAGAAAGAGGTTGATAGCTGGGAAAAACGCCATGATTACCGCTGGTAATTAATCCCTCCTGCCCGATGTGTACAAGGACGTACGCCCTCTTAACGTGGTTTCTTTTTCACCTGTACAGAGTGGTCATGCTGGCACTGATCATGATGGCGACACGCTTCTACTTCCACGCACGCTGCACATAATCCGTGCGCTTCAATCACATTATGCCGCAGGGCAAAACCCATTTTTGCCGCCAGTGTATGCATGATGTTTTCTACACCTTCCGCACACTCTTCTTTCACTGCGCCGCAGCGATCGCAAATAAACATTGCGGAGGTATGAGTTGGTTGATCAAACAGGTGGCAGAGCACATAGCTGTTGGTGGATTCCACCTTATGTACAAAACCCTGCTCAAGCAGAAAATCTAGTGCGCGATAAACCGTTGGCGGCTTGGCTTGCGGCTCGGCTTCACGCAGCAAATCAAGCAGATCGTAGGCGCTGATTGCCCCTTCCTGCAGACTCATCAAACGTAACACTTCCAGGCGCTGCGGGGTCAGGCGCACATTTCGCTGCGCACAGAGTTTCTCAGCCTGCGCTAATAACTCCTGCGTTGTGGTCTTTTCCATTGGGCACCTCAAAGTGGGGTTAAGAATGTCCTTACTTTACCATAGTTCTCACTTAAACGCCGAGAACAGGGGACATAGCTGTCACATTGCCTGATCGCATATTCGTTATGCTATAGTAGCGCCCCAAATTCACCGGATGCTTAAAAAATCGCCATGTCAGCAGAATCACAAACCGCTTATCCCGCACACCGTTTCTCGATTGCTCCTATGCTCGACTGGACGGACAGACACTGCCGCTATTTCCTGCGTCTGCTTTCCCGCAATACGTTGCTCTATACCGAAATGGTGACCACCGGGGCGATTATTCACGGTAAAGGTGATTACCTGGCGTACAGTGAAGAAGAGCATCCGGTGGCGTTGCAGTTGGGTGGAAGCGATCCGGCGGCGCTGGCGCAATGTGCGAAGCTGGCACAAGCGCGCGGATACGATGAGATCAACCTGAATGTTGGCTGCCCATCTGACCGGGTGCAGAACGGGATGTTTGGCGCGTGCCTGATGGGCAATGCGCAATTGGTAGCCGACTGCGTGAAAGCGATGCGCGATGTGGTGTCGATTCCGGTGACGGTGAAAACGCGTATTGGCATTGATGATCAGGACAGTTATGAATTTCTCTGTGATTTCATCAACACTGTTTCCGGCAAAGGTGAATGCGAGATGTTTATCATCCACGCGCGTAAAGCCTGGCTTTCTGGTTTAAGTCCGAAAGAAAACCGTGAAATCCCGCCGCTCGATTACCCGCGCGTCTATCAACTGAAGCGTGATTTCCCGCATCTGACGATGTCGATTAACGGTGGTATTAAGTCACTGGAAGAGGCTAAAGCGCATTTGCAACATATGGATGGTGTGATGGTCGGGCGCGAGGCGTATCAAAACCCCGGCATTCTGGCGGCGGTGGATCGTGAGATTTTTGGTTCCTCGGATACCGATGCCGATCCGGTGGCGGTGGTACGAGCCATGTATCCGTACATTGAACGCGAGCTTAGCCAGGGTACGTATCTCGGTCATATCACCCGCCATATGTTGGGGTTGTTCCAGGGGATCCCTGGCGCGCGGCAGTGGCGGCGTTATTTAAGTGAAAATGCCCATAAAGCAGGTGCCGATATTAACGTGCTGGAACGCGCGCTCAAACTGGTGGCGGACAAGCGTTAATTTTTCACCATAAAGTAGTCAAATTCACTACGCCCTGCGCACGGTCGCGGGGCGTTTTCTTTGATAAATCAATATATTAGTTTTTGGCATGATTCTTGTAATGGCAGCAAGAGATTTCATTTTTGGGAGAACATCATGCTGGAACTACTTTTCGTTATTGGCTTTTTTGTCATGTTGATGGTCACTGGTGTTTCGTTGCTGGGTATTATCGCCGCGCTGGTTGTGGCGACGGCCATTATGTTCCTCGGCGGTATGCTGGCATTGATGATCAAGTTGTTGCCGTGGCTGTTGTTGGCGATTGCAGTAGTGTGGGTAATCAAGACGATTAAAGCACCAAAAGTGCCGAAATATCAGCGCTATGACCGCTGGCGTTACTAAGGGATTGTGCGGATGATCACAACCTAAGGTTTTATCCTTAGAACAAAATAGGAATTGATAATCAAATCTGTCACTATTGCGCGTCAAACAAATTCATCGAGCTGTACCCTACATACAGCCGAACTATAATCGGGATAGGAGCTGATCTCACGATCAGCTTCCTCCCACACCACCGTACGTACGGGGCCGTATACGGCGGTTCGGTTATGTTGATCGTCGCCTGCCTATACTTCTGGCAGGCCCAGTCTGGAGAACAGCTTATTGGGGAGTGCTATATTCAGTGCCGGACTACAGCTTATCCGCCACTCTTTATGGCAGCTTCCTGCTGTTTGCGCCGCAAGGTCCTTGCTTACGCCTCGACTGCGCAACTCCCTGAAGCGGTTGCGGCCCGTTTTCCACTGTTTCCAGAGTATGCTTCGCAGCCTGCGCCTTATCCATCCGTTCAGCTCTCGCATCAGCGATGGCCTCTGGTTCAGCCCGTAGTAACTTTTCCAGCCCGTCAGATATCGTCTTAGCGGCTGAGTTAGCTGTTCAAGGCTTCTCCCTGTGTTGCGTCCGGTCAGTGCTCTTATCCGCATTTTGAACCGTTTTATCGACTCCGGCGATACCACGCACCATACCTTCCGCCCCCTTATGAAGCTGTATCCAAGGAACTTGCGCGTTTCAGGGCGTGCTACAGCACTCTTCTTCGCGTTGACCTTCAGCTTCAGTTTATGGCTCAGCCAGTGCGTCAACCCCGCCATGATCCGGTTGCCTGCCCGTTCGCTTTTCACGTAGACATTACAGTCGTCTGCGTACCGCACGAACTTCAGACCACGTTTCTCCAGTTCCTTGTCGAGGTCGTCAAGCAGCAGGTTCGATAGCAGCGGCGACAGTGGGCCGCCCTGCGGCGTTCCTTCTGTCACCGGCCTTACCAGACCTGCGTCCATCACCCCTGCATTCAGGAACCTGCGGATAAGTGACAACACCCGTTTATCCGATACTCGTTTCTCTATCCGGCTCATCAGCACATCGTGATTTACCCGGTCGAAGAACTTCTCCAGATCGAGGTCGACCACCCAGTGATACCCGGCCCCGATATGTTCCCGGGCTTGTATCACTGCCTGGTGGGCCGAACGACCGGGACGGAACCCGTAGCTGTTGTCGCTGAACGAGCTATCCCACTGTGCCTGCAATACCTGCATCATCGCCTGCTGGATGAAGCGATCCACCACCGTCGGGATGCCCAGCAGACGTTCGCCGCCGCCGGGCTTCGGTATGGACACTCTTCTCACAGGAGATGGGCGGTATCTGCCGGACAGCAGTTGCGCTTTCAGCTCTGGCCAGTGGTGCCTCAGGTAGTCCGGCAGTTCGCTTACGCGCATACCATCGACTCCCGCTGCACCTTTGTTGGCTTTAACTCTTTTCAGGGCTTGCCTGAGATTGACTGGTTCACAAATGGCTTCCATCAGCCACACTGTTGACGACGGACTTTCTCTGTTCGTCGGTGCCTGCACGGTTTCAGCCCCCGGAAGGGCGGCGTTCGGGGCTTCACCCCGTTCCCCGGCCTCAGGGTCGCGATGCGTTTTCTGCTGCATGACCGTTCAGAACCTCCGTTGATACTCGTCACTCATTACCGTTCGGGCCTTCGGGTGTCATGCCCTACTATGCCCTCTGCTGACTCCTGTCCGCCGGTCAGCGCCCCTTACGGTACGCTCAGTTCTGGATACAGAACGACGGACAGGCCTCCCGGGGTAAGTTCAGCCGCCTTCACCACACACCTGTCCGATTTACCACCCCGGTTCTTGATGGTTATGGCCTTCGCAATTCTTTGCTTGCTCCGCCAACCGGGTAGGCCTCGTATCGGATTTCTGTTCGTCAGGTCATGGATTTGCTTCACGCTTCCTTCAGACCCCGCCTCACGACGACGCCCTTGCGCTTCGCTAGTCCTTCGCCACCATCAGGCTGGACAGGGGACTTTCACCCCCGAGCTGCTGAACATGCCCGGCACACAAAGAAAGGGCTTCCCAGGTGGAAGCCCAATTTCTTTATGGGATCAGTAGACTGGAACCCTGCGTTGCCCGGCTTTCCAGAATCTCATGCGCGCGCCGCGCATCCTTCAGCGGATATTTTTGTTGCTCCGCGACATCGACCTTAATCACGCCGCTGGCAATTAATGAAAACAGTTCATTACTGGCTTCGGTTAACTCATCCCGCGTGGTGATATAGCCTTGCAAGGAAGGGCGCGTCACATACAGCGAGCCTTTCTGATTGAGAATGCCTAAGTTCACACCGGTAACCGCGCCTGATGAGTTGCCAAAACTGACCATTAAACCGCGACGTTGCAGACAATCCAGCGACCGTTCCCAGGTATCTTTGCCTACGGAATCGTATACCACGCGCACTTTCTTGCCGTCGGTGATCTCTTTTAATCGCTCGACCAGATTTTCGTCGCGATAGTTAATCACCTGCCATGCCCCGGCTTTTATGGCACTTTGTGCTTTTTGCGCGGTGCTCACGGTGCCAATAAGTTTCGCCCCTAAGGCTTTCGCCCACTGACAGGCTATCAGGCCCACACCACCCGCCGCGGCATGAAACAGGAATTGCTCGTCAGGTTTGATTTCATAGGTTTTACGCAGCAGATAATAAACCGTTAAGCCTTTCAGGAACGAGGCGGCAGCTTGCTCAAAAGAGATCGCTGCTGGCAGAATCGCTGCTTTATCAGCATTGACGTTATGCACAGAACTGTAAGCCCCTAATGCCGCCTGCGCATAGACCACGCGATCGCCTGCTTTAATATGTTTCACACTACTGCCGACTTTACTTACTATGCCAGCCGCTTCGGTGCCTAATCCACTGGGCAGTGATGGCGGCGGATAAAGGCCGCTGCGGATATACGTGTCGATAAAATTGATGCCAATCGCTTTATTTTCGACCTGGATTTCATTCTCTGCTGGATCGGCAGGAGTAAACTCCACGGCTTGCAGTACTTCCGGGCCACCATGCTTGTGAAATTCGATGCGCGTTGCCATTTAAACTCCTTTACTGAGCGACATATCTGTTTTAAGCCTAACAGTAGTCGCCAGGCCACGCGGGGATTTTTTCCGGTCTGCGGTCACAACCCGGAATATCTCTGGTCAGTATGAAACAGCGTCGCCAAAATCCAGTTTTGCCACTGGTGCTCAAAGTTGGTTAGCGTTAATACGCCTCGCTCACGGCACGGGCGAGTCCAGGTTTGGTAACTATTAGCATCCAGACAAACACAAATCATAAATTGCCGGGCATCCTGATTTTCAGGCCGAAAACGCCAGGTCAGGAGTGGCCCACCGGGTGTTTGCGGTGCGATACCGGCTTCACCATCATAGATCGCTCTGGCACCACGACTTCCTCCACCGTTTTCGATATAGCATTGTAAAGAGCGTAGTACCGCCAGCGCCAGTTGCGCACTTTGCCGCCACTGGAAAGATTGGGCGAGGCTGTTTTCATCGCTTTGAATACCTTCCCGGCGAATATCTTCACAGAGTGTTGCTATGGTTTGCGTGGCAGCGTTGATCCCCTGTGTATGACACAAAATTGCGGCATGGTGGCTCATGGTATTTTGTATCGCTTCTCGCACGTTGTCGCGCAGCAGTCCTTGATTCAGGTACTGTTGCGCCTCGTTAATCGTACTGAGAATTTGTTGCCTCTCGAGAGGGAGGTTTTGGCTTTTCTGATGAGCAATATGCAATGCACAGCGGCGGGCGAAAACTTGCCCGGCATTGAGCGCTGATCCACCAGGGCGCGTGACACCATGTGTTCCGGCATTTTCTCCGACAGCATAACAACCAATTAGCGAGGTACGCCCCCAAATATCAACATCAATTCCGCCATTAAGATGTTGATTGTTTAACGTAAATTTTAGTGGTGAGGCAGTCAGGTCATGACCATGCATCTGATACAAACGAAGAGCCAGTGGATTCATCTGTGTTAATCGAGCCAGTGGTTGCGCTAACAGAGCGTGATTTTCTTGCAGATAGCCGATGACATCATCATCCAGTTCCTGCAGGTTGAATGGCGTTCCGTCCGCTGCGGGGGCCGGTTCCTGCAGAAAATCGAGGAAAACATCGCGCCCTTTTTGTGTCTCCTCATATACCGCGACATCTAGCAGGCTGGAGCCATATTCCAGCATTCGTTCCGCGTGAAACGGCCATTGGTAACCTTTGCGAAATATAGCGGAGGCCAGCATACGAGTCGTGGGGTAATAAGCTGCCAGAAAATTATACTGACGTCCGGAGTGGTCCTGCGAGTAGATGCGCGGCATTGCTTGCATGTAAGTACCGGAAAGATTCCACGGAAACTGGCTGCGCGGTGTACCGATACCAAACTGACTTTCCGTAAGATTCACCAGGGTTATACCTGCTTCCAGTGCCATGCCCAACGCACTAAAGCAGTTCACCGGATAGACACTGTCACGATAAAGTTCACCAGGCCCCCCCGTGGCTAAAACCAGATGTTGGCAGCGAATCACTACCATTCGCCAGGGATTATCCCGACAGGCTTTATCGATTGCGATCACCCCTGCGACTCGTCTATTTTCTCCTTCATCACTGGTCAGGATACGAATCGCTGTTGTGTGATCGCAAAGAGGGATATTAAGGCGCATTGCCTCCTGAGCCAGCACCTTAACCATCAGGCGCGATGTGCGTGGGCCGCAACTGGTTGCGCGGCCAAACTCATCGTGATCGGTTTGATAACGCAACGTTGCGCCAAAGAGATCTTCTGGCAAATCCAGACCCAGATATTTCAGTACTTCACAGGTGTTCACTGATCCGACGGCCTCAACATATGCAGTGTCATAATCCATCGAACCACCCGCCGCCAGAGAGTCACTTAATGCCAGAAAATGGTCACCATTTGCACGAGTATTGGCGGTGTGAAGCGTTTGTTTATCAGAACCAGAACAGGCGGAAGTGCCCCAGAAGGCTTTGCTGGAGGCTACCATCACATCGACATTCTGTCGCTTGAGCTCAACTGCGGCACGCCACCCGGCGGCACCGCTTCCCAAAACCAGAGTGTTGCAAAGGTACTCTGGCAATAGTGAACCGTTGAGGTCGATATACCCGCTGGTCTGAGCCAGCGGTGCGTAATGGGGCATTTTCACGTCTATCAGGGAATCGATAATGGATTCAGAGACATTATGCGTCATGGTATGACCCCGTAGTTTGATTGCGTCGGGAGACGGTGATCACGCTTGCATCGGCCAGATCATCAAGATCACGATCGCGTGTTTCTGGCGCAAAAAAGGTCGCAATGATCGTGCCAACGGTCAACAGACTGAGGTAAATCGCAATTGGCATCCAGGCGGCAATACCGCTTGGATCGTTGGTGTGAATTACCCAGGAGATGATGGCTGAGCCAACCAGCGGGGCGATCCCACCCGCGATAACTGCAGAAACTTCCCTTGCCAGTGCTACACCAATATAACGATGGCGGGCACCAAACAATTCCGGCAGGAAAGCGCCCTGAGCGCCGAACATCCCCCACGCCCCAACACCCAACGCCAGAGAAAGAGAGACAATCGTGACCGGAACATTGCCGTGGCTGAAAGACCACCATACCGGAAAGGTGATCAATAGCTGAAAAATTGCCAGGCTGCGATAGACAATAACCCTACCGAAGCGGTCTGTCAGCCAACCAGCAACGGGCACCATAATTGCGCCTACCACCACCGCGGACATTAGACACAGTGTGCCGACCGATTTATCCAGCTCAACCACACCAACGATATAGCTAATAGCTAAAGCCTGATAAATCGAAGAGCCGCTGTTTTCTGCCAGGCGCAAACCAATCCCCACGAAGACGTTGCGGCGTGACGTTTTCAGCAAATTGCGTAAAGGTGATTCTGTAACTTGTTGGCGAGCTTCAAGTTTGGCGAATGACGGTGACTCTTTAAGATGCAGACGAATATAAATGGCCACCGCGATAATCACCACGCTGGAGAGGAAGGGCAGACGCCACCACCAGGTTTCGGCAAGATTTGTCACATTGTGGAGCAGGATGAAGTAAACGGCAGATGCCATAAACGTACCAATCTGAATACCAAGGAACGGCAGCGCAGCGTAATAACCCCGTTTGCCGTTGGGGGCATATTCGGTCATCAGTACAGCCGCTCCAGCCTGTTCCGCACCCGCGCCAAGCCCTTGTAACAGGCGTAATGCGATAAGCATGATCGGTGCCCAGATCCCTGCTGTTTCGTAGGTGGGTAAAACCCCAATCAACGTGCTGGCGATCCCCATTAACAACACCGTTGCGAGCAGGACAAATTTACGTCCCAGACGATCACCTAATGAGCCGAAGAGAATGCCGCCTACCGGTCTGACGGCAAACCCGAGAAAGTAAGTACCAAAACTGGCGATAAGCGCCATTCCCGGTTCCTGATTAGGAAAAAAGAGTGGCCCAAAAATAATGGCGGAGGCCAGGCTGTAAAGTGCGAAATCGTAGTATTCCAGTGCGCTGCCGAGAGAGCAGGTCCACGCCGCGCGACGTAGATCTGCTGATGAAACATTCGTTTTTTCAGCTAGTTGTGTAGGTTGCATGATGTATCTCCTTTCAGACGGATAAAAGAGATCCGCCCAAAATCAATGGGATTCTGCGTTGTTGTTAAAATCCAAAATGAAACGTTAAGTTATCGGGCGCTAAAGTTCGGTTGACGCTTCTCGGCAAATGCCTGACTGCCTTCACGAGCATCTTGAGTAGTGGAGGAAAAAGCGCCAGCCAGTGCTTCAAGCGTTGAGGCCACGGCAATACCTTCACCGGCATCAATAACCTGTTTGGCTAGCTGCACAGCAATGGGAGCGCGCTGGGCGATACGTTGTGCCAGTTGCTGCCCGGCATCGTGTAACGCTTCTCTGGCGACAACACGATTTACCAGTCCGCAGGACAGTGCACGTTGCGCATCCAGTGGTTCGCCCGTAAATATCAATTCTTTCACCAGTGAGCGCCCAATCAGTGCCGTCAGCCGCTGAGTACCTGACCAGCCAGGCACTGTCGCCAGCCCGGTTTCTGGTAGCGCCATCCGTGCTTCGTCGCTACAAATACGGATATCGGCGGTAGCAGCCAGTTCCAGGCCACCGCCATAGGCGAGGCCGTGCATCAGAGCAATTACGGGCTGTGGCAGTTGTGCCAGTGCGTCAAATGCCTGATGACCGCGACGGATCCAGTTGCGCCACATATCGAGCGCAGAAAGAGAGGACCAGCGATGAATATCCGCGCCGACACAAAATGCTTTTTCACTGGCACTGGTCAGTAGTACCACGCGGATCTCCGAATCAGTTTCCAGCGTATGGCAATGTGTCAGTAGCTGTTCAAGCATCTCCGGAGTTAATGCGTTGAGTTTCGCCGGGCGGTTAATCACCAGTGTGGCAACGAAATCGTTGCGCAGGAGGTCAATGGTGCCGTTACTCATGGTCACTTCCTTGTTGAAAATAGAGGGGATTCATTAACTGGAGATCGTCTGCCAGACGGAGTGGGGCATCGCTTTGGGAGAGAATGTCGCGTTCAGGCTCAATACCCGGGGCAATTTCCGTGACCAGTAACCCGTCTGGTGTTAATTCCAACACGCAGCGTTCAGTGATGTATTGCACTTGTTGACCTCGCGCCATCGCGCGTTTGCCAGAGAACGTCATGTGGGCGACTTCTTGCACCAGTTTTTTGGCTTTGCCTTCTTTAATGATACGTAGTTGGCCATCTTCCAGTTGTAGCTGTGCACCTGCATTGAAAAAGCCAGAGAAAATAATCCGCTTCGCATGTGAAGTGATATCAATAAAACCACCGCATCCGGCAGTCACATGTGGACGAGCGGGCAGATGCGAGACGTTTACTGAGCCATCTGCGCCGATTTGTAAAAATGACATCAGAGTGAGATCAAAGCCACCGCCCTGGAAATAGGTGAATTGCTGGGGAGAGGGCAAAAATGCTTCCGCATTAGAAGCGCAGCCGAACTGAAATTCCAGCAGTGGAACTCCGCCAATCGCCCCTTGTTCCAGCAGCCAGGTGACGTCACCGTGGCGACCTTGTTCCAGCAAAATACGCGGCACGTTGGCAGAAATACCAAAGCCAATATTTACCGCATCACCACGTTGTAGTTCTTGCGCGACTCGCTGGGCAATAACCCGCGCCGGGCTATGTTCCATATAACTAAAGTCTGACAGCGGACGACTGATTTCGCCGGAAATAGCAGGTTCGTATTGCGTTTGCGTGGTTTGTGTTTGTTCCGGTGCAATTACGATGTAATCCACCAATACACCAGGAATACGCACCTCTTTTGGTTTCAGGCTTCCGGCAGCAACCTGCCGTTTTACTTGCGCAATTACGATTCCACCGTTATTGCGAACGGCGGTGGCTTGTTCCAGTGGCCCAAGATAAGCCCCTTCATGTTCATAAGTCAGATTGCCGCGTTCATCGGCAGTAGTAGCGCGAATGATAGCCACCTGGGGCACGATACTGGGGAAAAACAGCCAGTCGTCGTTAGCAAATCGAACACGTTCAACCAGAGATTGTTGCGCCGCTTTTTCATTCATTGCACCGCCCTGCAACAGGGGATCTACATAAGTATCCATACCTGTTTGTGTCAGCACGCCAGGGCGATGAGCCGCGGCTTCCCGGTGCATATCAAATAAGATCCCGGAAGGCAGATTCCAGGCGGGGATCGCGTTGTCATTGATCATTTGCCAGATTAACGGAGGCGTCATTGATGATGGCCCGGAGGGGTAGGAGCCCGCGATCACTTTTGCCAGTAAGCCCGGTTGCGCCAGATGATCGACACCTTTTACGCCATACATATCACCTGCAGCGATAGGGTGGATGGTAGTGATGTTTTGCGGATGTCCGGCACGTTGAAAGCGTTCACCTATTGCCGCCAGCACGACATCCGGGCAACCCATTCCACTGGAGGAGGAGACGGTGACAACTGCGCCATCAGCAATCAAATCTGCAGCTTCCGATGCAGTGATCGTGCGTACAGAGCACATAATAATTTCCTTATTTCGATATAAAAATAATTAAAAATATGCATGTATAACAATGTAATAGTGATTATAAATTAATTGGAACGATCTAATTTATGCGTAATTTGTACGATTGGTGTGCAAAAAAAACAATAAGCGAAGTGTGAATCTGTGATCGAAACGACGATCTCCTGCGATCCCGGGGGTAACGGATCGCATGAGCAAAAGGAGATTATGATAAAGTAAATGCCTTGATCTTATGGGGGATTGGAGTAGTCATGGCGAAGTCGGATACAGGAAGAAAGCGGGTAACATTAACCGATGTTGCACGTGCGGCTGGCGTTTCGAAATCGACCGTGTCGCTGGTACTCAACGACAGTCCGTTGATCAAAAAAGAGACTCAACAAAAAGTCCAACAAGCCATTGAGCAATTAGGCTATGTCTATAACCGTTTTGCCGCCAATTTACGTTCGCAAAAATCACTGACTATCGGCGTGGTGATTGATGATTTGACCAACCCTTTCTTCGCTGAATTTACAATGGGCCTTGAGATGACGCTGGCGGAGCACGGTTTTATCACCGTAATGTCCAATACCTCCCAGCGTAGCGATCGGCAAAAACAGGTACTTGATACCTTGCTGGAACACCACGTCGCGGGCATTGTCCTCTGTCCAGTAAACAGCACCTCAGAAGCCGATTTACAGCGTTATGCCAACAGTTCCACACCCTTATTAATCACGATGCGCCCTCTTGACTGGCAACAATTGCCCGTCGATTACGTTGGCGTGGACAGCCACGCAGGTGTCCGGGAAGCTACGGAATATCTCATTCAACAAGGACACCGGGACATCGTGTTTATTGGGGGGCTTACGCACCATATGCGTTATCAGGGATATCTGGAGGCGATGAACCATCATGGTTTACAACCGTGGAGTACTGATGCTTTTTCGCTGCGTGCTGAACCGACTCAGGCCAACGGCTACCAGTTGATGCAACAACTGTTAGATATGCCTTCGCCACCGACAGCAGTAATTTGTTATAACGATCTCATGGCTTTTGGCGCGGAATCGGCGTTAGGCGAAAGAGGGGTGCTTGCCGGAAAAGATATTTCGCTGATTGGTAATGACGGCGTGGCGGCTTGCGCTTACAGTAACCCGCCGTTAACCACCATTGCGGTAGAACCACTGGCGCTGGGGAAACAAGCGGCGCAGCAAATTCTACGGCGTATCGCGCAACCTGATGCGCCGCTCAGCCATTACGTTTATCGCCCAACCCTGCAAATTCGCGCTTCCACCGGAAAGCAGGGGCGTTAAATGCTGTAGCGAGAAACCGTTTCTCGCTATACTCTCTTGTCCCCCGTTCAACATCAGGTAACACCATTCGTTATGGCAGGCAATAAACCCTTCAACAAACAACAAACTGAACCCCGCGAACGCGATCCACAAGTTGCCGGGCTGAAAGTGCCTCCGCACTCGATCGAAGCGGAGCAGTCGGTGTTGGGCGGTTTAATGCTGGATAACGAACGCTGGGATGATGTGGCCGAGCGTGTGGTGGCAGACGATTTCTACACCCGTCCGCACCGTCATATCTTTACCGAAATGGCGCGTTTGCAGGAAAGCGGTAGCCCCATCGACCTGATCACCCTGGCAGAATCGCTGGAGCGCCAGGGGCAACTCGACAGCGTTGGTGGTTTTGCCTATCTGGCGGAACTGTCAAAAAATACGCCAAGTGCGGCAAACATCAGTGCATATGCTGACATCGTGCGCGAACGTGCCGTTGTCCGTGAGATGATCTCGGTTGCTAATGAGATTGCCGAAGCCGGTTTTGATCCGCAAGGACGCACCAGTGAAGACCTGCTCGACCTTGCTGAGTCTCGCGTCTTTAAAATTGCCGAAAGTCGTGCCAATAAAGACGAAGGACCGAAGAACATCGCTGATGTGCTCGACGCCACGGTGGCGCGTATTGAGCAACTTTTCCAGCAGCCGCACGATGGTGTAACCGGTGTTAATACCGGCTACGACGATCTCAACAAAAAAACCGCGGGTTTGCAGCCGTCGGATTTGATCATCGTCGCGGCACGTCCGTCGATGGGTAAAACGACATTTGCGATGAACCTCGTTGAAAATGCGGCGATGTTGCAGGATAAACCGGTATTGATCTTCTCGCTGGAGATGCCATCAGAACAGATTATGATGCGTTCTCTGGCGTCACTGTCACGTGTTGACCAGACCAAAATCCGTACCGGGCAGCTTGATGATGAAGACTGGGCGCGCATTTCCGGCACGATGGGCATTTTGCTCGAAAAACGTAATATCTATATCGATGATTCCTCCGGCCTGACGCCAACGGAAGTGCGCTCCCGCGCGCGCCGTATTGCCCGTGAGCACGGCGGCATCGGGCTTATCATGATCGACTACCTGCAATTGATGCGCGTACCGGCGCTTTCCGATAACCGTACGCTGGAAATTGCAGAAATCTCCCGCTCGCTAAAAGCGCTGGCAAAAGAGCTGAACGTGCCGGTGGTGGCACTCTCGCAGTTGAACCGCTCTCTGGAACAACGTGCCGACAAACGCCCGGTCAACTCTGACCTGCGTGAATCCGGCTCCATCGAGCAGGATGCGGACTTGATCATGTTTATCTATCGTGATGAGGTTTATCACGAAAACAGTGATTTAAAAGGCATCGCGGAAATTATTATCGGTAAACAACGTAACGGCCCAATCGGGACGGTACGGCTGACCTTTAACGGTCAATGGTCGCGCTTTGATAATTACGCAGGGCCGCAATACGACGACGAGTAATAATTATTTTATAAATCAGGTAATTAAAGCAAATACTTATCAAGGAACACAAATGCAAGCGGCAACTGTTGTGATTAACCGCCGCGCTCTGCGACACAACCTGCAACGTCTGCGTGAACTGGCACCTGCCAGTAAACTGGTTGCGGTGGTGAAAGCGAACGCCTACGGTCACGGTCTGATTGAGACCGCGCGAACGCTCCCCGATGCTGACGCTTTTGGCGTCGCCCGTCTCGAAGAAGCTCTGCGGCTTAGAGCGGGGGGCATCACGCAACCTATTTTGTTACTGGAAGGTTTTTTTGAAGCAGACGATTTGTCGACGATCTCCGCTGAACATCTGCATACCGCCGTGCATAACGAAGAACAGCTTGCTGCTCTGGAAGAGGCTAATCTGGAGGAGCCAGTTACCGTCTGGATGAAACTCGACACCGGTATGCACCGACTGGGTGTGTTACCGGAACAAGCTGAGGCGTTTTATCAACGACTTACGCAATGCAAAAACGTCCGTCAGCCGGTGAATATTGTCAGCCACTTTGCTCGCGCTGATGAGCCAAAATGCGGCGCGACTGAGAAACAACTCGATATCTTCAATACCTTTTGTGAAGGCAGGCCCGGCAAGCGTTCAATCGCCGCATCGGGTGGAATCTTGTTATGGCCACAGTCGCATTTTGACTGGGTGCGCCCCGGCATCATTCTTTACGGTGTATCGCCGCTGGAAGATGGCTCCACCGGTGCTGATTTCGGTTGCCAGCCAGTGATGTCTCTGACCTCCAGTCTGATTGCTGTGCGTGGGCATAAAGCCGGGGAGCCTGTAGGTTATGGCGGAACATGGATCAGTGAACGTGATACCCGTCTTGGCGTTGTGGCGATGGGTTATGGCGATGGCTACCCTCGCGCAGCTCCGTCCGGTACGCCAGTGCTGGTCAATGGCCGCGAAGTGCCAATCGTCGGGCGAGTTGCGATGGATATGATCTGCGTAGACTTAGGCCCAGAGGCGCAGGATAAAGCGGGTGATCCGGTGATTCTGTGGGGTGAAGGTCTGCCGGTTGAGCGAATCGCTGCAATGACAAAAGTAAGTGCTTACGAACTTATCACGCGCCTGACGTCAAGGGTGGCGATGAAATACGTCGATTAATCGTTCAGCAATATTTGATTGTCTGTGCCGGGTGTGGTGTGAAAGCCTTATCCGGCCAGCAACGCGATGTAAATTCAATAAATTGATACACTCTTGTCGTTTGTGCCACTGGAGGTTTTGCGTTTTTCATCAGCCGCGCTACGTTATTAATTGCCGCTTATTGCTAAACATCCTCTCGATCTTCCCCATCTTCCGGTTTATTGTGTTTTAACCACCTGCCTGTAAACCTGGAGAACCATCGCGTGTTTCAAAAAGTTGACGCCTACGCTGGCGACCCGATTCTTTCGCTTATGGAGCGTTTTAAAGAAGATCCTCGCGGCGACAAAGTGAATTTAAGTATCGGCCTGTACTACAACGAAGACGGGATTATCCCGCAACTAAAAGCCGTCGCAGAAGCGGAAGCGCGCCTGAATGCGCAGCCTCACGGCGCTTCGCTTTATTTGCCGATGGAAGGGCTTAACAGCTATCGCCATGCTCTTGCGCCGCTGTTGTTCGGTGCGAACCATCCGGTGTTGCAACAACAGCGTGTGGCGACCATTCAAACCCTCGGCGGCTCGGGGGCATTAAAAGTGGGCGCTGACTTCCTGAAACGCTATTTCCCTGAATCAGGCGTCTGGGTCAGCGATCCTACCTGGGAAAACCACGTAGCAATATTCGCCGGTGCTGGATTCGAAGTGAGCACTTACCCCTGGTATGACGAAGCGACCAACGGTGTGCGTTTTAGCGACTTGCTGGCGACGCTGAAAACACTGCCCGCCCGCAGTATTGTGCTGTTGCATCCGTGTTGCCATAACCCAACAGGCGCCGATCTCACCAATGACCAGTGGGATGCGGTGATTGAAATCCTCAAGACACGTGAGCTTATCCCATTCCTTGATATCGCCTATCAAGGATTTGGTGCTGGTATGGACGAGGATGCCTACGCCATTCGCGCCATTGCCAGTGCCGGATTGCCCGCTCTGGTGAGCAATTCATTCTCGAAAATTTTCTCGCTGTACGGCGAACGTGTCGGCGGTCTTTCGGTAGTGTGTGAAGATGCCGAAGCCGCAGGCCGCGTGCTGGGGCAATTGAAAGCCACTGTGCGCCGTATTTACTCCAGTCCGCCGAATTTTGGTGCGCAGGTGGTGGCAACGGTGCTGAATGATGAGGCGTTGAAAGCCAACTGGCTGGCAGAAGTAGAAGAAATGCGTACCCGTATTCTGGCAATGCGTCAGCAACTGGTGCAGGTGCTGAGTACTGAGATGCCGGGGCGTAATTTCGATTATCTGCTTAAGCAACGCGGTATGTTCAGCTATACCGGTTTAAGCGCCGCCCAGGTTGACCGACTGCGTGAAGAGTTTGGTGTTTACCTGATCGCCAGCGGGCGTATGTGCGTGGCGGGGCTTAACTCTGCAAACGTGCAGCGTGTGGCAAAGGCATTTGCTGCGGTGATGTAAGGTTCGCCAGCAGGCGGTTGAATAGCCGCCTGCTCTATTATTCTATGGAAATACATTAAGTTATTAAATATTAACAAACATGGGCTGGTCTCATGTGATCCTGCTCCCTTTCTTCACAAAAGCCGCAGATAATCCTTCCTTTCTCACACTGCTGGCGTTATGGTCAGATGGTTTTTTCAACAAATATCACAATAAAAAGTTTCAACTTACTGACTATTTAGGGAAAAATATGCGCAAGATCACACAGGCATTGAGTGCCGTTTGCTTATTGTTCGCTCTAAACAGTTCCGCTGTTGCACTGGCCTCTTCACCTTCACCGCTTAATCCCGGCACTAACGTTGCCAGACTTGCTGAACAGGCACCTGTCCATTGGGTATCGGTCGCACAAATTGAAAATAGCCTCGCAGGGCGTCCACCAATGGCGGTTGGGTTCGATATTGATGACACGGTTCTGTTTTCCAGCCCCGGATTCTGGCGCGGCAAGAAAATATTCTCGCCAGAAAGCGAAGATTATCTGAAAACCCCGGCCTTCTGGGAAAAGATGAACAACGGTTGGGATGAATTCAGCATTCCAAAAGAGGTTGCACGTCAGCTAATTGATATACATGTCCGCCGCGGCGACGCTATCTTCTTTGTGACTGGCCGTAGCCCAACGAAAACAGAAACGGTTTCAAAAACATTAGCTGATGACTTTCATATCCCGGCAACCAGTATGAACCCGGTCATTTTTGCGGGCGATAAACCAGGACAAAACACAAAAACGCAGTGGTTGCAGGATAAAAATATCCGAATGTTTTATGGTGATTCTGATAACGATATCACTGCCGCGCGTGATGTTGGCATTCGTGGTATCCGTATTCTGCGAGCCTCCAACTCTACCTACAAACCCTTGCCACAAGCGGGTGCTTTTGGCGAAGAGGTGATCGTCAATTCAGAATACTGACAGAGCGGGAGAGTATGACACTCTCCTGAATGCTGTTTTTTTAATCAAACCTTTATCCTTTCGCTGTCTTGCTGCAAACTGATTAAGAGAGTTTTATCAAGGAGCAGTACATGTGGTATCAAAAAACGCTCACGCTTAGCGCCAAATCTCGTGGATTCCATCTGGTAACGGATGAAATTCTGAATCAACTGGCTGATATGCCGCGTGTTAATGTTGGTTTACTGCACCTGTTGCTGCAACACACCTCCGCCTCTCTGACACTTAATGAGAATTGCGACCCCACTGTACGCCATGACATGGAGCGTTTTTTCCTCCGTGCGGTTCCCGATAACGATAGCTATGAGCATGACTATGAAGGAGCAGACGATATGCCTTCTCATATCAAATCCTCAATGCTGGGGGTATCGCTCGTATTGCCAGTGCATAAAGGGCGTATTCAGACCGGCACCTGGCAGGGGATCTGGCTGGGGGAACATCGCATCCACGGCGGATCGCGTCGCATCATCGCGACACTACAAGGGGAGTAAAAAATGACTATTTCGGAGTTGCTACAATATTGCATGGCAAAACCAGGCGCAGAACAGAGTGTGCATAGTGACTGGAAAGCAACGCAAATCAAAGTTGAAGATGTGCTGTTTGCGATGGTGAAAGAGGTGGAAAATCGCCCAGCGGTTTCGCTGAAAACCAGCCCGGAATTGGCGGATCTTCTGCGTCAGCAGCACAGTGATGTTCGCCCCAGCCGACATCTGAACAAAGCGCACTGGAGCACTGTTTATCTCGATGGCTCGCTGCCGGATTCGCAAATCTATTATCTGGTCGATGCGTCGTATCAGCAGGCGGTGAATTTGCTGCCGGAAGGAAAACGTAAATTGCTGGTGCAACTCTGAAAGGAAAAGACCGTTCAGCAAGCGGCCTGAGAATGATGACAAACACAAAATTGCCTGATGCGCTACGCTTATCAGGCCTACGTAATCCCTGCAATATATTGAAATTGCATGTTTTTGTAGGCCGGATAAGGCGTTCACGCCGCATCCGGCAAGAACAAAGCGCACTTTGTCAATAATCTGAGGCCGCTCAGAAAGCGGCCTTAACGATTACAGCATTGGCTTGAGGAAGCGCGCTGTATGCGATGCTTCACACTCTGCGACGGTTTCTGGCGTGCCGGAGACGAGGATCTCACCGCCGCCGCTGCCACCTTCTGGCCCCAGATCAACAATCCAGTCAGCGGTTTTGATCACGTCGAGATTGTGCTCAATCACCACAATGGTATTGCCCTGATCGCGCAGTTTATGCAGAACGTCGAGCAGTTGCTGAATATCGGCAAAGTGCAGACCGGTGGTCGGTTCATCGAGAATATACAGCGTCTGCCCGGTGCCGCGTTTTGACAATTCACGCGCCAGCTTCACACGCTGGGCCTCACCACCGGAAAGCGTGGTTGCGGACTGCCCGAGACGGATGTACGTCAGACCAACATCCATCAGCGTTTGCAGTTTACGCGCCAGTGCGGGCACAGCATCAAAGAACTCACGCGCTTCTTCGATGGTCATATCCAGCACTTCGTGGATGGTTTTACCTTTGTACTTAATCTCCAGCGTTTCGCGGTTATAACGTTTACCTTTGCACTGGTCGCACGGCACGTAAATATCCGGCAGGAAGTGCATTTCCACTTTGATTACACCATCGCCCTGACAGGCTTCGCAGCGCCCACCACGGACGTTAAAGCTGAACCGTCCAGGCGTATAACCGCGCGCACGGGATTCCGGTACGCCCGCAAACAATTCGCGTACAGGCGTAAACACGCCGGTATAGGTCGCCGGGTTGGAACGCGGAGTACGACCAATTGGGCTTTGGTCGATATCGATGACTTTGTCGAAATGCTCCAACCCCTGAATATCGCGATAGGGTGCAGGTTCAGCAATTGTTGCGCCATTCAACTGGCGTTGGGCAATCGGGAACAGCGTGTCGTTAATCAGCGTCGATTTACCAGAACCTGAAACCCCGGTGATGCAGGTAAACAGACCTACCGGCAGCGTCAGTGTCACATCTTTCAGGTTGTTGCCGCGCGCGCCTGTCAGTTTCAGCACTTTTTCCGGATCTGCGGGTACGCGTTTCTTCGGCACTTCAATTTTGCGTTTACCGCTCATGTACTGGCCGGTTAACGACTCCGGAACTGCCATAATCGCTTCCAGCGGACCTTCCGCGACCACTTCACCACCGTGTACACCTGCGCCCGGGCCAATGTCGATGACATGGTCAGCCGCGCGAATAGCGTCTTCGTCGTGCTCCACCACAATCACGGTATTACCGAGATCGCGCAGGTGGATAAGCGTACCCAGCAGGCGTTCGTTATCGCGCTGATGCAGGCCGATAGACGGTTCATCCAGCACGTACATCACGCCAACCAGCCCTGCGCCAATCTGGCTTGCCAGACGGATACGCTGGGCTTCACCGCCGGAAAGGGTTTCTGCCGAGCGGGAAAGTGTCAGGTAGTTCAGCCCGACGTTAACGAGGAATTTCAGGCGGTCGCCAATCTCTTTAAGGATTTTTTCCGCAATCTTCGCGCGTTGCCCGGCGAGTTTGAGATTGTTGAAGAACTCCATCGCATGGCCGATGCTCATGTCAGAGATGGCAGGCAGCGGTGTATTCTCAACATAAACGTGGCGTGCTTCACGGCGCAGACGCGTCCCTTCACAACTGGCGCACGGACGATTGCTGATAAACTTGGCTAACTCTTCGCGTACCGCGCTGGATTCTGTTTCTTTATAACGGCGCTCCATATTGTGCAGCACGCCTTCGAACGGATGGCGGCGGATAGACGTATCGCCACGATCGTTCATGTATTTGAATTCGATATTTTCCTTGCCAGAACCGTAAAGCACCACTTTATGCACGTTCGCACTCAGGCTGCCCCACGGTGCTTCGATGTCGAACTTATAGTGGTCTGCCAGTGATTTCAGCATCTGGAAGTAATAAAAATTACGGCGATCCCAGCCGCGGATCGCGCCGCCCGCCAGCGATAGTTCCGGATTTTGGATCACTCGGTCAGGATCGAAATATTGTTGAACGCCGAGGCCGTCACAGGTCGGGCAGGCGCCCGCCGGGTTGTTGAACGAAAACAGACGCGGTTCCAGTTCGCGCATACTGTAGCCGCAAATCGGACAGGCGAAGTTGGCGGAAAAGAGCAGCTCTTCCGCTTTCGGATTGTCCATATCGGCAACCACCGCCGTACCGCCGGAAAGCTCCAGCGCCGTTTCAAATGACTCCGCCAGGCGTTGGGTAAGATCGTCACGCACTTTGAAACGATCAACTACCACTTCAATCGTGTGTTTCTTTTGCAGTTCCAGTTTCGGCGGATCGGAAAGATCGCAGACTTCGCCATCAATACGTGCGCGGATGTAACCCTGACTCGCCAGATTCTCCAGCGTTTTAGTGTGTTCGCCTTTGCGCTCTTTAATGATTGGCGCGAGTAGCATCAGACGTTTGCCTTCCGGCTGCGACAGGACGTTGTCTACCATCTGGCTGACGGTTTGCGCCGCCAGCGGGACATCGTGATCCGGGCAGCGCGGCTCACCGACGCGAGCGTACAGCAGACGCAAATAGTCGTGGATTTCGGTGATTGTCCCCACCGTGGAGCGCGGGTTGTGGGACGTCGATTTCTGTTCAATCGAGATGGCGGGTGAAAGCCCCTCGATATGGTCGACATCCGGCTTTTCCATCAGTGATAGAAACTGCCGCGCGTAGGCGGAAAGGGATTCAACGTAACGACGCTGCCCTTCGGCATATAAGGTGTCGAAAGCGAGCGAGGATTTGCCAGAACCCGAAAGCCCGGTAACGACAATCAGTTTGTCGCGGGGGATAACGAGGTTGATATTTTTGAGATTATGGGTGCGGGCGCCCCGAACTTCGATCTTATCCATTCACCTTTCCCGGATTAAACACTTTTTGCCCGGCGGCATGGCGCTACCGGCGATCACAAACGGTTAATTATGACACAAATCGACCTGAATGAATATACAGTATTGGAATGCAGAATCCGGAGTGCTGTGTAACAATGTCGGACCATGTTTGTTTCCCGGAACCGAGGTCACATCGTGGTAAAACCGCTATTGGTAATGCTACAATCGCGCGTTTACACTTATTAGACCGTTTTTTTCAGGAGACACGAACATGGCCAGCAGAGGCGTAAATAAGGTTATTCTCGTTGGTAATCTGGGCCAGGACCCGGAAGTACGCTACATGCCAAATGGTGGCGCAGTTGCCAACATTACGCTGGCTACTTCCGAATCCTGGCGTGATAAAGCGACCGGCGAGATGAAAGAGCAGACTGAATGGCACCGCGTTGTGCTGTTCGGCAAACTGGCGGAAGTGGCCAGTGAATATCTGCGTAAAGGTTCCCAGGTTTATATCGAAGGTCAGTTGCGTACCCGCAAATGGACCGACCAATCCGGTCAGGATCGCTACACCACAGAAGTCGTGGTGAACGTTGGCGGCACCATGCAGATGCTGGGTGGTCGTCAGGGTGGTGGCGCTCCGGCAGGCGGTAACATCGGGGGCGGTCAGCCGCAGGGCGGTTGGGGTCAACCTCAGCAGCCGCAGGGTGGCAATCAGTTCAGCGGCGGCGCGCAGTCTCGCCCGCAGCAGTCCGCTCCGGCAGCGCCGTCTAACGAGCCGCCGATGGATTTCGATGACGATATCCCATTCTGATTTTGTTTTAAAACAATAGATTATATTGTTTTAAGGTAGGTGATTAACGCATCTGCCAGGGATAAAAAAGAAGCCTCCATATGGAGGCTTCTGCATATCACACCAAAATCATTGGCCATTGTGGCGGTGCCTGATTTGTGGTTTCCACTATTACCGACTCAATATTGTGCCAGATTGCGGCAATATCCATCATTGTGATTCCGAGCAGTCCCATCGCGAACCAGCAGGCGGAAACAACGCCCAGACCACTACTGATCACTGCCAGCCCGATATAATCAGACCGCCGAAAACGGATGTTGAGCGTACTAGCCAGAAACATCAGTATGGCGCTAAGAAGCTGCCAGCGAAGAAGAACCACGCCCGTGGTGAGGGTAGCCATCAAACATTTCCTCAGAAAATTGCCAGGCCCTGGACAGCGCGGCATTTCTCACGGGAGGCGTGGTACACTCTGGCTATCGCGGGGCTTTCAGAACACAAAAATGAAACACTTTTGCTGTTTCATAAATTTCGTGAACTATATCACAATTGGTTGTTTGTTAGCCAGATTATGCCGCGACTTTATTACTGCACTAATGATGTGGTTTATTCAGTGATGTCGAGGCAATGTACAATAAAGAAATATTGTAACTTCCTGCCTGACCTGCATTTTTCCAACAAAGCTCTTTTGATATCAGCGAGTTATTTTTATGCAAATAACGATTATAAAGGTATCAATTTCAAATCAGGCAAAAGTGCTATTTATACCGTAAGATTTATCTAACGTCGTCGGTAGTCAAGGTTTTCACCTTGCAATGACCAGGTATAACCAGGCAGGGAATTGATAGAAATGAGTCAAAGTGCACGACGCAGGATGCTGGCGTTGCCGGGCATCATCTTTGTGGTACTCCTTCCTGTTATCCTTTCACTATGGATTGCCCTCCTTTGGGCTAAAGCGGAAGTGAATAATCAACTTCGTGCTTTTGCCCGGTTAGCCCTGGAGAAATCCGAGTTGGTCATTCAGCAGGCAGATTTAGCGAGCGACGATGCAGAACGCTATCAGGGACAAATTTGCACTCCCATTCATCAACAACAAATGCTGAATATTATCCGCGGTTATCTTTATATCAACGAATTGATATATGCCCACGATAACCTTTTTTTATGTTCAACATTAATAGTTCCCGTTAACGGCTACAGGATGGCGTCAGCAAACTATAAGCGTGAACCTGATGTCTCAATCTATTATTACCGTGATACGCCTTTTTTCTCAGGTTATAAAATGACCTATATGCAGCGAGGAAACTATGTCGCGGTAATTAACCCTTTATTCTGGAGCGAGGTAATGTCTGACGATCCGACGCTGCAATGGGGGGTTTATGATACGGTGACGAAAACCTTTTTCTCTTTAAGCAAACAGGCCTCCGCAGAAAATTTTTCACCATTGATTCATCAGAGGGAAATAACCGTACAGCAGAATGGTTATTTATATGCGATAGTTCATTCAACAAAACGTCCCATTGCCGCTATCGTAGCAACCTCAAACCAGCGTATTTTTTCGCATTTTTATAATCACCTTGTATTTGCCTTGCCGGCAGGTATTTTGGGCAGCCTGGTGCTGCTTTTACTCTGGTTGCGTATAAACCAGAAGTACCAGTCTCCTGAGCGTAAATTGCAACGTGCTCTCGAAAAACGGCAACTTTGTCTCTATTACCAGCCAATTGTTGATATTAAAACGAATAAATGTATTGGCGCTGAGGCGTTGCTACGTTGGCCGGGGACTCAGGGACAGGTAATGACGCCAGCGGAGTTTATTCCGCTGGCGGAACAAAAGGGGCTAATTGAGCAGGTTACCAATTATGTCATTAATAGGGTGTTTGACGATCTCGGTGCCTGGCTGGCGAAACATCCTGAACTCTCTATTTCAGTTAACTTATCCGCCTCTGATTTTCATACTTCAAGGGTGATTGCCCTAACCAATCAAAAAATCGAGCAATTTACCGTGCGTCCGCAGCAAATTAAATTTGAAGTCACTGAACATGCGTTTCTTGATGTCGCCAAAATGACGCCGATTATTCTGGCTTTCCGTCAGGCTGGTTACGAAGTGGCGATCGATGATTTTGGTATTGGCTACTCCAACTTGCATAATCTTAATTCATTGAATATCGATATCTTGAAAATCGATAAATCGTTTGTTGAGACGCTAACCACGCACAGAACCAGCCATTTGATTGCAGAACACATTATCGAACTGGCACACAGTCTGGGTCTAAAAACGATTGCAGAAGGGGTGGAAACTGAGGATCAGGTCAACTGGTTGCGCAAACGCGGCGTGCGCTATTGTCAGGGTTGGTACTTTGCAAAGGCGATGCCGCCGCAGGTTTTTATGGCATGGGCAGAGCCAGTACCCGCGCATGACGTCATGCGCGGGCAGTAAACCCTAGATCCGGTGGCGATAATCGCTGGGAGTGCGATCAAACTGCCGACGGAAAACGCGGGAAAAGGTCTGCTGTGAGACATAGCCCAGATCCATCGCGATATCAAAAATAGGGCGTTCGGTGGTGCGCAACTCAACGGCAGCCAGTAGCAGGCGGCGTTGACGAATGTAATCGCCAAGCGTCTGATGTGTCACCGTACGGAACATCCGCTGTAAATACCACTTTGAATAACCTGATTTTTTCGCCACCACATCAATGTTCAGCGGCTGGTCGATATGCTCGTCAATCCATGCGATAAGATCCTGAATAATTTTCTGATGGGACATAAATCTGCCTCTTTTCAGTGTTCAGTTCGTTAATTCATCTGTTGGGGAGTATAATTCCTCAAGTTAACTTGAGGTAAAGCGATTTATGGAAAAGAAATTACCCCGCATTAAAGCCTTGCTTACTCCGGGCGAAGTGGCGAAACGTAGTGGAGTGGCGGTATCGGCGCTGCATTTCTATGAAAGCAAAGGTTTGATTACCAGTATCCGTAACAGCGGCAATCAGCGGCGGTATAAGCGTGATGTGTTGCGATATGTCGCCATCATCAAGATTGCTCAACGTATTGGTATTCCGCTGGCGACCATTGGTGAAGCGTTTGGTGTGTTGCCCGAAGGGCATACATTAAGTGCGAAAGAGTGGAAGCAACTCTCATCACAATGGCGTGAAGAACTGGACCGGCGAATTCATACCTTAGTTGCGTTGCGTGACGAACTGGACGGCTGTATTGGTTGCGGCTGCCTTTCGCGTAGCGACTGCCCGTTGCGTAACCCAGGCGATCGCTTAGGCGAAGAAGGTTCTGGTGCGCGTTTGCTGGAAGATGAACAAAACTAAAGCGCCACAAGGGCGCTTTAGTTTGTTTCCGGCCTTTGTCTTTCACTCTATCCCGCTGGTACACAGGAGGGTTTCCCCCGACGTCAACACACCTCATTCGAGCACGTGGTGGAGGTTCCGGTTGGTGTTGATACTTTAATTGTATGCCACCGCCGTTTCTTCGCCAGTGCAAAGTGATCCTTTTTAGCCGCAATATTTTTGTCATCTTGCGTGATTTTTTACCGCAAACTTTTGCTACAAGTTGCCTACAAATGCCGTAATTTTGCGCATCGACGATAACGTTTGCGCATCAGTTGCTTGGTTTTTCATCGTCAATACGAGAAAAGGGAAAAAAGCAGCAAACTTCGGTTGAAAAAGCCGCTATGATCGCCGGATAATCGTTTGCTTTTTTTTACCACCCGTTTTGTATGCGTGGAGCTAAACGTTTGCTTTTTGCGACGACCCCGATTGTCGCAAACCAGAAGCAGGAAGATAACGTTTCGCTGGCAGGGGATTGTCCGCCACGCATCTTGACGAAAAATAAACTCTCAGGGGATGTTTTCTTATGTCTACGCCATCAGCGCGTACCGGCGGTTCACTCGACGCCTGGTTTAAAATTTCACAACGTGGAAGCACTGTTCGTCAGGAAGTGGTTGCCGGGTTAACAACGTTTCTGGCGATGGTCTATTCGGTTATCGTCGTTCCGGGCATGTTGGGCAAAGCGGGCTTCCCGCCAGCGGCCGTTTTTGTTGCGACTTGTCTGGTTGCCGGGATGGGTTCTATCGCGATGGGGTTGTGGGCCAATCTACCATTGGCTATCGGCTGCGCCATCTCCCTGACTGCATTTACCGCATTCAGCCTGGTGCTGGGGCAACATATCAGTGTTCCGGTGGCGCTGGGTGCTGTGTTCCTGATGGGGGTGCTGTTTACGGTTATTTCCGCAACAGGTATCCGTAGCTGGATTTTGCGCAACTTACCGCACGGCGTGGCGCATGGCACGGGGATTGGAATCGGCCTGTTTTTGCTGCTGATTGCTGCCAACGGCGTCGGTCTGGTGATTAAAAACCCGCTTGATGGTTTGCCGGTTGCGCTGGGTGATTTCGCGACATTCCCGGTGATTATGTCGCTGGTAGGTTTGGCTGTGATCATCGGCCTGGAAAAACTGAAAGTACCGGGTGGCATTCTGCTGACCATTATCGGTATCTCGATTGTGGGCCTGATCTTCGATCCTAATGTCCATTTCTCCGGCGTTTTTGCCATGCCTTCATTGAGTGATGAGAACGGCAATTCGCTAATTGGCAGCCTGGACATTATGGGGGCACTGAACCCACTGGTCTTGCCGAGCGTGTTGGCGCTGGTGATGACGGCGGTCTTTGACGCTACCGGAACCATCCGTGCAGTTGCTGGTCAGGCGAATCTGCTGGATAAAGACGGGCAGATTATTGACGGTGGTAAAGCACTAACTACAGACTCCCTGAGTAGCGTTTTCTCCGGCCTGGTTGGCGCGGCACCGGCTGCGGTATACATCGAGTCTGCGGCGGGTACAGCGGCGGGCGGTAAAACCGGCCTGACGGCTATCACCGTTGGCGTGCTGTTCCTGCTGATTCTGTTCCTCTCTCCGCTCTCTTATCTTGTTCCGGGTTACGCAACGGCTCCGGCGCTGATGTACGTTGGCCTGCTGATGCTGAGCAACGTGGCGAAAATCGACTTTGCTGATTTTGTCGATGCAATGGCGGGTCTGGTAACGGCAGTATTCATCGTGCTGACCTGTAACATCGTAACAGGCATCATGATCGGCTTCGCGACTCTGGTGATTGGTCGTCTGGTCTCTGGCGAATGGCGTAAGCTGAACATTGGTACGGTCGTTATCGCCGTGGCGCTGGTCACCTTCTACGCGGGTGGCTGGGCTATCTAATCTTTAATAAGATTCTGAAAACGGGTAGCAATTGCTGCCCGTTTTTATTTTCTCCGTACATTGTGTGAGCTTTTGCGATATTCTGAAAAACTGAGAATCCGGGTATAAAACCTTTCTCAAATCATAAAAAACATCGCAAACAGGGAACGCATGGAAATCTTCTTCACCATACTGATAATGACCCTCGTGGTCTCGCTGTCCGGGGTGGTCACTCGTGTCATGCCCTTTCAGATCCCGCTTCCGCTTATGCAAATCGCCATTGGTGCGCTACTGGCGTGGCCGACGTTTGGTTTGCATGTGGAATTTGACCCAGAACTCTTTTTAGTCTTATTTATCCCGCCGTTGCTGTTCGCGGATGGCTGGAAAACGCCGACCCGCGAATTTCTTGAGCATGGCCGGGAGATCTTCGGTCTCGCGCTGGCGCTGGTCGTCGTCACCGTGGTCGGCATTGGCTTCCTTATTTACTGGGTGGTGCCAGGTATTCCGCTGATCCCCGCTTTTGCGCTGGCGGCGGTGCTCTCTCCGACCGATGCTGTAGCGCTCTCCGGGATTGTTGGAGAAGGGCGCATACCGAAAAAAATTATGGGCATCTTGCAGGGCGAAGCGTTGATGAATGACGCCTCCGGCCTGGTGTCGCTGAAGTTTGCCGTGGCAGTCGCGATGGGGACGATGATCTTCACCGTTGGCGGCGCGACGGTCGAATTTATGAAAGTGGCAATTGGCGGTATTCTCGCCGGTTTTGCGGTGAGCTGGCTGTATGGTCGCTCGTTGCGTTTCCTGAGTCGATGGGGCGGTGATGAACCGGCAACGCAGATCGTACTGCTGTTCCTGCTGCCGTTCGCCTCTTATCTTATTGCCGAACATATTGGCGTTTCCGGCATCCTCGCAGCGGTTGCCGCCGGTATGACCATCACCCGCTCCGGTGTGATGCGCCGTGCGCCGCTGGCGATGCGACTGCGTGCCAACAGCACCTGGGCGATGCTGGAATTTGTCTTTAACGGTATGGTGTTCCTGCTGCTGGGCCTGCAATTGCCGGGCATTCTGGAGACGTCGCTGATGGCGGCGGAAATCGACCCCAACGTCGAAGTCTGGATGCTCTTTGTCGATATCGTGCTGATTTATGTCGCCTTAATGCTGGTTCGTTTTGGCTGGTTGTGGACGATGAAAAAGCTCAGTAACCGCTTCCTGAAGAAGAAGCCGATGGAGTTTGGTTCGTGGACCACACGAGAAATCCTGATCGCGTCTTTCGCTGGGGTGCGCGGGGCAATCACTCTGGCCGGTGTGCTCTCCATTCCTCTGCTGTTGCCGGATGGTAACGTCTTCCCGGCGCGTTATGAGCTGGTGTTCCTGGCGGCTGGCGTGATTCTCTTCTCGCTGTTTGTTGGTGTAGTGATGTTGCCTATTTTGCTGCAACACATTGAAGTCGCGGATCATTCCCAGCAGTTGAAAGAGGAACGCATTGCACGCGCGGCAACGGCTGAAGTAGCGATTGTGGCGATCCAGAAAATGGAAGAACGTCTGGCGGCGGACACCGAAGAGAACATCGATAACCAGTTGCTCACAGAGGTGAGTTCTCGTGTGATTGGTAACCTGCGTCGTCGCGCCGATGGGCGTAATGATGTTGAAAGTTCAATCCTGGAAGAAGACCTGGAACGCCGCTTCCGTCTGGCGGCACTGCGTTCTGAACGTGCTGAACTGTACCACCTGCGCGCCACGCGGGAGATCAGCAACGAAACGCTGCAAAAATTATTGCACGATCTTGATTTGCTGGAAGCGTTGTTAATTGAAGAAAATCAGTAACGCTCTGACGGCGTAAGATAGCCTGACGCAATCGGTAAAAAGGTGTAGTACATCGCACCTTTTTACCGTTGGTCAGGCGACCAGGGACAAACGGAGATTAATGCGCGCGGCCCTGCTCAACGCCAAAGCCGGTCTGGGAACGGATAAATTGCGCACGGAACAGTTCACGCTCGCGCGCGCCTTCCGCTGAATTATCGGTTGCCGAGAAGAACCAGATACCGAGGAATGCCACGGAGATGGAGAACAACGCCGGGTATTCATACGGGAAGATGGCTTTTTCGTGACCGAGGATCTGCACCCAAATCGTTGGGCCGAGGATCATCAACACTACCGCTGTAATCAGGCCTAACCAGCCGCCCAGCATCGCACCACGCGTAGTCAGTTTCGACCAGTACATGGAAAGCAGAATGATTGGGAAGTTACAGCTCGCGGCGATAGCAAACGCCAGACCCACCATGAAGGCGATGTTCTGATTCTCAAACAACACGCCGAGGATAATCGCAATCACACCCAAAATCAGCACGGTGATTTTCGATACCCGCAGCTCTTCACGTTCGGTCGCGCCTTTTTTGAAGACGTTGGCGTACAGATCGTGAGAAACCGCCGATGCGCCTGCCAGCGTCAGACCTGCAACCACCGCGAGGATGGTGGCGAAAGCAACCGCTGAAATAAAGCCGAGGAACAGGTTGCCGCCCACCGCATTGGCCAGGTGAACCGCCGCCATGTTGTTACCGCCAATAAGATGGCCCGCCGCATCTTTATATTCCGGATTTGCACCGACCAGCATGATCGCACCAAAGCCGATAATAAAGGTCAGGATATAGAAGTAACCCATAAAGCCGGTGGCGTAGAACACGCTCTTACGCGCTTCGCGAGCATCGCTAACCGTAAAGAAGCGCATCAGAATGTGCGGCAGACCTGCTGTACCAAACATCAGTCCCAGCCCCAGCGAGAGTGCGGAGATTGGATCTTTTACCAGCCCGCCCGGCTTCATGATGTCGACACCTTTCGGGTGTACTGCCATCGCTTCGCTGAACAGATTGTTGAAGCTAAAACCGACGTGCTTCATCACCATAAAGGCCATAAAGCTGGCACCGAACAGCAGCAAAACGGCTTTGATAATCTGTACCCAGGTGGTTGCTAACATGCCGCCAAACAGGACATACATCATCATCAATACGCCAACCAGAACCACGGCGATGTGATAGTTAAGGCCGAACAGCAGCTCGATCAGTTTACCCGCACCAACCATTTGGGCGATGAGATATAGCGCCACCACCACCAGAGACCCACAGGCCGAAAGAATGCGGATTGGCCCTTGTTTCAAACGGTATGAGGCGACATCCGCAAAGGTATAGCGACCCAGGTTACGCAGACGTTCGGCAATCAGAAACAGAATGATTGGCCAGCCTACCAGGAAGCCCAACGAGTAGATCAGGCCGTCATAACCGGAGGTAAACACCAGCGCGGAGATCCCCAAAAATGAGGCGGCAGACATATAGTCACCGGCTATCGCCAGACCGTTCTGGAAGCCGGTGATATTACCGCCTGCGGTGTAGTAGTCGTTACGGGAACGCACGCGTTTTGATGCCCAGTAGGTGATACCAAGCGTAAACACGACGAAAATCAGGAACATAATAATCGCCTGCCAGTTTGTTGGCTGGCGTTCTACGGCCCCGCTAATGGCATCCGCGGCGTTCGCTGCGAAAGGGAGTGTGGCGGCAAGCGCCGTCATAACTCTTTTCATGACGCTTGTACCTCATGCAGGACTTCGTTATTAAGGCGGTCGAATTCGCCGTTCGCCCGCCAGATGTAGATACCAGTGAGAACAAAGGAGATCACAATCACCCCGACGCCAACGGGAATACCGCGTGTGACGCTGGTGTTCGGATTCAGCGGAGTGCCCAGCCAGCCAGGCGCAAAGGCAATCAGTAAAATAAAACTGATATAAACTGTCAGCATAATAATCGACAGGATGGTGGCAAACCGTTGCCGTTTTTCGACTAACTCCCTGAAATGCGCATTGTCTTCTATCCGCTGATAAATAGTGCCATTCATCACAGATTCTCCAGAGGTAATGTAGGGATTGTTTTAATTCCCGCTCCCTTGTGGGAGAGGGTTAACGCCCAGGTAACCCATAGCCTGATGCGCCTTGTCAGGCCTACAGCCGTTGCCGAATGTAGGCCGGATAAGGCGTTTACGCCGTATCCGGCAATCAACGCCTGATGCGTCGCTGTCGCGTCTTATCAGGCCTACAGCCGTTGCCGAATGTAGGTCGGATAAGGCGTTTACGCCGTATCCGGCAATCAACGCCTGATGCGCCGCTGTCGCGTCTTATCAGGCCTACAGCCGTTGCCGAATGTAGGCCGGATAAGGCGTTTACGCCGTATCCGGCAATCAACGCCAGATGCGTCGCTGTCGCGTCTTATCAGGCCTACAGCCGTTGCCGAATGTAGGCCGGATAAGGCGTTTACGCCGTATCCGGCAATCAACGCCAGATGCGTCGCTGTCGCGTCTTATCAGGCCTACAGCCGTTGCCGAAAGTAGGCCGGATAAGGCGTTTACGCCGCATCCGGCAATCAACGCCAGATGCGTCGCTGTCGCGTCTTATCAGGCCTACAGCCGTTGCCGAATGTAGGCCGGATAAGGCGTTTACGCCGCATCCGGCAATCAACGCCAGATGCGCCGCTGTCGCGTCTTATCAGGCCTACAGCCGTTGCCGAATGTAGGCCGGATAAGGTGTTTACGCCGCATCCGGCAATCAACGCCAGATGCGTCGCTGTCGCGTCTTGTCAGGCCTACAGCCGTTGCCGAATGTAGGTCGGATAAGGCGTTTACGCCGCATCCGGCAATCAACGCCAGATGCGTCGCTGTCGCGTCTTATCAGGCCTACAGCCGTTGCCGAATGTAGGTCGGATAAGGCGTTTACGCCGCATCCGGCAATCAACGCCAGATGCGTCGCTGTCGCGTCTTATCAGGCCTACAGCCGTTGCCGAATGTAGGCCGGATAAGGTGTTTACGCCGCATCCGGCAATCAACGCCAGATGCGTCGCTGTCGCGTCTTATCAGGCCTACAGCCGTTGCCAGATGTAGGCCGGATAAGGCGTTTACGCCGCATCCGGCAATCAACGCCAGATGCGTCGCTGTCGCGTCTTGTCAGGCCTACAGCCGTTGCCAGATGTAGGCCGGATCGCATCAGGCAATTGTGGGTTACGATGGCATCGCGATAGCCTGCTTCTCTTCAAGCAGCTTCTCGACCACGCCAGGATCGGCAAGCGTCGAGGTATCGCCCAGGTTGCTGGTATCGCCCGCCGCAATTTTGCGCAAAATACGGCGCATAATTTTGCCGGAGCGGGTTTTAGGCAGGGAGTCGGTCCAGTGCAGCACGTCTGGCGTCGCCAGCGGGCCAATCTCTTTACGCACCCAGTTGCGGACTTCTGCGTACAGTTCTGGTGACGGTTCCTCCCCGTGATTAAGCGTGACGTAGGCGTAAATCGCCTGGCCTTTAATATTGTGCGGAATACCGACCACCGCGGCCTCGGCTATCTTCGGATGCGAAACCAGCGCCGATTCAATCTCCGCAGTCCCCAGACGGTGACCAGAAACGTTCAGTACATCGTCCACACGCCCGGTGATCCAGTAATAACCATCTTCATCACGACGCGCGCCATCGCCGCTGAAATACATATTTTTGAAGGTGGAGAAATAGGTCTGTTCAAAACGTTCATGATCGCCAAACAGCGTACGCGCCTGGCCCGGCCAGGAGTCAGTCATCACCAGGCTGCCTTCGGTCGCGCCCTCCAGCGGATTGCCTTCGTTATCTACCAGTGCCGGTTGCACACCGAAGAACGGACGCGTTGCCGAACCGGCTTTCAGTTCGGTAGCGCCAGGAAGTGGGGTAATCATGAAACCGCCGGTTTCGGTCTGCCACCATGTGTCGACCACCGGGCATTTCTCGTTGCCGATCTTCTTCCAGTACCACTCCCACGCTTCCGGGTTTATTGGCTCGCCTACTGAACCGAGAATGCGCAGCGACGAACGGTCGGTGCCTTCAATCGCTTTATCGCCTTCCGCCATCAGTGCGCGAATGGCTGTTGGCGCGGTATAGAGAATATTGACCTGATGCTTATCCACCACTTGCGCCATACGGGCAGGCGTCGGCCAGTTTGGCACACCTTCAAACATCAGCGTGGTCGCGCCGCAGGCCAGCGGGCCGTACAGCAAATAACTGTGCCCGGTAACCCAGCCCACATCGGCGGTACACCAGTAGATATCACCCGGATGATAATCAAAGACGTATTTAAAGGTGAGCGCCGCGTAAACCAGATAACCGCCGGTAGTGTGCAGCACGCCTTTCGGTTTTCCGGTAGAACCGGAGGTATAAAGAATAAACAGAGGATCTTCGGCGTTGACCTCTTCCGGCTGGTGCTGATCGCTGGCTTGCTCAACCAGGTCGTGCCACCACAGGTCGCGGCCTTCCTGCCAGCCGATTTTTCCGCCAGTACGCTTCAGTACAATGACATGTTCAACGCTGGTGACATTCGGGTTTTTCAGTGCGTCATCAACGTTTTTCTTCAGCGGAATGCTGCGCCCGGCACGCACGCCTTCATCAGAGGTGATCACCAGTCGTGAGTTAGAGTCGATAATGCGCCCGGCCACCGCTTCCGGCGAGAAGCCGCCGAAAATCACCGAATGCACCGCGCCAATACGGGCGCAGGCCAGCATTGCGACCGCAGCTTCCGGCACCATTGGCATATAAATCGCCACAACATCGCCTTTTTTAATGCCCAGCCCGAGCAGGGTATTGGCGAAGCGGCAAACGTCGCGATGCAGCTCTTTATAGCTGATATGTTTGCTCTGGCTGGCGTCGTCGCCTTCCCAGATGATGGCGGTACGATTGCCGTTTTCTTGTAAATGGCGATCAAGGCAGTTTGCCGCCAGATTCAGCGTGCCGTCTTCGTACCATTTAATCGAGACGTTACCCGGGGCAAAGGAGGTGTTTTTCACCTTCTGGTACGGTTTGATCCAGTCGAGAATTTTTCCCTGTTCGCCCCAAAAAGTATCTGGTGCGTTAATGGATTGTTGGTACATCGCCTCATACTGCTGAGGGTTTATCAGGCAATGGTCTGCGATGTTGGCAGGAATAGTGTGTTTGTGAATTTGACTCATGCTTTTGTTCTCCTTGTAGGATGTTAATAATATGTGGCATAAGCGTTAAATGTAGGGGTATTGGTAGTTTTGTTTAGTATTTGGGCGGCAGATCACGCAAAAGCAGAATAGTGCAAATAAACGGCAGGGTATTTTTGAAGGTCACTAACAAAAGTTGATTAATTCTTTGAGGAACATGCAGTTATGCATACCGTTGGAAACGGGAAAAATACCGTCTAACTCTAAAGTGGTATTTTACATGCACTTACAATTGATTAAAGACAACATTCAGAGTGTGGTTATTTGTTACACATAGGGGCGAGCAATGTCATGACAGTGTATGTGCGGTTACTGTCATGAAAAAACAATAAAAACTGCCATTGCCTCAATGGCAAAATTTGGATGAAGCCCCTATGACAAGGATAAAAATAAACGCACGCCGTTTCTTCAGCTTGTTGGTTCCTTTTTTCTTTCTCACTTCTGTTCACGCTGAACAAACGGCCGCTCCCGCGAAACCTGTAACTGTGGAAGCGAAGAATGAAACCTTTGCCCCGCAGCATCCCGATCAATATCTCTCCTGGAAAGCCACCTCGGAACAGTCAGAGCGTGTTGACGCACTGGCGGAAGATCCACGACTGGTGATCCTGTGGGCGGGGTATCCTTTCTCGCGCGATTACAACAAACCGCGCGGCCATGCCTACGCCGTTACCGATGTGCGCGAAACCCTGCGTACCGGTGCGCCGAAAAATGCCGAAGATGGCACGATGCCAATGGCCTGCTGGAGTTGTAAAAGTCCGGACGTGGCGCGTTTGATCCAGAAAGACGGAGAAGATGGTTACTTCCACGGTAAATGGGCGCGCGGCGGCCCGGAAATCGTCAACAACCTGGGCTGCGCTGACTGCCATAACACCGCTTCGCCAGAGTTCGCCAAAGGCAAACCAGAGTTAACTCTTTCCCGTCCGTATGCGGCACGTGCGATGGAAGCCATTGGTAAGCCTTTTGAGAAAGGTGGTCGTTTTGACCAGCAGTCGATGGTCTGCGGTCAGTGCCACGTGGAGTATTACTTTGACGGTAAAGATAAAGCCGTTAAATTCCCGTGGGATAACGGCATGAAAGTCGAAAATATGGAGCAGTATTACGACAAAATTGCCTTCTCCGACTGGACCAACTCCCTGTCGAAAACGCCGATGCTGAAAGCGCAACACCCGGAATATGAAACCTGGACTGCGGGCATTCATGGCAAAAACAACGTGACCTGCATCGACTGTCACATGCCGAAAGTGCAGAACGCGGAAGGCAAACTCTACACCGACCATAAAATTGGCAATCCGTTTGATAACTTCGCCCAGACTTGTGCGAACTGTCATACCCAGGACAAAGCCACGCTGCAAAAAGTGGTCGCGGAGCGTAAACAGTCGATTAATGACCTGAAAATCAAGGTTGAGGATCAACTGGTTCACGCTCACTTCGAAGCGAAAGCGGCACTGGATGCAGGCGCTACGGAAGCCGAGATGAAGCCGATTCAGGACGACATCCGTCATGCCCAGTGGCGTTGGGATCTGGCGATCGCTTCCCACGGCATTCATATGCATGCACCGGAAGAAGGTCTGCGGATGCTCGGCACGGCGATGGATAAAGCCGCTGATGCGCGTACCAAACTGGCGCGCCTGCTGGCGACCAAAGGTATCACCCATGAAATCCAGATCCCAGATATCTCGACCAAAGAGAAAGCCCAGCAGGCAATTGGTCTGAACATGGAACAAATCAAGGCCGAGAAGCAGGACTTTATCAAAACGGTGATCCCGCAGTGGGAAGAGCAGGCACGTAAAAACGGTCTGTTAAGCCAATAACCCCGTTCCGCCTCGCAAGGGGCGGAAAACACAATGGAGTGAATATGAGCGTATTACGTTCGTTATTAACTGCCGGGGTGCTGGCGTCGGGTCTGTTGTGGAGCCTGAACGGAATTACCGCTACCCCTGCAGCGCAGGTATCTGATGATCGCTACGAAGTTACCCAGCAGCGTAACCCGGACGCCGCCTGTCTGGACTGTCATAAGCCAGACACCGAAGGTATGCATGGCAAACATGCTTCCGTTATCAACCCGAATAACAAACTGCCGGTTACCTGCACCAACTGTCACGGCCAGCCGTCGCCGCAACATCGCGAAGGGGTGAAAGATGTGATGCGCTTTAACGAGCCGATGTACAACGTTGGAGAGCAGAACAGTGTCTGTATGTCCTGTCATCTACCGGAACAGTTGCAAAAAGCATTCTGGCCGCACGATGTTCATGTCACTAAAGTGGCGTGCGCCAGTTGTCATTCCCTGCATCCACAGCAAGATACGATGCAGACGTTAAGTGACAAAGGACGGATTAAGATTTGCGTCGATTGCCACAGCGATCAGCGCACCAATCCGAACTTTAACCCGGCGTCTGTTCCGTTGCTTAAGGAGCAGCCATGACCTGGTCTCGTCGCCAGTTTCTCACCGGCGTCGGCGTGCTGGCAGCCGTCAGCGGCACCGCAGGGCGCGTGGTGGCGAAAACGTTGAATATCAATGGCGTGCGTTACGGCATGGTGCATGACGAGTCGTTATGCATCGGCTGTACCGCCTGTATGGATGCTTGTCGGGAAGTGAACAAGGTGCCGGAAGGTGTTTCGCGCCTGACGATTATTCGCAGCGAGCCGCAGGGCGAATTTCCTGATGTGAAATATCGCTTCTTCCGTAAGTCTTGCCAGCACTGTGACCATGCGCCGTGCGTTGACGTCTGCCCGACCGGTGCATCTTTTCGCGATGCCGCCAGCGGGATTGTCGATGTTAATCCGGATCTCTGCGTCGGTTGTCAGTACTGCATCGCCGCCTGTCCGTACCGCGTGCGCTTTATCCATCCGGTCACGAAGACCGCGGACAAATGCGACTTCTGCCGTAAGACCAATTTGCAGGCCGGTAAGCTGCCCGCGTGCGTTGAGGCTTGCCCGACGAAGGCGCTGACATTTGGCAATCTGGATGATCCCAACAGTGAAATTTCAAAACTGCTGCGCCAGAAAACCACTTACCGCTACAAGCTGGCGCTGGGAACCAAGCCGAAGCTGTACCGCGTGCCGTTTAAATACGGGGAGGTAAGCCAATGACTCAGGCTTCCGCATTTCATTTTGAATCGCTGGTGTGGGACTGGCCGATTGCCATCTATCTGTTTTTAGTGGGAATTTCTGCGGGGTTGGTGACGCTGGCTGTGTTGCTGCGTCGTTTCTATCCACAGGTGGGCGGTGCAGACAGTACGTTGCTGCGTACCACGCTGTTTGTCGGGCCTGGCGCGGTGATCCTCGGTTTGTTGATCCTCGTCTTCCACCTGACGAAGCCGTGGACCTTCTGGAAACTGATGTTCCACTACAGTTTTACCTCGGTGATGTCGATGGGGGTGATGCTGTTTCAGCTCTACATGGTGGTGCTGGTGCTGTGGCTGGCGAAAATCTTTGAACAAGATTTGCTTGCCCTGCAACAACGCTGGTTGCCGAAGCTGGGGATCGTGCAAAAGGTTCTGACCCTGCTGACGCCTGTTCATCGCGGGCTGGAAACGCTGATGCTGGTGCTGGCGGTGTTGCTGGGGGCTTATACCGGTTTTCTGCTGTCGGCGCTGAAATCGTATCCGTTCCTCAATAACCCGATTCTGCCGGTGCTGTTCCTGTTCTCCGGCATCTCGTCCGGTGCGGCAGTGGCGCTGATCGCCATGGCGATACGCCAGCGCAATAACCCGCATTCCACGGAAGCGCACTTTGTTCACCGTATGGAAATACCCGTTGTATGGGGTGAAATCTTCCTGCTGGTGGCGTTTTTCGTCGGTCTGGCGTTGGGCGATGACGGTAAAGTGCGGGCGCTGGTGGCAGCATTGGGCGGCGGTTTCTGGACAGGGTGGTTCTGGCTTGGCGTTGTCGGGCTGGGGCTGATTGTGCCAATGCTGCTCAAACCGTGGGTGAATCGCAGTTCCGGCATTCCCGCCGTGCTGGCGGCGTGTGGAGCCAGCCTGATCGGTGTGTTGATGCTGCGCTTTTTCATTCTCTACGCTGGGCAGTTGACGGTGGCGTAGGCCAGAAAAGAGGTGGTTTCTGGACGTATTCCTTCCTGAAGTCGGTTTTCTGGCGTTGTTGTTAAGTCTCGGGGTCAACGTGTTGACCCCGTTGACGACCTTCGTGGGTGTGCGACTGCGCTGGCCTGCTATGATGCGGCTCACCAGCATCGGCACTCTGGCACAGTTCGCGCTCCTGCTGCTTGCCTTTGGCGTACTGACGTATTGTTTTCTCACCAGCGATTTCTCGGTTATTTATGTCGCTCAACATAGCTACAGTTTGCTGTCGTGGGAACTCAAACTAGCGGCGGTGTGGGGCGGTCATGAAGGTTCGTTGCTGCTTTGGGTGCTGTTGCTTTCCGCCTGGAGCGCGCTGTTTGCCTGGCATTATCGGCAGCAAACCGGGTCGCTATTTCCGCTCACGTTAGCCGTTTTATCTCTCATACTCGCCGCGCTGCTGCTGTTTGTGTTGCTGTGGTCTGATCCCTTTGTGCGCATATTCCCACCAGCAATCGAAGGCCGCGATCTCAATCCGATGCTGCAGCATCTAGGTCTTATCTTCCATCCGCCGCTGCTTTATCTCGGCTATGGCGGTTTGATGGTGGCGACGAGTGTGGCGCTGGCGAGTTTACTGCGCGGCGAGTTTGATGCAGCCAGCGCCCGTGTCTGCTGGCGATGGGCGCTGCCGGGGTGGTGTGCATTAACGGCGGGGATCATCCTCGGTTCCTGGTGGGCCTATTGCGAACTGGGTTGGGGCGGCTGGTGGTTCTGGGACCCGGTGGAAAACGCCTCCTTATTACCCTGGCTTTCTGCCACTGCGCTGCTGCACAGTTTGTCTCTGACACGTCGGCAGGGAATTTTACGCCACTGGTCTCTGTTGCTGGCGATAGTTACGCTGATGCTGTCGCTGCTGGGTACGTTGATTGTTCGTTCCGGCATTCTGGTTTCGGTTCATGCGTTCGCGCTGGATAACGTTCGCGCCGTGCCGCTGTTCAGCCTGTTTGCACTGATTAGCCTTGCGTCTTTGGCGCTGTATAGCTGGCGGGCGCGGGACGGTGGCTCTGCGGTGCGTTTTTCGGGGTTATCGCGGGAAATGTTAATTCTCGCAACGCTGTTACTGTTTTGCGCGGTGCTGCTGATCGTACTGGTGGGAACGCTGTATCCGATGATTTACGGCCTGCTGGGCTGGGGGCGTCTCTCCGTTGGTGCGCCGTATTTTAATCGCGCGACATTACCGTTTGGTTTGTTGATGCTGGTGGTGATTGTGCTGGCGACGTATGTCTCTGGCAAACGTGCACCGCTTCCGGCGCTGCTGGCACATTCTGGTGTGCTGTTATTTGCCGCCGGGATCGTGGTTTCCAGCATTAGCCGTCAGGAGATCAGCCTGAATTTACAGCCGGGTCAGCAGGTGACGCTGGCGGGTTACACCTTCCGTTTTGAACGCCTCGATCTGCAAGCCAAAGGCAATTACACCAGCGAAAAAGCGGTAGTGGCGCTGTTTGACCATCAGCAACGTATTGGTGAACTGACGCCGGAGCGGCGTTTTTATGAAGCGCGCCGTCAGCAAATGATGGAGCCGTCTATTTGCTGGAACGGCATCCATGACTGGTATGCAGTGATGGGGGAGAAAACCGGGCCAGATCGATACGCTTTTCGTTTGTATGTACAAAGCGGCGTGCGCTGGATCTGGGGGGGAGGGTTGTTGATGATTGCGGGTGCATTGCTAAGCGGATGGCGGGGGAGAAATCGCGATGAATAAATTGCTTCTCACGTTACTGTTGATATTTGCCTGTTTTGCACACGCCCAGGTCGTAGACACCTGGCAATTCGCCAATCTGCAACAACAGGAACAGGCGTTAAATATTGCCAGTCAGTTACGTTGCCCGCAGTGTCAGAATCAGAACTTACTGGAATCCAACGCGCCGGTGGCAGTCAGTATGCGTCATCAGGTTTACAAGATGGTGGCGGAGGGGAAAAGCAAAGCTGAGATTGTCGGCTGGATGACCGAACGCTACGGTGATTTTGTCCGCTATAACCCACCGCTGACCAGCCAGACGCTGCTCCTGTGGGCGCTGCCAGTGGTGTTGTTACTGCTAATGGCGCTGATCCTCTGGCGGGTGAGGGGGAAACGATGAAACAGCCTCAAGTGCCGGTAAAAACGCTGGTGGCGCTGGCGGTTGTGATGGCGCTGCTCTGTATCGGCGGTTATCTGTTAAGTCCGAAATGGCAGGCGGCACGTGCGGAGTATCTGCGCCAGCGCGATCCGTTACATCAGTTTGCCAGCCAGCAAACACCGGAGACACAGCTTCAGGCATTGCAGGATAAAATTCGCGCCAACCCGCAAAATAGCGAACAGTGGGCGCTGCTGGGCGAGTATTACCTGTGGCAAAACGATTACAGCAATTCGCTGCTGGCGTACCGTCAGGCGCTGCGACTGCGCGGTGAGAACGCTGAACTGTACGCGGCGCTGGCGACGGTGCTTTATTACCAGGCCAGCCAGCATATGACCGCCCAGGCTCGTGCGATGATCGACAAAGCCCTGGCGCTGGACGAAAACGAAATCACCGCCCTGATGCTGCTGGCTTCTGATGCGTTTATGCAGGCGAACTACGCGCAATCCATCGAACTATGGCAAAAAGTGATGGATCTCAACTCACCCAGGGTAAACCGGACACAGTTGGTTGAGTCGATTAATATGGCAAAACTGCTGCAGCGGCGATCGGATTAATCATCCGGAGCTGAAGATTATGCTATTGAGCTGCATAAAAATTAACCGAATGAACGCATTCAGAAAATAATCACCAATCAGTATTATTGCAAATTAAACAAATAAAAATCTTTCAATAACAAATGGTTATGCATTAATCTTGCCATAAACTCGCGTTATTATGCATTAATGCAGCGAAAAGCTCTGTTGTTAAAGGGTTGCGCAACATACCGCGCAAATGATACTGATCATAAGCGTTAAAAAAATCTACAAACCAACGCAACACAATTCATGCCCTGGCAGTATGTCACGTTCTCACGTTTTTGAACGGGAGAGCGGCGCTCCATTGAGGAAGTTATTCTGATGAAAAATATAAAATTCAGCCTGGCCTGGCAGATTCTGTTTGCTATGGTGCTGGGCATTCTCCTGGGAAGTTACCTGCACTACCATAGCGACAGCCGCGAATGGCTGGTCGTCAATTTGCTCTCTCCGGCGGGTGATATTTTTATCCACCTGATCAAAATGATTGTTGTGCCGATTGTTATCTCCACGCTGGTTGTTGGGATTGCAGGTGTTGGTGATGCTAAACAACTCGGACGAATTGGCGCGAAAACCATTATCTACTTCGAGGTGATCACCACCGTCGCTATCATTCTGGGGATCACTCTGGCGAACGTCTTCCAGCCCGGTTCCGGGGTGGATATGTCGCAGTTGGCGACTGTCGATATTTCGAAATATCAGAGCACCACGGAAGCGGTACAAAGCAGTTCCCACGGCATAATGGGCACTATTTTGTCGCTGGTGCCGACGAACATTGTGGCGTCGATGGCGAAAGGCGAAATGCTGCCGATCATCTTCTTCTCGGTGCTGTTTGGTCTGGGACTTTCCTCCCTGCCCGCGACGCATCGTGAACCGTTGGTGACCGTGTTCCGCTCCATCTCCGAAACCATGTTTAAAGTGACTCACATGGTGATGCGTTACGCGCCGATTGGTGTGTTTGCGTTGATTGCGGTGACAGTAGCTAACTTTGGTTTTTCTTCTCTGTGGCCGCTGGCGAAACTGGTGCTGCTGGTGCATTTTGCCATTCTGTTCTTTGCGCTGGTGGTGTTGGGAATTGTGGCGCGCCTGTGCGGGTTAAGCGTCTGGATCCTGATTCGTATTCTGAAAGACGAGCTGATTCTGGCGTACTCCACTGCCAGCTCTGAAAGTGTGCTGCCGCGGATTATCGAGAAGATGGAAGCCTACGGCGCACCAGCGTCAATCACCAGTTTCGTGGTGCCAACTGGTTACTCCTTTAACCTCGATGGTTCGACGCTGTATCAAAGTATTGCCGCTATCTTCATCGCCCAGTTGTATGGCATTGACTTGTCCATCTGGCAGGAAATCATTCTGGTACTGACGCTGATGGTGACCTCGAAAGGGATTGCTGGCGTGCCGGGCGTGTCGTTTGTGGTGCTGCTGGCAACGCTGGGTAGCGTGGGGATCCCGCTGGAAGGCCTGGCGTTTATTGCCGGTGTTGACCGTATCCTCGATATGGCGCGTACTGCGCTGAACGTGGTGGGTAATGCGCTGGCGGTGCTGGTAATTGCCAAGTGGGAACACAAATTTGACCGCAAAAAGGCGATGGCCTACGAGCGTGAAGTGCTGGGCAAATTTGATAAGACGGCGGATCAGTAATTGAAGATTGCCGGGAAGTTATATCCACCCGGCAATGTGTGGATGCCTGATGCGACGCTTACCGCGTCTTATCAGGCCTACGCCAGACTGCACAATAGCCTGATTTAGCGTAATTTTTGTAGGTCGGATAAGGCGTTTACGCCGCATCCGACACCCCAATTTTAGCCATTAGTTAACTTTTCAAATTCTTCACATCCGGTATCAAACCCTTCCATACAGCTCAGGTTCAACCAGTGCAGCGCCTTTTGTTTGTTCTTCTCGATAAAACCTTCTTCACCGTTTAAGAACATCATTCCCGCCCAATACTCGGAATACCCGGTACGGGAAATGGTAGAGCTACGCTTGAAATACCAGGTTGCTTTGTCATCGTCGGCCTTGATGCCCACGCCGTTGGCGTAAATTAAGCCAAGCAGCATTTGGGCATCAACGGCGGAGTCGTTCTCCAAATCTTCCGAGGCGTTTTCTAACAGTGAAATCGCTTTCGGATAATCCGGTTTACCTGCCTAGGTATTAACCAGAATATGTGCCAGCGTCACTTCACCTTCTTTACTGCCAGCTTGCGCCGCTTTTTCGGCAAGCACTTTTGCTTGTGGATAGTCCAGACTGACCGGATTAGTGATTTTGATCTGCGCTAACAGCGCGCAGGCATCGGCATCACCGCTGTCAGCGGCTTTCTGTGCCCAATATTCGGCTTTGCTCAAGTCGCCGGAGCTAAACCAGCTATCGGCAAGAAAATATTGTGCGCGTTTATCTCCGGCCTCTGCTGCCTTTACATACTGGCTGCCTGGCTCGGAGTCGTCCGCGTGGGCAAAGAATGTCAAAAATAACATCAAAGTGATAATTTTTTTCATTTTGATAATGAGGTTTGGTAGGGTATAGACAGTATAAAGTGTTCGGATGGACAAAAAAACAACTGTAAAAAGACCTGCAGGCAGAATGATTTAATGCGATGTAAGGATTTTTAATCCATCCGATGCTCACCTTTTTCCAGAGCGTTGCGATCGAAAAATCGCTGAATTTTCCCCCCATCCATCATTGCCGCCCGGTCAGACATGTGCGCGATGACATCTGCATCGTGGCTGACCAGCAGATAGGTCATTTGGTGCTTCCGCTTCAGTTGATTCAACAAATTAAGAATTTCCGCTTGTACCGACATATCCAGTGCTGAGGTGGGTTCATCCAGCAGAAGAAGTTGTGGCCGTAATAATAGGGCGCGAGCAATAACCACACGTTGTCGCTGACCACCGGAAAGTTGATGCGGGTAGCGGCGAGCGGCGTCGGCAGGTAAACCAACTTGTTCCAGTGCGGTATGGACGTGTTTTTCTATTTCACGTTCACCACGGATTTTGAGCGGTTCAGCCAGCGTTCGCCACAACGTATGATTGGGATGCAATGAGGCATAGGGATCCTGAAACACCATTTGCACATTGCGGCGGAGATCGCCCTGAAAACGCATGCCTGGTTTGATGGTGTGCCCAAACAGCGATACCTGGCCGCGCCAGTCGCGCTGTAATCCGGCAATTACGCGCAAAATTGTGGATTTTCCACAGCCTGATTCGCCAATTAAGCTAAATGTTTCTCCGGCATTAACCGAAAAACTGGCGGCTGAAACTGCGGTTTTCTCAGCAAAAGTAACCTGCAAGTGATTAATTTCAACAATCGTCATGGTATTTCTCCGGCGTCATCGCCGTCCTGTCCAGCGTCGGCAGCATCTGTCCGTAAGTTTGCGCACTCGGGCGGCAAGTCCACAGTGTGCGCGTGTAAGGGTGTGTTGCTGTGGGTAGCGCATCGGCGCGCATTTCATCCACCTTACTTCCCTGATACATCACCAGCACCCGGTGGCAAAATTGGGCAACTAATGGCAGGTCGTGACTGATCAGCAGCATCGCCATCTGTCGTTGTTCACACAGGGTCACCAGAAGTTCCAGAATCTGATTGCGCAGGCGAACATCCAGTGCCGATGTTGGCTCATCGGCAATCAATACCCGGGGATTGTTGATGAGCGCAATTGCAATCATCACTCGCTGCCCCATCCCGCCAGAAAGTTCTCGTGGATAGCTTTGCAACACTCGCGTATTAAGGCCGACAGCCTGAATTGCGGTATTTATTTTCTCTTCTTTTTCGCGGCGACTCAGGCGTTGGTGAAGCGTAAGTGCCTCTTCCAGTTGTGCTTTCACAGTTTTCACAGGATTAAGTGCATAACGCGGATCTTGCAATACCATTGCGATATCGTTACCGCGCAGTTGTTGCCATCCACGCGCGTTAAGGGTGAGCGCATCACGACCCAGGATGTTAAGTGTGTCTGCGGTTACCACTCCGGGTTTGCGTACCAGCCCCATCAGGGCGCGGGCGGTCATGGACTTACCCGAACCTGACTCACCGACCAGCGCCAGACGCTCATTGCCTAATGTAAAACTGATATTGTTAACGACCCGGGAACCCGGATAGTCGACACAGAGATTGTTGATACTAAGGCGCGGATCAGTCATGTTGTGGCTCCAGAACATCGCGCAAGCCATCGCCCAGTAGATTAAAGGCCAGGCTGGCAATTAAGATAATTGCGCCGGGCGCGGCGGCAATCCACCATTGATCGAAAATGACCTGCATACCATCAGCGATCATGGCTCCCCATTCCGCCATTGGCGGACGAGCACCAAGACCAAGAAAACCCAGGCCAGCAGCCGCCAGAATGATGCCTGCTAAATCCAGCGCCAGGCGGACAATGGCCGATGGCAGGCACAATGGCAAAATATGACCAATAAGCAGACGCCAGCCGCGGATGCCCATCATCTCTGCAGCAGCAAGATAATCACTGTGTCGTAGACGTTGGATCTCACTGCGCGCCTGACGCGCATAAGCGGGCCAGGTGGTTAACGCCAGCGCCAGCGCGCCGTTAACCAGCCCCGGCCCCAGCATGGCAACGAAAGCAAAGGCCAGAATCAAACGCGGCATTGACATCACCACGTCAGTAAAACGCATCAGCACGCGTTCCAGCCAGCCGTCATAGTATCCGGATAAAATGCCAATCAGCAGGCCGACCGGGAGTGTAATGATGGTCACCAGTGCCACCAGACCCAGCGCTGGTCGGCTGCCGTAGATTAAACGTGAAAGCAGATGTCGCCCGTAACTATCTGTTCCGAGCCAGTGCTGGCTACCCGGCGCTTGTAACCGTGCAGCCGCATCCTGCCAGTTAGGATCGTGAGGAGCCAGCCACGGCGCGAAGAGCGCAATTAGCATCAATAACAGGATAATTATCAAACCGCAGAACGCGGCGGGTGAATGACGCAAACGGCGTAAAAAGAGAAACATCGGCATCAGCGCAACCTCGGATCGGTCAGCCGGACCAGCAGGTCGGTGAGGTTATTTATCAACACAAAGCAGACGCCAATCAGCAATGTTCCCCCCATGATTGCTGTAGTGTCGCCCGCGAACAGCGCCGTGGTGAGATAGCGCCCAATGCCCGGCCATGAAAAGACAGTTTCTGTCAGTACCGCGCCTTCCAGCATCGATGTATAGGCGAGAGCGATAACGGTGAGCAAGGTGCCGCGAATGTTGGGCAAAACATGACGTAGCAAAATTGTCATCTCGCTGGCCCCTTTGGCGCGCGCCAGCAGAATATATTCTTTATTCATTTCGCCAAGACAAGCGGAACGTGTCAGGCGCGTAATACTGGCGAGTGAGAAGTACGCCAGTAATAAAACCGGCAGTATCAAATGGTTGATGGCATTGGTAAACGCCTCGCGATCGCCAGAAAGCCACGTATCAATCAGCGCAAATCCGCTGCGGGGTTCAATGGTGAATTGATAAATATCATCCAGCCGGCCCGGTCCGGCACTCCATTGCAGTCTGGCGTAAAACAGTGCCAGCATCAGCAGACCAAGCCAAAAAATGGGGACGGAATTTCCCAGCAGAGTCAGTGTCCGCACGGCGAAATCCAGCGGTGAACCGACATAACGGGCGCAAAGTACACCCGCAATAACGCCGACAACGGAGCCGACAATAAGCGCCAACGTCGCCAGTTCCAGGGTCGCCGGAAACGCCGATAGCAAGTCCTGGAGAACCGGTTGCCCGGTAGCGCTGGCAATGCCGAGATCGCCGTGAGCCAGATTCACCAGGTAATGCCAGAACTGGACGGCTAACGGTTGATCTAACCCTAACTGGTGGCGCACCTGATCATAGGTGGACTGGCTGGCGTGATCGCCAACGATTTGCAGTACCCGATCGACCGGTGAGAGGGCCGAAAGCGCAAAGGTAATCAGCAGCAGGCCGAGCAACGTCAGAGAGACGGTAAACAGTCCTTGCAAGAGCGCGAGCAGAGGGCGTTTGCCTCGCCATCTCGCGTGAGTGGAAAAAGCGGCAGACATGATCTTTCCATACAGTGAAAAATCAGCGACTGGTCTGCAGTGCGGACCAGCCCTGGTAACCGCGCCCGATAACGTTGTCGGGCGCGAGTGGCGTACAGGATTATTTGGTTACCTGATCAAACCAGACCATATCGGCATTCAATCCTTGTTGATAACCCTGCACATTATCACGCATGACAATTTGCGTTTTGCCTTGATCAATAAAGACATACGGGGAACTACGTTGCAGTTCTTGTTGCATTTTTTTATATAAATCAATACGTTTAGCATTATCGGGTTCAGCGACTGCCGCCAGCGTTTCTTTGTTCAGTTCCGGGATTTTCCAGCTATTTAACCCGGCAACGGTGCTGGATTTGCCATCGTTATAGGCGAAAGAGCTGGCGTTGGAATGTGCGTCAAAATAATCAGGCAACCACATACGAATGGCCCCCTGATGCTGATGGGCGCGAACCCGTGAGTAAACCTGGCTCCCCGCGGCTGGCAGCAAATCCACTTTTACACCGCCCTGAGCAAAGCTGGCCTGAATTGACTGCGCGATGGTAATAAATGGCGGTTTATTTTCGACATCAAGCGTGAAGTGCGGGTCTTTGATTCCAGCTTTAGCAAGGATCTCTTTTGCTTTGGCAGGATTAAAGGTGAACGGTGTCTCTTCCAGTGCACCGGGGAAACCTACTGGCAGGAAACTTTGATGGGTAAAGTATTGTCCTTTCAGCAGATTTTTGGTGATGCCGTCGTAATCGACCAACCAGCGAGCAGCTTCCCAGAACGCAGGATTACTCATCAGCGGGTTATCCTTGTTGCCGGTATTAAAGGCCAGATAGTTCTGCTCAGCGGAGGCAATACTCATCACTTTGACGCCAGGTTTACCCTGTAATGCATCAATTTGGTCTGCCCCCAGATCGCGAGCCATATCAGCATCGCCTTGTTGGATCAGCAGGCGACGCGTTGCAGGATCGGGAACATTTTTGATGATGACGCTTTTCAGCTTCGGTGCGCCGGTCGGTGAACTGGCGTTGGCTTCCATCACGATGGCCTGATGCGGTTGGTAGGTACGCATTTTAAACGCGCCGCTGCCAGCGGAATGCATCTTCAGCCATTCATTACCAAAGTCGTTATTTTTGGCGTTTGGCGCAACCAACTTCTCGTCAACAATCGAGGCAATTGGCGTAGAGAGAATATTCAGCGCCAGCGCCGGACTGACGTCAGCACTCCACTGTACCTGGACAGTATGGTCGTCGATTTTCTTCAACTGGCTGGCGATATTTTCCGGTTGCCAGCCCAGTACATTGAGAATAAATGCACCGGACTTATTCAGCGTGACGGCACGGACATAAGAGTAAATCACATCTTCCGGGCGCACCGGATTACCGGAGGCAAATTTCGCATCGCTTTTGAGTTTTATGGTCAGCGTTTTTGCTACAGGATCAGCCTGCCAGCTTTCGGCCAGAATCGGAGTGATTTTCGCGGGATCGTTACGATCCGGCTGCACAACGCGTTGATACAGGCTTGGTACAGTCTGAATACTGGAGAGTTCATTAGCTTCTGCCGGATCCAGACTCACAATATCATCCAGTCCCTGGGCAACAACCAACGTATTCGGCGGTGTCGCGGCAAAGGCGGTGGCGGAAATTGCGCTTAATACCAGTAAAGATAATAGTTTTTTAATCATATGCTTCCCAATCCCTGAAGTTACTTTGAGGTTATCAATACGCTATCTGACGGGGCATTACTGCATAAATTGCGCCAAAATATCCCGTTAATAGAGCATGTTAGACGGTCGATGATTTCTCACCTTGCCGAAATTTTAATCATCAAATGTAAAGTATTATTACGTTAGGCCGCGATGAGAATTGAGTAAAGATAATTCTCATTTGCACTTGTGATTGGATGAGAATAACAACGGAGAGGATGTCGCTGATAACCAGGATGGACTGGTCTGACTGCGCGGGTATGTATAAAAAATCCGGAAACGGGTGAGCGTTCCCGGATTGATACAAAGGCGTTGGGTAATACCGTCGCCTTTAACGTGAGTTAAAGCGGTATTACGCCAGCGCCGCTTCGCGCAGGCGAGTTTTCAACTTGTTGTACTCGTCAATCACGTACTGCTCGGCGGCGCGCTGATCGGAAATCGGCTCGACGCGCACGGCGCAGTATTTGTACTCCGGCGTTTTGGTAATCGGGCTTAAGTTTTCGGTAACCAGCTCGTTACAGGCACCAATCCACCACTGGTAGGTCATGTAAATCGCCCCTTTGTTCGGACGATCGCTGACCTGCGCGCGGGTGATAATTTTGCCTTTACGCGAGTGCACCCAAACTAGTGCCTCATCTTCAATACCCAGACGTTTTGCGTCTTCGGTATTGATTTGTGCGTAGCCAGGTTCATCAGCCAGAGCTGCCAGTGCCGCACAGTTACCGGTCATCGAACGACAGGAGTAGTGCCCAACTTCACGCACCGTTGACAGTACCATTGGATACTCGTCGGTGAGTTTGTCGATTGGCGCTACCCAGTCGCAGGTGAAGAACTGCGCCAGGCCGTTCGGGGTATCAAACTTCTCTTTAAACAGATAAGAAGTCCCCTGATCGGCATCTGAAGTATCGCGGCAAGGCCACTGAATGAAGCCCAGTTCGCCCATTTTCTCGTAAGTCGCACCGTAGAAATCCGGGCACAGATGACGCAACTCATCCCAGATCTCCTGGGTATTGTTGTAGTGCATCGGATAACCCATACGGGTGGCAATTTCACTGATGATTTGCCAGTCCGTTTTCAGATCCCACTTCGGTTCAACCGCCTTGAAGAAACGCTGGAAACCACGGTCAGCCGCAGTATAGACACCTTCATGTTCGCCCCACGAGGTTGACGGTAAAATGACATCCGCCGCTGACGCAGTTTTGGTCATAAAGATGTCCTGGACGATGACCAGTTCCAGATCTTCAAAGGCTTTACGTACTGCCGACAGTTCCGCGTCAGTTTGCAGCGGATCTTCGCCCATAATGTACGCCGCACGGACTTCGCCATGCGCTGCGCGGTGCGGTAACTCGCTGATGCGGTAACCGGTATGGGCTGGCAGACTTTCTACACCCCAGGCTTTGGCGAATTTCTCGCGGTTAGCCGGATCTTTCACGTACTGATAGCCAGGATACGTATCTGGCAGTGCGCCCATATCGCAGGCACCCTGCACGTTGTTCTGACCACGAACCGGGTTAACGCCCGCATGCGGCTTACCGAGGTTACCAGTCAGCATTGCGAGGCTGGTCAGAGAACGCACGGTTTCCACGCCCTGATAGAACTGGGTAACACCCATGCCCCACAGAATGGATGCGCTTTCCGCCTGGGCATACATCCGCGCCGCCTGACGAATCTCACTGGCACTGACGCCGGTGATATCTTCAACCGATTCCGGCGTGTAGCCTTCAACGATTTTACGATACTCTTCAAAGCCTTCCGTACGGGAAGCGACGAACGCTTTGTCGTACAGATTTTCTTCAATAATGACATGGCCCATCGCATTTAACAGCGCGATGTTCGAGCCGTTTTTCAGTGCGATGTGCATGTCAGCAATGCGCACAGTTTCAATTTTGCGCGGATCGCAGACGATAATTTTCGCCCCGTTACGTTTAGCGTTAATCACGTGATTCGCTACGATCGGGTGGGAATCCGCTGGGTTGTACCCAAAGACGAACACTAAATCGGTATTATCAATTTCGTTAATGGCATTGCTCATTGCGCCGTTACCGACCGATTGGTGCAGACCTGCAACCGATGGGCCGTGTCAGACGCGAGCGCAGCAGTCAACGTTATTAGTACCAATAACGGCGCGCGCAAATTTTTGCATTACATAGTTGGTTTCGTTACCCGTACCGCGCGAGGAGCCGGTCGTCTGGATGGCATCCGGACCGTACTTCTCTTTGATGGCGCTCAGGCGCTCGGCAACGTAATTCAGAGCCTCATCCCAGGAAACAGGTTCGAGTTTGCCGCCACGCTGGCGACGGATCATGGGGGTTTTCAGGCGCGGGGTCAGGATCTGGGTATCGTTAATGAAATCCCAGCCATAATAACCCTTCAGACACAGAGTACCCTGGTTGGTTTTCCCCTGCGCTGCCTCCGCCCGGACGATTTTGCCGTTATCGACGACCAGGTTGATTTTGCAACCTGATGCGCAATATGGGCAAACCGTGACGACTTTTTTCATCGGTCTCGCTCCAGTTAATCAAATCACGCATACGCGCTCTCGACTACAGTATGCATCTTTTATGCCACCTTTTATTTGGGGACATTCCCTGATATTACGGGCGCTTTTTGTTCAAAACTCTGACGAAAAACAGGCTGTCGTCAGTTTTGACGTGACGAAACGATATGCCGCGTGACAGCCATCACGCGACGTCTGTTTTATTTCTTCTCAACGATCGGGGCAGTCTGATACCCGCCGCCCAGCGATTTCATCAACTGAATACTTTGAATCACGCGGCGACTATCCAGCATGAGTAAGGACATTTCTTCGGCAAGTACCGGCAACTGGGCTTCGGTTGCCTGTAAGCGGCTGGTTAATCCACGTCTGTAGGCGGCGTCGGCGGCGCGCTGGGTGAAGCGAGTCGCTTCTACGCGTTCTGCCTGCATCTCCCGTTCTTCATTCAGCGTTTACAAACGCGTGCCATTGACTGCAACGTCGCGCACCGCGTTCAGTACTGACTGGTTGTAACGTTCAATCATTATGTTGCTGGCGGCGCGCGTGCCTTCGAGATTGGCATTCAGGCGTCCACCGTCAAACAGCGGCAATTTCAGACCTGGTATGAAGTTGAACTGGCGGCTGGTTTTTTTGAACAAGGTGTCCAGGTGAATGGAATCCAGTCCGAAAAACGCTTTGATATCAAAGCTCGGGTAGAACAGCGCCCGTGCGGAATCCACCTGATTTAATGACGCCTGAACATACCAGCGCATGGCTTGCAGATCCGGACGTCTGGCGAGCAACTCATAAGAGAGCGTCGCCGGAATGCCAGTCTGTACTTGCGGTAACGCCACCGGTTTGATCTCTGGCATATCGTTGGCTCCCGCGCCAATCAATGCGCGCAGGGATTCTCGCGTTTCGGTGATTTGCCCTTTGACGGCAGCAATTTGTTTATCGACCGCCAGAATCTGTGCCCGCGCGCCGTGGAAAGGCACTTGCGCTTCCAGACCATGCGTCACTTTACTCTGGTGCGCTCTCACCGCGTAATCAATCACACTCCGGGTTTGTTCTAACAGATCGAGCATCTGGTAGCTGGCCTGCATACTGTAATAAAGCTGCGCCACGCCAGTGGTCAGCGATAACTCCACCGCTGCGGTTTCTGCCAGAGCCGCGTTATGCGCGCCAATGGCGGCAGCAAGCGCTGAGCGATGCACACCCCACAAATCGAGATCCAGTCCAGCAAACAAACCTACTGTAGCTTCGGTATAGTACGGCCCGTCCATTCCCAGTGCGGGCGCATCCATCGCATAAGGGCTTAAAAAGCCGTTTGCCGAAACGCGCTGGCGGTTAAGCATCCCTAACGCCGCAACCTGTAATTGTGAACCGGCATCTAACAAATCAGCTTGCGACTGCGTTTTTTCCTCCCGCAATTTCGCTTCAGCGAGGGTGTGCGAACCGCTTAACGTCCGTTGGATCAGCGCATCCAGTTGTGGATCATGAAACTGTTTCCACCACTGTGCTTGTGGCCAACCGGAACTGGCCAGATGGATATCATCGGCAAGTTTGATTTGCTCTGGTTCAAGTTGTTGATGAGGGGCTGAATCCTTACGCACCAACGCACAACCGGAAATCAGCGTCGCGCTGCCGAGAATGCTGCACAACAACAAGCGTGAAAGTTGACGATTGATCATTGAGTGGCTCCTTGTGCCTGTTCCGTGGCGGGCGTTAATGCCGGGGCAGTCCAGTCTGGCAAGTGGGCGATGAGCTGACAGACGTGTTGCTCCTGTTTTAATAAGGTGGGCAGGATGGCCTGCGAGGCAGGTGTCTCTTCAAGCGCTATCACTGGCGAATGGCTGATTGTGGTTGCCAGACCCGTGGAGTATTTCTCCAGCGCCTCAGCAAACTGGCTTGCCCTGTCCGGCTGGAGCGCGTGATCCAGTGCCTGCGCCGAGTTCCAGGTAGCGTCCCAGGCGTGAAGAAGGTCACGGCTCTGGCGAATCACTGTTTGCGAACGTTCAACCAACAAAGCACGCTCTGAGTTATCTAGTTGACGCTCCAGCGCCACACGTTGACACATCTCTTCACAGGCATTAATCGCTGCATGCAGACCAATACGAATTTGTATATAGGTACGCAGCGTTGTAGCTTCCTGCTGGCGAGGAATACGCATCAGTTTGCTTAACATACCCAGCGCGCCAGCCAGTTTTTGCGGTAGTGTGCGTGCTTCGCTTTCAGGCCAGACAAAGGTGTAAATCACTGCCGATACCGCAGTGCCGATAAGAATACCGATGGCGCGATCGCGTATTTCCACCAGGTCATACACCGGACCAAAAACGTTTTCGAGTGTGGCGAGCGCGAAGGTCACCACCATCTGCGTTCCGATATAAGAAGAACGTTCAGAGCTGGTGGCAACCCACGCCCCCAACAGGAAAATCGGTGCCAGCACAAACAGCAATTCGACAATATTGTCCAGCCAGGGGATGACTAAAATGGTCATTAGCAGCGCCAGAATTGCCCCACAAAAAGCCCCGCCAAAACGCAACGCCATCTTCTGGTACGATGAACCAACATTTGGGTTAGCGACGATCACGCAGGTCAACATACAGGTGTGAATGCCTTCCCAGTCCACGCCGCTATAGAAGGTGTAACAGATTAAACAGGCCAGCAGCGTTTTCACTGCATAGCGCATATAGTCCGGATTGGTAAAGGCATCGGGTACAAATGAAGGTGGTTTGGCGGCGGGTGTCGGCGGCGTATGCGGGTCCATCTGACCAAGCTGTAACAGCGTCTGGCAGATATTCTCCAGGTTACATTCCCGCGCCGCCATTGCTTCCTCTTCACTTAGCCGCCAGTTGCTTTCCCAGCATTGACCTTGTGCAATAGCATGTTGCAGTTTGTTGATTTCCAGGGCTAGTTTTTGCCGGAACTCAATGATTGCCAGCGAGTCAGCAAACGCGGTGGGATCGTAGCGATTCAGCGTCGAGTAAATGTAGGTTACCGTTGCCACGCAGCTTTGCCACCATGCGCTATGGGTTCGCCAGTCGGCGTCATCCGCGAGGCAAAAGACACTGAGTTTTTGCAGCGCCAGCGCCTCTCTTTCAATCCGCGTTTCAGGTAGTGGCGTGAGGCTTTCTGTCATGTGGCTTACCGCTTCATCAAGTCGGTCATTAAGTGCCTGATGCATTTGCGTGATGGCGCGGCTGGGAAACCACAACACGCCGATTAACGTCATCAATAACGTCGGGTAGAGGCCGACAACAATACACCACAGCGTTAAGCGCACGACGACTTCCGGATAATCGAGCATGGCGGGGAAGGTTTGCCCGTAAATGGCGACGATAGCGACGGCAAAAAAGACCAGCCCCAGCCGATGGGTGCGCATCAAAAACATACAGCCCATCAGGATCGGCCCGGCGATGATCAGTCTGATCAACGGTTCGCTGTAAGACCATTTGTAGATCAAAAACAGGCTGCCGATCTCCAGCACTGTGGCGACCACAAACAGGAACGCCACAAATTTGGTGTAAAACGCGTTCGACTGAATACCGTAAAACAGCACTGCCAGTGATAACGCCACGAAGGGGATCTCGAAGGTCATCGAGATTAGCACTACCAGCAGGCAGCCTACCCAGAGCTGCACGGTCTGCGGCACGCGACCTGGCCGTTGCTCGCTTAGCTCTTCATGAAAGAACGCCAGCAGCCTGACCACCGGTAATGGCAGGGAGTTGAGAGCCTGTACATAGATTTGTGTAATTGCCTGATTTTGATATGTTCAATCCAGCATCAAATGAAGGTTAATTTATGGACGAAAAACAGTTACAGGCTCTGGCTAACGAACTGGCCAAAAACCTCAAAACCCCTGAAGACCTCAGTCAGTTTGATCGGCTGCTGAAAAAGCTCAGCGTTGAAGCCGCTCTCAATGCAGAGATGACACACCATCCTGGGTATGAGAAAAATCAGTCCAGACCAGGAGCTAACTCCCGCAACGGTTTTTCCACAAAGACCGTTATCACAGGCGACGGTCCACTGGAACTGCGTACTCCGCGCGATCGTGACGGTACCTTCGAACCACAACTGGTAAAGAAAAATCAGACCCGTATTACCGGGATGGATAACCAGATCCTCTCGTTGTATGCCAAAGGGATGACCACCCGTGAGATAGCTGCTGCGTTCAAAGAACTGTATGACGCAGATGTTTCACCGGCACTGATATCAAAGGTTACCGATGCCGTGATGGAGCAGGTTGTAGAATGGCAAAACCGACCACTGGATGCTGTTTACCCCATTGTTTATCTTGACTGTATCGTCCTGAAAGTTCGGCAGGACAGTCGCGTCATCAACAAATCGGTGTTCCTGGCACTGGGCATCAATATCGAAGGTCAGAAAGAACTGCTGGGTATGTGGCTGGCCGAAAATGAAGGGGCGAAGTTCTGGCTCAATGTGCTGACTGAACTGAAAAACCGCGGTCTGAACGATATCCTCATCGCCTGTGTGGATGGCCTGAAAGGCTTCCCGGATGCCATCAACACAGTATATCCGAAGGCCCGCATCCAGTTATGCATCGTGCATATGGTGCGCAACAGCCTGCGCTTCGTGTCATGGAAGGACTACAAAGCCGTCACTCGCGACCTGAAAGCGATTTATCAGGCTCCCACGGAAGAGGCAGGCCAGCAGGCACTGGAAGCGTTCGCTGCGGCCTGGGACTGTCGCTATCCTCAGATAAGCCGAAGCTGGCAGGCTAACTGGCCGAATCTTGCCACGTTCTTCGCTTATCCAACGGACATCCGCAAAGTGATCTATACGACGAATGCCATCGAGTCGCTAAACAGCGTGATCCGCCATGCGCTCAAAAAGCGTAAAGTGTTCCCGACAGACGACTCGGTGAAAAAAGTGGTGTGGCTGGCAATCCAGTCTGCGTCCCAGAAATGGACGATGCCGTTGAAGGACTGGCGAATGGCAATGAGCCGCTTTATTATCGAGTTCGGTGACCGCCTGGACGGTCACTTCTGAGAAAAGGCATTTACACAGAATCTTAAACAGGCTCCTTTCTGGTGTAATGCCGATCAGTTAAGGATCAGTTGACCGATCCAGTGGCTGTGTAAGAATCCGGAAACGCTCACTCGTTTCCGGATTTTTTTATGCTCATTGGACAGGCCCTTGATCTGGTATCCCGTTACGATTCTCTGCGTAACCCACTGACTTCTCTGGGGGATTACCTCGACCCCGAACTCATCTCTCGTTGCCTTGCCGAATCAGGTACTGTAACGCTACGCAAGCGCCGTCTTCCCCTCGAAATGATGGTCTGGTGTATTGTTGGCATGGCGCTTGAGCGTAAAGAACCTCTTCACCAGATTGTGAATCGCCTGGACATCATGCTACCGGGCAATCGCCCCTTCGTTGCCCCCAGTGCCGTTATTCAGGCCCGCCAGCGCCTGGGAAGTGAGGCTGTCCGCCGCGTGTTCACGAAAACAGCGCAGCTCTGGCATAACACCACGCCGCATCCGCACTGGTGCGGCCTGACCCTGCTGGCCATCGATGGTGTGTTCTGGCGCACACCGGATACACCAGAGAACGATGCAGCCTTCCCCCGCCAGACACATGCCGGGAACCCGGCGCTCTACCCGCAGGTCAAAATGGTCTGCCAGATGGAACTGACCAGCCATCTGCTGACGGCTGCAGCCTTCGGCACGATGAAGAACAGCGAAAATGAGCTTGCTGAGCAACTTATAGAACAAACCGGCGATAACACCCTGACGTTAATGGATAAAGGTTATTACTCACTGGGACTGTTAAATGCCTGGAGCCAGGCGGGAGAACACCGCCACTGGATGATCCCTCTCAGAAAGGGAGCGCAATATGAAGAGATCAGAAAACTGGGTAAAGGCGATCATCTGGTGAAGCTGAAAACCAGCCCGCAGGCACGAAAAAAGTGGCCGGGGCTGGGAAATGAGGTGACAGCCCGCCTGCTGACCGTGACGCGCAAAGGAAAAGTCTGCCATCTGCTGACGTCGATGACGGACGCCATGCGCTTCCCCGGAGGAGAAATGGCGGATCTGTACAGTCATCGCTGGGAAATCGAACTGGGATACAGGGAGATAAAACAGACGATGCAACTGAGCAGGCTGACGCTGAGAAGTAAAAAGCCGGAGCTTGTGGAGCAAGAGCTGTGGGGTGTCTTACTGGCTTATAATCTGGTGAGATATCAGATGATTAAAATGGCAGAACATCTGAAAGGTTACTGGCCGAATCAACTGAGTTTCTCAGAATCATGCGGAATGGTGATGAGAATGCTGATGACATTGCAGGGCGCTTCACCGGGACGTATACCGGAGCTGATGCGCGATCTTGCAAGTATGGGACAACTTGTGAAATTACCGACAAGAAGGGAAAGAGCCTTCCCGAGAGTGGTAAAGGAGAGGCCCTGGAAATACCCCACAGCCCCGAAAAAGAGCCAGTCAGTTGCTTAACTGACTGGCATTACAGCTATGGCTGACGATTAACGAACAGAACACCATGATCCTGCATCCCGGCGCGATTGGCGTACCCGCCAATCGTGAACTGCCGGATAAGAAGGCGCTGTACCAGCAGAATCATCATATGATGCTGGCTCAGGCGCAGATCTTCGCCCTGTGCCACCGCGAATTCCCTGGGCTGCGCATCGGCCCGGCGATAAACACCACTTCGATGTACGCCGAAAGTTGCAAACCGGAAGACGCTATTGCCGCGCATAACTGGGAAACGCTGCGCTGCTGGAGTTTTTTAGATGTAGCGGTACATGGTCGCTACAACGCCCTGGCGTGGGCGTATTTGCAGGATCGCGGCCTCGCGCCGGAAATGCAGCCAGAAGATGCGCTGATTTTGCAGCAGGGGCGGCCGGATTTTATCGCCATTAACTACTACTCAACCGCGACGATTGCTGCCAGCCGGGGCGATGGTGCCGATGTTGCCCCCCGCGCGGGCGATCAACAAATTATGCTGGGCGAAGAGGGCGTTTATCGGCCAGCGGAAAATCCGTGGGTCGGCAAAACGCCTTACGGCTGGGTCGTTGATCCGGTGGGATTGCGCCTGACGCTGCGTAAAGTGTGCGAGCGCTACGGCCTGCCGATTCTGATCAGCGAAAACGGTATGGGCGCACCGGATAAGCTGGAGCATGATGGGACGGTGAATGACGATTACCGTATCGCTTTCCTTGAGGCGCACATTGAGCAAATGCGTCTGGCAATTGCTGACGGCGTCGAGCTGATGGGCTACTGCCCATGGGCAGCAATTGATGTGGTAAGCACTCACCAGGGATACGCTAAGCGCTACGGTTTTATTTATGTCGATCGCGGCGAGGATGATCTGAAGAGTTTGCAAAGGATCCGCAAACGCAGTTTCTGGTGGTATAAGGATGTCATCGCGCAAAACGGTAACCACAACGAGTCTCAGAGATGATTGTTCAGAAGGTGCTCAATAATAGCCTGGTGCTCTCCCTTGATGACGATAACAGGGAAGTTATCGTCATGGGGAAAGGTATTGGCTTCAACAGCAGACCCGGGGACGAGATCGCCCCGGAGCAGATAGAGAAGCTATTTGTAACCCAGACGCTTGACGAACGCAGCGGCTATCTTGAGGCACTTTCCGCTATACCGGATGAAGTCATCGAAATGGCTGCGAGAGCCTGTTTAAGATTCTGTGTAAATGCCTTTTCTCAGAAGTGACCGTCCAGGCGGTCACCGAACTCGATAATAAAGCGGCTCATTGCCATTCGCCAGTCCTTCAACGGCATCGTCCATTTCTGGGACGCAGACTGGATTGCCAGCCACACCACTTTTTTCACCGAGTCGTCTGTCGGGAACACTTTACGCTTTTTGAGCGCATGGCGGATCACGCTGTTTAGCGACTCGATGGCATTCGTCGTATAGATCACTTTGCGGATGTCCGTTGGATAAGCGAAGAACGTGGCAAGATTCGGCCAGTTAGCCTGCCAGCTTCGGCTTATCTGAGGATAGCGACAGTCCCAGGCCGCAGCGAACGCTTCCAGTGCCTGCTGGCCTGCCTCTTCCGTGGGAGCCTGATAAATCGCTTTCAGGTCGCGAGTGACGGCTTTGTAGTCCTTCCATGACACGAAGCGCAGGCTGTTGCGCACCATATGCACGATGCATAACTGGATGCGGGCCTTCGGATATACTGTGTTGATGGCATCCGGGAAGCCTTTCAGGCCATCCACACAGGCGATGAGGATATCGTTCAGACCGCGGTTTTTCAGTTCAGTCAGCACATTGAGCCAGAACTTCGCCCCTTCATTTTCGGCCAGCCACATACCCAGCAGTTCTTTCTGACCTTCGATATTGATGCCCAGTGCCAGGAACACCGATTTGTTGATGACGCGACTGTCCTGCCGAACTTTCAGGACGATACAGTCAAGATAAACAATGGGGTAAACAGCATCCAGTGGTCGGTTTTGCCATTCTACAACCTGCTCCATCACGGCATCGGTAACCTTTGATATCAGTGCCGGTGAAACATCTGCGTCATACAGTTCTTTGAACGCAGCAGCTATCTCACGGGTGGTCATCCCTTTGGCATACAACGAGAGGATCTGGTTATCCATCCCGGTAATACGGGTCTGATTTTTCTTTACCAGTTGTGGTTCGAAGGTACCGTCACGATCGCGCGGAGTACGCAGTTCCAGTGGACCGTCGCCTGTGATAACGGTCTTTGTGGAAAAACCGTTGCGGGAGTTAGCTCCTGGTCTGGACTGATTTTTCTCATACCCAGGATGGTGTGTCATCTCTGCATTGAGAGCGGCTTCAACGCTGAGCTTTTTCAGCAGCCGATCAAACTGACTGAGGTCTTCAGGGGTTTTGAGGTTTTTGGCCAGTTCGTTAGCCAGAGCCTGTAACTGTTTTTCGTCCATAAATTAACCTTCATTTGATGCTGGATTGAACATATCAAAATCAGGCAATTACACAAATCTATGTACAGGCTCGGCTGCGATGATTATTTCCCGTGCCAACATGCAGCTTTCGAGCAAAGTTCGTGAGCAGATTTTCTTTACCCTTGCCGATCACCTGGCTTTTGCCATCGAGCGCAGCCGCAAAGGGATCACCATTCAAAACCGCCTACTACCGGAGGTCAGGCGGTTTTATCCACAACAGTTCCACATCGCCAGCGAGGCTGTAACCATTATTCGCCAGCAGTACGGTATTGAACTACCGGAAGAGGAAGCCGGGAATATCGCTTTTCATCTTGTGAATGGTCAGAGCGAAGGCGACGACGTAGCGCAAACCATACAGTCAGTGAAAATGTTGAAGGATATTTTTAATCTCGTGCAGTACCACTTTAAGCAGGAGATCGACACTGAATCGATTAATTACTCACGTTTTCTTATCCATATGCAGTTTTTCCTTCAGCGTTTACAGGAGGGAGAACTGGATAGCTCGCGGGACAGTTTCCTGCTAGTGCAAGTGATTAAAGAGTATCCAGAAGCCTGGCAGTGTACGCTACTGATCCGCGATTATATCAAGGTTCAACTCGGTATCACCCTCAGAGGTAACGAACTGCTATGGCTCACAGTCCATCTGGTGAGGATAACTGGACTTGATGCATAAACAGGATGCCTCTGTTTAAATTGACGTATAACATTTGCTTTTGAGAACGCATCTTGCCTGTTCAGAGCCGCTTGCTGGAAATAAGCCGCTCCTGCTCATTCTCACCATTTAAATTGCGAGATGTTTTACCCCTGCGCATTAATGAACACCAGCAGCGTTTTTTATGCGTTAACAGATATAGAAAGCGACTCGGAAGGAAAAGAAACAGGCGGGAAAGTTACAAAACAGAATGCGTGTCGTCTCGCAAAACAACGCCACCCGAAGGTGTAATGCCAGTCAGTTAAGCAACTGACTGGCTCTTTTTCGGGGCTGTGGGGGATTTCCAGGGCCTCTCCTTTACCACTCTCGGGAAGGCTCTTTCCCTTCTTGTCGGTAATTTCACAAGGTGTCCCATACTTGCAAGATCGCGCATCGGCTCCGGTATACGTCCCGGTGAAGCGCCCTGCAATGTCATCCGCATTCTCATCACCATTCCGCATGATTCTGAGAAACTCAGTTGATTCGGCCAGTAACCTTTCAGATGTTCTGCCATTTTAATCATCTGATATCTCCCCAGATTATAAGCCAGTAAGACACCCCCCAGCTCTTGCTCCACAAGCTCCGGCTTTTTACTTCTCAGCGTCAGCCTGCTCAGTTGCATCGTCTGCTTTATCTCCCTGTATCCCAGTTCGATTTCCCAGCGATGACTGTACAGATCCGCCATTTCTCCTCCGGGGAAGCGCATGGCGTCCGTCATCGACGTCAGCAGATGGCAGACTTTTCCTTTGCGCGTCACGGTCAGCAGGCGGGCTGTCACCGCATTTCCCAGCCCCGGCCACTTTTTTCGTGCCTGCGGGCTGGTTTTCAGCTTCACCAGATGATCGCCTTTCCCCAGTTTTCTGATCTCTTCATATTGCGCTCCCTTTCTGAGAGGGATCATCCAGTGGCGGGGTTCTCCCGCCTGGCTCCAGGCATTTAACAGTCCCAGTGAGTAATAACCTTTATCCATTAACGTCAGGGTGTTATCGCCGGTTTGTTCTATAAGTTGCTCAGCAAGCTCATTTTCGCTGTTCTTCATCGTGCCGAAGGCTGCAGCCGTCAGCAGATGGCTGGTCAGTTCCATCTGGCAGACCATTTTGACCTGCGGGTAGAGCGCCGGGTTCCCGGCATGTGTCCGGCGGGGGAAGGCTGCATCGTTCTCTGGTGTATCCGGTGTGCGCCAGAACACACCATCGATGGCCAGCAGGGTCAGGCCGCACCAGTGCGGATGCGGCGTGGTGTTATGCCAGAGCTGCGCTGTTTTCGTGAACACGCGGCGGACAGCCTCACTTCCCAGACGCTGGCGGGCCTGAATAACGGCACTGGGGGCAACGAAGGGGCGATTGCCCCGCAGCATGATGTCCAGGCGATTCACAATCTGGTGAAGAGGTTCATTACGCTCAAGCGCCATGCCAACAATACACCAGACCATCATTTCGAGGGGAAGACGGCGCTTGCGTAGCGTTACAGTACCTGATTCGGCAAGGCAACGAGAGATGAGTTCGGGGTCGAGGTAATCCCCCAGAGAAGTCAGTGGGTTATGCAGAGAATCGTAACGGGATACCAGATCAAGGGCCTGTCCAATGTGCATAAAAAAATCCGGAAACGAGTGAGCGTTTCCGGATTCTTACACAGCCACTGGATCGGTCAACTGATCCTTAACTGATCGGCATTACACCCGAAGGTGGCGTGTTTAATTATGGCTTATCCCTGTCTAACCAGTCGCCGCTTGCAATCAGCTTTAATCCATCGACGGGTCGTTGATATACGTACATCCATGCACTCCCGTACGGCGTCTGAATCAACTGGCGCGCGTATTCACCGCCCCTGGTGCGCAAGGCATCAAGTTCGGCCAGCGTGGCGTTGTCAATACGATAAACTTCACCGTGTACCGTTCCGTTCCCCGGAACTGCGCCTGGATAGTGGCCCAGGCTATACAACTGGTAGTTATCGATACTGAAATCGCCCAGCAACTGGGCATTGGTCATCCAGTGGCTGTTGCCTTGTTTGTGGCGTAAACTGCCGTAGACAAATATTCGCATAGCTAAAACTCGAACTGATAGAGCAAATCCAGTGCCTGGTCTACACCAGACACGGCTTCCAGATATAGCTTCGGCATCAGGCGATAACGTAACGTGAGTGTTGCTATAGAGTCAAATATCCCCACGCCGTATTTCACTTGTAGGCCTGGTAATACATAGCCGCTGACCACCACCTGGGAGGAATCGCCTACCCCCTCGGTGTCGAGCGCTAAATTACTTACGCCAAATGTCTCACCGATTTTACCCACAATCTGACCACTTTGTGCAACCCCCAGACCAATCAGCATCGAGGTCATCGCCGCGCTGTCACTCTGATCGCTCTCCAGCCCTTGTCCGCGTAACAAGTAGGACAATGCCGCCTGTTGTGACATCGCCGGGTCAGAGAAGATCTCCGCTTTCGGCTCATCCGCCAGCCCGGTGACACGAACACCGGCGATCACGTCGTCTTCTGTTGCATCCGGGTTACGAATCGCTTCGATATTGAGATACGGTTGATCCGGCGGGCCAGAGAACAGCAGTTCACCTTTACGCACAATCAGATCCTGACCATAGGCATGGAAGCGACCTTCCGGAATGTTGATCTGCCCGTTCAGACCCAGACCTTGTTTGTCCTGTACGACATTGAGATCGCCCGTCAGTCGCGCTTTCAGGCCGAAGGCATCAATGCGCACATTGTTGCCAACGTGAACAATCAGGTTGCTGTTGATCGGAATCGATGCCGTTTTCGCCTCCTCCGGTTGCAGGTTATCGTTGAGCATTACCACATCGCTGGAGACGCCCACCGCACTTTCCGGTAGATCGTGCACCACAATGCGCGCCCACGGTACATCCACGCGGCCATCGAGGGTAAACAGGCTTGGTGTGGCTTCGAATACGACATCTGGCGACACATCCATGCGCACCATCGGCGGTACGGTGATCCGCACCTTACTGCCTTTTGCCGTCACCCGCGCACGCCAGTTTTCAATCTGACTCCAGTCAGCATCACCGTTCAGGTAAATTTCCCCCTGCTGGGTTCGCACAGTGCCCGCCAGCGTCGAGCGCATACCGTTAAAGTTGACCGCAAGCTGGCTCGGCTGCATATCAAACGGCATAAAGTTGCCATCGATATCCACACCAGTGACCTGGAGCTGACCAAACAACTGCGGGCTCTGCACATCACCGCCCAGACGTAAGTTGGCGCTCACCATACCCGCCGCTTTTTCACCACGCGTAAAGATGGGGTTTACCATCGCGAGGTTGAAGTTACGGATATTCACGTTGCCGCCGAGGTTACGCCGCCCTTGTGGATCGGTTACCTGCACCTGACCATCAAACTGACCGTTATTAGTCAGACGGATTGTCCAGCCCAGCTCGGCACGGTTATTACGCAACTCCGCCGTCAGGTTCAGCGTCTGAAACGCTACTGGCAGCGCCGCATCGTTGACGGTTTGCGTCACCTGCACGTTACGCCCGGAAAGAGTAACACTGCCCTGCGGCAGCCCTTCTTTGGTGGTATCCCAGGCGACATCCGCTTTACCTGTAAAGATACCGCTGGCCTGAGTGGTTTCCGGCATAAACGGCTTCAGCATTGCCAGGTCGAAACGGTTGAGATTCACCACCGCACGCCCTTCAGCCCCGGCATCAATGGTTTGCGGCACGCACAGTTCCGCATTCGGGTTAAGCCAGCAGTGTGGCCCGATGCTGATTTTTTGCTCCTGATTGCGGTAGTCCAGTACGATATCACGCGTCAGCGACCACGGGCCGACCGGCGTCCGGAAGCGCGTATTGCTAAGTGTTCCCTTCCAACGTTCTTCTTTGCGATCAAAACTCCCTGCCAGATTGAGCTGCCCGGAAACCGGCTCGCCCTGAATCCGCAGTTGTAACTCGTGCTGCTTTTCGCTGCCTTTCGCGTTCAGAGTGACGAGGTTGATATTCACATCCGGCTGCGAGATTTGCTCAACGCGCACGTCGAGTTTACCCGCAATCTGATCGGTGGATTTGATATCGCCTTCCACACGAACCTGCGCTACGGAGAGTTCCTGCCAACGCAAACCGCGCGCGGTAATATCTGCCAGTAGTTGTGGCGCTTCCACAGTACCGCGTACTTTCACCAACCCTTTCGCTGTACCGCCCAGTCCTGGTAGCGCATTATCCAGCCCCGGCGCGTTGATGGTGGCATCAAGATTGAGATCTTTTACCCCCAACTCGCCTTTCACTTCGGCACTGTTTGGCCCCAGTTCCAGATGCAGACCTGGGATCGTCCACTGCATATAACTGTTGCCTTTCAGCGTTCCGTCAACGTTCACTTTGTTCTGTTTAACATTGCCGGTCAGCTTCAACTCTGGTACGTCCATCTGCCAGGTGCCGCCGTACAGGCTGCCTCGGGTTTTGATCAAACCATTGAGTTTTGACGGCCACTCCGGGAACTCTTTCGCAGTGTTAATGCCGTTAAGCGTTAACTCACCACGCCAGCTAATCGCCTGCTGCCAGTCGAGTAACGCTTTCAACTCGGTTTTCCCTTCCAGCGCTGCGACGGTAAGTTTGTCGAGATTAACCTGCTGTTCATTGCCCTTTGCATCGAGGGTAATGGTCGCTGGCGGGATCTCATGCCCCTTCACCGCCATGTGCATAGAGAGCGTGTAATCAGTCATTTTTCCGGTGAGTTTCAGTTTCAGATCATCCGCCTGATACTGCTTCTCGCCAGTAAACGGCCAGTAAAGCTGTTTGCTGTTTACTTCCACGTTGAGCGGCAATCCGACTTCTGCCAGCCGCGTCTGGGCGCGCAGATCCATATCCACCGGACCGGAAAGATTAACGCCAATCTCCAGTTGTTCGCGCAGCGCACCACCCACTTTCAGCTTCACTTTTTCGCCTTTTAGTGGCTCCACGTTCAGTGTGCTATTGAGGGTGATATCTACCGGCCAGTTATTGGACAGTTGCGCCGTGCCACTGGCATTAACGCTCCCCTGATTAGAGTCGATATCAAGTGCGTCCAGTTTGGTATTGCCATCGATGCTACTGACTTTCAGCAGCATGGTGTGCACGGTGATGTCCGTGTCGCCCGTCACGCGCAGTTGCTCACCCTTAAACTCTTCAATGTTCAGGTTGAGCGGCAAATGTACGTCGGTCATCTCCGGTAATACCGGGCGAGAAAAGAGATCTTTCAGCGTTTCGCCCAGCGGTTTTTCATCCGGCTGCGGATTTTCAATCTTCGGTTCGACAACTTCTTCCTGCGCCACTTCTGCCACTTTCGGCAGGGCAATCAACAGCCCTTTCAGCGATGTCGGTTTCAGGGTCAGGTTTTTCTCTTGCCAGTTCAGACCGGAGGTGAAGTCCATCACCGACACCGTAGTGTCATCAATCTTAATGTTGACGTTATCCAGCGCTACCCGCGTCAGGGTGATGGGATATGGCGTAGAGAGATCCAGCGGCCCGCTATCTTCCTCTTCCTCCGCTTGCTCTGAAGGGGGCATTTTTTTACTGTCGATGTTGACCTGAATATCCTTCAGTGCCAAATCGTTAATACAAACACTGCTGTCCCACAGGCACTCCAGCCCGACCGCCAGATGCAGATTGCCCGCTTTTACCGCCACGCCTGGCTGCTCATAACGAACGTCAGACAAGGTAAGGTCGCGCCAGCCGCCAGTGACCTTGCCAATATCCAGCCCTGGCACCCAGCGGTCCGCCGCTTTAAATACCAGATGCAGGCCGCTGGTGGTGCCCACCAGAAACGCCACTGATCCCAGCAACAGTAAAATAACGATGACTACGCCGAGGCTGATTTTTTTCCATAAACTCATAATTCTGGCCCCAGACCGATGTAAAACTGTAAACCATGCTCGTCTTTGTCAGCGACCGGAACGGCGAAATCGAGCTTGATCGGCCCGACCGGCGATTCCCAACGCACGCCAACCCCGGTGCCGGTTTTAAAGTCACTGCGGCGAATATCGCTTACCGCTTCGCCGCTATCGACAAACACCGCGCCCCACCATTTTCCGGTCACGTTGTACTGATACTCCAGCGATCCGGTAATCAGCTTTGATGCCCCTTTCAGGTCACCATTGGCGTATTTCGGAGCGATCGATTTGTATTTATAGCCGCGAATACTGCGGTCGCCCCCGGCGAAGAAACGTAAATCCGGCGGTACTTTGTCGAAGTCACCGGTTTCAATCCAGCCCAGCGTGCCGCGAGTGACAAAGCGATGGCGATCGTAAAGTGTGCGGATCCAGACGTTCTGCGCCTGGAATACGGAGAAATCGACGTCCGATCCCCAGGCGGTGTTGGAGTAGTCGATAGAGTAACGCTGCGAGTCGCCCCAGGTCGGCATCAGGCCGCCGCGTGATCGCGTCCGGCTAATCATGACCCCAGGATAAAACAGCATCGTGGTGTTAGTGATTTCACCCTGAGTAAAGTGGTCGAGACTCCAGCGCAGGTTAATGGCACGCTGCCAGCCACTGGAAAGATCCCAGTAACGGGAAGCAACCAGGGTGGTGGAATCGGATTCGGTATCATTCAGATCAGTACGCTTAAAACCACCCTGTACCAGATAGTATTGTTCCAGTGGGTTCTTAAGCAGCGGCATTTTATAACTAAAATCGAGAGTCTGTTCCGGTGCAGAGATACTTGTGCTGGTGGTCAGGCTGTGACCGTAAGAGTTCATCCACGGCTTTTTCCACGAGGCTTTAACTCGTGGGCCAACGTCCGTTGAGTACCCGACCCCGGTTTCAATGGTGTTTTCCGTGCGCGGCGAAACGACGCCAGTCAGTGGCAATACTTTAGTTTCTCGCGCTTTATCAAACTGCGGTGCAACCACCACCGAGTTAAACCAACCAGTAGCGGAGAGACGGCGGTTCAGTTCCGCCAGATCTTTAGATTCGTACTCATCGCCCTCTTTAAACGGCACCAGATTTTGCAGGTACTCATCGCGGATCTGTGATCCTTCGAAGGTCACATGCCCAAAGCGGTAGCGTTCGCCACTGTTGTAATCAATATCCCAGTAGGCTTTATGCAAGCCAAGTGCGATACCCAACTGTGCTTTGGTAAATTCGCTATCGAAATAGCCTTTACGCAACGCGATGCTGGTTAAGGACTTTTTGAAATTTTCGTAGTCGCCCTGATTCAGCACCGTGCCTATAGCCGGGCGGGTATCGAGCAACTTCAAATAGTCTTTATCAGTCCGCGCACCGCCGCGCAAAACTACATCAGTGCCGCCAATCAACACCGGCACGCCGGGCGTGACTTTGGCGATCAACACCTGCCGCCCCTTCTTTGGCGGTGGTCGGAGATCAAATTCAATGATCGGCTGGTAATAGCCCAGCGCCTTCAGACCTTCGCGGATAGCATCATCAACACGTGCGCGAAAGCGCCGATCTGGCGTAACTTCATCACTTTCAATCGTAGAAAGCTGCGCACGAACGTTCTTTTCTAGCTGCCCCGATAACCCTTCGACCTGTAGACGGACGTTCGCGGCGACGGCAGCTTCGCTAAAGCAGAGTAAGCTTACACAGCATAACTGTCGGATATAGCGCACATTTTCTCCTGAATATCCTTTGTTCCTGCCCCTGGAACTCCGTTAAACGGCTTAACAAAAATCCAGCCATATGGATTTAAAAGCAGACTAAACCCAAAATATTTCTTATGGTTTACTTTATACACATTCACGGGGGTTATTGTGTGCAAATACGTCTCTTGTTACAACCTAATCCCCAAAGGCCGACTTTCGGGAGAGCAACACTATGAGTTTATTTGATAAAAAGCATCTGGTTTCCCCCGCCGATGCCCTTCCTGGACGTAATACCCCGATGCCTGTAGCCACATTGCATGCGGTCAACGGCCACTCAATGACCAATGTGCCTGACGGAATGGAGATCGCCATTTTTGCTATGGGCTGTTTCTGGGGCGTGGAACGCCTTTTCTGGCAACTTCCCGGTGTTTACAGCACTGCCGCAGGCTATACCGGCGGTTACACGCCAAACCCGACCTATCGGGAAGTGTGTTCTGGTGATACCGGCCACGCCGAAGCGGTACGCGTGGTTTACGATCCGTCAGTGATCAGCTACGAACAACTGTTACAGGTATTCTGGGAGAATCACGATCCCGCACAAGGGATGCGTCAGGGCAATGACCACGGCACGCAGTATCGTTCCGCAATTTACCCGCTGACACCAGAACAGGACGCTGCCGCCCGCGCCAGTCTGGAACGTTTTCAGGCCGCAATGCTCACCGTCGGTGACGATCGCCAGATAACCACCGAGATCGCCAACGCTACACCGTTTTATTATGCCGAAGATGACCACCAACAATATCTGCACAAAAACCCATATGGCTATTGTGGAATTGGTGGGATCGGCGTTTGCCTGCCGCCTGAAGCGTAGCAATAAAAGGCTGAACTAAAGCGAAATGAAGCAAAAATTTAACCCTCTGGCGACTTTACAGAACCTTACGCTATACTAGCCACTGAAAATGTCGGTTCACTCTCTTCGAACCGGCTTTCAATGTGTATTTCGCACAAATTAATCAACTTCCCCTTCCGAGGATCTGACCTGAACGGTCGGATAAGATATGTTAAACAGTATTTTAGTCATACTATGCTTGATCGCTGTGAGTGCGTTCTTCTCGATGTCCGAGATCTCGCTTGCCGCCTCACGCAAAATCAAACTTAAACTGCTGGCTGATGAAGGCAATATAAACGCCCAGCGCGTTCTGGATATGCAGGAAAATCCCGGCATGTTCTTTACCGTGGTGCAAATTGGTCTGAACGCGGTGGCGATACTCGGTGGTATCGTCGGTGATGCGGCGTTCTCTCCGGCTTTTAACAGCCTGTTCTCTCGCTATATATCAGCGGAACTCTCTGAGCAACTGAGCTTTATTCTCTCTTTCTCATTAGTGACTGGCATGTTTATTCTGTTTGCGGATTTAACCCCGAAACGCATCGGTATGATTGCGCCAGAAGCTGTGGCTTTGCGTATCATCAACCCGATGCGCTTCTGCCTGTTCGTCTGCACCCCTCTGGTGTGGTTTTTCAACGGCCTGGCAAACATGATCTTCCGTATCTTTAAATTGCCGATGGTACGTAAAGATGACATCACTTCTGATGACATCTACGCGGTGGTAGAAGCCGGTGCACTGGCTGGAGTACTGCGTAAACAGGAACACGAGCTGATCGAAAACGTGTTTGAACTGGAATCCCGTACCGTGCCGTCTTCCATGACGCCGCGTGAAAACGTGATTTGGTTCGATCTCCATGAAGATGAGCAAAGTCTGAAGAATAAAGTGGCGGAGCATCCGCACTCAAAATTCCTCGTCTGTAATGAAGATATCGACCACATCATCGGCTATGTGGACTCGAAAGATCTGCTGAACCGCGTGCTGGCCAATCAAAGTCTGGCACTGAATAGCGGCGTGCAGATTCGCAACACGCTGATCGTGCCTGACACTCTGACCCTCTCTGAGGCGCTGGAAAGTTTTAAAGCTGCGGGTGAAGACTTTGCGGTAATCATGAACGAGTACGCCCTGGTGGTGGGGATAATTACCCTCAACGACGTGATGACCACGTTGATGGGCGATCTGGTCGGTCAGGGGCTGGAAGAACAGATTGTCGCGCGTGATGAGAACTCATGGCTAATCGATGGCGGTACGCCGATTGACGACGTGATGCGTGTGCTGGATATTGACGAGTTCCCGCAGTCGGGCAACTACGAAACCATCGGCGGCTTTATGATGTTTATGCTGCGTAAGATCCCGAAACGCACCGATTCAGTGAAACTCTCCGGCTACAAATTTGAAGTGGTGGATATCGATAACTACCGCATCGACCAACTGCTGGTGACGCGGATCGACAGCAAAGCCACCGCCCTTTCACCGAAACTGCCTGACGCTAAAGATAAAAATAAAGAAGAAAGCGTCGCATAACCCCAGAAACATCAACGGCTCCTGAATCAGGAGCCGTCTTATTACTGCATAGCACGCTGGTTAAGCCATCTCTGTTTGCAGACGCATAACCTGACGGTTAACTTCGGACATCACTGACAAATGCAGCTTATCCTTCACTTTTGGGATAAGAATCTTACCCTTATCAAATTCAAAAGCGCCAACGTCCTTGATGTATAACCGTCCACGGAACAGGATTTTCACGTACTTCGCCACCTGCAGTGGGTTGTACCGTTGGAAAATTTTCATTGTTATCTCCTGCTGAGTATTACGCCTTTGTGGTGCCACAATCGGCCCAACTATTATGAGGCGCAAATTTTAATGCCTGATGACTATAGTCTATCGCTGCAATGTTTCCAGTGTGTATAAAGTTTTTTACCTTAACGTTACAGTTATTCAGAATTATCTTTTCACCTAACCACAATCTTCAGTATAAGCATTCATTTTTCATATGATTTGTGCGCTTGTCCGCAAACTGGCACCACACTTGCGGGAAATTCGATAAATAGCACATATGATTAAAAGTCCGCCCCAAGTGGTCGGATCACCTGCATACGATAAGAAGGAAACACTATGACCCTACGCAAGATTCTCGCGCTGACTTGCTTGCTACTGCCGATGATGGCCTCCGCGCATAAATTCGAAACCGGTCAGCGAGTACCACCAATTGGCATTGCCGATCGTGGCGAGTTAGTACTTGATAAAGATCAGTTTAGCTACAATACCTGGAACAGCGCACAGTTAGTGGGGAAAGTGCGGGTACTGCAACATATTGCCGGTCGCACCTCCGCAAAAGAGAAAAATGCGACGCTGATTGAAGCGATTAAATCGGCAAAACTGCCGCATGATCGCTACCAGACGACCACCATTGTGAACACCGACGACGCTATCCCCGGTTCAGGTATGTTTGTACGTAGCAGCCTGGAGAGCAATAAAAAGCTCTATCCGTGGTCACAGTTTATTGTCGACAGCAACGGCATCGCACGCAGCGCCTGGCAGTTGGATGAAGAGAGTTCCGCCATTGCAGTGCTGGATAAAGACGGTCGCGTGCAATGGGCAAAAGATGGAGCGCTCACTCAGGAAGAGGTGCAGCAAGTGATGGACTTGCTGCATAAGTTGCTTAATAAATAGAAACCCGGAACCCTGGATTCAGGAAGGATTCACGCGGAGTGTAATCCAGCGGTTTCCCCTGCCAGTCGTGGACGTGTGCTCCGGCAGCGGCAGCCACAGCATGACCGGCAGCGGTGTCCCAAATATTGGTTGGCCCAAAACGCGGGTAGAGCTGAGCCTGCCCTTCCGCCACCAGGCAAAATTTCAGTGAAGAACCGATGGATGTCGTCTGGTGTTCGCCAAGCTGTTGCAGATACTCTTTCAGCTCCGCATCCGCATGGGAACGGCTAATGACGACCAGAGGCGGGCGAGCGTCGCGTACCTGAATCTGCTTGCGCACGCCGCACTCTTCTTTCCAGGCTTTTCCTTCCTCCGCGCTGTACATTACGTTCATTACCGGCGCATACACCACACCTAATATCGGTTTGCCTTTGTCGATCAGCGCAATGTTAACGGTAAATTCGCCATTTCGTTTAATAAACTCTTTGGTGCCGTCCAGCGGATCCACCAGCCAGTAACGTTGCCAGTGCTGGCGGACTTCCCAACCGGGAGGATCTTCTTCAGAAAGAACGGGGATATCCGGCGTCAGTTTACGTAATCCTTCCATGATTACGGTATGCGCGGCGATATCTGCCGCCGTCACCGGAGAGTCATCTGCTTTGTTGGCGACGTCCATCGGTTTAGTCCCGTCGTAGACCTGCATAATGGCATCGCCCGCAATCCGTGCAAGCTGGCATACTTGATCTAACATTCTCCACCTCGTCTCTGTGAGCGGCGTTAACTTATTGTTTTACTTATACCCCATCGCTATAGAATCCGCCAACTGTGATGGCGTCATCGTTTCCTGATTTATTATTTATGGCATCCTTCACGCTCCGTATGAAAGACGTTTTATCTTCTCGTTCATAAAAGGATGTCCCTTATGATTAAGTTTAGCGCAACGCTCCTGGCCACGCTGATTGCTGCCAGCGTGAATGCGGCAACAGTCGATCTACGCATAATGGAAACCTCTGATTTGCATAGCAACATGATGGATTTCGATTATTACAAAGACACATCCACAGAAAAATTTGGGCTGGTACGCACCGCGAGCCTGATTAATGACGCGCGCAATGAAGTGAAAAATAGCGTGTTGGTCGATAACGGTGACCTGATTCAGGGCAGCCCGCTGGCGGATTACATGTCGGCTAAAGGATTAAAAGCCGGTGATATTCATCCGGTCTATAAGGCGCTGAATACGCTGGATTATACCGTCGGCACACTCGGCAATCATGAATTTAATTACGGTCTGGATTACCTGAAAAATGCGCTGGCGGGGGCGAAATTCCCCTATATAAATGCCAATGTCATTGACGTAAAAACCAACCAGCCGATGTTTACACCGTATTTAATTAAAGACACCGAAGTAGTCGATAAAGACGGGAAAAAGCAAACGCTGAAAATTGGCTATATCGGCGTCGTGCCACCGCAGATTATGGGATGGGATAAAGCCAATTTATCCGGCAAAGTTACCGTTAACGATATTACCGAAACAGTGCGCAAGTACGTGCCGGAAATGCGCGAGAAAGGTGCCGATGTCGTTGTCGTTCTGGCGCATTCTGGTCTGTCTGCCGATCCGTATAAAGTAATGGCGGAAAACTCAGTTTATTATCTCAGTGAAATTCCGGGCGTTGATGCCATTATGTTTGGTCATGCCCATGCCGTCTTCCCGGGCAAAGATTTTGCTGATATCAAAGGCGTAGATATCGCCAAAGGTACGATTAACGGTGTTCCGGCGGTAATGCCAGGCATGTGGGGCGATCATCTCGGCGTGGTCGATCTGCAACTCAATAATGACAGCGGGAAATGGCAGGTGACGCAAGCAAAAGCGGAAGCTCGCCCGATTTACGATGTCGCCAATAAAAAATCACTCGCCGCTGAAGACAGCAAGTTGGTTGCAACGCTGAAAGCCGATCACGATGCCACACGCCAGTTTGTCAGCAAACCTATCGGGAAATCCGCCGACAATATGTATAGCTATCTGGCGCTGGTACAGGACGATCCGACGGTGCAGGTGGTGAACAACGCGCAAAAAGCGTATGTCGAACATTACATTCAGGGCGATCCGGATCTGGCAAAACTGCCGGTGCTCTCTGCCGCTGCGCCGTTTAAAGTTGGCGGTCGCAAGAACGATCCTGCCAGCTATGTAGAAGTGGAAAAAGGCCAACTGACTTTCCGTAATGCCGCCGATCTCTATCTCTATCCCAATACGCTGATTGTGGTAAAAGCCAGCGGCAAGGAAGTTAAAGAGTGGCTGGAGTGCTCCGCCGGGCAGTTTAACCAGATAGATCCCAACAGCACTAAACCGCAGTCATTAATCAACTGGGATGGCTTCCGTACCTATAACTTTGATGTGATTGACGGCGTGAATTATCAGATTGATGTTACCCAGCCAGCCCGCTATGACGGTGAATGTCAGGTGATTAATGCCAATGCGGAAAGGATTAAGAATCTGACCTTTAATGGTAAACCGATTGATCCGGACGCAATGTTCCTGGTTGCTACCAATAATTATCGTGCATACGGTGGCAAATTTGCCGGAACAGGCGACAGCCATATCGCCTTTGCGTCGCCGGATGAGAACCGTTCGGTGCTGGCAGCGTGGATTGCTGAAGAGTCGAAGCGTGCAGGAGAAATTCACCCAGCGGCAGATAATAACTGGCGTTTAGCGCCGATTGCCGGTGATAAAAAACTGGATATTCGTTTTGAAACGTCCCCGTCCGATAAAGCCGCAGACTTTATTAAAGAGAAGGGTCAGTATCCGATGAATAAAGTCGCGACTGATGATATCGGGTTTGCGATTTATCAGGTGGATTTGAGTAAGTAAGACACACCGTTTTCGGTCTACACATCATGCATCGCATCCGGCACTTCCTGGCGGATGCGATGCTGACGCGTCTTATCCGCCCTACAAACCACGAATCGTAGGTCTCCGGCAGTTATACCGCACGTTCATCCCGCACCGCCAGCACCTCTGGCAAATTCAACTCAATCCAGTCTGCCAGTGCAGCAACCTTTTCACTGACCTGTTCACCCAGCGGTGTGAGGCTATATTCCACATGCGGCGGCACCACCGGATACGCGATACGGTTAACAAATCCATCCTGCTCCAGCGCCTGTAACGACTGCGCGAGCATCTTTTCGCTCACTCCGCCCATTTTACGCCGCAAGTCGCTAAAGCGATGAGTGCCTTCGCGCAGCGCCACCAGAATCAGTACCCCCCAACGGCTGGTAACGTGTTTCAGCACATCCCGCGACGGACACTGCTCAGCGAAGAGGTTTCCCTCTTTCAGTTGTTGCGACAGGCTTACCCGATTCATTTCATACTTACCTTTTTGTATGTACTTACTAAAAGTTAGTTTGGGTGTTAGCGTATTTAAACACAAGACAAACCAATGGAGATTTCTCATGATCGCAATCACCGGCGCGACCGGCCAGCTTGGTCACAATGTAATTGAATCTTTGCTGCAAACCGTTTCTGCCAGCCAAATAGTGGCTATCGCACGTAATCCGGAAAAAGCGCATGCTTTGAGCGCACAAGGCATTAGCGTGCGTCAGGCTGACTACGGCGATGAAGCTGCACTGACATCTGCGCTACAGGGCGTGGAAAAATTGCTGCTGATCTCTTCCAGCGAAGTGGGACAGCGTGCCTCGCAGCATCGTAATGTTATTAATGCAGCAAAGGCGGCTGGCGTGAAATTTATCGCCTACACCAGCCTGTTACATGCGGACACCTCCCCGCTCGGCCTGGCTGCTGAGCATATCGAGACGGAGAAAATGCTGGCTGATTCTGGCATCGCTTATACCCTGCTGCGCAACGGCTGGTACACTGAAAACTACCTCGCCAGCGCCCCGGCAGCACTGGAACACGGCGTATTTATTGGTGCGGCGGGCGATGGCAAAATTGCCTCAGCAACTCGTGCAGATTACGCAGAGGCTGCGGCACGCGTAATTAGCGAAGCAGGTCACGAAGGCAAAGTCTATGAGCTGGCGGGCGACAACGCCTGGACGCTGACACAGTTAGCGGCAGAGCTGACCAAACAGAGCGGCAAACCAGTTATCTACCAGAATATGAGCGAAGCCGATTTCGCCGCAGCGCTGAAAAGCGTTGGTCTTCCTGGCGGACTGGCGGATATGCTGGCTGACTCTGACGTTGGCGCATCAAAAGGTGGTCTGTTTGATGACAGCAAAACACTCAGCACGCTGATTGGCCGCCCGACAACAACATTAGCCGAAAGCGTAAACGCGCTTTTTAATGTTAATAACTAGTTAATTAAAGTGGCATCCTCCCGCATCCTCTCTGATAATGACGGGATGCGGGGAGCAACCATCTCTGTTCCCTGAATATTTCTTCTGACAGACCAATGGATGCCAGTGATGATTAGCGGCGTGCTGTACGCCCTGTTAGCAGGGTTGATGTGGGGGCTTATTTTTGTCGGGCCGTTGATCGTTCCAGAATACCCGGCGATGTTGCAATCAATGGGACGCTATCTGGCATTAGGTTTAATTGCACTGCCCATTGCCTGGCTGGGGCGCGTGCGTCTGCGCCAGTTGACACGTCGCGACTGGCTTACCGCGCTAATGCTCACCATGATGGGCAATCTCATCTATTACTTTTGCCTTGCCAGTGCCATTCAGCGAACCGGCGCGCCTGTTTCCACGATGATTATCGGCACCCTGCCAGTGGTTATCCCGGTCTTTGCCAATTTGTTGTACAGCCAGCGCGACGGCAAACTCGCGTGGGGGAAACTCGCCCCGGCGCTGGTTTGTATTGGTATCGGCCTTGCGTGTGTAAATATTGCTGAGTTAAACCACGGTCTCCCCAATTTTGACTGGGCACGTTATACCTCAGGCGTCATGCTGGCATTAGTCTCCGTGGTTTGCTGGGCGTGGTATGCATTGCGCAACGCCCGCTGGCTGCGGGAAAATTCAGACAAACATCCAATGATGTGGGCGACGGCGCAGGCGCTGGTCACGCTGCCGATTTCGCTCATCGGTTATGTTGTTGCTTGTTTCTGGCTGAATACGCAAATGCCTGATTTCTCTCTACCTTTTGGCTCCCGTCCACTGGCCTTTATTAGCCTGATGATTGCTATCGCCGTGCTTTGCTCATGGGTCGGCGCACTTTGCTGGAACGTCGCCAGCCAGCGATTACCGACGGTGATCCTCGGGCCGCTGATTGTTTTCGAAACGCTGGCAGGTTTGCTGTACACCTTTTTACTCCGCCAACAAATTCCACCGCTGATGACGCTGAGCGGTATCGCTCTGTTAGTGGCCGGCGTGATCATTGCAGTCAGAGCAAAACCGGAAAAACCCTTAGCTGAACCTGTCTCTGAAAGTTGACACCTTGCCAATCTGTTAAATAATCCTCTGCTACGTAAGGGTTATAGCTTTTAACTTAAAGATGCATTTAAAATGCATCTTATCTTATTAAGAATGAGGTATCAGCTATGGCTTATCGCGACCAACCTTTAGGTGAACTGGCGCTCTCTATTCCTCGCGCTTCGGCTCTGTTTCGTCAATATGATATGGATTACTGCTGCGGCGGTAAGCAGACGCTGGCTCGCGCGGCGGCACGTAAAGAACTGGATGTTGACGTCATTGAAGCCGAACTGGCAAAGCTTGCTGAACAACCGATTGAGAAAGACTGGCGTAGCGCGCCGCTGGCAGAAATCATCGACCATATCATCGTGCGCTACCACGATCGTCACCGTGAACAACTGCCAGAGTTGATCCTGCAAGCCACCAAAGTAGAGCGCGTTCACGCCGACAAACCGAGCGTGCCAAAAGGGCTGACAAAATACCTGACTATGCTGCATGAAAAGCTTTCCAGCCACATGATGAAAGAAGAGCAGATCCTCTTCCCGATGATCAAACAAGGCATGGGCAGCCAGGCGATGGGGCCAATCAGCGTAATGGAAAGCGAACACGATGAAGCAGGTGAGCTGTTGGAGGTTATCAAACACATTACCAATAACGTCACACCGCCGCCGGAAGCCTGCACCACCTGGAAAGCGATGTATAACGGTATTAATGAACTGATTGATGATTTAATGGAGCACATCAGTCTGGAAAATAATGTACTGTTCCCACGCGCGCTGGCGGGTGAGTGATTTGTTTGATCAACGATCCTGACATGAGCAGGATCGTTGATTGTTAAGTGATTCAGTCACTCAGTGGAAGCAATTCATTATTGTAACTGGTGTACTTACCTTCAACGGTAAGCAGACTGCCGTTTTTATCAAGATGCGCCGCATTGAGTTGTCGAGTCTCATTACGCCGCTTCGCATCACGAACCAACCCATCTCCTACGTAATAAATATAATGGTCATCATGAGCAAAGGTATCTGATAATTGACCATTGGCGTATTTAAACCACGTCCATTGGCCTTTCAGTTCAAAGAGCTCAACCGTGTCTTCGTTAATAAAATACGTATAGCGGTCATCATGTGCCAAATAATTTAATGTTGTGCCATCGGGGCTTTTATACCACGTCCAATGCCCATTAATATCGAAAATAGTCACATCAGCGCTCGCGATGAAATAAACTTTATTCCCTACAATATTAACGCCTCCCTGTAATTCTTGTTTGGGGTCGGGTAAATGAATAACCGAAAGCGTTTTTTCGACCCCAGAAACATACTTCACCAGATAGAGCGAATCTTTATATTGCGCCACATTCTGCGTCAACGGGCGAAAATATTCCGGATCAACATCAGGAATGGTCGCAACCCGGCAGTCATTAGCGCGCCGGGAAGCATCACGCGTCAACCATGTTACTTTATCTCGCTGTAGATCAAACGTACTCCGGCAATCTTTCCCGAACGAATAACGTTTCTCCCCGTTTTTGTCGCGATAAATCAGTAGTGAACCGGCCATCCAGCGCACAAGATGAAAGGTATCCGGATCGGCATTGATGGCATCTCCATTCACAAAGACCTGCGATTGGGTTCGCCAAATGGTATCCCACGGTCCAGGATTACTTTTGCTTTCACAACTATTAGGTGAATAAAGAATGGGGCGACGTGTCCAGGATTTAACGCCAAGAATAGAATACCCTTGTGCACTGCCTAACCAACGCCCTTGAAAATAAATATTGCGGCGATCTTTGAGCACATCCGCAGAATCACCTGAACGAACGCGACCGCCGACTTGTTGCAGCGAATCCATATCAACCTGCTTTTCGCCGCGGTTATCATCCGTGCGTTCGCCATCAAAATAGAGGCTGTCTTTATCAGCGGCAAAACGTCCCCAGGCACGGAATGTTGCGGCATCGACTTTCGGTGTTCCCGGCGGGTTCTGGACTATTTTCCCTGCCCATAAAATATGACGGCCATCAGTCAACCAGTCGAAACGCCAGCCGCCATTAGTTCTGATATAAGTGCCAGCATCCACTTGTACAAAATCATTATTGATATTATCCGGAGAATCATATTTATCATCAGTGCCGTTGGGTACGCGGCGAAGTTGCTTAAACTTGACCTGCGGTAAATGAATATCCGGGAAATAGAGTCCATAATCGTCACTATCTTCAACGCTATATTTTGTTCCTTGCCCCCACGGCTGGTAGTAAAACGCAGCAGAAGGTACACCGGAGCAGGCTAGTGAGGTGGTTGAAAATAAAGCCAGGGCGAGACAAAGGGATTTAATTCGCAACATAGCGTCATCCTGAAGCTGTTAGTGTGAAGAGGTTATTTAAATAAGGGTTTTAGTCCGCTCGGAGGTTGCTTCACCAATGACCATCCTCCCACACCCAGGTTATAACGCAGCCATTCACCTTGCCGGGCACGCTCTTTCACAATTTCAGTCGCTTGTTGAGCGTAAAGCTGCCCGTCTGGAGATATATACGTATTAATTAATCTCCGCCAACCACCTGCTTCAAGTGAGCCGGAGAGTTCCTCCGACTTAAGATTAATCAATTCACCTTCACCCAAGGCGTTGGTTGTTACTTTATAAATTTGGTTCTTATATAAACCGGTGTCCCAAACAAACAGATAAAAATATTCCGGATCAACCCCCACCAGCGTTTCATAAACACAGTCACTGCCCGCTGGAGTGGCTTCATGTTTGAGCCAGGACACATTATTCAGACCACTATTAAATGGCGCACAGCGATACTCAATATCCTCAAGCTCATAGTCATGCTCGCCGCTTTTATCGCGATAAACCAACCGTTCACCAGGCATCCAACGTTTAATCTGAAAAGTTTTGCGATCGGCGGGCAGAAGCTTACCGTTAACAATTACCTGCGAATTTGTCAGCACAACAAATTGTATGGCTGAATCATGCCGCACGATTTGAAATCCATCGGCATGACCCAACCAGCGACCTTTATGCCAAAGACTATTTTTATCACGCAGTAAATTCCAGATGTCCGTCTCTTCCAGCGTTGACATATCCACCTGCTTATCACCGCTATTATCATCGGTACGCTGACCATCAAAATAGATACTGCGTTTATCGGCAGCGAAAGCGCCGAATGCCTGAAAACTGGTGGCATCGACATTAGGTTTACCGGATGGGTTTGTCAGGACTTTGCCTGCCCAAAGGACAGAGCGTCCATCGGTGAGCCAGGTATGCTGACAATCCCCCTCATCATCGCAATCGAACTTATCGGGATTAAAATCGTACAGTAAGCGGGTTTCTTGTTTATTGGCTAAATTGGCAATGCGCCAAAGGTGGGAAAAATTAATATCTGGTAATTCGGAGAGGATCTCATCTTTTTCCCCCTTCTGTTCGGCAATGTAAACCGTACCTTTCTCCTGCTGGCGGTAATAAAAATCTGCGCCCCAGGAAGGTGAAATGGAGAGAGGTAATGCGGCGATTAATAACCAACTGTGCTTAGCCATAGTGAACTCTGCAATAAGTGGCAAAGATTCACGGTAAGCCCGCGCCTGGGCGCTGTCGATGACGGGAAGTATTTTTAGGAATGTATAAAGACAAAAGAGATTGCAGACAAAGTGTGCTTTGTTCATGCCGGATGCGGCGTAAACGCCTTATCCGGCCTACAAAAGCACGCAAATTCAATATATGGCAGAGCTCCCGTAGGCCTGATAAGCGTAGCGCATCAGGCAATTTTGCAGCCTGAAAGGCACCCGCAGGTACCTTAGCAGCATTACTTCGCTATACGTTTCTTACCAATAAACAACCAGCCCAGCCCCAGCGCGATAAACCACAGCGGAGTAACCAGCAGCGCCTGCCGAGTGTCATCTTCCAGCGTCAGCAGCACGATAACGAACACAAAAAACGCCATACATACCCAGCACATCAGCTTGCCGAGCGGCATCTTGTAGATCGACTTCTCATGCAGGTGTGGACGCTGTTTGCGATACACCAGGTACGAGCAAAGGATAATTGTCCAGACGAACATAAACAGAATCGCTGAAACCGTGGTGATCATGGTGAACGCGCCAATCACGCTTGGATTCACATACAACATCACCACGCCGCCGAGCAGACAGATACAAGAGAAGGTCAGCCCTTTCGCTGGTACTGCGCGTTTAGAGAGTTTAGCGAACGCTTTCGGCGCGACGCCTTCCTGTGCCAGACCAAACAACATACGGCTGGTAGAGAATACGCCACTGTTAGCAGAAGAAGCCGCAGAGGTCAGCACCACAAAGTTAATCACACTTGCCGCCGCAGGCAGCCCCACCAGCACAAACAGTTCTACAAACGGGCTTTTCTCCGCGACCACTGAACTCCACGGCGTCACGGACATAATCACAATCAGCGCGAAGACGTAGAACATAATGATGCGGATCGGAATGGAGTTAATCGCACGCGGCAGTGATTTCTCTGGATCTTTGGTTTCCGCAGCCGTTGTGCCGACCAGCTCAATCCCCACAAAAGCGAAAACCGCTATCTGGAATCCGGCAAAGAAGCCGCTTAAGCCTTTCGGGAACCAGCCGCCGTCATTCCACAAATGCGCAAACGACGCTTCTACGCCAGTCGGTGACTGGAAGTGCATCATCACCATAATCAGACCGACAACAATCAGCGACACAATAGCGACGATTTTGATCATCGCGAACCAGAACTCCATCTCACCAAACATTTTCACGGTGGCGAGATTAAGAACCAGCAACAGAATGATCACCGACAACGACGCCACCCAGTCGGAAAGTCCTGGAAACCAGAACTGCGCGTAAGCGGTAATCGCCACAACATCCGCCATACCGGTTACCACCCAACAGAACCAATAAGTCCAGCCAGTGAAATAACCCGCCCACGGCCCCAATAAATCGGAAGCGAAGTCACTAAAAGATTTATATTCCAGATTCGAAAGCAGCAACTCCCCCATTGCCCGCATCACGAAAAAGAGCATAAAACCGATGATCATATAAACAAAAATGATCGACGGCCCGGCAAGACTAATTGTTTTACCGGAACCCATAAACAACCCTGTACCTATGGCACCGCCAATGGCAATAAGCTGAATATGTCGGTTTGTGAGATTGCGCCGTAGCGACTGTTCAGCCGGAGCCTGATCATCGGCAACGACTTTTACCTGATCTACCATGTTTTTTCTTCCTGTCTGTGTTGTTCAGGCTCTGCGGCCTTTTGTCAGTCTATGATACGACGAATCGGTATCGGGACTCATCGATATTAGGTAACAATGCGCGGGATGAATACTAAGATTTAGATCTAATGTTAATTTAATGTTTAAAGTGAGTGTCATATCACGGTGATAACGCGAAATAGCTCACAAAAATACACGCTTACGTGGTCTTTGCAACACAAAATAGCGCCGTTTGGCAAACTGAAGGGTTTATTGCTGAATGCCTGCTCCCCTCTGGCTCGAGGGGAACAGAATGCGCTGCTTAGAGGATTTCCAGCAGTTCGACTTCAAACACCAGGGTGCTGAACGGAGGAATAGACGCGCCAGCGCCACGCTCGCCATAAGCCAGTTCCTGCGGGATAGTCAGTTCCCATTTAGAACCTACCGGCATCAGAGTCAGTGCTTCAATCCAGCCTGGGATCACGCCGTTAACCGGGAATTCAGCCGGTTCGCCACGGGCAACGGAGCTGTCAAATACAGTACCGTCGATCAGTTTACCGGTGTAATGAACGCGAACGCGGTCGGTACGTGCCGGAATTGCGCCTTCGCCCTGATTAATCACGCGGAATTGCAGGCCAGATTCGGTGCTGTTCACACCCTCTTTTTTGGCGTTTTCTTCAAGGTATTTCACACCTTCGGCAGCCATCGTCTGGAAACGCTGACGACGAACAGCATCGGCACGTTCGTGGATTTCACGTAGCGCACGGTGCACCACATCAACCGGAACAGCCGGATGTTTGCCTTCCAGCGCATCAGCAATGCCTGCAACCAGTGCTTCTGGCAGTAACCCTTCCAGACCAGATTCACTCAGTTGTTGCCCTACCTGCAAACCAATGCCGTAGCTTGCTTGCGCTTCGATGGTATCAAAAGTTGGGGTGGTCATCGTATTTCCTTTCTTAGGGTAAAAAGTAGCGGGCAGCATATCAGCCACACAACTTTGGGTAAAACTTTGTCGCGGGAATGATGACAAATCACGGGGAAAAAGAAACAATAGCAATATCCCGTATGAATATAATAAAAGCGGGTTTACCACGGACATCATAGCGTTAGCTTATTCATAGGCTATGATTGAGGAACAAGACGCGGAGCAGGAGGAAACCATGCCCGGGCGCTTTGAACTAAAACCAACCCTGGAGAAAGTCTGGCACGCGCCGGACAATTTTCGCTTCATGGACCCGCTGCCGCCGATGCATCGTCGGGGGATCATTATTGCCGCCATTGTATTGGTGATCGGTTTTCTACTTCCGTCTGATGATACGCCCGACGCGCCGGTGGTGACGCGTGAAGCGCAACTGGATATTCAGTCGCAATCCCAACCGCCGACGGAAGAACAACTGCGGGCGCAATTAGTCACCCCACAAAATGATCCCGATCAGGTGGCACCGGTCGCCCCTGAACCGATACAGGAAAGTCAGCCTGAAGATCAGCCGCAAACCGCACAAACACAACCTTTCCAGCCAGATAGCGGAATTGACAACCAGTGGCGCTCTTACCGTGTCGAACCCGGCAAAACGATGGCGCAACTGTTCCGCGACCACGGTCTACCCGCCACTGATGTCTATGCAATGGCGCAGGTAGAAGGCGTGGGTAAACCGCTGAGTAATTTGCAAAATGGGCAGATAGTGAAAATTCGCCAGAACGCCAGCGGCGTGGTGACGGGCTTAACCATTGATACGGAGAATAATCAACAGGTTCTGTTTACCCGCCAGCCAGATGGCAGTTTTATTCGTGCGCGGTAGATGAAGGTTCAAGCAGAAGCCAGCTAAGGATCGTTTCTTTAATGACCTTACGTCTGGCTTCCAGCGCTTGCGGTGAAACCATGCTGATGTGATAAACCAGGCCAAGCGTATGCTGGTTGATCAAATAATATCCTCCAAGCGCGGCAATATTGATATTCACCTGCAACGGGTCGATATCAGGCTTAAAAATATTGAGTTTCTTCCCTTCAGCCAACAAGGATTCCATTAACTGCAAATGCGCGTGGTTAATTTCCTGAAGACGCTGTGATTTTGCATAATGCACACCTTTGCTCTGGTTTTCACTATGCACAATTTTTAAAAACCAGGGATTAGCAATGTAATAATCCCAGGTAAAATCGATGATTTTTTCAATTGCTTTTTGTGGAGGGAGACCTGAAACATCAAGGGATTTTTCTTTTTGTCGAATATCATTCCAGGTATATTCCAGCACTTCGATAAATAAATTTTCTTTATTACCAAAGTGATGGTAAACCGTCTGTTTACTGCACTCCGCAGCCTTCACGATATTATCGACTCTGGCCCCTTCATAACCATATTCGGCAAATTCATTAACCGCACATAATAATAGTTTTTCCTTCAGGCTTTGTACGTTGCTGGTATCAAGATACATAACGCTTCCCCACGACCTCTTCAGGATTACTATCATAACCTGATTTGATTTCAGCTCCAGAAAAAAGGGCAAAAACTCGTACTTTCATCGAGTTATCAAATGCCCTGTGATCGCTATCGCAGATCAACCAACCAGATGGTTGATATTTCTTTCCACACGTCGCAAGCTAATCGTCACTCAAGGAAACAATATTCAAAAGAGGGTTATTGTATGAAGTCCACTCGTCCCGTTGCCGTGATTACCGGAGCCGCACGTGGTATTGGAAAAGGCTGTGCGCTGGAACTTGCTCGTGGCGGTTTTAACCTGCTGATTAACGATCGCCCCGATGCCGACAGCGTAGAAAAATTACATGCCACGCAACAGGAATGTCTGGCAGAAGGCGTGGAAGTGATTTGCTTCCCTGCCGATGTTGGCGATCTCTCCCTGCATGAAGAGATGCTCGACGCGGCGCAAAACCAGTGGGGGCGTCTGGACTGTCTGCTCAACAACGCGGGGATTTCTGTGAAAAAGCGCGGTGACCTTCTCGACCTGGAGCCAGACAGCTTCGACCAAAACATTGCCATTAACACCCGTGCGCCGTTTTTCCTCGCTCAGGCATTCAGTAAACGCTTACTGGCACAACCGAAACCGGAAGCGGAGCTACCGCACCGCTCGATTATTTTTGTCAGTTCAATCAACGCTATCATGCTGGCGATGAATCGCGGCGAATATACCATTGCCAAAACCGCCGTTTCTGCCGCTGCTCGTCTGTTTGCCGCTCGCCTTTGCAATGAACAAATTGGCGTCTATGAAGTGCGCCCCGGCCTAATCAAAACCGATATGACCATTCCGGCAACGGCCTATTATGATGAACTAATTGCCAAAGGTCTGGTGCCGTGGGGACGCTGGGGTTATCCGGCTGATATCGCCTCCACAGTACGGGCAATGGCGGAAGGCAAACTGATTTATACCTGTGGCCAGGCGGTCGCTATCGACGGCGGCTTAAGTATGCCGCGCTTCTGAGGCTGAATCATGAGAGATCTGTTACAACGCCCGGATTTATTCAGCATTAATACCGCGACGCTGGGCTATAAAATGCCGCTACCCGCCATTATTGATGCCTGCGCCGCACGCGGTATCGGCGCGCTCGCCCCCTGGCGCAGAGAGTTGCAGGGCGAAGATCTCCAGCAGATCGCCCGCCAGCTTGCCGCCAGTAACATGAGCGTTTCCGGTTTGTGTCGTAGCACCTATTACACCGCGCCGACGCTGGCGGAGCGCAAACTGGCAGTAGATGATAACCGTCGGGCGCTGGACGATGCCGCTGCGCTGAACGCCGCCTGTTACATGCAGGTGGTTGGCGGGTTACCAACTGGCACAAAAGATCTGTATGAGGCGCGGGAACAGGTGAAACAAGGGATTCGCCAGTTGCTGCCACATTCGAAAGAAGTCGGCGTGCCAATTGCGCTGGAGCCACTGCACCCGATGACTGCCGCCGATCGTTCCTGTTTGTGTACGCTACGCCAGGCACTGGACTGGTGTGATGAACTCGATCCCGATGGTGAGTTTGGTCTCGGCGTGGCGGTGGATGTCTACCACGTCTGGTGGGACCCGGAACTGGCCAGCCAAATCCTGCGTGCCGGAAAACGAATTCTCGCATTTCATGTTTCCGACTGGTTAGTGCCAACCACCGATCTGGTCAATGATCGGGGAATGCCGGGAGATGGCATCATCAATATTCCGTCAATCCGTCGCCTGGTTGAAAACGCCGGATTTAATGGCGCTATAGAGCTGGAAATATTCTCACCGTACTGGTGGCAGCAAGATATAAACAGCACGCTGGATATTAGCGTCGATCGCATCGCGCATTATTGTTAAGGAATGATCATGAATGACCAACCCGTTCTGTTCAGCAGAGCGGCGGCTTCCTGCCGTCTGACGTTGAACCGTGAAGATAAATGTCATGCCATTAATGAAGAGATGATTGAATCTCTCGATCATTATTTAAATGAAATTGAAAACAACACCACATTACGATTAGTCGAATTAACCGCAACCGGCGATAAATTCTTTTGTGCGGGCGGCGATATTAAATCATGGTCGACTTATTCTCCATTAGATATGGGCAGAAAGTGGATTAAACGCGGTAATGATGTTTTTAATCGCCTACGCAATTTACCGCAATTAACGGTTGCGAATCTAAACGGTCACACCATCGGCGGCGGTATTGAACTTGCCTTGTGCTGCGATATTCGTATCGCTCGCCCCAACGCAAAACTCTCTAACCCGGAAGTGATGCTTGGCATGGTGCCTGGCTGGATGGGCATCGAACGTGTGCTTAATCAGGTCGGTCCGGTGGTTGGTCGCCAGATGCTGATGTTGGGTAAACGCCTGACGGCGCAGGAAGCCCTGGCGGCGAATTTGATTGATGAAGTGGTAGAAAAAGAACAGATAGAAAGCTGGATGGCGAATCAGTTAGCGCACCTGGAAAAATGTGGCCCGGTGGCGCTGGCGCATATTAAGCAACTGATTCTGGCGCTGGAAAATAAACATGCCGATTACTCACACCAGTTACTGGCGGGATTAATGTCCGCCACCCACGATTGCCAGCAAGCCACGCGCGCATTTGCCGAAAAAGGCAGCGTCAGCTTCCATAATCAATAAGGAAATTGTATGCGTAAGATAACAACCGCCGGGGCACTGGCGGCGCAAATTCAGGACGGCGCAACCATTGCCATTAGCGGTAACGGCGGCGGCATGGTGGAAGCTGACCATATTCTGGCAGCCATTGAAGCGCGTTTCCTGCAAACCGGACACCCCCGCAACCTGACACTAATCCACTCGCTGGGCATTGGCGATCGCGACAGCAAAGGCACTAACCGCCTCGCTCATGCCGAAATGCTCAAACGCATAATTGCCGGACACTTTACCTGGTCCCCCAAAATGCAGGAGTTGGTAAAAAATAACGCCATCGAAGCGTATTGCTTTCCTGGCGGTGTAATTCAGGCACTGCTGCGGGAGATCGGTGCCGGACGTCCTGGGCTTTTTACCCACGTAGGGCTGGGATCGTTTGTTGATCCACGCAATGGTGGCGGAAAGTCGAACGCTTGCACCACTGACGATCTGGTAGAACTGATTGAAATTGATGGCGAAACCAAACTCCGCTATCGCCCTTTCAAAGTGGACTATGCCATTTTGCGCGGCACTTATGCCGATCCGCGTGGCAACGTTAGCCTCGAAGAAGAAGCGATTGATATGGATAGCTATTCGATGGCGCTGGCAGCACACAACAGCGGCGGCAAAGTATTCGTCCAGGTGCGCGATGTGCTGGAAGCTGGCGCCATCGAACCACGCCGGGTCAAGCTGCCGGGGATTCTGGTCGATGGCATCGTTGAGCACCGCGAACAACCGCAAACCTATCTTGGCGGCTACGACCTGACAATTAGCGGTCAGCATCGCCGTCTGAGTTCTACCGGCGCTATTGAACTGGTTAGCCATCCGGTGCGCCGTCTGATTGCCCGTCGGGCGGCACGCGAACTGGTGGCTGGCGCTTCTACCAACTTTGGCTTTGGTATTCCGGGCGGTATTCCTGGGGTTGCACTGCGCGAAGGTGTTCCTTATCAAAGTTTATGGTTGAGTGTCGAGCAAGGCGTGCATAACGGCATGATGCTGGATGACGCGTTTTTCGGCTGCGCCCGTAACGCTGACGCGATTATCCCTTCGCTGGATCAATTCGAGTTCTACAGCGGCGGCGGCATTGATATTACTTTCCTCGGCATGGGCGAGATGGATCAGCACGGTAACGTCAATGTCTCACACCTGAACGGCAATCTGATCGGCCCTGGCGGCTTCCTCGAAATTGCACAAAATGCCCGTAAAGTGGTGTTCTGCGGCACATTCGACGCCAAAGGCAGCAAGATCGACGTGACGCCAGATGGTCTGCATATCACCCAGTCAGGTCAAATACCCAAACTGGTTACTCAGGTGGAAAAAATCACCTTTAGCGCCGCTTACGCACAGCAAAGTGGTCAGGAAGTGCTGTACATCACCGAACGCGCGGTTTTTCAGTTAACGACAGAAGGTGTTGAATTAATTGAGATTGCCCCGGGCGTGGAGATTGACCGCGACATTCTGCCGTTCATGGCCTTCCGTCCGATTATCAGGCAGCCGCGTCTGATGGAAAGTAGCCTGTTTACGCCGATGGAGGGCGCATGAGCCAGCCTGATGACGCCATCCTCGAGGCACTGACGCACGTCACCTTTCCGAAAGGTTTTACGCCAGCAGAACCGCACTCAATTGTCACCGTGGAGGATGTTGATTACCCAACCTGGCAAGTTGATGCACTGGTCGTTGGTAGCGGCGCGGCTGGATTACGTGCAGCGGTTGAGCTGAAACGTCGCCAGCAAAATGTGCTGCTTGCTACCGCCGGGTTATACATGGGAACGTCAGCCTGCTCCGGTTCCGATAAACAGACGCTGTTTACCGCTGCTACTGCGGGCAACGGCGACAACTTCGCAAAACTGGCCGAGGCACTGGCGAGCGGCGGCGCGATGGATCACGACACGGCATATGTCGAAGCGGTCGGTTCCCTGCATACCCTTGGTGGGCTGCAATATCTTGGTCTGGAATTGCCGGAAGATCGCTATGGCGCAATTCTCCGTTATCAGACCGACCATGACGAAGCCGGACGCGCGACGTCCTGTGGACCACGCACTTCTCGCCTGATGGTGAAAGTGCTGCTGGAAGAAGTGCAGCGCCTCTCCATTCCACTGCTGACCAGTGCAACGGTGATTAAACTGCTGCATCAACGCGGTGAGAATGGCGAAGATCGCGTGGCGGGGGCTATCCTCGCAACCGGTTCCCGCGCCCATAACCCGTGGGGGCTGGCAATTGTGACTGCGCCCAATGTGGTACTGGCAACGGGCGGACCGGGCGAGCTTTATCGCGACAGTGTTTATCCGCATAAATGCTTTGGCTCGCTGGGGCTGGCGCTGGAAGAAGGTTTGACGCTAACCAATCTGACCGAAAGCCAGTTTGGTATAGGCACGCCGCGCAGCACGTTTCCGTGGAATTTATCCGGCACCTATGTGCAGGTGATCCCGTATATCTATTCTGTGGATACAGAGGGTAACGAGTATAATTTCCTTGCGGATTACTATCGCACTACCCAGGAACTGGCTTCAAATATCTTCCGTAAAGGCTATCAGTGGCCGTTCCACGCCACACGGGTGATGGATTTTGGCTCCAGCCTGCTGGATATGGCGGTGGCAAAAGAGCAGCAATCAGGCCGCCTGGTGTTTATGGATTTCAATCGCAATCCTGAAGCGGTGCCTGGTGATTTGCCATTCTCATTAGCGCGACTGGATGCTGACGTTCACGCGTATCTGGAAAACAACGGCGCGCTGGCACCATCGCCCATCGAACGCCTGCAACGAATGAATCCGCTGTCTATCTCGTTGTACCAGATGCACGGTTACGGGCTCACCACGCAACCACTGCAGTTCGCCATGAATAATCAACACATGAACGGCGGCATTGAGGTGGATATCTGGGGGCAAACCTCTCTCCCCGGCTGTTTTGCCGTGGGGGAAGTGGCCGGAACTCACGGCGTCACTCGCCCCGGCGGCGCAGCGCTGAATGCCGGGCAGGTTTTTGCCGTGCGCCTGGCGCGCTTTATTGGCTGTACGCAAATGCGGTCTGTTGAGGGAGATATCGCGCAACGGGTAGCTTCGCCCCTGACTACCGTAAGAGAGGTCATCACCCAGGCGCTGGCAAACGAAAACGGTATGACGCTGGCAACGGTGAAAGAAAAAATCCAGACGCGAATGTCTGATTACGCTGGATTTATTTGTCATGCCGATAAAGTTCGCCACGCCACCCGCGATGCCCTGCTGTTGAGTGAATTTGCCCAGCAACACGGTTTAACCATCAACCACGCAGGCGAAGTTGCTGAATTATTTATGTGGCGGCATATGGCGCTGACTTCTGCCGCCGTTTTAACGCAACTCACACATTATATTGACGCAGGTGGCGGCAGTCGTGGGGCGCGGATGGTTATTGATCCGCAAGGCGAATGCCTGCCACAAACTCGTCGCGGCGCAAAAGAAGAATGGCGTTTTCGCTCTGAGCAAGCCGACGATAAAAATCACAAATTAACGATTCAATATTCACAAGGTTCTTTTATTACCGAAGTTAAGTCTTTACGCAAACAACCGCATATTAACGGTATTTTCTTTGAAAAAAACTGGCCAGATTTTCTGAATGGAGAGATTTACACACAATAATTTTTAATATGTTCTCTGTACCTGATTTTATTACCTATTACACGGAAATACCAACAACCAGGGTTTATTAATATAATTAAAAGGTTTAAACATGAATAAAATAAAGAATTATCGGTGGCATATGATTGCCCTCGTATGTTTTATCACTGTAATCAATTATCTGGACAGAACTGCATTAGGTATTGCGGCTCCAACCATTATGGAGACCACTGGAATAACCAAAGAGCAATATTCATGGATCGTCAGTGCGTTCCAGTTGGCCTATACATTAGGGCAACCGGTGATGGGTTTCTTTATTGATACCGTTGGTCTGAAATTAAGCTTTGCGATTTGCGCCGCAATCTGGGGTCTGGCGACAATGGGTCATGCACTGACCGGAACATGGTCAGGTCTGGCATTTATGCGCGCCCTGATGGGGTTCAGCGAAGCATCGGCAATTCCGGCGGGTGTTAAAACAGCATCAACATGGTTCCCGGCAAAAGAGCGCGGTGTGGCTACGGGGGTTTTCAATATGGGAACTTCACTCGGTGCAATGCTTGCACCACCGCTGATTGCCTGGTGCATTATGTTTCATAGCTGGCAATTTGCGTTTATTGTCTCGGGTAGCCTTGCTTTGCTCGCGGCTATATTTTGGTTCTTTTGTTATAAAGATCCGAAAGATGCCAAACGCCTTTCTGATGAAGAGCGTCAATATATTGAATCAGGACAAGAGCAGCATCTTAAAACAGGTAAAAAAGAAAAAACGTCAATCAAACATATCCTCAGCCAACGTAATTTCTGGGGTATCGGCATCGCGCGTTTTCTCGCAGACCCGGCATGGGGAACCATTAATTTCTGGGTGCCTATATTCTTCGTTGAAACGCTGCATTTTAGCCTGAAAGAAATTGCCATGTTTGTCTGGCTACCTTTCCTGCTGGGCGACCTCGGCTGTTTAGCCAGCGGTTTTGTGGCGAAGTTCTTCCACGATCGCGGCGTGAGTTTAATTAACTCGCGAAGAATTACCTTCACTATTGCTGCGGTCATTATGATGACAATCGGCCTGGTGAGTATTGTCGAAAATCCCTACATTGCCGTATTGCTGATTAGTATTGGCGCGTTCTCGCATCAATGTCTTTCTACTGTTGCGGCAACACTGGGCGGCGATTTGTTCAAAAAAGATGAAGTTGCCACCGCCGTTGGTATGGCGGGTGCCTGTGCGTGGAGTGGTCAGTTGATTTTCAACCTGTTTATCGGGGCATTCGTTCACATTATCGGCTTCGCGCCGTTCTTTATTGCTCTGGCTTTCTTTGACATCCTGGGGGCAATTGCGCTGTGGGCGCTTATCAAAGTCAAAGATGAAGAACCGCACGTACAATTAGCTACGAGCTAATATTTAAGATGAGTGCGCTGTAATTATGGTTATGGCGCTTCAACAATAAAGCAAAACGCCGGCACATGGCCGGCGTTTTTACGTCTCGTTGAATAACGAATTATTCAGCTACTACGTTTACGATCACTTTCGCGAATACTTCGCTGTGAACCTGGAAGCTTACTTCGTGTTCGCCAGTGGTACGCAGAACGCCGTTCGGCAGACGAACTTCGCTCTTAGCCACTTCAACGCCTGCTGCAGTTACAGCGTCAGCGATGTCGCGAGTACCGATGGAACCGAACAGTTTACCTTCGTCGCCAGCTTTAGACGCGATGGTAACAGTTTCCAGTGCATTGATTTTCTCAGCGCGAGCATTAGCTGCTGCCAGAACTTCAGCCAGTTTAGCTTCCAGTTCAGCGCGACGTGCTTCGAAGAATTCAATGTTTTTCTTGGTAGCTGGAACAGCTTTACCCTGTGGTACCAGGAAGTTACGAGCGTAGCCCGCTTTAACATTTACCTGATCACCCAGGCTACCCAGGTTTGCTACTTTATCAAGCAGAATAACTTGCATTACCTTATCCTCTCAAAGTCGTATTAATGGACCGTGACCGATTACTGATGGCGATCAGTGTACGGCAGCAGGGACAGGTAGCGAGCGCGTTTGATAGCGCGAGCCAGCTGACGCTGGTATTTTGCACGGGTCCCGGTGATACGGCTTGGGACAATCTTACCGCTTTCGGTGATGTAGTTTTTCAGCGTAGCGATATCTTTATAGTCGATCTCTTGAACGCCTTCCGCGGTGAAACGGCAGAACTTGCGACGACGGAAATAACGTGCCATATGGCTAGTCTCCAGAATCTATCAATTCAATCTGCTCGGCATGCAAAACCATTTTGCTCAGACCGTTCTTTGCCTTGTGGCATGAAATGAACCCCTGAACGGTTATGCGACTGCCGACCGTTATACTGTGAGTAATGGCCTGGTTTTCGTGTCCGCTAATAATAACGGGCATTTGGCACCACGCCTGCCGATGAAAACCGGCTTCCTCCTGCACAGAACGATGCTCAAGCACGAACTGGCAGTGAGGAATTCCTGATGGACTGACCTTTCGAAGGGGCATCCTGCACACGGTGCCGGACAACACCAGACGGTTGGTCATCAGAAATTACTCTTCAGAATCCCCAGCTTCAGCATCATCAGCGGTTTCGTTTGCGAAATCATCGCGACGCTCACGGCGCTCGTCTTTCGCTTTAACCATCGGAGATGCTTCGGTAACGGCGTGCTTAGTACGCATTACCATGCTACGGATAACGGCGTCGTTGAAGCGGAAGGTAGTTTCCAGCTCATCGATCACTTCCTGCGGCGCTTCAACGTTCATCAGAACGTAGTGAGCTTTGTGCAGTTTGTTGATCGGGTAAGCCAGCTGACGGCGGCCCCAGTCTTCCAGACGGTGGATCTTGCCTTCTGCACCAGTGATGGCAGCAGTGTAGCGCTCGATCATGCCCGGAACCTGTTCGCTCTGGTCAGGATGGACCATAAAAACGATTTCGTAATGACGCATCGAATTGCTCCTTACGGATTATTCAGCCTCCTGTCTGGGTCAGCCGCAGCCCATGGAGGCAAGGAACGTGTTAAAGGGCGGCTGAAAAATGACGCGTTATAGTACTGGTATACCCCGCTAAACTCAAGGCCAGCCGACAAATAATTCTCATCTTTCGCTAAATCGTACTAACCCGCTGATTTGAAGTTCATCACATTCCATTACGGTGTTTTTTTGAACAACTGCATCAGAAATGGTCACCATCAACTTCTTTATCATTGATTAAAATTAAATCAGAAGATCATCACAGAGGAGCGCATACAAAGACAGCCGTCGAGGAGGTATTTATGTTCAGTCGTGTTTTAGCCCTTCTGGCTGTGCTTTTGCTAAGTGCAAATACATGGGCAGCCATTGAAATCAATAACCACCAGGCCAGAAATATGGACGATGTGCAGAGCTTAGGCGTGATTTATATCAATCATAACTTTGCCACTGAAAGTGAAGCACGTCAGGCATTAAACGAAGAAACCGACGCGCAGGGCGCAACGTACTACCACGTGATTCTGATGCGGGAACCGGGGAGTAACGGCAACATGCACGCCAGCGCGGATATTTATCGCTAGCACCAGGTATAACCAACGAAACATTGTCATAGTTTGCATTGCCCCCTTCACCGGGGGCTTTTTTATGAAAAACGGCTGCGGAATCAGACCAGTTATCTCCCGAAGAAGGATATTTCCGCAGCGCGTGTTTTACTTCTGTCCGTAATAAGCGTTGGGACCATGCTTACGCATAAAGTGCTTATTCATCAGATAACTATCGATGGGATTCAGTTGCGGGTTAATGCCGCGCGCAATCCACGCCATTTTCGCCACTTCTTCCATCACCACCGCATTATGCACCGCATCATGAGCGTCTTTACCCCAGGCGAACGGCCCGTGCTGGTAAACCACAATCCCCGGCGTATGCAGCGGCTCGGCATCGCCCAGCGTTTCGATGATCACTTTGCCGGTGTTCAGTTCATACTCGCCCTGCACCTCTTCTTCGCTTAATCCGCGCGTACACGGAATATCGCCAAAGAAATAGTCAGCGTGTGTGGTGCCTAACGCCGGGATCGCCATCCCCGCCTGCGCCCATGCGGTGGCATGGGTTGAGTGGGTATGCACGATTCCACCGAGAGATGGATAACGACGGTAAAGCTCGAGATGCGTTGCAGTGTCTGACGATGGACGATACTGCCCTTCCACCACATTGCCACTCATGTCAACCACCACCATATCGTCCACTTGCATGGTTTCGTAGGCGACGCCGCTGGGCTTAATTACCACCAGCCCGCGTCCGCGATCAATGGCGCTGACGTTGCCCCAGGTAAAGGTCACCAGTCCGTAACGCGGCAGATCCATGTTGGCTTCAAATACCTGTAGTTTCAGCTTTTGCATTATGCGGCCTCCACCATGCCCGCTTTGGCCATGCGCGCTTTCACCCAATCACGCGCTTTCGCCACTTCTGCCGCCGGGTCTTCCGCCGTTTCGCTCCACATCTCAATCAGATAAGGCCCGCAATAACCACTCTGTTTGAGCGTTTCAAAGCAACGTTCGAAGTCCACCACGCCTTCGCCAAACGGCACATTTTTAAAGACGCCCGGTTTGGTGTCTTTCACATGCACCGCGACGATGTGCCCTATTCCAGCCTGTAATTCCATCTGCACGTCGTTATCCCACGCCGACAGGTTGCCGATATCCGGATAGAGCTGGAACCACGGGTTGTTGAGATAGTGTGCATAGCCCAGCGCCTTGCTGATGGAGTTCATCAACGGGTAATCCATGATCTCCATCGCCAGCGTCACCTGCGCACGGCTCGCCATCTCAACACTCTCTTTCAGCCCTTCGCGAAAACGACGACGCGTTTCGTTATTGGCTTCCTGATAGTAGACGTCATAGCCCGCCAGTTGGATCACGCGAATGCCGACATCCTGGGCGAACTGGATAGCTTTACGCATAATCTCCAGCCCCTGCGCCCGCACTGTGTCATCTTCGCTGCCCAGCGGAAAACGACGATGGGCAGAAAGGCACATGGACGGTACGCGCACGCCAGTTTCAACAATCGCATTCACCAGCGTCAGACGTTGTTCGCGGCTCCAGTCAAGGCGAGACAGGCGAGCGTCCGTTTCATCTACTGACATCTCAACAAAATCGAAGCCCAACGTTTTTGCCAGTTGCAACCGTTCCAACCAGCACTCCCCGGTGGGGAGTGCTTTTTCATAGATGCCAAGCGGGATTTGTTTGGACAACATATCCGCTCCTTAGCCCCACAGTTGGGCGATGGAACGTTTGAACTGACGCGCAGCTTCAACCGGAGACGCGGCATCACGGATGCTACGACCAGCGATAAAGACATGAATCGGAATACCTTTGAACAGTGGCAAATCTTCCAGCGCCAGGCCACCGGTAATGGTTACTTTGAAGCCCATATCAGAAAGGCGTTTGATCGCGGCGATATCTGATTCGCCCCAGCCTACACCGGCTGCTTGCGCATCACGGCTGCGGTGATACACCACCTGCTGGATGCCCGCTTCACGCCATGCATCCGCCTGTTCCCAGGTCCAGAAACCAGTCAGCTCAATCTGTACGTCGCCGTTAAACTCTTTTGCCACATCCAGCGCGCCTTTGGCGGTGTTGATATCTGCACAGCAAATCACGGTGACCCAGTCAGCGTTGGCTTCAAAGCACATACGAGAAAGGATTTTGCCCGCATCAGCAATTTTGGCGTCTGCCAGCACAATCTTGTGTGGATAGAGTGCTTTCAGATCGCGCACCGCACGCACACCTTCCCCCATACACAGAATGGTGCCCACTTCGATAATATCGACTTCTTCAGCAATCAGACGAGTGGTTTCATAGGCGCTATCCATAGTCTGGTTGTCCAGCGCGACTTGCAACATGGGTAATGACATCTTCAATTCCTTCTTAAGCAGCCGCGTTGGTGCGGTCAATTAAATCCAGTACTTCCTGCTCGGTACGGCAGGCGCGTAAACGGTCGAAATTCTCTTCATCTTCAAACAGGTTGACGATTTGCATGATGCCCACTTCCTGATGAGTATTGGCATCGACTGCCGCCATCGTGATGAGGATATCCACCGGGTCGTTATCTTCGTGGTTGAACTCCAGCGGCTTTTTCAACGTCACCAGCGCAAAACCGGTTTTCTTAACCCCCTCTTCCGGGCGTCCGTGTGGCATTGCCAGGCCTGGCGCGAGCACAAAGTACGGGCCGTGCTGTTCAACCGCATCCAGAATCGCCTGGTAGTAACGCGGCTCAACAACATCCGCCGCCACCAGCAGGTCAACGCCAATTTTTACCGCGTCCTGCCAGGTCTCTGCTTCTGCCTGCAAACAGATAGATTTATTTTCTGCCAGCGAATCACGTAATTTCATGGCGCGTCCTTACTTTATGTCCTGCGGGAAATGTTCTTTGATCACTTCCAGCAGTTTCGGGCCAAAGTCTGTGGGTGAGAGCATGTTGCGCACGCCAACCACATATTTGTTGCCGGTAACAGTGATTTCGCCCGCAATATGGGTAGAAGCGATGATGATATCCGCGCCGCTCAACTCGCTTTTGTACTCGCCAACCGCGCAGCTATTTACCGTGTGGTCAATGTTTGATTGGGTTAAAAACTGGTCCACTTTCATTTTCATGATCATGGAACTGCCTTGTCCGTTGCCACACACAGCCAGAATACGTACGGTCATAATCAAAACTCCTTATTAAGCAGACTGTTCTGCCAGTTGTTTTTCTGCATCTTCTTCTGCGCGCAGCGCGCGGCCAGCGAAGTACATATAAGCCAATGCAATAACGATGATGACGGCCATAAAGGCGATACCGATGGAGAAGAAGCCCTGCATCATCGGCGGTGCCAGAATCGACCAGTCCGCCATGCCCATCCAGGCACTCATACCGGTGAGTTTCACCGCCCAGACGCAGCCAAAGATTTCAATCATCCCCATCACCAGACAAATCTTCAGCGCCGCACGCCAGCCGCCGAAGTGGTTCGCGAATACGCCGATGGTGGCGTTGGAGAAAAACATCGGGATAAAACCAGGAATGATCAGAATCGCGGAACCGCAGGCGACCAGAATACCAACCGCTATTAGTTGCCCGATGGTGCCCCACATAAAGCCCCAGACCACGGCATTCGGCGCAAAGCTATAGATAGCCGCACAGTCAATCGCCAGAACCGCACCCGGGATCAGACGCTGGGAGATACCGTTAAATGCTTCAGAGAGTTCCGCGACAAACATGCGCACGCCCTGAGTAATGATGAAGATCGCCACCGCAAAGGAGAAACCGGTTTGCAGGATGTACACCACCCAGTTCACTTTGCCTGCCATCGCCTGCACGGTATCGATACCGAAAGAGAGCAGAATGGCACCAAAGAAGATGGTCATCACAATCGCCGTGGAGACGATGTTGTCGTGGAAAATGTTCAGCCAACCGGGCAATTTGAGGTCTTCAACGCTTTCCTCTTTTTTGCCCAAATACGGCGCGACCTTATAGGCAAGCCAGGAAGCAAACTGCTGTTGGTGACCGATGGAGAAACCGCAGCCGTCCGTCACTTCCTGAGTCGGCTTGTACATCATGTTGGAGGTGATGCCCCAGTAAAGCGAAACCAGAATCGCAGTGCAGATAATGGTAGTCCACATGGAGTAGCCGAAAATAAACAGCGTGACAGCTATCAGACCCGCCTGTTGGAACATGATGTGGCCGGTCAGCATGATGGTGCGAATACCAGTAATGCGACGCAGCAGCACGTAACAGATGTTTAGCGCCAGTGCCAACAACACCGCATAACCCACCCAGCTATAGGCATCGCCCATACGCTCAATAGTTGCCATCATCGATGCGTAGGTATCTGAAATCGCGCCATTAATGCCATAGACTTCCGACATTTTTGCCACCACCGGTTTAAAAGTGCTGGTCAGGATGCCGGACCCTGCTTGCAGCAACATAAAACCGATAATCGTTTTGATGGTGCCTTTGATAATCACGCTGACGCTTTTACGCAGCAGGATGTAGCCCAGGCAGGTCACAATACCCAGCAATAACGGGGCATTGGTCATGACCTGGTTAAAGAACACGGTAAAGATGCTGTAGAGGATCTCCATAACGATCTCCTGAAGAAGAGGTAACCGGGAATTCCGCACACCCGGAATGTTGTGCACTCACTCTAATTTTCAAAAGTAATCACAACAAGATTATTTGTGATTAAATGTGACGCGGCACGCAAATAATTCCACATAGAAAGTATGGTGTTCACAAGACGAAACAATTACTCATTTAAATTCATTTAGTTAATTAAATTACACACTCCTTTAAATCTTTCCATACTCAAAATCATCAACAACGCTTTCGGTGAAAAGTCAAAAAATGGTCATTGCCTTCCTGAAAAAACAGTGTCAGGATTAATCAAAACCAATCACACATTGATTCAAATTGAACTATCATGAAGGTAAATGGCGATGAGTAAAGTGAAAAGTATCACCCGTGAATCCTGGATCCTGAGCACCTTCCCGGAATGGGGTAGCTGGCTGAATGAAGAAATAGAGCAAGAACAGGTCGCACCAGGCACCTTTGCGATGTGGTGGCTCGGCTGCACCGGGATCTGGTTGAAATCGGAAGGCGGCACCAACGTGTGCGTCGATTTCTGGTGCGGTACTGGCAAACAAAGTCACGGTAACCCACTGATGAAACAGGGTCACCAGATGCAGCGCATGGCAGGGGTGAAAAAACTGCAACCGAACCTGCGCACCACACCATTTGTCCTTGATCCGTTTGCCATTCGCCAGATCGACGCTGTGCTGGCGACTCACGATCACAACGATCATATCGACGTGAACGTCGCTGCAGCCGTAATGCAAAACTGCGCCGACGATGTGCCATTTATCGGGCCGAAAACCTGTGTGGATTTATGGATTGGCTGGGGCGTGCCGAAAGAACGCTGCATCGTGGTCAAACCAGGCGATGTGGTAAAAGTGAAAGACATTGAAATTCATGCCCTTGACGCGTTCGACCGTACTGCACTGATTACCCTGCCTGCGGATCAAAAAGCGGCTGGCGTACTGCCGGACGGGATGGATGATCGCGCAGTGAACTATCTGTTCAAAACGCCGGGCGGTTCCCTGTATCACAGCGGCGACTCCCACTACTCCAACTACTATGCAAAACATGGTAATGAGTATCAGATCGATGTGGCGTTAGGATCTTACGGCGAGAACCCGCGCGGTATTACCGACAAAATGACCAGCGCCGATATGTTGCGTATGGGTGAAGCGTTAAATGCAAAAGTGGTGATCCCGTTCCACCACGATATCTGGTCAAACTTCCAGGCCGATCCGCAGGAAATTCGCGTACTGTGGGAGATGAAAAAAGATCGTCTGAAGTATGGCTTTAAGCCGTTTATCTGGCAGGTTGGCGGCAAGTTCACCTGGCCGCTGGATAAAGACAACTTCGAATACCACTATCCGCGTGGTTTTGACGATTGCTTCACCATTGAACCGGATCTGCCGTTCAAATCGTTCCTGTAATCCGTCGCTTTTACCGGATAGCGTGGAGATGTTCCCGCTATCCGGCGTAGTATTTCCTGGCTATTTCAAATATCATCTAAAAAAATCAAATTTTATCGGAATAGCTCATGCCTGAAGCACAAAGACATCAAATCCTCCTGGAAATGCTCGCACAATTGGGCTTTGTGACCGTAGAGAAAGTTGTTGAGCGCTTGGGAATTTCGCCTGCTACCGCACGACGGGACATTAATAAACTCGACGAGAGCGGCAAACTGAAAAAAGTGCGCAATGGCGCGGAAGCCATCACCCAACAGCGTCCTCGCTGGACACCAATGAATCTCCACCAGGCACAGAACCACGATGAAAAAGTGCGTATCGCCAAAGCGGCATCGCAACTGGTCAATCCGGGCGAAAGTGTGGTCATCAACTGTGGTTCCACCGCATTCCTGCTCGGAAGGGAAATGTGTGGCAAGCCTGTGCAAATCATCACCAATTATTTACCGCTGGCAAATTACCTGATCGATCAGGAACATGAGAGCGTGATCATCATGGGCGGGCAGTACAATAAAAGCCAGTCCATCACCTTAAGCCCGCAGGGCAGTGAGAACAGCTTGTATGCCGGCCACTGGATGTTTACCAGTGGCAAAGGGCTGACGGCAGAAGGGTTGTATAAAACCGATATGCTAACAGCGATGGCAGAGCAGAAGATGCTGAGCGTGGTGGGGAAACTGGTGGTTCTGGTCGATAGCAGCAAGATTGGTGAGCGCGCGGGTATGCTCTTTAGCCGCGCCGATCAAATCGATATGCTGATCACTGGCAAAAATGCTAACCCGGAAATCCTGCAACAACTGGAAGCGCAAGGGGTCAGCATTCTGCGCGTTTAAAGATGCTGGCGGAAAAATTTCACCGCGGCATCTAACGCTTCTGGCGTAATGCGATGACGCACGCCTGGCTGCCATGAACAGGTTAACTGTTTATCCAGCCCCGCTTCTCTTAGTGCCTGCTGCAAACGTACTGATTCGTCGGCAGGTACGACATCATCATCAAGACCATGCCATAAGAGCAGTGGTCTGTTTCCCAGCTCTTCCCGGTGGTTTGTCGCTTCCCACTCCACCAGCGGAGCGATAATGTTATTAAATTCGCGCTGCTGCGCTGCCGTTTCAGGTATCAGCGGTGGAAACAGTGAACGGGCAAGCGATGTGAAATAGCCCGATCCCATCATGCTGGCGGTACATTTCACCGTGGAGTGGCGAGCGGTAATTCCCAAGGCCGTCATCGCGCCCATCGATGCGCCGCCGACTGCCAGACGGTCATCAAGCAGCCAGTTTTCTTTAACAATAGCCGCACGTAATGGCGTAAATTCTTGCATATTTTGCCGCAATATTTGCCAGAACTGATTTAACCGTCGCGGTGTGTCGCCACTAAAACGGATACCGTGATCGGGTGCGTCTGGCATGATTACCCGCATACCGGCCTGTGCCAGCGCAACGGCAAAATAGCTATACACCAGACTGGATGAAGTAAAACCGTGATAAAAAATCACGCACGGTAACGGAGTTTCTTTTTGCCCAACGGGATAAGCATGTAGAACGGGAATATCTGCCAGTACGCGCGATTCTAATTCAATCATCTATTCCTCCTTTTTGTCTGGTATGACATGAAGAAATCCTTAGCACAAGTTTCCGCTGGCAGTATTAGTTCATAATGTTGAGATATGGGTTACGCTTTCACCACGTTTTCATTCGAAAATCGCGTACCAGGTAACAATTCGGGAACATTCCCCCAAAGTTAAATTAATAAGGCACTACACTATGGTTAGCAGGAAACGTAATAGCGTTGTTTACCGGTTTGCCAGTTTATTATTGGTGTTGATGTTAAGCGCCTGTAGCGCACTGCAAGGTACGCCACAGCCAGCGCCACCAGTAACGGATCATCCGCAGGAAATTCGCCGCGACCAAACCCAAGGGCTACAGCGAATTGGAACGGTAAGCACAATGGTCCGTGGCTCACCGGATGACGCATTAGCAGAAATCAGAGCGAAAGCTGCCGCGGCAAAAGCTGATTATTACGTCGTCGTAATGGTGGATGAAACCATTGTGACAGGACAGTGGTATTCACAAGCCATTTTGTACCGTAAATAAATCAGACAACTTATACAGTAAGCTTTACATTGCTTTGCGTCCCTATGCGTTTACCTGTGCACAATAAATTACCGGCTGGAAGCTCGGGCGTTTATTACCGCGATGGAATGCCCTGCAACATGTGGGGAAACGAAAAATGGAGCTGACGATGAAACAATTACTTGCCTCACCCTCGCTGCAATTAGTTACGTGTCCCGCGAGCGCCACGGCACAGTCTGCAGAATTCGCCAGTGCTGACTGCGTGACGGGCCTGAATGAAATAGGTCAGATCTCAGTTAGCAATATTTCAGGGGATCCGCAGGACGTGGAACGTATCGTGGCGTTAAAGGCCGATGAACAGGGGGCGTCATGGTATCGCATTATTACCATGTACGAGGATCAGCAGCCCGATAACTGGCGTGTACAGGCGATACTGTATGCATGAGTGTTATCAACAGCGAATGAACAATGCCGGATGCGGCGCGAGCGCCCTATCCGGCCTATAAATTCTATATATTTCATTAAGCGTAAACGCTTACAAACACACACCACCAGTCGCCCGCAGTAACAAATCATTCTGGATCTGCCCTGACAACCGCACACCACCGCGCGTATCTAACATCATCTGACACCACGCCTGCGCCATTGGCGGAGAAGCATATTTCAACATTTGCGCGCCACTACCCAGCAAGAATAGCTGATGAGTAATCTCTCGCCCCAGCTCTTCAGTCGGTTTGCGCAGTTGCTGCTGTAAACGACGAACCGCGCGATCAAAATAGCGATCCTGTCCTTTCACTTCCATAAACGCTTCCGTCAATAACTCGTATACGCCAGCCTGCTTATTAAGAACGCGCAGCACATCCAGACACATAATATTGCCGGAGCCTTCCCAGATACTGTTCACCGGCATCTCCCGGTACAGCCGCGGCAACTCGCTCTCCTCGCAATAGCCAATACCGCCCAACACCTCCATCGCTTCGGCCACAAATGGGACGCCACTTTTGCAAATCACAAACTTCGCTGCTGGCGTAAATAAACGCGCCCACAGGGCTTCTTTAGCATCGGCACGCCGATCCCACGCCCGTGCCAGACGAAACAACAGCGCCGTTTGCCCTTCAAGCTGAAGCGCCATGCGACTTAAGACATGACGCATAAGGGGCTGTTCGATCAACGGATTGCCAAATACATGTCGTTGATGAGCGTGATAAATCGCCAGCGAAAATGCACGGCGCATCATGGCATGGCTACCCAGGGCGCAATCAAAACGCGTCATCCCGCCCATTTTCAGGATCAGGCGGATGCCTTCTCCCTCCTGACCTAACAGCCAGCCGATAGCATCCTGAAACTCCACTTCGCAACTGGCATTAGAGCGATTGCCCAGCTTATCTTTCAGGCGTTCCAGGCGAATCGCGTTACGTTGTCCATCAGGCAAAAAACGCGGCACAAAGAAGCAGGACAATCCGCCCGTGGTCTGTGCCAGCACCAAATGCGCGTCGCTTTACGGCACCGAGAAAAACCATTTATGCCCCACCAGCCGATAAGAACCATCGTCCAGACGCTCTGCCCTAGTAGTATTGCTCATCACATCAGAGCCGCCCTGCTTTTCTGTCATTCCCATGCCAATCAACAGACCGCGTTTTTGCCCGCCTGGCAGCAAATGGGAATCGTAGCGATCGCTCAACAGCGGCGTGGTCCAATCCTTGAATGGTGCAGGTAACATCTGCAATAACAATGGGGTGGCGGCAAAAGTCATGGTTATCGGACATAACGATCCGGCCTCAACCTGTGCGTGCAACATAAAACGCGCCGCGCGCGCCACAAATGCGCCAGAACGAGCATCTTCCTCCCAGGCCAGATTGTGCACCCGATTGGTACATAGTGCCTGCATCAGCAAGTGCCATGCCGGATGAAAACGCACATCGTCCAGACGGCGTCCCTGAGCATCGTAGCGCAACAATTCTGGCGGATTCACATTCGCCAGTCGCCCCAGTTCAAGGGATTCAGCCGTCCCTAACTGCTGACCAATACTGGCGAGAAAATCACTATCCCAGCCCGCACCTTCACGTGTTACCGCTTCGTAAAGCGCGCCATCGGACAGGTATAGATTGCTGTTATTTAAAGGTATCGGTTGATTAAAAACGGTGTGAGTTTGCCAGTGCACTGTGTCTCCCTCCATCAATGGCAGTCACCATTAGTATGGTCACTGCCACGGATTCCTGACAGAAAGAGATTGCTAAAACATTCTTAACCCGCAATGTAATGCGGAACAAAACGCGAAGTATCTTTAGTGATCAGCGTGTTATCTTCGCGAATCCCCATACCGCACGCTTCATCATCGACAATCCAGCTACCAATCAATGTGTAGCTATCGCCAAAGCGCGGCAAAGGCTGAAAAGCCTGGTAGATCATCGGTTCATCGGCGTAATCACCCTCAGCATGGTCAACGACGTTGTTCTGACCGTCAAAAATGGTGACGTTACCGCCTTCCCGTGAGTAGATCGGTTTACGCACGTAGCTTTCGCCCGCAGCAATCTGCGGTTTCTCGCCCTCAAACCAGGATGCCAGAAGATTAGGATGACCAGGGAAAAAGCGCCACAATAGCGGCATTAACCCTTTGTTGCTCAAGATACTTTTCCATAACGGTTCCACCCATTGCTCACGACGCTTGCGCAGCAGCGGGCCGTTATCGTCACGCATCATCCACTCCAGCGGATACAGCTTAAACGCACGCTGGATGACGTTATCATCGAGATCGGTCAGCACACCGCCGACGCCCAGGCCGAGATCTTCAATATAGATAAACCGCGATTCCTGTCCTGCCTGCTGGGCGCAGTCCTGCAAGTACAGCACGGTAGTCCTGTCTTCGTCGGTATCCTGACAGCAACAAAAATAAAACGGTTCACGGCTATAAATCTCGCTAAAGCGCGAAATCAGACGCTCCTGAATGACATTGTACTGATCGGCGTCACGCGGAATAATGCCGCTGCGCCGGGCATCTTCCAGCCAAAACCACTGAAAATAAGCCGATTCATACAGCGAGGTCGGCGTATCGGCGTTGTACTCCAGCAACTTCACCGGCGCATTACCACACCAGGCAAAATCCATACGGCCATACAGCGAAGGATCGCGCGCGCGCCAGCTTTCAGCAATTACATCCCAGTACAGCGGGGGGATCGCCAGTTGCGTCAGGATCTCTTCAGTTTTAACCGCACGATCCACCACCTCAAGGCACATCTGATGCAGTTCCGCAGTCGGTTTTTCGATCTGCTCTTCAATCTGCCGCAGGGTAAAGCGATAAGCACGACTCTCATCCCAATAGATTTCATTGTCGATGATATGAAAGTCAAATCCGTTATCGGCAGCGATCTGATCCAGATCCCGCCGCACAGGAACGTTGTGTCTCAGCATGATTAGCCTCCCCAATGCCCACGGGCGCTGGAAGAACGACCATAGCCGCCGCGAGAAACGGTTGATGCTTTTCTGGTGGTAAAGCCGCCCGAAGAGTAAGACTCTTTTTTGCCAGAACCGGAGCGCCAGGAGTAATCACCGGAAGTGTTGCGCCAGACGGGGCGCGAAGCATAAGAGGAGCCGCCACTGTTATAAACAAACTGCTCATCGCGATCTTTACGAATAACCCGACTTAATAAAAATCCAGAAATGACCGGGAGCCAACTCTGTTCGACGTTGTCGTAATAGCAATTTTCGTACTTAGACTGACAATTCTGCTGAGTCATATTCTTCGGAACATCGGCATAAAATGCCGCTTTGGCGTTGTTCTAGCCATGAGCACAGATATCTGAATTATTACCGTCATCAATGCAATCCTGCACTGTCGAGTAAAACGTTCCGTCGCCGTCGTTATCGACATCGCCACTATCGCCACAACTTTTCAATACGAAAAAAGCGGCTCCCCCCATTAGCGCCAACGTTAAGTATTTATGTGCGTAGCGATTTCGCTGCGGCGTGAAGGGATTATTCGGTCGATTAATACGGCTGATGGCTCCGTGAGCTGGTTTACTGCTATTTCTTGATTTGCGTTTTCTGGCCATGATCGTCCATTACCATGTCATACAAGCTGCGTTAAAAATACCACCAGCCAGCGCGGCGGTTCCCATAAACATTCCTGCGGCGGTATTGTGATTAATAATTTTGTCGCTTAATGCGGGTATATAAAGTCTGACGCCAGAAAAAACGAGTAATTGAATCACCAGTGCGATCCCACCCCAAGCAAAATAATCAGGAATACTCACCGCATTGATTGCCGCACTGGATAATGGAATAACATAACCCAGCAATGTCCCGCTGAACGCCAGTGACGCCGCGATATTATTGTTTTTGATTAACTGTCATTCATTATGCGGAGTAATTTTGGAATAGATAAACAGAAAGATAATCACCATAGCCACGCCAATAAAAAAATAGGCGCTAAAAGCAAGGAGTGAATCAAGAATATGCATTATAAACTTCCCTGTAATTAACCAATAATATGAAGTGATGTTAGTGGGATATCGACACCCAGCGCACGCGAAAATAACCACTCCGGTTCACCGAGTTCGTTAAAGGATTCCTCACCATTTAACAGCAAATATTCGTAAGTATCTTCGGTCACCTGTCGCTGGTAACCCATCATAAAGTTATGCACTTCCCATTTGGTATGGTTTTGATTTTCTATTTTTTCCAGCATGTAGACCGGCGCAATATTACCTGGTTCTTCGCTATTAAAAAATCGCTGCCAGCGTTTTTCCTGCCAGTTTAAGGTCATCATCCCCATTGCTTTGGCATTAATTGCCTCGCGCCAGTGGCTCTCTTTGCTGATACCGTAACTCTCTTCATAGACAAAGAGCTTGATATCATCAATGTCATCAATGTCTTCGCCGCCAGTGGTATTGATTTGCAGGAATTCATCACCGGAAGTGTAGTAACGGAATATCTGACTACCGCCCCCCAGATCGATGCGACTGGCTGCAGCTACAGTGTATTCTTCCCCCGGTAACGCAATCAGTAATTCATCTTCCAGTAAACGAAACGCTAACGTATCGAGCGTAAAACCATTATGGAGATGCAACCCCAGCGGACCACGAGCGACAGCAGGCTTATCATCATTGCCAAACAGGCGCTGGAAAAAACCAGACATATTTTACCCTTAAAATAGCTGCCAGCCTTTTAGTGAGGCTGGCAAAAAAAATTACTCACCCTGTTGGCGTTGCAGCCTTGCCAGCACATCCTGAGCATTGCTTTTGTTAACTCCACCAATCCCCACTTCCGCCAGTTTTTCGTCGAGATCGCGGCCGTCTGCCACTTTCTCCAGTTGTGCAGCAGCATCCAGCCGTGCCTGACGTTCGGCCTGACGCGCTTGCAGGCGTTTTAAGGATTCAGCCGCTGTAGAGACGCTGGAAGATGCTCCAACGGTAGAGGTCGTTACTGCCTGTTGCGCACGCTGCATGGCTTCAGTGGCCTTAACGACTTCCATCTGTTGCTCAAATTGAGCAATACGCTGTGCCGTTGCCGTTACCGCTTTTTCCACACCATCACGGGAGACTTCAAGATTCGACAACACTTGCTCTTCAGCGGTAATGAGGTTCTCAAGGCGCGCGATTTCTTCAGCGACTTCGTTAATCAACGACGGGTTGACGTTCTTACTTAATGCTTCCAGCGCACGGGCTTCCAGAGTGGCTTTACGCTCACGTAAATCTTTCAGTTTATCGTTACTTAATTTCACTCGCGCCAGCAGATCGACGCGTGATTTTCCGGCTTTATCCAGTTCAGCTTTGGCGTCGCGAATATGTTGTTCCAGCATCCGCACACCCTGGTTTTCTTCAATGGATTCTTCCGCCTGTGAAATAAAAGACTTACCTAATGTAAATAAACTTTTTAAAATCCCCATAAATACCTGTCTTCGTGATTAATATGAATATTCTTCAGTAATTTCAGCTAAATCCAATGCATTATCTACCAGCGTGGTTATCTCCAGCAGGAGATCATCAAGGGAAGAGTTAAGCGATAATGCACCAAAAACAATGTAATACTCTTCCTGCTCCACACTGGAGATCCCTACCGATGACAGTGGCATAATCTTCTGATTTCTTAATAAGAAGGTATTAAATTCATCTGGATTACTGATACAACTTACCGGGCAAATAAATGTTTCGATAATCATCTGGCGGGAAGTAAAAAGAATATTGATTTGCAAATCGCCATAATCATTCATTTTAATAATTAATGCGTTTTCATTATTTGTTATATCAATATTTTGTTCAGGTACAGTTTGCAGCGCCGTCGCCAGCGCCAACGGGTTCCATGTCATATATTATTCCATAGTGATTAAGTTAAAATATTAATAATATGAATATTTGTAGCACGTAATTATCTTACCAGCTCCAGGTAAAAAAAAACCATCCAAATATGGATGGTTTTTCATAATTCAGAGGAATTAGCTACGCTGGCGTACTGCTTCAAATAAACAAATGCCGGTCGCTACCGAAACGTTCAGGGAAGAAACGCTTCCTGCCATCGGGATGCTGATCAACTCATCGCAATGTTCACGGGTCAGGCGACGCATGCCTTCACCTTCCGCGCCCATCACCAGTGCCAGACGCCCGGTCATTTTGCTCTGATAGAGAGTATGATCCGCTTCACCCGCCGTACCGACGATCCAGATATTCTCTTCCTGCAACATACGCATGGTGCGCGCCAGGTTAGTCACCCGAATCAGAGGAACGCTTTCTGCCGCGCCACAGGCCACTTTTTTCGCCGTTGCATTGAGTTGAGCGGAACGATCTTTCGGTACAATCACCGCATGAACGCCAGCGGCGTCTGCGCTACGCAGGCACGCACCGAGGTTGTGTGGATCGGTAACGCCGTCGAGGATCAGCAGGAACGGTTGTTCGAGCGAAGCGATCAGATCCGGCAGATCGCTTTCCTGATACTGACGTCCAGGCTTCACGCGGGCGATAATGCCCTGATGCACGGCACCGTCGCTTTTCTCGTCGAGATATTGACGATTTGCCAACTGGATAACCACGCCATGAGATTCGAGGGCGTGAATCAGCGGTAACAGACGTTTATCTTCACGGCCTTTTAAAATAAAGACTTCCTGAAAACGTTCAGGGGCGCGCTCCAGCAGGGCCTGCACTGCGTGGATGCCGTAAATCATTTCGCTCATTAATGTACTCGTTGTTAACGTTTTGCCTGATACGCTACGCTTATCAGGCCTACATGATTCTGCAATATATTGAATTTGCGTGATTATGTAGGCCTGATAAGGCGTTCACGCCGCATCCGGCATGAACAAAGCGCACTTTGTCAGCAATCTGACCCTCTTCTTTTTGAAGAGGGTTTTGATCACTCAGCTACTTTTTTCTTCGCTGCACGCTTCGCTTTGGTCGCTGCAGCTATTTTCTGCGTTTTAGCCGATGGCTTTTTCGCTTTTCTCGCGTCTTTTTTCGCCGCTTTCGGCTTCGCTTTTTTCTCACCACGGAAAGCACTGTCTGGCTCAAAGTTTACCTTTTTGCCCACCTGACGACGCTTACCGGCTTTTTTACCTGCATCACCTTTTTTCGCTTTCTCGCGCGCCGTTTTACCGACGTTGCGTGGCGCGCGTTCGCTGGAGATCAGGCTAAAGTCGATCTTGCGCTCGTCCATATTAACCGCTTCGACGCGAACTTCCACGCGGTCGCCCAGGCGATAAGTCTGGCCGCTGGATTCCCCCATCAGACGTTGACCAACCTGATCAAAGCGATAGTAGTCGTTATCCAGCGAAGAAACGTGGACCAGACCATCAATAAACAGATCATCCAGGCGAACAAAGAAACCGAATCCAGTGACGCTGGAAATTACGCCTTTAAAGACGTTGCCCACCTGGTCGAGCATAAAGTCACACTTCAGCCAGTCTGCCACATCACGCGTTGCTTCATCGGCACGACGTTCCGCCATCGAACAGTGCTGACCCAGTTGCAGCATCTCTTCCATTGAATAATGGTAGCCACCGGTTTCAGTCGTGTTCCCCTGATGCCCCTGCTCTTTCGCCAACAGATACTTAATGGCACGATGCAGCGTCAGGTCAGGATAACGACGAATCGGTGAGGTAAAGTGGGCATAAGACTGCAATGCCAGACCAAAGTGACCGCGGTTTTCCGGATCGTAAATCGCCTGTTTCATTGAGCGCAGCAGCATGGTTTGTAGCATTTCTGCGTCAGGACGGTCGGCAACCGACTCCAGCAGTTCTGCGTAGTCGCGCGGTTCTGGCTTGTTACCACCCGGCAATTCCAGCCCCAGTTCCGCCAGCACTGAACGGAAAGAGGTAATCGCTTCGGTGCTCGGCTTGTCGTGAATACGGAACAATGCCGGTTCTTTCGCTTTCTCAACGAAACGTGCCGCCGAGATATTCGCCAGAATCATACACTCTTCAATTAATTTGTGCGCGTCGTTACGCTGAGTCTGTTCGATACGTTCAATACGACGTTCAGCGTTGAAAATAAACTTCGCTTCTTCACTCTCAAACGAGATCCCACCGCGCTCTTCGCGGGCTTTATCCAGCACTTTATAGAGGTTATGCAGCTCTTCGAGATGCTTAACCAGCGGCGCGTATTGTTCACGCAGTTCCTGATCGCCCTGCAGAATATGCCAAACTTTGGTGTAAGTCAGACGCGCATGAGAGCTCATCACCGCTTCGTAGAATTTATAGCCGGTCAGGCGACCTTTCGACGAAATGGTCATCTCGCACACCATACACAGGCGGTCTACCTGCGGATTGAGCGAGCACAGGCCGTTAGAGAGTACTTCCGGCAGCATCGGGATAACCTGCGACGGGAAGTAGACCGACGTACCGCGGTTACGTGCTTCTCTGTCCAGCGGTGTTGGTGGACGCACATAGTAACTGACATCGGCAATTGCGACCCATAAACGCCAGCCACCGCCGCGTTTCTTCTCGCAGTAAACCGCATCGTCAAAGTCACGGGCGTCTTCGCCATCAATGGTGACCAACGGTAAATCACGCAGATCGACACGGCCTGCTTTTGCCTCTTCCGGCACTTCTTCTTTCAGCCCGGCAACCTGTTGCTCAACAGCCTGCGGCCAGATGTACGGAATTTCATGGGTGCGCAGGGCGATATCAACCGCCATGCCGGTGCCCATATTGTCGCCAAGTACTTCGACGATTTTACCCACCGCTTTGGTACGACGGGTCGGGCGTTGAGTCAGTTCGACAACAACGACAAAGCCCATGCGTGCGCCCATGATCTGATCAGGTGGGATTAAGATATCGAAGCTCAAACGGCTGTCGTCAGGAACCACAAAGCCGACGCCCGCTTCGGTAAAGTAACGACCCACAATCTGGCTCGTTTTTGGCACCAGTATGCGGACAATACGCGCTTCACGGCGGCCTTTACGGTCAGCACCAAGCGGTTGCGCCAGAACCTGATCGCCATGAATGCAGGTTTTCATCTGCTCGCTGGAAAGATACAAATCATCTTTACGCCCTTCAACCCGCAGAAAGCCGTAGCCATCACGGTGGCCAATAACAGTACCTTTCACCAGATCGAGACGTTCCGGCAGCGCATAGCACTGACGGCGAGTGAAGACCAGTTGACCGTCGCGCTCCATCGCGCGCAGGCGACGACGCAGGCCTTCAAGCTGCTCTTCGCCTTCAATGTGCAGCTCTACCGCCAGCTCATCACGGCTGGCCGGTTTTTCACGTTTGGTTAAATGTTCGAGGATAAATTCCCGACTAGGGATGGGATTCGCGTATTTTTCAGCTTCGCGTTCCTGGAAAGGATCTTGTGACATCTCGGTTCCTCCGTTGTCATCTCTGGTGAAGATTTTCGTCACTCCACCAGCAATAATTTATAAAGCGGTTGATTCTCTTCAACCAAATCGGCAAGCGTGTAGTTATCCAGTTCCGTAAGAAAACTTTGCACGGCCTTTGAAAGTGCCTGTTTCAACCGACAGGCAGGTGTGATGTGGCAAAACTCACTGCTGCAATTCACCAACGATAAGGGTTCCAGCTCGCGCACCACATCACCAATACGTATAGCACTCGCCGGTTTACCCAGGCGAATGCCGCCATTTTTTCCACGAACAGCAGTCACGTAGCCGGCACGACTAAGTTGATTGATTATTTTGACCATATGATTACGGGAAACGCCGTAGACGTCAGTCACTTCAGAAATGCTGGTCATCCGCCCTTCTGGCAATGATGCCATGTAGATCAGCGCGCGTAATCCGTAATCAGTGAAACTCGTTAACTGCACATCAACCTCAAAAAAGGGAAAGCGGGAAAAAATACATTTACATTGATGATAAACCAGCCACAAGCTGTGTCGCTAATTTATTTCAGTTTGGGGAAGGAAAAAAGCGAGGATTTAACACTGTGTCGGATAGCGTAATGGCTTACCCGACACAGTAATGTATCACACTGCTAGCCCGGCAGGCAAAAGATCTGCCGGGCGTACCAGAATTACGCGTCGAACGGGTCGCGCAGAATCATGGTTTCAGTACGATCCGGACCAGTAGAGATGATATCGATCGGCACACCGGTCAGCTCTTCAATACGCTTGATGTAGTTCAGCGCTGCCTGCGGCAGACCGCTACGATCTTTCACGCCAAAGGTGGATTCAGACCAACCCGGCATGGTTTCGTAAATCGGCTCAACGCCTTTCCAGTCGTCTGCTGCCAGCGGAGTGGTGGTCACTTCGCGACCATCCGGCATACGGTAGGCCACGCAGAGTTTCACCTCTTTCAGGCCGTCCAGAACGTCCAGTTTGGTCAGGCAGAAGCCAGACAGAGAGTTCAACTGTACCGCACGACGAACAGCAACGGTGTCCAACCAGCCGGTACGACGGCGACGACCCGTTGTCGCGCCAAATTCGTTACCCTGCTTGCAGAGGAACTCGCCGGTTTCATCAAACAGTTCAGTCGGGAACGGACCTGCGCCAACGCGAGTGGAGTAAGCTTTGAGGATACCCAGAACGTAATCAACATAACGCGGCCCCAGGCCGGAACCGGTCGCCACGCCACCCGCAGTGGTGTTGGAAGAAGTTACGTACGGATAAGTACCGTGGTCGATATCCAGCAGCGTACCCTGCGCACCTTCGAACATGACGAAATCGCCACGTTGACGCGCCTGGTCGAGCAGGTCAGAAACGTCAACCACCATAGAAGTCAGGATGTCAGCAACCGCCATCACATCATCCAGAACTTTCTGGTAATCAACCGCTTCAACTTTGTAGTAGTTAACCAACTGGAAGTTGTGATATTCCATCACTTCTTTCAGTTTTTCAGCGAAGGTTTCTTTGTCGAAAAGGTCGCCAACACGCAAACCGCGACGTGCTACTTTATCTTCGTAGGCCGGCCCGATACCACGACCCGTGGTGCCGATCGCTTTCGCACCACGCGCTTTCTCACGTGCGTTATCCAGCGCCACGTGATAATCAAGGATCAGCGGACATGCTTCAGACAACAGCAGACGCTCACGAACGGGGATGCCACGGTCTTCCAGTTCTTTCATCTCTTTCATCAGCGCAGCCGGAGACAGCACAACACCGTTACCGATGATGCTGGTTACATTCTCGCGAAGAATACCTGATGGAATAAGATGGAGAACGGTTTTTTCACCGTTGATTACGAGAGTATGGCCTGCGTTGTGACCGCCCTGGTAGCGTACAACATATTTAGCCCGTTCAGTCAGAAGATCGACGATCTTACCTTTACCTTCGTCACCCCATTGGGTGCCCAGTACGACGACGTTGTTACCCATTTTTCAAAATCACCGTTTGCTTAAAAATGGATTCTACCATCGCTTTTTCAGAGTTACAGCACTTTTTGCATCCAAAAATGACCTTAGTCAGTCTATTTTTTGCTCAGCCAATCGTTTTCCTCAACATGTAGTAGACCACAACGCCCGCAACCACAAGTCCACCGCCAAAACGGCGTAAAATATTATCGGGTAAATTGGTCATCGCGGAGATCATCTTCTTCCACGCCTGTGGGTAAAGCATCGGCCCTAAACCTTCCAGCACCAAAACCAGAGCAAGCGCCAGCCAGATTGTCGAATTCATTCATTGTCCTTATAGAAAAAGAAAACCACCGGCATCCCTGAGGATGCGGTGGCTTTATTTACCTGTACCGCGGTCGTTATCTTAACGCGTCGCGGAGCTCGGCGTCTTCATGTAGCGGAAGAAATCGCTGTCCGGGCTCATGACCATCACGTCCTGATTACCGGAGAAGCTATTCTCGTAGGCACGCAGGCTACGGATGAACGCGTAGAAGTCTGGGTCCTTGCTGAATGCATCAGCAAACAGTTTAGCCGCTTCGGCATCACCTTCACCGCGCATGATACGACCCTGACGCTCTGCTTCTGCCAGCGTTCTGGTCACTTCATAGTCGGCAGTCGCGCGCAGTTTTTCCGCTTCTTCCTGACCTTGTGAACGGTGACGACGCGCTACCGCTTCACGCTCGGCGCGCATACGGTTGTAAATCGCTTCAGACACTTCGGTCGGCAGGTTGATCTGCTTGATACGCACATCGACAACTTCAATACCCAGCGCAGCCATACTGTTCGGGTTGATGACCGGAACCTTGCCCTTAGTCTCTGCCGTTACACGTTCAGCGGCTTCTGCGATAGCGTTATCTGCCGCAGGCGTAGACACTTCATCTTCCGTCCCCGCAGAACCAGAGTTCAGCGCGTCACGCACTTCGAGGGTCAGACGACCACGAGAATCAGTGACGATGTCTTTCACATCCAGACGACCAATTTCAGAACGCAGACGGTCAGAGAACTTACGTTTCAGCAGCACTTCTGCTTGCGAAATATCGCCGCCGCCCGTTGCCAGGTAGTAACGGCTGAAATCGCTGATGCGCCATTTGATGTAAGAGTCGACGATCAGGTCTTTCTTCTCTTTGGTCACAAAGCGGTCTGCCTGGTTGTCCATGGTCTGAATACGCGCGTCGAGCATTTTCACCGTTTCAATGAACGGTATCTTGAAATGCAGACCCGGTTCATAAACCAGAGGTTTGTTGTCATCGTCACGCAGTACCTTACCAAAACGCAGCGTAATACCGCGCTCACCTTCTTTGACGACAAAGACAGACATGTAAAGCACTACCAGCACGATGATGATAATCGCGATAACTGACTTACGCATCGTTATTCCCCCTGACGCTGGTAGTCGTTACGCTGCGCGTTGGCGCGGCGTTGGTCCATAATATCGCCCTGACTGGTGGACGACGTGTTGCTTGCTCCACTGGTTGTGGAGGAAGAGGCTGGCGGCAGACGCAGCAAGTTGCTGGCACCGTTGTCGCTCTTCGCCGCAGGCGCGTTGCCGCCTTTCAGCATCTGGTCTAACGGCAGAACCATCAGGTTGCCACCTTTATCGTTAACCAGCACTTTGCGGGTGTTACCCAACACTTTTTCCATCGTCTCGATATACAGACGCTCGCGAGTAATTTCCGGCGCGGCTTTATATTCCGGCAGAAGTTTAGCAAAGCGCGCCACTTCACCCTGGGCTTCCAGGATAGTCTGAGCCTTGTACGCACGCGCCTCTTCGAGGATACGTTGCGCCTGACCGTTCGCACGCGGCTGAACTTCGTTGGTATACGCCTCTGCTTCACGAATGTATTGCTGTTCGTTTTCACGCGCAGCAATCGCATCGTCAAACGCGGCTTTTACTTCTTCCGGCGGACGAGCGGCCTGGAAGTTGACGTCCAGCAGCGTGATACCCATGTCATACGGACGAATCGTCTCTTCCAGTTCGCGCTGGGTATCGCTACGAATCACAGTACGACCTTCCGTCAGAATGCGGTCCATGGTGTATTTACCGATAACTCCACGCAGGGCGCTGTCGGTAGCCTGACGCAGACTGTCATCCGGGCTGGTCACGCTATACAGGTATTTTTCCGGATTGGTTACGCGGTACTGCACGTTCATCTCAACGCGCACCACGTTTTCGTCCGACGTCAGCATCACACCGGAAGCAGCCAGTTCACGCACGGCTTCTACGTTCACCGGTTTGACTTCGTCGATAAACGTCGGTTTCCAGTTCAGACCCGGCTCAACCAGATGGCTGAATTTACCAAAGCGTGTTACCACGCCACGTTCAGCTTCTTTAATGGTGTAGAAACCACTGGCCGCCCAGATAATGACAATCGCTGCCGCTGCGATGGTAACGACACGACCGCCAAGCTGCGGGCGCGGACCTTGCGATGAACTACCACCGCCAGATCCAGTGCCTTTGCCGCCGCCCAGTCCACCGAGCTTTTTGCTCAGTTTGCGGAAGATATCATCTAAATCAGGTGGCCCTTGATCACGACCGCCTTTGTTTCCATTTCCCTCAGAGTTGCCGCCAGGTTTGCTGCTTCCCCACGGGTCGCGGTCTTGTCCGTTATTACCGGGCTGATTCCACGCCATGTTTGTGCTCCATATTTGTTATGCGGTGATCCCTGTTGTCTTTCGACGCCAGAGGATATGACTCCACGCTTCAGACGCTTTGCCGGTTAGATCAGGTAATCGATCAACGCCGGTTCTTGTTTACAGAGGCGACGCCAGTCAATGATCGGCATACGAACTTGCAGACTTACGCTGCCGTCCTCCTCCATCCACTCTTTTTCTATTGCCTGAAGCTGATAAAAACGGCTTCTCAGACGCCCTTCCTGCGGCGGCAAACGCAATGTATGCTGCGCCACCTCACCGGAAAGCCGCTCCGTCAAAGCCTGAAAAAGCTGTGGTATCCCCGCTCCGGTCTGCGCGGAAAGCCAGACACGAATCGGTTTGTTCTCTTCATCTCGATCAATACGCGGTTCGAAATCGTCCAGCATATCGCTCTTGTTCATCACCAGCAGGGTTGGGATCTCGTGAGCATCGATCTCTTCAAGAACCGTATTCACCGCTTCGATGTTCTCCTGTACGCGCACATCTGCCGCATCAATGACGTGCAGCAGCAATGTGGCTTGCCGCGTCTCTTGCAACGTGGCTTTAAACGCCGCCACCAGATCGTGCGGCAAGTGGCGAATGAACCCTACGGTATCCGCCAGTACGGTTTCACCGACATCCGCGACGTCAATACGCCGCAACGTAGGGTCGAGGGTGGCAAACAACTGGTCTGCCGCATAAACCCGTGCTTCGGTGATGCGATTGAAAAGGGTAGATTTACCGGCGTTGGTATATCCCACCAGCGAAACTGTAGGAACGTCGGCTTTGATGCGCGATTGCCGCCCCTGCTCACGCTGCTTTTCAACTTTTTCCAGGCGCGACTGTATCTGCACAATGCGATTACGCAACAAACGACGGTCGGTTTCGAGCTGGGTTTCGCCCGGCCCACGCAAACCGATCCCGCCTTTCTGTCTTTCAAGGTGGGTCCAACCACGCACCAGGCGCGTGGCCAGATGGCGCAACTGCGCCAGCTCAACCTGCAACTTACCCTCATGAGTACGTGCACGTTGGGCGAAAATATCTAAAATAAGACCAGTGCGGTCGATAACACGACATTCGCACAAACGCTCCAGGTTACGCTCCTGCGCCGGACTCAGTGCATGGTCAAAAAGAACGACCGAAGCCCCCGTCGCTTTTACGGCTTCCGCAATTTCAACGGCTTTACCTTCACCAACAAAATACTTTGGGTGCGGCGCTTTACGGCTACCGGTAATCACCTGCAATGCTTCGACACCGGCGGAAGAGACCAGAGATTCAAACTCCTGGAGGTCTTCCATATCTTTGTCTTGCGTAAAATAGATGTGTACCAGCACCGCCTGCTCACCAGCATCATAACGGTCAAACAAGCGTATAACCCTCTAAATAGATCAGCGGGGAACGCAGGATCGCTGGCTCCCCGTGTAAAAAAACAGCCCAAAACCTTATTCGGTTTCTTCGCTGTCCTGTTGCGCGGAAGTATTCTGCGCGCTGCTACCATGATGGTAGTTACTGCTGGTACTGCCACCGGCGTTGTTACTGTGATGAGAAACCGGGCGAGACGGGACAACAGTAGAAATCGCGTGCTTATAAACCATCTGGCTGACCGTGTTTTTCAACAGGATCACGAACTGATCAAAAGACTCGATTTGTCCTTGCAGCTTAATACCATTCACCAAATAAATAGAAACTGGAACACGTTCCCGACGCAGTGCGTTCAGGAACGGATCTTGTAAAGATTGCCCCTTAGCCATTCTCTCTTTTCCTTATATGCTTATTTGTACTTTGAACCTTTCGATTCTGAAAAAATTGCGCACGATACGTCTCAATTGTACACATTCAGCCTGCGATAGCACCAACAACCTGTAATACTTCGTCACGCGCCTGTTCTGGTTTTTCACTGTCAAGCCAGTGAACCCCTTCCCAACCACGTAGCCAGGTTATTTGCCGCTTCGCCAACTGTCTCGTGGCGCAAACACCTCGATAAACCATTTCATCGTATGAGATTTCGCCTTCAAGGTAAGACCACATCTGGCGATAACCCACGCAACGAATGGAAGGCAAATCCGTATGCAAATCTCCTCGGGCAAAAAGCGCCCGGACTTCTGCTTCAAAACCTGAAGCCAACATCTGATGAAAACGCTGCTCAATTCGTTGATGGAGCAGTTCACGGCTCGCCGGGGCGATGGCGAACTGATGCACCTGATACGGTAGAGCGTCTCCTGACGTTTGCGTCAGTTCCGTTAAAGTTTTACCCGAAATGAAAAAAACTTCCAGTGCCCGGGAAAGCCTTTGTGGATCATTTGGATGAATCCTTGCTGCCGCAACCGGATCGATCTCCTGAAGTTGACGGTGCAATGACTCCCAACCTTGCTCTGCCGCCTGTTGCTCAATTCTGGCCCGTACTTCCGGGTCCGCCGACGGTAGCGGCGACAACCCTTCCAGTAACGCCTTGAAATACAACATCGTACCGCCTACCAACAGCGGGATCCGCCCCGCCGCGGTGATATCGGCCATTTCCGCCAGCGCATCGCGGCGAAAATCAGCAGCCGAATAAGCCTGCGACGGATCGCGAATATCCAGCAATCGGTGCGGCGCGGCGAGTAACTCTTCAGCGTTCGGCTTCGCCGTCCCGATATCCATCCCTTTGTAAATAAGGGCAGAATCAACGCTTATCAACTCTACTGGTAAAATTTTACGCAGCTCAATAGCCAGCGCCGTTTTACCGGAGGCCGTTGGCCCCATCAAAAAAATTGCCTTAGGCAGGCTCGCCTTACTGATATCACTCATCTTTCAGGGCTTTTATCGCCGGATGTAAATCAACAGATTGTAACAGACCACCCGGCGGCGCTTTCACAAGCTGAGGACATAACCGTTCTACGTCCGCCAGTAGGGTAATGGCTTGTGCCATTGACCACTGTGCATGTTCGCTCGTCAGATTTCGTGCAATCCACTGCGCAATATTGCCATGTTCGAATACGGACTGCTTTGCCAGGTAGCCTATCAGTTCAGGAATCAAGATTTGTAAATTTTGTTGGCGTAAGGGTAAAGGCACGGCCCTGATGGTCACATGCTGCGCATCGGACTGATATTCAATGCCTAACTCTGCCAGTGCAGACTGCGCTTTTTCTAATGCCGATTTTTCTTCGCCAGAGACTTTTAGCCGCAACGGAATAAGCAACGGCTGGGCGCAAACTGGCGATTCACCCGGCGTCAGTTGCACCTGACGCAACCAGCGTTCCGCTACCGGCAGGGCTAAAAGTGAAATTTTGCCGTCGCGTTCCAGCAGCGCACAGTCAGAATGGACGATAGTCAGCACCCGACCAAAGCTTTGACCATTCGCTGCCAGCGTAAGTTCCTGCGGTTCTGACGCTTTTGGTTTGTGCATTGGCGCAGGCGTTTGCAAAAGCTGGCGATACACTTCGCCTTGCTGTTTCTGGTAGCCTGGCTGTGCGTTCGGCCACGGAGCGGCCTGGCGGCTGCCTGTTGCTGGAGCAGGAGAGTAGCGCTGGGCTGCTGGCTCACGAACTGCCGGTTCAGCGAAATGATTACGCCCTGCTGCCACGCGGTTTTCTGGTACAGGACGCGGTGCTGGCTGAGCGTTACCCTCCAACGGCAAAGGCGTTTCCAGTTGCTGTTGCAGCACGCTTAACACGCCCTGATAGATAAAATCATGCACCAGGCGCGACTGATGAAAACGCACTTCGTGTTTGGCAGGGTGCACGTTAACATCCACCTGATGCGGGTCGATCTCAAGAAACAACACAAACGCCGGTTGTTGGTCGGCCCCCAGTTTATCTTCGCAGGCCTGGCGAATCGCGTGATTGATCAGGCGATCGCGCATCATGCGCCCATTCACGTAGCAATACTGAATTTCTGCCAGCGCGGGCGTGGTATGAGTCGGATCTACGACCCAGCCGTGCAGCGTGAGGTCACCGTGCTGCCATTCAATCGCCAGCGCATGTTCGAGAAAAGCGGTGCCACAAATCGCCCCTAAACGGCGCTCTTTTTGCCCGCCTTCCGGCACCGCGCGGTACTGGCGCATGATTTTGCCGTTATGTGACAGGTTGATGGTCACATCGAAACGCGCCAGTGCAATACGCCGGATAATCTCATCAATATGGTTAAATTCCGTTTTCTCGGTGCGCATGAATTTGCGCCGCGCCGGGGTGTTGTAGAACAGATCCAACACTTCCAGCGTCGTTCCTACCGGATGGGCAGCAGGTTTAACCGTCACATCCATATCACGCCCTTCGGCATAAGCCTGCCAGGCTTCCTGCTGTTCCGCGGTGCGCGAAGTGAGTGTCAGGCGGGAAACCGAACTGATACTCGCCAACGCCTCACCGCGAAAGCCCAGGCTGATAATGGCTTCGAGATCGTCCAGAGAGGCGATTTTACTGGTGGCATGACGCGCCAGCGCCAGCGCCAGTTCATCTTTTTTGATACCGCAGCCGTTATCACGAATGCGGATAAGTTTCGCCCCACCACGTTCGATATCAATATCAATGCGCGTCGCCCCCGCATCGAGGCTGTTTTCCACCAGTTCTTTGACTACCGACGCAGGTCGCTCGACCACCTCACCTGCGGCAATCTGGTTCGCCAGTTGTGGCGGTAAGACCTGAATTGGCATCAATAATCCTTAGTTTGGCAGCGTGCGATCTGACGTCGTGGCAGTACTGGCTGTCTGCGCAGTTGCGCCCTGCGGCGCAGACTGCATCGGATGCGCAAGGAAATAATTGCGCAGGCCGTTGTAAATGGCTTCTGCCAACTGCTGTTGATAATCGTCGCTCGCCAGCAAACGCTCTTCGCTGTTATTGCTGATAAAACCGGTTTCGACCAGTACTGACGGGATATCCGGCGAACGCAGAACGCCAAGGCTGGCGTGTTCTGGTCGACGTTTATGAATTTCGCCAATGCGTTGTAACTGGCTGATCATACTGGTCGCCACATCATACCCTACCCGCTGGGAATGACCGAACTGTAAATCCAGCACAGCCTGGCTTAAGTACGGATCCGACTGGCTGTTTGCCAGCACATCACCAGCACCGCCCAGCAACTCTGACTGTTTCTCGTGCTGTTCCAGCCAGCTTGCCATTTCACTGTTTGCGCGACGGTTCGAGAGCACCCATACAGAAGCGCCGGTGGCACTGCGGTTCGGTGCGGCATCGGCGTGAATCGACACGAGGAAATTGGCATTTTGCTTACGTGCGACGTCACTACGCCCCATCACCGAAATAAAGTAATCCCCGTCACGGGTTAAAACCCCCTTAAACATCGGATCGGCATTGAGCAAAGTACGCAATTTACGCGCGATGGCGATGGTGACATTTTTCTCCCGCGTACCGCCAGGGCCGATAGCGCCAGGGTCCTGACCGCCGTGCCCGGCATCAATGGCGATGACAATTTTATCGCCAGTGTTAGCCGTCGCGCGCGCTGCCGGACGCGTTACCGTATTGCTGCTGATGACACCTGTTGTGCGGTTGCTTTCAGTTTTAAACGGATTGCGCGCAGGTTCACTTACGCGCGGTGCGACAACCGTAGGTGTTTCAACGCGTTTAGCAACCACAGGCGGCGGAGGGGGCGGTGGCGGTGCATCGGCGTTAATCGTAAAGACGACTGTGTAATTGCTACCATTCTGCCGCTTCACCGCTTCGGTTTTACCGTTTTCGGTAAGATCGACCACCAACCGCAGCGTTTGCGCATCTTTTGGCGTGCCAGAGCGAATAGCTTTTACCAAATTATTGCCACTGAACAACAACGGTAGCCCCTGAATTACACCGGTTTGTTTAATATCCAGCGCCACAGTGCGTTTGCTTTGATGGCTAAAGGCATAATCAGGATCGCCAATAAAACTCAACGTTATCCGCGCCTGCTCACTGCCATTAGAAACCTGAATATCAGAGAGCGTAGCGGCACCAGCCTGTGCGCACAACAGCACCAATGCCGCCACCAACCAATTTTTGATGCGATACATCATCCCGCCACCTTTTAAAGGTTAACCGGCTAAACGCGCCAGCAACAATTCACCCGCAGAGGAAACAGCACTCACGCGCGCCTCACGGCCTTGTGCCTGATAATCAATGTGTATTTCGACATCCGGGTCAGGAAGAACACCTGTACCTTGTTGTGGCCATTCCACCAGGCAGATGGCATCGTGGGCAAAATAATCGCGGATCCCCATAAACTCCAGCTCCTCGGGATCGGCAAGGCGGTACAAATCAAAGTGATAAACCATTAATTTGTCGAGCGTATAGGGTTCGACCAGCGTATAGGTGGGGCTTTTGACATTACCCTGATGGCCCAGAGCTTGTAAAAAACCCCGGCTGAAGGTGGTTTTACCTGCACCTAAATCGCCATACAGATAGATTACGGTAGCGCCATCGCAGGCTTTAGCTACCCGTTCGCCCAGGTCTAATGTTGCCTGCTCGTCAGGGAGCGGAATTACTCGATTCATCATGGTTTTTATCAGTCACTTCCGGGTTAACAATACGCTGTAGCGTGGAAAAGAGATCGGTTGCCAGCATCCCGCGCGTACCAAAACGCGCTGCCAGCACATCGGCCGCCGCACCGTGCGCAACACAACCGGCACAGGCAGCATCATACGGCGTCAGTTTCTGCCCTAACAATGCGCCAATAATACCAGAGAGCACATCGCCCATGCCGCCACTGGCCATACCTGCATTTCCGGCGTCAACAATACCTAACGCATCAGGATGTGCAGCGACCACGGTTCCGGCACCTTTCAGCACCGCTACACCACCATAGCGTTGTACCAGACGTTGTGCGTAATGTAAGCGGTCACTTTCAATTTCAGCCACGGAACAGCCCAACAACCGTGCAGCCTCGCCAGGATGCGGCGTGATCACGCGATTGTGACGCTTATCGGGATTGATTGCCAGCAGGTTCAATGCATCGGCATCCCACAACATCGGTTTGCGAAAATTCTCGACTTTTTGTAGGGCTTTTTTCCCCCACTCTTGCTGACCCAGACCAGGGCCAATCACCACCACATCGGCCCATTCCAGGCTATCAGCTAAGGATTCCGCAGTCAGTTCGTATACCATCAATTCCGGGCGCGCGGTCAGCAACGGCGCAATGTTTTCACTGCGCGTCAGCACTCTGACCAAACCAGCACCAGCACGCAGCGCCGCTTCGCCCGCCATACGGATCGCGCCCGCCGTGTCGTGATCGCCACCGATAATCACCAGTCGCCCGTGATCGCCTTTATGTGATGTCGGGCGACGCGGTTTCAGCCAGTGAGAAAGTTGCGATGCGGAAAAGCGCTGAATTTTCGCCTCCTGAGTTGCCAGCCACCTATCCAGCCCCAGCGAGTCAAAATGCAGATCCCCGGTTACATCCCGCGCTTTCCCGGTTAGCAAGCCTGGTTTCAGGGCAATAAAGGTCACGGTGTGAGAGGCGTTGATCACCGCACCTGGCGTGGCTCCGGTTTGTGCTAACAGGCCGGAAGGAATATCAACTGCCACAATCGGCGCAGGATGAGTATTGGCATGATCGATTAATTTACTGATGGGTTCACGGGGCGCTTGCTGCAATCCGGTGCCGAGCAGCGCATCAACTATCAGATCCACCGACTCAGGCCAGACAATATTCGAAGCATGAATCTCGCCTCCCGCGTTTAACCATGCATCGCGCGCTTGTGCGGCCTCTTCTGGCAACGGTTTGTCGCTCTCCTGGGCCAGCAGCGTGACCTCAATGCCGATGGCTTTTGCCCGCCGCGCGACCACATACCCATCGCCACCGTTATTGCCATGACCGCACAGCACCAGCCAATGACGGGCGTCAGGATAAGCTGTACGACACACCTGAAACGCGGCTTCCCCCGCACGAAGCATCAGTTCATAGAGCGTTAGCCCCAGCGCATCCGCCGCCTCGCGTTCGCCACGGCGGATATCGTCGGCGTGCCAGACGGTGTGTGGTATACTTACGGGGTTTTTCTTCATTGTATGGTCCGTCATGTCAGAGCCCCTCGATCTCAATCAGTTAGCGCAAAAAATTAAACAGTGGGGGCTGGAACTGGGCTTTCAGCAAGTAGGTATTACCGATACCGATCTCAGCGAGTCCGAGCCAAAACTGCAAGCATGGCTGGACAAACAATACCATGGCGAAATGGACTGGATGGCGCGTCACGGTATGCTGCGCGCCCACCCCCACGAGTTATTGACCGGTACACTGCGCGTGATCAGCGTGCGGATGAATTATCTTCCTGCCAACGCCGCATTTGCCAGCACGCTGAAAAATCCCAAACTCGGCTATGTTAGCCGTTATGCGCTGGGCCGTGACTATCACAAACTTCTGCGCAACCGAATCAAAAAGCTGGGCGAGATGATTCAGCAACATTGTGTTTCGCTGAATTTTAGACCGTTTGTCGACTCTGCGCCTATTCTTGAGCGTCCGTTAGCTGAAAAAGCAGGTCTTGGCTGGACAGGTAAGCACTCACTTATTCTTAATCGCGAAGCTGGTTCGTTCTTCTTTTTAGGCGAACTGCTGGTTGATATTCCGCTACCTGTGGATCAACCGGTTGAGGAAGGATGTGGTAAATGCGTTGCCTGCATGACGATTTGCCCGACCGGAGCCATCGTGGAACCATATACCGTCGATGCTCGCCGCTGTATCTCTTATCTCACCATTGAACTGGAAGGAGCAATCCCGGAAGAACTACGGCCATTAATGGGAAACCGTATTTACGGTTGCGATGATTGTCAGCTTATCTGCCCGTGGAATCGCTATTCACAACTGACAACTGAAGATGATTTCAGCCCGCGTAAACCGTTACATGCGCCGGAGCTCATTGAGCTTTTTGCCTGGAGCGAAGAGAAGTTTTTAAAAGTCACGGAAGGATCAGCGATTAGGCGGATTGGTCACTTACGCTGGCTGCGAAATATCGCCGTAGCACTAGGAAATGCGCCCTGGGATGAAGCGATTCTGGCGACACTGAACAGTCGGAAAGGTGAACACCCACTTCTCGATGAACACATAGAGTGGGCGATTGCGCAGCAAATCGAGCGACGAAATGCCTGCGTGGTCGAGGTGCAACTACCGAAAAAACAGCGTCTGGTTCGCGTGATAGAAAAAGGCTTACCACGTGACGCCTGATTCATCCACAGCTTGTGAATAAAATTAAAAACACATTGCAATTCAAGCCAGAAAAAATCGTCAAGCGATCAATACGACAAATCAAAACCTTATTTTTCAACTTAAATATCAACACGTTAAAAAATTACTATTCACCGTGCGAAGTTTTCCTGAAATTAAGATTACAGCCCGACACTGTGGATAACTCTGTTTACAAGAGTTTGTCAGAGATAACAAAAACCAGCAATAACGCATCGCGTCGCTGTGGATATTTTATTGAGAGGAGAATTTGGAGCGGGAAACGAGACTCGAACTCGCGACCCCGACCTTGGCAAGGTCGTGCTCTACCAACTGAGCTATTCCCGCTTGGGTGGTCTGTGCTTTATAGCACTTTCAAATTTTGGAGCGGGAAACGAGACTCGAACTCGCGACCCCGACCTTGGCAAGGTCGTGCTCTACCAACTGAGCTATTCCCGCTTAATCTTCGTCTTTCAAATCGCTACTGCCTTGGCTGCCTTCACTCACCTTAGTCACTTACTTTTGTAAGCTCCGAAGGATTCGTTCAGTTGCCGCCTTGTCGCAATTCGAAATACTGCGATTGGGTTGTCTGTGCCTTTCAGCACTTTTCAAATTTTGGAGCGGGAAACGAGACTCGAACTCGCGACCCCGACCTTGGCAAGGTCGTGCTCTACCAACTGAGCTATTCCCGCGTACTACTTAATTTTTGCTTTCGTAATTTCGCATTTCTGCGTCGTTACGGGAGGCGCATTATACGAGAAATCTTTCCCTCTGCAACCCCCCTAAAAAATTTTTTTGAGTTTTTATCTCAAGTGCTGAAATTATCGGCAAGACGTTCAATTTAGCGTCAAAATCACGCCGCCGCAAGTGGATTTCGGCGGTTACGTGACCAGGAAAAATTTTACATCTTGATGAAGTGCTCGCGGTAGTAAGCCAGTTCCGCCACCGATTCACGGATATCATCCATCGCCTGATGCGTCCCCTGTTTGGTAAAACCATCAAGAATTTCCGGCTTCCAACGGCGCGCCAGCTCTTTCAGCGTGCTGACATCGAGATAGCGGTAGTGGAAGTACGACTCCAGTTCCGGCATGTATTTGAACAGGAAGCGACGATCCTGACCAATACTGTTACCGCAGATCGGTGATTTTCCTGCTGGCACCCACTGTTTTAAGAACTCGAGCGTCGCCAGTTCCGCTTCCCGATCGCCCATCGTGCTCGCCTTCACACGCTCCACCAGCCCACTGGCGGTATGAGTGCGCACGTTCCAGTCATCCATCAACGCTAACTGTTCATCAGACTGGTGTACTGCAATGGTCGGCCCTTCTACCAGAATATTCAGGTTGGCATCGGTCACCAGCGTGGCAATCTCAATAATGCGATCGCGCTCGGGATCCAGACCGGTCATCTCAAGATCGATCCAAATCAGGTTGTTTTCATTGGCACTCATGCTATTTTCCACCCATTCACAGTGACTATATTGATTCGCAATTGCGTGTATCATAGATGTTTTGCCCATCAGGGGCGACCAGGAGTCAGTACGATTGAGTAAAAATAAACTCTCCAAAGGCCAGCAGCGCCGTGTGAACGCCAATCACCAGCGTCGTCTTAAAACGTCTAAGGAGAAGCCCGACTACGACGACAATCTGTTTGGCGAGCCTGATGAAGGTATCGTCATCAGCCGTTTTGGCATGCATGCTGATGTGGAATCCGCCGATGGCGAAGTTCACCGCTGCAATATTCGCCGCACCATCCGTTCGCTGGTGACTGGCGATCGCGTTGTCTGGCGTCCGGGCAAACCGGCGGCGGAAGGTATTAATGTCAAAGGGATCGTTGAAGCGGTGCATGAGCGCACCTCGGTGTTGACGCGCCCGGATTTTTACGACGGCGTGAAGCCCATTGCCGCCAACATCGACCAGATCGTCATTGTCTCCGCCATTTTGCCGGAGCTGTCGCTCAATATTATCGACCGTTACCTGGTGGCCTGCGAAACCTTGCAGATTGAGCCGATTATTGTGCTCAACAAGATCGACCTGCTGGACGATGACGGTATGGCATTTGTCAACGAGCAGATGGATATTTACCGCAACATTGGTTATCGCGTATTAATGGTTTCCAGCCATACTCAGGATGGCCTGAAACCGCTGGAAGAGGCGTTGACCGGGCGGATCAGCATCTTTGCCGGGCAGTCTGGCGTCGGTAAATCCAGTCTGCTGAACGCGTTGCTGGGGCTACAAAAAGAGATCCTGACCAACGATGTTTCGGACAACTCTGGTCTGGGTCAGCACACCACCACCGCCGCACGGCTGTATCACTTCCCGCACGGCGGTGATGTGATTGATTCCCCTGGCGTGCGTGAATTTGGTCTCTGGCACCTGGCACCGGAACAAATCACTCAAGGCTTTGTCGAATTTCATGATTACTTAGGCCTGTGTAAGTATCGCGATTGCAAACACGATACCGATCCGGGCTGCGCTATCCGTGAAGCGGTTGAAGATGGGAAAATCGCGGAAACTCGTTTCGAAAACTATCACCGTATTCTGGAAAGCATGGCGCAGGTAAAAACGCGTAAAAACTTTTCTGATACGGATGACTGACAATTAAGCTAACCGTCGTTAGAATCGTCCCCTTTTTTTCAGGATCCGGCATGTACGCCGGATCAGGAACGACAAAACAATGGCCTGGAGGCTACCTTGTTAAATTCATTCAAACTTTCGCTACAGTATATTCTGCCGAAACTATGGCTTACTCGCCTGGTGGGTTGGGGTGCAAGCAAGCGGGCAGGATGGCTGACAAAACTGGTTATCGATCTGTTCGTTAAATACTACAAGGTCGACATGAAAGAGGCGCAGAAACCGGACACCGCCAGCTACCGTACCTTTAACGAATTTTTTGTCCGTCCGCTGCGTGACGATGTACGCCCGATCGATACCGACCCGAATGTTCTGGTCATGCCTGCCGATGGTGTTATCAGCCAGTTAGGTAAAATCGAAGAAGATAAAATCCTGCAAGCCAAAGGCCACAACTACAGTCTTGAAGCCCTGCTGGCGGGTAACTACCTGATGGCGGATCTCTTCCGCAACGGTACGTTTGTGACCACTTACCTCTCCCCGCGTGACTACCACCGCGTACATATGCCGTGCAACGGTATCCTGCGTGAGATGATCTACGTGCCGGGCGATCTCTTCTCGGTGAATCATCTCACAGCCCAGAACGTGCCAAATCTGTTTGCCCGTAACGAACGCGTAATCTGTCTCTTCGATACCGAATTCGGCCCGATGGCACAGATTCTGGTCGGTGCGACAATTGTTGGCAGCATTGAAACTGTCTGGGCAGGCACCATTACGCCACCGCGCGAAGGCATCATCAAACGCTGGACCTGGCCTGCCGGGGAAAACGACGATTCTGTGGCGCTACTGAAAGGCCAGGAAATGGGGCGCTTTAAACTCGGATCTACTGTTATCAACCTGTTTGCGCCGGGTAAAGTGAATCTGGTTGAGCAACTGGCAAGCCTTTCTGTCACTAAGATTGGTCAGCCGCTGGCTGTATCTACCGAAACCTTTGTTACGCCAGAAACTGAACCGGCCCCGCTTCCTGCTGAAGAGATCGAGGCAGAACACGACGCCAGCCCATTGGTTGACGACAAAAAAGACCAGGTCTAATCCATCAAAGGAAACGCTGACGTGCGCCTGATTATCACTTTTCTGATGGCCTGGTGCCTCAGTTGGGGGGCGTACGCCGCGACGGCCCCCGATAGTAAACAAATCACCCAGGAACTGGAGCAGGCAAAAGCGGCGAAACCCGCGCAGCCGGAAGTCGTAGAGGCGCTCCAGTCTGCCTTAAATGCGCTTGAGGAACGTAAAGGTTCCCTTGAGCGCATCAAGCAATATCAAGAAATCATTGATAACTACCCGAAACTCTCCGCTACTCTGCGCGCACAGTTAAACAATATGCGTGATGAGCCGCGCAGCGTGTCGCCGGGGATGTCTACCGACGCGCTGAATCAGGAAATACTCCAGGTCAGCAGTCAGTTGCTGGATAAAAGCCGTCAGGCCCAGCAAGAGCAGGAACGCGCCCGCGAGATTGCGGATTCGCTTAATCAATTACCACAACAGCAAACTGACGCCCGCCGCCAGTTGAATGAAATTGAGCGCCGACTGGGGACACTCACGGGAAATAGTCCGCTTAATCAGGCACAAAATTTCGCGTTGCAGGCCGACTCCGCACGTTTGAAATCATTGGTCGATGAACTCGAGCTGGCGCAACTTTCTGCCAATAACCGTCAGGAACTGGCTCGTCTGCGCTCGGCACTGGCAGAAAAAGAGAGTCAGCAACTGGATGCGTATTTGCAGGCCCTGCGCAACCAGTTGAACAGCCAACGCCAGCTTGAGGCAGAGCGGGCGCTGGAAAGCACTGAATTACTGGCAGAAAGCAGTGCCGATTTGCCGGAAGATATCGTTGCTCAATTCAAAATTAACCGTGAACTATCGGCGGCGTTGAATCAACAAGCGCAGCGGATGGATCTCGTCGCCTCACAGCAGCGTCAGGCTGCCAGCCAGACGTTGCAAGTCCGGCAGGCACTGAATACGCTGCGTGAACAGTCGCAATGGCTGGGTTCATCAAACTTGCTCGGTGAAGCACTGCGGGCGCAGGTGGCACGCCTGCCGGAAATGCCGAAACCGCAACAGCTTGATACCGAGATGGCTCAGTTGCGCGTGCAACGGTTGCATTATGAAGATCTCCTCAATAAACAGCCACAACTGCGACAGATCCTTCAGGCCGACGGCCAGCCGCTGACTGCCGAGCAAAACCGGATACTCGAAGCTCAATTGCGTACTCAGCGCGAGTTGCTTAACTCATTACTCCAGGGCGGCGACACGCTACTGCTTGAGCTAACCAAGCTGAAAGTTTCCAACGGGCAACTGGAAGATGCGCTGAAAGAGGTCAACGAAGCGACACACCGCTATCTGTTCTGGACCTCTGATGTGCGCCCGATGACCATCGCCTGGCCGTTGGAAATCGCCCAGGATCTGCGTCGTCTGATCTCGCTGGACACCTTCAGTCAGTTAGGTAAAGCCACCATGATGATGCTGACCAGCAAAGAGACTATTTTACCGCTGTTTGGCGCGTTGATTCTGGTCGGTTGCAGCATTTACTCGCGCCGCTATTTCACCCGTTTTCTTGAACGTTCGGCGGCTAAAGTCGGCAAAGTCACTCAGGATCATTTCTGGCTGACGTTACGGACGCTTTTCTGGTCGATCCTCGTCGCTTCGCCGCTACCAGTGCTGTGGATGACGCTGGGTTACGGCTTGCGCGAGGCGTGGCCTTATCCGCTGGCGGTAGCGATTGGCGATGGTGTAACGGCCACCGTGCCACTGCTGTGGGTGGTGATGATTTGCGCCACCTTTGCTCGCCCGAACGGCTTGTTTATCGCCCATTTCGGCTGGCCGCGCGAACGTGTTTCCCGTGGTATGCGCTACTACCTGATGAGCATTGGGCTTATCGTGCCACTGATTATGGCGCTGATGATGTTTGATAATCTCGACGACCGCGAGTTTTCCGGCTCACTGGGACGTCTTTGCTTTATCCTCATTTGCGGTGCACTGGCAGTGGTCACGCTCAGCCTGAAAAAAGCCGGGATCCCGCTGTATCTTAACAAAGAAGGCAGTGGTGACAACATTGCCAACCATATGCTGTGGAACATGATGATTGGCGCGCCACTGGTCGCTATTCTCGCCGCAGCCGTGGGTTATCTGGCAACAGCGCAGGCTCTGCTGGCAAGGCTGGAAACATCGGTCGCCATCTGGTTCCTGTTACTGGTGATTTATCACGTTATCCGCCGCTGGATGCTGATCCAACGCCGCAGGTTGGCGTTTGACCGGGCGAAGCATCGCCGTGCTGAAATGCTGGCACAACGCGCGCGTGGCGAAGAAGAAGCGCATCATCACAGTAGCCCGGAAGGGGCGATTGAAGTGGATGAAAGCGAAGTCGATCTCGATGCTATCAGTGCACAATCCTTGCGGCTGGTGCGTTCAATCCTGATGCTGATCGCCCTTCTTTCAGTCATCGTGCTGTGGTCAGAAATTCATTCCGCTTTTGGCTTCCTCGAAAATATTTCGCTGTGGGATGTCACCTCCACAGTGCAGGGCGTGGAAAGTCTGGAACCGATTACTCTCGGTGCAGTGCTGATTGCCATTCTGGTGTTTATCATCACCACGCAACTAGTGCGCAACCTGCCCGCGCTGCTGGAACTGGCGATTTTGCAGCACCTTGATTTAACGCCAGGTACAGGTTACGCCATCACCACCATCACCAAATATCTGCTGATGCTGATTGGCGGGCTGGTCGGCTTCTCGATGATTGGTATTGAGTGGTCGAAATTGCAGTGGCTGGTCGCTGCACTCGGTGTTGGTCTCGGTTTTGGTTTGCAGGAGATTTTCGCCAACTTTATCTCTGGTCTGATTATCCTGTTCGAAAAACCGATTCGCATTGGCGATACGGTGACAATTCGCGATCTTACTGGCAGTGTGACGAAAATTAACACCCGCGCCACCACTATCAGCGACTGGGATCGCAAAGAGATTATTGTGCCGAACAAAGCGTTCATTACTGAGCAGTTTATCAACTGGTCGCTTTCTGACTCGGTCACGCGCGTGGTGTTGACGATTCCGGCTCCTGCCGATGCCAACAGTGAAGAAGTGACGGAAATCTTGCTAACCGCAGCGCGTCGCTGCTCGTTGGTCATCGACAACCCGGCACCGGAAGTCTTCCTGATCGATCTACAACAGGGGATTCAGATTTTCGAGTTGCGTATTTACGCCGCGGAAATGGGTCACCGTATGCCGCTGCGCCACGAGATCCACCAGTTAATTCTGGCGGGCTTCCACGCCCACGGTATCGATATGCCATTCCCGCCGTTCCAGATGCGTCTGGAAAGTCTGAACGGTAAACAAACGGGCAGAACATTAACGTCTGCGCGTAAAGGGCGTCAGGCAGGAAGCTTGTAACGTGAGAAACTGCCGGAGGCGACTCTGGCAGTTTCAATCACCAACAAAACTGATAGCGCAGGAAAAACTGCCATAGCCAGTAGCCGAAGATCGCCAGCGCGGTGGCGTACATAAACCAGCCGCGTTTTTTTCGCCACTGCGTGAACCAAAGAAAAGGGAAAAACAGCGGCAACGTCATTATCACACCGACATCGCGAGTATCGTCATTTTCCAGATGCTCCAACACATCGCAGATGTTGTTAATCCCGCGTCCATCAATCATCCATTCTTTGTCCAGCGTGGACAGTATCAGAATCCAGAGAACAGATACGAAGAACCAAATGCAGCATAAAATAAACTGATGTGCACTCATGACGTTTCAACCGACAGTTTCATTTCGCTAAAACGCATTCTGAACAAATCACCGTATCCGACCAATTCGCCACGAAAAACCAGGAACCTGATAAGGTAAGCGCAATAAATATCCGACAGGTTTCGCCACCGATTCCGGTCTCGATCTTTAAGGGTATTAATGGTATTGCCGACCACCATCGCTATTTTACGGGTGTGGCAGGCATCGAAAAAAGAGAGAATAGTCTGCTCTATTTCCGCTACATCCCCAGCAGAAAATTGCAGTGCTCTGACTTGATCTTCGGTTATCAGCGGGCCCCGCCCCGTGCCATCCATGACATCTTCCTTTTCAGACAACTCATCGCCGGGCTGGCGATGAGTTGTTATTGCATACAATCAATCTAAGGTTAACTCAGGCTTATTCGCCATGCGGCCGCAATAGTTCTGGTAAATCGCCATTGCTAACAGCGAGAAGAAGACAGGGCCGCCAATCATCCACAATGTGCTATCCCAGTCTCCGGCTTCGACTACTGGCTGGATGATGGTAAAGACGTTAGCAAACGTCACCACCAATACGACAACCACTGTGGCAATCATTGCTGACATGTGCGTTTTGAAAATAACAAACGGTCTGTCGAGATCCTGACGCGCTTTAAAGAACGGGAATGCCAGGGCAAGGAACAGATACGGAATGGTCATGGAGACATTCGCCATCAGCGTCAGCTTGTTAAAGAACGCCGATGCGGTGCCGCCGCCAAACGAAACCAGCAGGATGAAGACAGTAACCAACCCGCACTGCATCCACATCGCAATAGACGGCATTCCCATCGCGTTCAGACGCGTCATTGGTTCCGGCCACAATGCTTTCGGCGTCCCCTGGATGATTGCTTTCAACGGCGAGTAGCAAAGCGTAAAGAACGCCCCCGTGTAAGCGAGGAACATCGAAAGTCCGGTAATACGCGCAAACCATACCCCCAGCGACAATGATGCTTCGGGCGACAAATGCAGTGCATTACCCAGCGTCATCCCAAGGCTCTTCATCAGTACATAAGTAATATTGCCAAGGTTAACCGAACCATTACTTAATACCTGCTGCCAGTTAGTGCTGACGCCCCATAAGAATATTGCCAGGGAATAACCAATCGAAATAACAATAGCGGCAAAAACAATACCTTTAGCAAAATTCTTTTCAGGATTTTCCGTTTTATCAACCAGACCGCCAACAGCTTCAATTCCACCGTAAGCGAAAATAGCAAATACGACAAAAGATAACATCGCCAGACCGGACTGATATCCCGGATTTGGAGATACCACAAAATTAATATCCTGTGCGAAATGACCACCATTTAATAACAAAATAGCAACGCTCACTAACAGTAATACTAAATTAAGACACATTACTGCTATACCACCTACCGCAGTAATACGGGCTATTTTATTAATCCCTTTTGAGGCGACGACGGTAACCAGAACCATCCATGCGACAGCCAACAGACCAACAACCTGCGTAGGCTCCAGCCCGGCAATACTCCAGTGCTGAGTCATGTCGCTACCATAGAGGAATGTTGAGAACGGCACCCAAACTTTAGCGGAAGTACTCACCATCCAGATGATATAAGAGGAAAACCACATAAAGGTGCCGATGAAAGCAAAACGTGGCCCAACGCTATTATTCATCCAGGAATAGATACCGCCCTCTTCTTTGCGATAGGCCGCCCCCATTTCAGCCATCATTAAGGCGAATGGAATAAAGAATAATAATGCAGAAAATATATAAAATGGAATCGCACTATAACCCATTAAATAATAAGCCGATGGGCTATTCGCAAAACCGAATACTGAAGTAAAGATCATCAATATGAGCCCAATTAGACTCATCTTTTTTATCGTGTGAGGCATGGAATCATCCTTCATTTCAGCGCATATATTAAACGCGCCAATTAACTGCACTACCCACCGATTGGCAGGCAACAATAAAACTAATACAGAATTGATACCTGGATGATAGCAAACATCCAGTCTTAAATTGTGCGCTTTAGCGGAAAAATGAAAACATCTGCTACAGAATGGCGTCAGCTACGCCATTCTGTGTTGCGATTGAGCTAGCTTTTCAGAATTATGCCCGGTCGACACTAAAGGCAATGACTTCCGCCAGTGTCTCAGCGCCCAATGCCAGCATCACCAGGCGGTCAACACCTAACGCCACGCCGGAACAGTCAGGCATACCAACTTCCAGGGCGTCAATCAGGTTCTGGTCGATAGGATGTTGTGGTAAACCACGCGCCGCACGTTTACGGTTATCCTGCTCAAAGCGTTGTTGCTGTTCACGAGCGTCCGTCAATTCATGGAAACCATTCGCCAGCTCAATACCTTTGTAGTAGACCTCGAAGCGTTCCGCGACCCGATGATCTTCCGTACTAATTTGTGCCAGTGATGCCTGGCTGGCCGGGAAATGGTACACAAACGTTGGTTTTTCTTTACCAATGTTCGGTTCCACGCCAAAGGTAAACAGCAGTTGCAGCAACGTGTCGCGGTCTTCTTCGGTGTCTGCAACGTTACTCAAGTCCAGTTTCGCCGCGACTTCTCGCAGTTGCGTTTTGTCAGCAGAAAGCGGGTCTATTTCCAGATAACGCAAGAAAGCTTGTTGATAAGAAAGGCTTTCTGCCGCCGGGCAGTCCAGCACCTGTTGCAAGAGGTCGTCCACCTCATTCATCAACCGATACATATCATAATGCGGTCGATACCACTCCAGCATAGTGAACTCAGGGTTGTGATAACGTCCCATCTCTTCATTACGGAAGCTGCGGCACAACTGGAATACCGGACCACAACCGGCAACCAGCAGGCGTTTCATGTGGTATTCCGGGCTGGTCATTAACCAGAGATTCATCCCCTGCGAGTGCCCGGGGCCTACGAAACGTGTCTCAAACGGGACCAAATGAATATCGGTTACCGTCGCCTGGCTCATACAAGGCGTCTCCACCTCCAGCACTCCACGATCGGCAAAGAAACGACGGATCTCCGCCATAATCGCCGCGCGTTTTAATAAGTTAGGAATGGATGCGCTCGGCTGCCAGGATGCCGTTTCGCTCATAGTAAAATCTCCAGTTTTTGACAAGGGCACGAAGTCTACTCGCAACGCGACGGCGAGACAAATTTTACGCAGAAATCAATCAACGGTGGGCAGTGACTAAAAAAACCGCAATATGATGGTTTAGTAATTAAATTAATCATCTTCAGTGATAATTTAGCCTCCCGGCACGCTAAAAAAATCGATCTCGTCAAATTTCAGACTTATCCATCAGACTATACTGTTGTACCTATAAAGGAGCAGTGGAATAGCGTTCGCAGACCGTAGCTTTCAGACACTTACCCTGAAGTACGGTGCTGCGGGATAAAAACAATCTGGAGGAATGTCGTGCAAACCTTTCAAGCCGATCTTGCCATTGTAGGTGCCGGTGGCGCGGGATTACGTGCTGCAATTGCTGCCGCGCAGGCAAATCCAAATGCAAAAATCGCACTAATCTCAAAAGTATACCCGATGCGCAGCCATACCGTTGCCGCAGAAGGGGGCTCCGCCGCTGTCGCGCAGGATCATGACAGCTTCGAATATCACTTTCACGATACAGTAGCGGGTGGCGACTGGTTGTGTGAGCAGGATGTCGTGGATTATTTCGTCCACCACTGCCCAACTGAAATGACTCAACTGGAACTGTGGGGATGCCCATGGAGCCGTCGCCCGGATGGTAGCGTCAACGTACGTCGCTTCGGCGGTATGAAAATCGAGCGTACCTGGTTCGCCGCCGATAAGACAGGCTTCCATATGCTGCACACGCTGTTCCAGACCTCTCTGCAATTCCCGCAGATCCAGCGTTTTGATGAACACTTCGTGCTGGATATTCTGGTCGATGATGGTCACGTTCGCGGCCTGGTGGCAATGAACATGATGGAAGGTACGCTGGTGCAAATCCGTGCTAATGCGGTGGTTATGGCTACCGGCGGCGCGGGTCGCGTATATCGCTACAACACCAACGGCGGCATTGTTACTGGCGACGGTATGGGCATGGCACTGAGCCACGGCGTTCCGCTGCGTGACATGGAATTCGTTCAATATCACCCGACCGGTCTGCCGGGTTCCGGTATCCTGATGACCGAAGGTTGCCGCGGTGAAGGCGGTATTCTGGTCAACAAAAATGGCTACCGTTATCTGCAAGATTACGGCATGGGCCCGGAAACTCCGCTGGGCGAGCCGAAAAACAAATATATGGAACTGGGTCCGCGCGACAAAGTTTCTCAGGCCTTCTGGCACGAATGGCGTAAAGGCAACACCATCTCCACACCACGCGGCGATGTGGTATACCTCGACCTGCGTCACCTGGGTGAGAAAAAACTGCACGAACGTCTGCCGTTTATCTGCGAACTGGCAAAAGCATACGTTGGCGTCGATCCGGTTAAAGAACCGATTCCGGTACGTCCGACCGCGCACTACACCATGGGCGGTATCGAAACCGATCAGAACTGCGAAACCCGTATTAAGGGTCTGTTCGCCGTCGGTGAATGTTCCTCTGTAGGTCTGCACGGTGCAAACCGTCTGGGATCCAACTCACTGGCAGAACTGGTGGTCTTCGGTCGTCTGGCCGGTGAGCAAGCTATGGAGCGCGCATCTACCGCTGGTAATGGCAACGATGCGGCAATCAATGCACAGGCTACTGCCGTTGAACAGCGTCTGAAAGATCTGGTTAACCAGGACGGCGGCGAAAACTGGGCGAAGATCCGCGACGAAATGGGCATGGCCATGGAAGAAGGCTGCGGTATCTACCGTACGCCGGAACTGATGCAGAAAACCATCGACAAACTGGCGGAGCTGCAAGAACGCTTCAAGCGCGTGCGCATCACCGACACCTCCAGCGTGTTCAACACCGACCTGCTCTACACCATCGAGCTGGGCCACGGTCTGAACGTTGCCGAATGTATGGCGCACTCCGCAATGGCGCGTAAAGAGTCTCGCGGCGCGCACCAGCGTCTGGACGAAGGTTGCACCGAGCGTGACGACGTCAACTTCCTCAAACACACCCTCGCCTTCCGCGATGCTGATGGCACTACTCGCCTGGAGTACAGCGACGTGAAGATTACTACGCTGCCGCCAGCTAAACGCGTTTACGGTGGCGAAGCGGATGCAGCCGATAAGGCGGAAGCAGCCAATAAGAAGGAGAAGGCGAATGGCTGAGATGAAGAACCTGAAAATCGAGGTGGTGCGCTATAACCCGGAAGTCGATACCGCACCGCATAGCGCATTTTATGAAGTGCCTTATGACGCAACCACCTCATTACTGGATGCGCTGGGCTATATCAAAGACAACCTGGCACCGGATCTGAGCTACCGCTGGTCCTGCCGTATGGCGATTTGTGGTTCCTGCGGCATGATGGTCAACAACGTGCCGAAACTGGCATGTAAAACCTTCCTGCGTGACTACACCGACGGTATGAAGGTTGAAGCGCTAGCTAACTTCCCGATCGAACGCGATCTGGTCGTCGATATGACCCACTTCATCGAAAGTCTGGAAGCGATCAAACCATACATCATTGGCAACTCCCGCACCGCGGATCAGGGTACTAACATCCAGACCCCGGCGCAGATGGCGAAGTATCATCAGTTCTCCGGTTGCATCAACTGTGGTCTGTGCTACGCCGCGTGCCCGCAGTTTGGCCTGAACCCAGAGTTCATCGGTCCGGCTGCCATTACGCTGGCGCATCGTTATAACGAAGATAGCCGCGACCACGGTAAGAAGGAGCGTATGGCGCAGTTGAACAGCCAGAACGGCGTATGGAGCTGTACTTTCGTGGGCTACTGCTCCGAAGTCTGCCCGAAACACGTCGATCCGGCTGCGGCCATTCAGCAGGGCAAAGTAGAAAGTTCGAAAGACTTTCTTATCGCGACCCTGAAACCACGCTAAGGAGTGCAACATGACGACTAAACGTAAACCGTATGTACGGCCAATGACGTCCACCTGGTGGAAAAAATTGCCGTTTTATCGCTTTTACATGCTGCGCGAAGGCACGGCGGTTCCGGCTGTGTGGTTCAGCATTGAACTGATTTTCGGGCTGTTTGCCCTGAAAAATGGCCCGGAAGCCTGGGCGGGATTCGTCGACTTTTTACAAAACCCGGTTATCGTGATCATTAACCTGATCACTCTGGCGGCAGCTCTGCTGCACACCAAAACCTGGTTTGAACTGGCACCGAAAGCGGCCAATATCATTGTAAAAGACGAAAAAATGGGACCAGAGCCAATTATCAAAAGTCTCTGGGCGGTAACCGTGGTTGCCACCATCGTAATCCTGTTTGTAGCCCTGTACTGGTAAGGAGCCTGAGATGATTAATCCAAATCCAAAGCGTTCTGACGAACCGGTATTCTGGGGCCTTTTCGGGGCCGGTGGTATGTGGAGCGCAATCATTGCACCGGTAATGATCCTGCTGGTCGGCATTATGCTGCCGCTGGGACTGTTTCCGGGTGATGCTCTGAGCTACGAACGCGTTCTGGCGTTCGCGCAGAGCTTCATTGGTCGCGTATTCCTGTTCCTGATGATCGTTCTGCCGCTGTGGTGTGGTTTACACCGTATGCACCACGCGATGCACGATCTGAAAATCCACGTGCCTGCGGGCAAATGGGTTTTCTACGGTCTGGCTGCTATCCTGACAGTTGTCACGCTGATTGGTGTCGTTACAATCTAACGCATCGCCAATGTAAATCCGGCCCGCCTATGGCGGGCCGTTTTGTATGGGAACCAGACCTTATGCTCAAAATGACGCTCTGCGCCTTACTGATTACCGCCTCTTGCTCCGCACTTGCCGCCCCCCAACAGCTCAACGATATTGTGCATCGCACAATGACTCCGCTTATAGAACAACAAAAAATCCCGGGCATGGCCGTTGCAGTGATTTATCAGGGCAAACCTTATTACTTTACCTGGGGCTATGCGGACGTAGATAAAAAGCAGCCCGTCACGCAACAAACGTTGTTTGAGTTAGGCTCGGTCAGCAAAACATTTACGGGCGTACTTGGTGGCGACACTATTGCTCGAGGGGAAATAAATCTAAGCGATCCCGTCACAAAATACTGGCCTGAACTTACCGCTAAACAGTGGAACGGGATCACGCTATTACATCTCGCAACCTACACCGCTGGCGGCCTGCCATTGCAAGTGCCGGATGACGTTAAATCCTCAAGCGACTTGCTGCGCTTCTATCAAAACTGGCAGCCTGACTGGACGCCAGGAACACAACGTCTGTATGCCAACTCCAGTATCGGTTTATTCGGCTCGCTAGCTGTGAAGCCGTCTGGTTTGAGCTTTGAACAGGCAATGGATACCCGTGTCTTCCAGCCACTCAAACTCACCCATACGTGGATTAATGTGCCGCCTGCAGAAGAAAAGAATTACGCCTGGGGATATCGCGAAGGTAAGGCGGTGCATGTTTCGCCAGGGGCGTTAGATGCTGAAGCTTACGGTGTGAAATCGACGATTGAAGACATGGCCCGCTGGCTACAAAGCAATATAGATCCTCGTAATATCAACGACAAAACACTTCAGCAAGGTATCCAACTGGCGCAATCTCGCTACTGGAAAATTGGCGATATGTATCAAGGCCTGGGCTGGGAAATGCTGGACTGGCCGGTAAATCCTGACAGCATCATTAATGGCAGCGACAATAAAATTGCACTGGCAGCACGACCAGTAAAAGCGATTACGCCCCCTGCTCCTGCTGTGCGCACATCATGGGTACATAAAACAGGGGCGACCGGCGGATTTGGTAGCTATGTCGCATTTATCCCAGAAAAAGAGTTGGGTATTGTGATGCTGGCTAACAAAAACTATCCAAACCCGGTGAGAGTCGCCGCCGCCTGGCAGATTCTCAACGCTTTGCAATAACAACGAAGATGGCCCGAATTTACGGGCCTTTTCTCCTCTTTTCCTTGCTGTCATCTACACTTAGAAAAAAACCAGTAAGGAAACATCTATGCGCCTGCTCCCTCTTGTTGCCGCAGCGACAGCGGCATTTCTTGTCGTTGCCTGTAGTTCACCTACGCCGCCGCGTGGCGTGACCGTAGTGAATAATTTCGACGCTAAGCGCTATCTTGGCACCTGGTATGAGATTGCCCGTTTTGATCACCGCTTTGAACGCGGACTGGAGAAAGTCACCGCGACATATAGCCTGCGGGATGATGGTGGATTGAATGTCATCAACAAAGGCTATAATCCGGACAGGGAGATGTGGCAACAGAGCGAAGGGAAAGCGTACTTTACCGGAGATCCGCATCGCGCAGCGCTGAAAGTGTCATTCTTTGGCCCTTTCTATGGCGGCTATAACGTCATTGCGCTCGACCGGGAGTATCGCCACGCGCTGGTTTGCGGCCCGGATCGCGACTACCTGTGGATACTCTCCCGCACGCCAACTATTTCTAGCGAAGTTAAACAGGAGATGCTGGCGGTCGCAACCCGGGAAGGATTTGATGTCAGTAAGTTTATCTGGGTACAGCAACCCGGCAGTTAATGGGTGCTGAGTTTCAGACCAACTATCCCCAGTACGATTAACGCCAGACTCGCCAGGCGCATCGGACTAGCAGACTCACCGAGCAGCACAATACCGGTGATCGCCGCCCCGACTGCGCCAATCCCCGTCCAGACAGCATAAGCTGTACCTACCGGTAGCGATTTCATTGCCCAGGCGAGCAACGCCATACTGACAATCATCGCCGTCACGGTAATTACGCTTGGCGTCAGACGACTAAAACCGTGGGTGTATTTCAGGCCTACCGCCCAGACGACTTCCAGCAAACCAGCAATAAACAGGATAATCCAGGACATATAATACTCCGGAGAAATGGGGCCGTCCCCGGTGAAACGATGCGTTTGCGGGTCGTCCCGCAAAGCTGATAGTGAAAGAAGTATTTTGCCGATTTAAGAGGAAATTTCAACGGTTACAGCAGTGATTACCGCCGGGAAAAACAAACGGCACGACAAACCTGTCGTACCGTTATTGCTTATTGCTGCGCTTTCGTCGCTGCGCCAGAAATCGCGTTACCGCCATCAGAGATGTCTTCACCAACGCCACGCGTGGTGTTGCAGGCAGTTAATACTGTTGAAAGCACCAGAACAGAAAAGATCGCTGCAATTGTCTTCTTCACCATAATATCTTCCTTTTAGGTAATGTTATTTGTGTTTGCCTATAGCAAATTAATAATAGACAACATCACCAAAAATGACGGGAATCTGATGATTTTTCGGAAGTGAAGAGGAAATTAGCTGGCAGCGCGGGAAATGGAATTGCCGAGATGTTTGATATCTTCACCGAAACCGCGAGCGGTGTTACAGCCCGTGAGCAGCGTACTGGCAAGCAAAACAAGAAGGATAAGGCGTTTCATCATCTCTGACCTGAAAAGTGATGGTGCAGCCAGCAGGCCGCACCACAACCGTATTACTTCACGCGAGATACGTATTCACCAGAGCGGGTATCCACTTTGATAACTTCGCCAATCTGTACGAACAGCGGAACTTTAACCACAGCGCCAGTGGACAGGGTAGCTGGTTTGCCGCCAGTACCTGCGGTATCACCTTTCAAACCTGGATCGGTATCAACGATTTCCAGTTCAACGAAGTTCGGCGGAGTAACGGAAATCGGCTGGCCGTTCCACAGAGTCACGATGCACTCTGCCTGATCCAGCAGCCATTTCGCGTTGTCGCCAATTGCTTTTGCATCAGCAGACAGTTGTTCGAAGGTTTCGTTGTTCATGAAGTGCCAGAACTCACCATCGTTGTACAGGTAAGTCAGGTTCATATCGACAACATCAGCGCCTTCAGCGGAATCCGTAGATTTAAAGGTTTTTTCTACACGAGTACCGGTCAGCAGACGACGCAGTTTAACGCGAGCAAATGCCTGGCCTTTACCCGGCTTCACAAATTCACTTGCTTCAACCGCGTAAGGTTCGCCGTCCAACATGATTTTAAGACCAGCACGAAAATCGTTGCTATAGTACGTTGCCATAAGGCCCTCTGAAATTTGTTAATTGGTAGCTAAGCCACAAAATGGCGCATATTGTAACCCTAAACACCCCATCCAGAGAAGATTGGTTAGCGCAACTTGCCGATGTTGTGACCGATCCTGATGAACTTCTGCGTCTTTTGAATATAGACGCGGACGAAAAACTGTTGGCCGGACGCAGCGCCAAAAAGCTGTTTGCCCTGCGCGTGCCCCGCTCATTTATCGATCGCATGGAAAAAGGCAATCCTGACGATCCACTTTTGCGTCAGGTACTTACCTCGCAAGATGAGTATATCACTGCACCCGGTTTTTCCACCGACCCGCTGGAAGAACAGCACAGCGTGGTGCCTGGTTTGTTGCATAAATACCACAACCGGGCATTACTGTTGGTGAAAGGTGGCTGTGCGGTAAATTGTCGCTATTGCTTCCGTCGCCACTTCCCGTATGCCGAAAATCAGGGCAACAAGCGTAACTGGCAGACTGCACTTGAGTATGTTGCCGCACATCCAGAACTGGACGAGATCATTTTCTCCGGCGGCGATCCGCTGATGGCGAAAGATCGCGAACTGGACTGGTTGCTCACGCAACTGGAAGCCATCCCGCACATCAAACGTCTGCGTATTCACAGCCGTCTGCCGATTGTGATCCCGGCGCGCATCACTGAGGCGCTGGTTGAGCGCTTTGCCCGTTCTACGCTGCAAATCCTGCTGGTGAATCACATTAACCATGCCAATGAAGTGGATGAAACATTCCGTCAGGCGATGGCTAAGTTAAAACGCGTGGGCGTCACCCTGCTTAACCAAAGTGTTCTGTTACGTGGCGTGAACGACAACGCGCAAACGCTGGCAAACCTGAGTAATGCGTTGTTTGACGCGGGCGTGATGCCCTATTACCTGCATGTGCTCGATAAAGTGCAGGGCGCGGCGCATTTCATGGTGAGCGATGATGAAGCACGGCAGATTATGCGTGAGTTGCTGACGCTGGTGTCGGGATATCTGGTGCCAAAACTGGCGCGTGAGATAGGCGGAGAACCCAGCAAAACACCGCTGGATTTGCAGCTACGTCAGCAATAACTGATTCAACAGGGAGGTTGAAGCTGATGATAAATGTGAAATTGCCTGATGTGCTGCGCTTATCAGGCCTACATGATGCATTGCAACTGATTGAATTTTCAATGAACTGTAGGCCTGATAAGGCGTTTACGTCGCATCCGGCAAGAGCAACGAACACGCGTACAGCGACCTGCCATTAAATAGGGAAGTTTAATCTTTTCCGTTGCATAACCATTAATTATTCATATGCTTTGCTATTTTTATTATTTATATAGCTGACATCAATAATTAACCTTTCTTTTCTGTTTATATAGAGCGAGCGCCGCTATTTATGTTATTTTAACAACTATTACTACCAAGCCCATTTACCTGGCTTATAAATTATATATTATTTATTTTATTGAGAAATGGTTAGGGAGAACCTACATGGCCATAAGCATCAAGGGTGTTAACACTGGTGTTATTCGCAAGAGTAATAACTTCATTGCACTGGCACTGAAAATAAAAGAGCCTCGCAATAAAGAATCGTTGTTCTTCATGTCTGTGATGGAACTGCGCGACCTGTTGATAGCGCTGGAAAGCCGTCTGCATCAAAAGCATAAACTGGAGGCTGATCACCGTCTTCAGTATGAGCAAGCGCGCGATAAGGCCATGAAAAAGATGGCAGAAAATATTCCTCAAATTCAGATTGAAGAACTTAAAAATGCTGATATTAATCGCCGTGTAAATACACTGGAACTTACCGATAATCAGGGTGAAAATCTCACATTCCTATTAACTCTGCATGACGGCAGCAAATCTGAATTAGTTGTCAATGAACTGCAAATTGAAATGCTGGCGCGAGCAATCATTCACGCAATTAATAATGCGGAAATGCGTGAACTGGCATTACGTATTACATCGCTGTTAGATTTCCTGCCATTATATGACGTCGACTGCCAGGATAATGGTAATCTGGAATATGACACCTATTCACAGCCAGAATGGAAACAAAACTTGTTTAGCCATTATCTGGCGGTGCTTTATCGCTTTAAAGATGAAAGTGGCAAAGAACAATTTAGCGGCGCAGTGGTGAAAACACGTGAAGCGACAGCAGGTAAAGAAGTGGAGGCCATCACCCGCCGGATGCTTGATTTCAGCCCTCGACTGAAAAAGCTCGCTGGAGTGCCGTGTCAGGTCTACGTTCGCACCGTAGCGGCAAATAACGCCCAACCGCTGACCCAGGATCAATGCTTACGCGTACTGCATCACCTACGCGTTCAGTCCATCAGCAAAGCCGCGCCACAAGCGAAATAATCCCATCTTTGCTAATGCGAGGCTGGAGCCATCCAGCCTGAAATGACTGATAACGTGATCGTTGATCATGCCGGATGCGGCGTAAACGCCTTATCCGGCCTATAAATTCTCAAGCATTCAATCAGTTGCAATGCCTGATGTAGGCCTGATAAGCGAAGCGCATCAGGCAATTATACGTTTGTCACCCAGCCTCGGAATCACATCAGTTCGGGCACTTATAAACCTGGCCGATAATCTGGCTATCAGTCGGAACGAAGCTGGACAACATCCCCTGCGACGGGCTGCTAATACCATAAATCACGTTACCGCCCATTGCGGCAGCCTGATTGCGCAGATCGTTTGCCGCACCACGCATAGAACCGCCTTCTTCGCCGTGTTGTCCGGAAAGCCAGTTACTTTGCTTACCTGTCGCAGTACCAATAAGTTGGCACTCTGCGCCTGGTTGCTCGTCCACAATGCGAACACTCTGACCGGCAGCACTCAATTCGTTACTGGAGCTACAACCCGCCATCAGTAGCGCGGCACCGACAATCCCTGCTAAGTATTTTACGTGCATGTTATTCCCCATAATCAATGAGCTGGACGCCCCTCGCGTCGTCCGTGTTTGAATCTTATACTAGAAAGATGACTAAAAGAAAAACCCCCAGACATTTCTGCCTGAGGGTTTCTTTATTTCTGCGAGGTGCAGGGCAATTACATCATGCCGCCCATGCCACCCATGCCGCCCATACCGCCAGCAGCGCCTAAGTCAGCCGCATCGTTTTTCGGCAGGTCGGTAACCATGCACTCGGTGGTGATCATCAGGCCAGCCACAGAAGCTGCGTACTGCAGAGCAGAACGAGTTACTTTGGTTGGATCCAGGATACCCATGTCGATCATGTTGCCGTATTCTTCGGTTGCAGCGTTGTAGCCGTAGTTGCCGTCGCCAGCTTTAACAGTGTTAGCAACAACTGACGGCTCTTCACCGCAGTTCAGTACGATCTGACGCAGCGGAGCTTCCATTGCACGCAGTGCAACTTTGATACCCACGTTCTGCTCTTCGTTCTGACCACGCAGGTCAGCCAGTTTAGACGCTACGCGGATCAGCGCAACACCACCACCAGCAACCACGCCTTCTTCTACCGCAGCACGGGTCGCGTGCAGGGCGTCTTCAACGCGTGCTTTTTTCTCTTTCATTTCAACTTCGGTAGCAGCACCCACTTTGATAACTGCAACGCCGCCTGCCAGTTTCGCTACGCGCTCCTGCAGTTTTTCACGGTCGTAGTCAGAAGTTGCTTCTTCAATCTGCTGACGGATCTGAGCAACACGGCCCTGGATTGCAGCTTCTTCACCCACGCCATCGATGATGGTGGTGGTGTCTTTGTTGATCACAACACGTTTAGCCTGGCCCAGGTCTTCCAGGGTTGCTTTTTCCAGTTCCATACCAATCTCTTCAGAGATTACAGTACCACCGGTCAGAGTAGCGATATCCTGGAGCATTGCTTTACGACGATCACCGAAGCCCGGTGCTTTAACCGCAGCCACTTTCACGATGCCGCGCATGGTGTTAACAACCAGAGTTGCCAGAGCTTCACCTTCAACATCTTCAGCGATGATCAGCAGCGGTTTGCCTGCTTTTGCAACAGCTTCCAGAACTGGCAGCATTTCGCGGATGTTGGAGATTTTCTTGTCAGCCAGCAGGATGAACGGGCTTTCCAGTTCTACTGCGCCAGTTTCCGGCTTGTTGATGAAGTAAGGAGACAGGTAGCCACGGTCGAACTGCATACCTTCAACCACGTCCAGTTCGTCCTGCAGACCAGTACCGTCCTCAACGGTGATAACGCCTTCTTTACCGACTTTGTCCATCGCTTCAGCGATCAGTTTACCTACGGTTTCGTCGGAGTTAGCGGAGATAGTACCAACCTGAGCAATAGCTTTAGAGTCAGAGCACGGTACAGACAGCGCTTTCAGTTCTTCAACTGCAGCGGTAACAGCTTTGTCGATACCACGCTTCAGGTCCATCGGGTTCATGCCCGCAGCAACAGCTTTCAGACCTTCAGTGATGATGGCCTGAGCCAGTACGGTTGCGGTGGTAGTACCGTCGCCTGCAGTGTCATTCGCTTTAGAGGCAACTTCTTTCACCATCTGCGCACCCATATTTTCGAACTTGTCTTCCAGTTCGATTTCACGAGCAACGGAAACACCATCTTTGGTGATGGTCGGTGCACCGAAAGATTTATCCAGAACTACGTTACGGCCTTTCGGACCGAGGGTAACTTTCACTGCATCTGCCAGTACGTTTACGCCGCGCAGCATTTTCACACGAGCGTCGTTACCGAATTTTACGTCTTTAGCTGCCATTATCTTTATTCCTTAAATTCGTATGTTCAGTGTCGTGCGCGGATTACGCTTCAACAATTGCCAGAATGTCGCTTTCGGACATGATCAACACTTCTTCATTGTCGATCTTCTCAGATTTCACACCGTAGCCATCGTTGAAAATAACGATGTCGCCAACTTTCACGTCCAGCGGCTTCACTTCGCCATTTTCAAGGATACGGCCATTGCCTACAGCCAGCACTTCGCCACGGGTAGATTTAGCCGCTGCAGAGCCGGTCAGAACGATGCCGCCAGCAGATTTAGTTTCAACTTCTTTACGCTTGACGATCACGCGATCATGCAATGGACGAATATTCATTGATAACTCTCCTTTGAGAAAGTCCGTATCTGTTATGGGTGACGCCGGACCTTACGTGGTTTCCCGGCTGGTGACCAGAGAAATGGGGATGAGGCCTCTCCCCTTCAAGGGGGAAAATGAAAAAAAATTCTGATCAGCACAAAATCGGGTAAAAATCCTGATTCACCTCACGTTTCATCGCAATTTCGACATCGTCGTCATAAGCGAATCTGATTGTGCTACCATCAAAAACCTGCGCAGTTGCCCAAAATTTGGGCGCAATCGGACATCAACCCATGAGTGGACTCAAACAAGAACTGGGGCTGGCCCAGGGCATCGGCCTGTTATCGACTTCATTGTTAGGCACCGGCGTGTTTGCCGTTCCTGCCTTAGCCGCCCTGGTGGCAGGCAATAATAGCCTGTGGGCCTGGCCTGTTCTGATAATCTTAGTTTTCCCGATTGCGATCGTGTTTGCGATTCTGGGTCGCCACTACCCCAGCGCGGGCGGTGTGGCGCATTTTGTCGGCATGGCGTTCGGTTCGCGGCTTGAGCGAGTCACAGGCTGGTTATTTTTATCAGTTATTCCCGTTGGCTTGCCCGCTGCGCTGCAAATTGCCGCCGGATTCGGCCAGGCGATGTTTGGCTGGCATGGCTGGCAACTGTTGATGGCTGAACTCGGTACGCTGGCGCTGGTGTGGTATATCGGTACTCGCGGTGCCAGTTCCAGTGCGAATCTACAAACGGTTATTGCCGGACTTATCGTCGCGCTGATTGTCGCCGTCTGGTGGGCGGCCGATATTAAACCTGCGAATATCCCCTTCCCTGCGCCAGGTGATATCGAACTTTCCGGGCTATTTGCTGCGTTATCGGTAATGTTCTGGTGCTTTGTCGGTCTGGAGGCGTTTGCTCACCTTGCCTCAGAATTTAAAAATCCGGAGCGTGATTTCCCCCGCGCTCTGATGATTGGTCTGGTGCTGGCAGGTTTAGTCTACTGGGGGTGTACGGTTGTCGTCTTACACTTCGACGCCTACGGTGAAAAAATGGCGGCAGCAGCATCGCTTCCGGAAATTGTGGTGCAACTGTTCGGTGTAGGGGCGCTGTGGATTGCCTGCGTGATTGGCTATCTGGCCTGCTTTGCCAGCCTCAACATTTATATACAGAGTTTCGCCCGCCTGGTCTGGTCGCAGGCGCAAGATAAACCCAACCACTACCTGGCGCGCCTCTCTTCTCGCCATATCCCGAACAATGCCCTCAATGCAGTGCTCGGCTGTTGCGTGGTGAGCACGTTGGTGATTCACACTTTAGAGATCAATCTGGACGCACTCATCATTTATGCCAACGGCATCTTTATTATGATCTATCTGCTGTGCATGCTGGCTGGCTGTAAATTATTGAAGGGACGTTATCGGCTACTGGCGGTGATTGGCGGACTGCTATGCATCCTGTTGCTGGCGATGGTCGGCTGGAAAAGCGTGTATGCATTGATCATGCTGGCGGGGCTGTGGTTGTTCCTGCCGAAACGAAAAACGCCAGAAAATGGCATAACCACATAATCCGGCGTTTCAACATTAATCCTGACGATCGTCTTTATGATCAAGGCGATCGCGGTTGTCATCCTTACGCTGATATTCACCATCAAAAGTATTGCCGCCACCGGCTCCGGCACTAAATCCACCGCCCGGCATACGGGAAAAACGCAAATGCGGCATCAACTTCACAGTCAGATGTTTCTGCACTGGTGGCAATAAAAGAAGAAGACCGAGGAAATCGGTGAAAAAGCCCGGTAATAAAAGCAGCAAACCGGCAATGATCAACGAAACACTTTTAATCATTTCCGCCGCCGGATTTTCTCCCGCCGCCATTTTTTGTTGCATCAGCACAAAATTCTTAAATCCCTGGTTACGTACCAGCGACATACCAATAACTGACGTGAATATAACCAACACAAGAGTGAGTAATACCCCCAATACGTGGGCAACCTGAATAAAGATTGAAATCTCAATATAGACATAAAGGAAAATGGCAATAAAAGGTAACCAGCGCAAAGGTTTCTCCTGTAATAGCAACCGGTTAAATCCGGCCGCCTGAATGGGTTGCGAATCGCGTTCAGCTTATATTGTGGTCATTAGCAAAATTTCAAGACGTTTGCGCAACTATTTTTGGTAGTAATCCCAAAGCGGTGATCTATTTCACAAATTAATAATTAAGGGGTAAAAACCGACACTTAAAGTGATCCAGATTACGGTAGAAATCCTCAAGCAACATATGATCCCGAGTATTCGACTGATGCAGGGGATAATCGTCGGTCGAAAAACATTCGAAACCACATATATTCTGTGTGTTTAAAGCAAATCATTGGCAGCTTGAAAAAGAAGGTTCACATGTCAAACAACATTCGTATCGAAGAAGATCTGTTGGGTACCAGGGAAGTTCCAGCTGATGCCTACTATGGTGTTCACACTCTGAGAGCGATTGAAAACTTCTATATCAGCAACAACAAAATCAGCGATATTCCTGAATTTGTTCGCGGTATGGTAATGGTTAAAAAAGCCGCAGCTATGGCAAACAAAGAGCTGCAAACCATTCCTAAAAGTGTAGCGAATGCAATCATTGCTGCATGTGATGAAGTCCTGAATAACGGAAAATGCATGGATCAGTTCCCGGTAGACGTCTACCAGGGCGGCGCAGGTACTTCCGTAAACATGAACACCAACGAAGTGCTGGCCAATATCGGTCTGGAACTGATGGGACACCAGAAAGGTGAATATCAGTACCTGAATCCGAACGACCATGTTAACAAATGTCAGTCCACCAACGACGCCTACCCGACCGGTTTCCGCATCGCAGTTTACTCTTCCCTGATTAAACTGGTAGATGCTATTAACCAACTGCGCGAAGGTTTTGAGCGTAAAGCTGTCGAATTCCAGGACATCCTGAAAATGGGTCGTACCCAACTGCAGGACGCAGTACCAATGACCCTTGGTCAGGAATTCCGCGCTTTCAGCATCCTGCTGAAAGAGGAAGTGAAAAACATCCAACGTACTTCTGAACTGCTGCTGGAGGTTAACCTTGGCGCAACTGCCATCGGTACTGGCCTGAACACGCCGAAAGAGTACTCTCCGCTGGCAGTGAAAAAACTGGCTGAAGTCACTGGCTTCCCATGCGTTCCGGCTGAAGACCTCATCGAAGCGACCTCTGACTGCGGCGCTTACGTTATGGTTCACGGCGCGCTGAAACGCCTGGCTGTGAAGATGTCCAAAATCTGTAACGACCTGCGCTTGCTCTCTTCTGGCCCACGTGCCGGCCTGAATGAGATCAACCTGCCGGAACTGCAGGCAGGCTCTTCTATCATGCCAGCAAAAGTAAACCCGGTAGTTCCGGAAGTAGTTAACCAGGTATGCTTCAAAGTCATCGGTAACGACACCACTGTTACCATGGCAGCAGAAGCAGGTCAGCTTCAGTTGAACGTTATGGAGCCGGTCATTGGCCAGGCGATGTTTGAATCCGTTCACATTCTGACCAATGCTTGCTACAACCTGCTGGAAAAATGCATTAACGGCATCACTGCTAACAAAGAAGTGTGCGAAGGTTACGTTTACAACTCTATCGGTATCGTCACTTACCTGAACCCGTTCATCGGTCACCACAACGGTGACATCGTGGGTAAAATCTGTGCCGAAACAGGTAAGAGCGTGCGCGAAGTCGTTCTGGAGCGCGGTCTGTTGACTGAAGCGGAACTAGACGATATTTTCTCCGTACAGAACCTGATGCATCCGGCTTACAAAGCAAAACGCTATACTGATGAAAGCGAACAGTAATCGTACAGGGTAGTACAAATAAAAGAGGCACGTCAGATGGCGTGCCTTTTTTCTTGTGAGCAGTAACTTAAAAACAACAACCTGATATCAACTTGTTAAAAAACAAGGAAGACTAATATGCTAGTTGTAGAACTCATCATCGTTTTGCTGGCGATCTTTTTGGGCGCCAGATTAGGGGGAATTGGTATTGGTTTTGCAGGTGGATTGGGGGTGCTGGTTCTTGCCGCTATCGGCGTCAAGCCTGGTAACATTCCGTTCGATGTAATTTCCATTATCATGGCGGTTATCGCTGCTATTTCTGCCATGCAGGTTGCTGGCGGTCTGGACTATCTGGTTCACCAGACAGAAAAGCTGCTGCGCCGTAACCCGAAATACATCACGATCCTCGCACCGATCGTGACCTATTTCCTGACCATCTTTGCGGGCACTGGCAACATCTCTCTGGCAACGCTGCCAGTTATCGCTGAAGTAGCGAAGGAACAAGGCGTTAAACCTTGCCGTCCACTGTCTACTGCGGTAGTTTCCGCGCAGATTGCGATCACCGCATCGCCAATCTCTGCGGCAGTGGTTTACATGTCTTCCGTAATGGAAGGTCATGGCATCAGCTACCTCCATTTGCTCTCCGTGGTCATCCCGTCCACCTTGCTGGCGGTTCTGGTGATGTCCTTCCTGGTCACCATGCTGTTCAACTCCAGGCTGTCTGACGATCCGATTTATCGCAAGCGTCTGGAAGAAGGTTTGGTTGAACTGCGCGGTGAGAAGCAGGTTGAAATCAAACAAGGCGCGAAAGCGTCCGTCTGGCTGTTCCTGCTGGGCGTAGTCGGCGTGGTTATCTATGCGATCATCAACAGCCCGAGCATGGGTCTGGTTGAGAAACCGCTGATGAACACCACTAACGCCATCCTGATTATCATGCTGAGTGTTGCAACCCTGACCACTATTCTTTGCAAAGTGGATACCGACAACATCCTCAACTCCAGCACCTTCAAAGCAGGTATGAGCGCCTGTATTTGTATCCTGGGTGTTGCATGGCTGGGCGATACTTTCGTTTCCAACAACATCGACTGGATCAAAGATACCGCTGGTGAAGTGATTCAGGGTCATCCGTGGCTGCTGGCTGTCATCTTCTTCTTTGCTTCTGCTCTGCTGTATTCTCAGGCTGCAACCGCAAAAGCACTGATGCCGATGGCTCTGGCGCTGAACGTTTCTCCGCTGACCGCTGTTGCTTCTTTCGCAGCCGTGTCTGGCCTGTTCATTCTGCCGACCTACCCGACGCTGGTTGCTGCGGTACAGATGGATGACACGGGTACAACTCGTATCGGTAAATTCGTCTTCAACCATCCGTTCTTCATCCCGGGTACTCTGGGTGTTGCCCTGGCCGTTTGCTTCGGCTTCCTGCTGGGCAGTGTGATGCTGTAATAACAAATCGCGGGGCGTTCACGCCCCGCTTTCTTTCCCACCGACTAACATCCTTCCCTCGTCCGTTGTATAGTGACCTCTCTCTTGCGGTTCCATCTGTTCTAGCGAGGTGTTTATGCTTGATGAAAAAAGTTCGAATACCGCGTCTGTCGTGGTGCTGTGTACCGCGCCGGATGAAGCGACAGCCCAGGATCTGGCTGCCAAAGCGCTGGCAGAAAAACTGGCAGCCTGCGCAACCCTGATCCCCGGTGCAACCTCTCTCTATTACTGGGAGGGTAAGCTGGAACAGGAATATGAAGTACAGATGATCTTAAAAACCGATAAAGCTCACCAGCAGGCACTGCTGGAATGCCTGAAGGCTCATCATCCTTATCAAACACCTGAACTTCTGGTTTTACCTGTTACACATGGAGACACAGATTACCTCTCATGGCTCAACGCATCTTTACGCTGATCCTGCTATTTTGCAGCACTTCCGTTTTTGCCGGATTATTCGACGCGCCTGGACGTTCCCAATTTGTCCCCGCGGATCAAGCCTTTGCTTTTGATTTTCAGCAAAACCAGCATGACCTTAATCTGAGCTGGCAGATCAAAGACGGTTATTACCTCTACCGTAAACAGATCCGTATTACGCCTGAACAGGCGAAGATTGCCGACGTGCAACTGCCGTCAGGTGTCTGGCATGAAGATGAGTTTTACGGCAAAAGCGAGATTTACCGTGGGCGGCTGACGCTTCCCGTTACCATCAATCAGGCGGGTGCTGGTGCGACGTTGACGATTACTTACCAGGGATGCGCCGACGCCGGTTTCTGTTATCCGCCAGAAACTAAAATAGTGCCGTTAAGCAAAGTGCTCGCCAACAACGCGGCGCCACAACCTGCGCCAGTTCCGCAGCAAGAGCAACCCGCCGCGCAACTGCCCTTTTCTGCACTCTGGGCGCTGTTGATCGGTATCGGCATCGCCTTCACACCATGCATGCTGCCGATGTACCCGCTGATTTCCGGTATCGTACTGGGCGGTAAACAGCGGCTATCCACCGCCAGAGCATTGCTGCTGACCTTTATTTATGTTCAGGGGATGGCGCTGACTTACACGGCACTGGGTCTGGTGGTTGCCGCCGCGGGATTACAGTTCCAGGCGGCGCTACAGCATCCTTACGTGCTTATCGGCCTCGCGATCGTCTTTACCTTGCTGGCGATGTCGATGTTTGGCTTGTTTACCCTGCAACTTCCCTCTTCCCTACAAACACGCCTCACGCTGATGAGTAATCGCCAGCAAGGCGGCTCGCCTGGCGGTGTGTTTGTTATGGGCGCAATTGCCGGATTGATCTGTTCACCATGCACTACCGCGCCACTTAGCGCGATTCTGCTGTATATCGCCCAAAGCGGGAACATGTGGCTGGGCGGCGGTACACTTTATCTCTATGCGCTGGGCATGGGACTACCGCTGATACTCATTACTGTCTTCGGCAACCGTCTGCTGCCGAAAAGCGGTCCGTGGATGGAACAGGTCAAAACCGCGTTTGGTTTTGTAATCCTGGCGCTGCCGGTCTTCCTGCTGGAGCGGGTGATTGGCGATGCCTGGGGATTACGCTTGTGGTCGGCGCTTGGCGTCGCGTTCTTTGGCTGGGCGTTTGTCTCCAGCTTACAAGCCAAACGCGGCTGGATGCGCATGGTACAAATTATCCTGCTGGCAGCCGCGCTGGTAAGCGTGCGCCCACTCCAGGATTGGGCGTTTGGCGCGACGAGCACGGCACAATCTCAGGCCCATCTCAACTTTAAAAAAATCAAAACAGTAGATGAGTTAAATCAGGCGCTCGTTGCAGCCAAAGGCAAACCGGTAATGCTAGATCTCTATGCCGACTGGTGCGTCGCCTGTAAAGAGTTCGAAAAATACACCTTCAGTGACCCGCAGGTGCAAAAAGCGTTAGCAGACACGGTATTACTTCAGGCCAACGTCACTGCCAACGACGCACAAGATGTGGCGCTGTTAAAACATCTAAATGTCCTTGGCCTACCGACGATTCTGTTTTTTGACGGACAAGGTCAGGAGCATCCACAAGCACGAGTCACGGGCTTTATGGATGCAGAAACCTTCAGCGCACATTTGCGCGATCGCCAACCGTGAACGACACTTCAGTGGGAAAGACGGAGGAAAATAGCGTGCAACGTGAAGATGTACTGGGAGAAGCCCTGAAATTATTAGAGTTACAAGGGATTGCTAACACTACGCTGGAGATGGTTGCTGAACGAGTGGATTATCCGTTGGAAGCGCTCCAGCGTTTCTGGCCAGACAAAGAGGCCATCCTCTACGATGCGCTGCGCTATCTTAGCCAACAGATAGATGTCTGGCGTCGTCAACTGATGCTGGATGAAACGCAATCTGCTGAACAAAAGCTGCTGGCGCGTTATCAGGCATTATCAGAATGCGTTAAAAACAACCGCTATCCGGGCTGTCTGTTTATCGCTGCCTGCACGTTTTATCCCGATCCCGACCACCCTATCCATCAACTGGCCGATCAGCAAAAAAGCGCGGCGTATGATTTCACCCACGAACTGTTAACCACCCTGGAAGTTGACGACCCGGCAATGGTGGCAAAGCAGATGGAACTGGTGCTGGAAGGGTGTTTAAGTCGCATGCTGGTGAATCGCAGCCAGGCGGATGTCGACACCGCACACCGACTGGCGGAAGATATCCTGCGCTTCGCCCGCTGCCGTCAGGGCGGGGCACTGACCTGACAGAAATACAGAAAACAAGCGATTTGCCGCAAACTTAAGCAATTGAATCGTTTTTACTGAAATTAGGTTGACGAGATGTGCAGATTACGGTTTAATGCGCCCCGTTGCCCGGATAGCTCAGTCGGTAGAGCAGGGGATTGAAAATCCCCGTGTCCTTGGTTCGATTCCGAGTCCGGGCACCAAATTCATATAAACGGACCTCCACAGAGGTCCGTTTTTCGTTTCAGGATGCCACGATTTAAGCGTTCTGCCTCCAAATCAATTCTGCCGAACTCAACCCGATTCTCCCCCACATCACCAGCATTTTGCGGGTATATCCCGGTTCGAGAAAATTTGTCCCTAAGCTATAGCACTGACTGACGCGAAATGTCGCGCGGCCCCGTAATGCTGTTGAACGTCAAATGACGTCATCAGGAGCGTAATGCATCCATAAACAGAACGCCGACTGATGAGATTCTGAATGCGAACAAAGAAAAATGTATCAGTCCGTTTGCTCATGCAAAGACTAACAATCCATTAAAATAGTAAGCGCTTCGGGCCATTTTCCGGGAATTATTTTCTGAACATTTTTCTTTGGCAAAGATGATGAATTTTGATGGTAAGGCAAATTACTTCTGGTTCTCATTAAAGTTCTTTCGTAAGGCTATGTAATCAAGAAGTTTATGGCTGGTAAGAATAACGTATTCTATTCACCAATAATATGTAAAGACATTCATCAATAGATGGTAAAAATAGGTTATGGCAATTATCATTGGGCCAGTCCCTTTTCGAGTGAGTTTCTATTATGCAACAACCTGTAGTTCGCGTTGGCGAATGGCTTGTTACTCCGTCCATAAACCAAATAAGTCGCAACGGGCGTCAACTAACCCTGGAGCCACGATTAATCGATCTTCTGGTTTTCTTTGCTCAACATAGTGGTGAAGTACTTAGTAGAGATGAACTTATCGATAATGTGTGGAAGAGGAGTATCGTCACCAATCACGTTGTAACACAGAGTATCTCAGAACTGCGTAAGTCATTAAAAGATAATGATGAAGATAGTCCTGTCTATATCGCTACTGTACCGAAGCGCGGTTATAAATTAATGGTTCCGGTTATATGGTGCAGCGAAGAGGAAGGGGAGGAAATGATGTTATCTTCGTCTCCTCCTATACCAGAGGCGACTCCTGACACAGATCCCCCCATCCACAGTCCAGATATCCAATACCCCCCAAAGCCACCTGAACATCCCCCAGTTAGATGCAAACGATTAACTGCCTTTTGGGTATGGTTTTTTTTCCTGTTGTCGTTAGGTATCTGTGTCGTACTCGTGGCATTCTCCAGCCTGGAAACGCGTCTTCCTTTGAGTAAATCGCGTATTTTGCTCAATCCACGCGATATTGACATTAATATGGTGAATAACAGTTGTAACAATTGGACTTCTCCGTATCAGCGCTCTTACGCGATAGGTGTGGGCGATTTGGTGGCTACGTCACTTAATACCTTCTCCACCTTTATGGTGCATGACAAAATTAACTACAACATTGATGAACCGAGCAGCTCTGGTAAAACGTTATCTATTGCATTTGTTAATCAACGCCAATACCGCGCTCAGCAGTGCTTTATGTCGGTGAAATTGGTAGACAATGCAGATGGTTCAACCATGCTGGATAAACGTTATGTCATCACTAACGGTAACCAGTTGGCAATTCAAAATGATTTACTTGAGAGTTTATCAAAGGCATTGAATCAACCGTGGCCACAACGAATGCAGGAGATGTTCCAACAAATATTGCCTCATCGAGGTGCTTTATTAACTAATTTTTATCAAGCGCATGATTATTTAATGCATGGTGATGAAAAATCATTGAACCGTGCCAGTGAATTATTAGGTGAGATTATTGAATCATCTCCTGAATTTATCTATGCGAGAGCAGAAAAAGCATTAGTTGATATAGTACGTCATTCTCAGCACCCTTTAGATGAAAAACAATTAGCAGCACTGAATACAGAAATTGATAACATTGCTACAATGCCGGGCATGAATAATCTAGCCATTTTCTATCAAATAAAAGCTGTCAGTGCCCTGGAAAATGGAAAAATAGAGGAGTCGTATCAGGCGATAAATACTGGAATTGATCTTGAAATGTCCTGGCTAAACTATGTGTTGCTTGGCAAAGTTTACGAAATGAAGGGGATGAACCGTGAAGCTGCTGATGCATATCTCACAGCCTTTAATTTACGTCCTGGTACAAACACCCTTTACTGGATTGAAAATGGTATATTCCAGACTTCTGTTCCTTATGTTGTTCCTTATCTCGACAAATTTCTCGCTTCAGAATAAGTGACTCCCGCGTTGATTCATGCACGGGAATACTGGATGTTGAATTTTTGTGTGTTTTTATTGGTGTAATATGTTGCGGCATTTTATTTGTCGCATAATTTTTATTACATAATTTTAACCACAAATATGTACATAACCCATTGTAAACATTAAATGTTTATCTTTTCATGATATCAACTTGCGATTCTTATCTGTTAATGGAGAGCTCAAATTCTCACTTACATAAACTTTTGTATTATTTCACCTAATCTTTAGGATTAATCTTTTTTTTTGAGTAATCTTGTCGCCAGTTTGGTCTGGTCAGTAAATAGTTACGCATCATGACCCGGACTCCAAATTCAAAAATGAAATTAGGAGAAGAGCATGAGTTCTGCCAAGAAGATCGGGCTATTTGCCTGTACCGGTGTTGTTGCCGGTAATATGATGGGGAGCGGTATTGCATTATTACCTGCGAACCTTGCAAGTATCGGTGGTATTGCTATCTGGGGTTGGATTATCTCTATTATTGGTGCAATGTCGTTGGCTTATGTATATGCCCGACTGGCAACAAAAAACCCGCAACAAGGTGGCCCAATTGCTTATGCCGGAGAGATTTCTCCTGCATTTGGTTTTCAGACAGGTGTTCTTTATTACCATGCTAACTGGATTGGTAACCTGGCGATTGGTATTACCGCTGTATCTTATCTTTCCACCTTCTTCCCGGTATTAAATGATCCTGTCCCGGCGGGTATCGCCTGTATTGCTATCGTCTGGATATTTACCTTTGTAAATATGCTCGGCGGTACTTGGGTAAGCCGTTTAACCACTATTGGTCTGGTGCTGGTTCTTATTCCTGTAGTTATGACTGCTATTGTTGGCTGGCATTGGTTTGATGCTGCAACTTATGCAGCTAACTGGAACACTGCTAATACCACTGATGGCCATGCGATCATTAAAAGTATTCTGCTCTGCCTGTGGGCCTTTGTGGGTGTGGAATCCGCAGCGGTAAGTACGGGTATGGTTAAAAACCCGAAACGTACCGTTCCACTGGCAACCATGCTGGGTACTGGTTTAGCAGGTATTGTTTATATTGCTGCAACTCAAGTGCTTTCCGGTATGTATCCGTCTTCTGTAATGGCAGCTTCCGGTGCTCCGTTTGCAATCAGTGCTTCTACTATCCTGGGTAACTGGGCTGCGCCGCTGGTTTCTGCATTCACCGCCTTTGCATGCCTGACGTCTCTGGGTTCCTGGATGATGCTGGTAGGCCAGGCAGGTGTGCGTGCCGCTAACGACGGTAACTTCCCGAAAGTTTATGGCGAAGTCGACAGCAACGGTATTCCGAAAAAAGGTCTGCTGCTGGCTGCTGTGAAAATGACTGCCCTGATGATCCTGATCACCCTGATGAACTCTGCCGGTGGTAAAGCATCTGACCTGTTTGGTGAACTGACCGGTATCGCAGTACTGCTGACTATGCTGCCGTACTTCTACTCTTGCGTTGACCTGATTCGTTTTGAAGGCGTTAACATCCGCAACTTTGTCAGCCTGATCTGCTCTGTACTGGGTTGCGTGTTCTGCTTCATCGCTCTGATGGGTGCAAGCTCCTTCGAGCTGGCAGGAACCTTCATCGTCAGCCTGATTATCCTGATGTTCTACGCTCGCAAAATGCACGAGCGCCAGAGCCACTCAATGGATAACCACACTGCATCTAACGCACATTAATTAAAAGTATTTTCCGAGGCTCCTCCTTTCATTTTGTCCCATGTGTTGGGAGGGGCCTTCTTTACCTGGAGATATGACTATGAACGTTATTGCAATATTGAATCACATGGGGGTTTATTTTAAAGAAGAACCCATCCGTGAACTTCATCGCGCGCTTGAACGTCTGAACTTCCAGATTGTTTACCCGAACGACCGTGACGACTTATTAAAATTGATCGAAAACAATGCGCGTCTGTGCGGTGTTATTTTTGACTGGGATAAATATAATCTCGAGCTGTGCGAAGAAATTAGCAAAATGAACGAGAACCTGCCGTTGTACGCGTTCGCTAATACGTATTCCACTCTCGATGTAAGCCTGAACGATCTGCGTTTACAGATTAGCTTCTTTGAATATGCGCTGGGTGCTGCTGATGATATTGCTAACAAGATCAAGCAGACCACTGACGAATATATCAACACTATTCTGCCTCCGCTGACCAAAGCACTGTTTAAATATGTTCGTGAAGGTAAATATACTTTCTGTACTCCTGGTCACATGGGCGGTACTGCATTCCAGAAAAGCCCGGTAGGTAGCCTGTTCTATGATTTCTTTGGTCCGAACACCATGAAATCTGATATTTCCATTTCAGTATCTGAACTGGGTTCTCTGCTGGATCACAGCGGTCCACACAAAGAAGCAGAACAGTATATCGCCCGCGTATTTAACGCAGACCGCAGCTACATGGTGACTAACGGTACTTCCACTGCCAACAAAATTGTCGGTATGTACTCGGCTCCGGCAGGCAGCACCATTCTGATTGACCGTAACTGCCACAAATCGCTGACCCATCTGATGATGATGAGCGATGTTACACCAATCTATTTCCGCCCGACCCGTAACGCTTACGGTATTCTTGGTGGTATCCCACAGAGTGAATTCCAGCACGCTACCATTGCTAAGCGCGTTAAAGAAACACCAAACGCAACCTGGCCGGTACATGCCGTAATTACTAACTCTACCTATGATGGTCTGCTGTACAACACCGACTTCATCAAGAAAACACTGGATGTAAAATCCATCCACTTTGACTCCGCATGGGTGCCTTACACCAACTTCTCTCCAATTTACGAAGGTAAATGTGGTATGAGCGGTGGCCGTGTAGAAGGGAAAGTGATTTATGAAACCCAGTCCACTCATAAACTGCTGGCGGCATTCTCTCAGGCTTCCATGATCCACGTTAAAGGTGATGTAAACGAAGAAACCTTTAACGAAGCCTACATGATGCACACCACCACCTCTCCGCACTACGGTATCGTGGCCTCCACTGAAACCGCTGCGGCGATGATGAAAGGTAATGCCGGTAAGCGTCTGATCAACGGTTCCATTGAACGTGCGATCAAGTTCCGTAAAGAGATCAAACGCCTGAGAACGGAATCTGATGGCTGGTTCTTTGATGTATGGCAGCCGGATCATATCGATACCACTGAATGCTGGCCGCTGCGTTCTGACAGCACCTGGCACGGCTTCAAAAACATCGATAATGAACACATGTATCTTGACCCGATCAAAGTCACTCTGCTGACTCCGGGGATGGAAAAAGACGGCACCATGAGCGAGTTCGGTATTCCGGCCAGCATCGTGGCGAAATACCTCGACGAACATGGCATCGTTGTTGAGAAGACCGGTCCGTATAACCTGCTGTTCCTGTTCAGCATCGGTATCGATAAGACCAAAGCACTGAGCCTGCTGCGTGCTCTGACTGACTTCAAACGTGCGTTCGACCTGAACCTGCGTGTGAAAAACATGCTGCCGTCTCTGTATCGTGAAGATCCTGAATTCTATGAAAACATGCGTATTCAGGAACTGGCGCAGAATATCCACAAACTGATTGTTCACCACAATCTGCCGGATCTGATGTATCGCGCATTTGAAGTTCTGCCGACGATGGTAATGACTCCGTATGCTGCGTTCCAGAAAGAGCTGCACGGTATGACCGAAGAAGTTTACCTCGACGAAATGGTAGGTCGTATTAACGCCAATATGATCCTTCCGTATCCGCCGGGAGTTCCTCTGGTAATGCCGGGTGAAATGATCACCGAAGAAAGCCGTCCGGTTCTGGAGTTCCTGCAGATGCTGTGTGAAATCGGCGCTCACTATCCGGGCTTTGAAACCGACATTCACGGTGCATACCGTCAGGCTGATGGCCGCTATACCGTTAAGGTATTGAAAGAAGAAAACAAAAAATAATTAGCTCGTACAAGGGAAGTGGCTTGCCACTTCCCTTTTTTGCTCATAAGGAGAACACATGAAAACACCCTCACAGCCGCGCGCGATATACTATATCGTGGCGATCCAGATCTGGGAGTACTTCAGTTTTTACGGCATGCGTGCCTTACTCATTCTCTATCTCACCCATCAGCTTGGTTTTGATGATAACCATGCCATCAGCCTGTTCAGCGCATATGCATCTCTGGTTTATGTTACCCCTATTCTCGGCGGCTGGCTTGCCGACCGCCTGCTCGGCAACCGCACTGCAGTAATTGCCGGCGCGCTGTTAATGACCCTTGGCCATGTGGTACTGGGCATTGATACAAATTCAACCTTTAGCCTGTATCTGGCGCTGGCAATCATTATTTGTGGTTACGGTTTATTCAAATCAAACATTAGCTGTTTACTTGGCGAGCTCTATGACGCGGACGATCATCGACGTGATGGTGGTTTTTCGCTGCTATATGCCGCGGGCAATATCGGTTCTATCGCCGCCCCCATCGCCTGTGGCCTGGCTGCACAGTGGTATGGTTGGCATGTTGGCTTTGCCCTTGCGGGCGGCGGCATGTTTATCGGTTTGTTGATATTCCTGAGTGGTCATCGTCATTTCCAATCCACACGAGGTATGGACAAAAAAGCGCTCACTCGCGTGAAGTTTGCCTTGCCGGTATGGAGTTGGTTGGTGGTGATGCTCTGTTTAGCCCCGGTATTTTTTACCCTATTGCTGGAAAACGACTGGTCCGGATATTTGCTGGCGATCGTTTGCCTTATTGCTGCACAAATCATTGCCCGCATGATGATCAAATTCCCCGAACACCGCCGTGCTCTTTGGCAAATTGTATTGTTGATGTTTGTCGGGACGTTGTTCTGGATACTGGCACAACAGGGCGGCAGTACCATCAGCTTGTTTATCGATCGCTTTGTGAATCGTCAGGCATTCAATATTGAAGTACCTACTGCGCTATTCCAGTCGGTGAATGCAATTGCGGTGATGCTCGCTGGGGTTGTACTTGCCTGGCTGGCGTCGCCAGAAAGCCGCGGCAACTCAACATTGCGCGTCTGGCTGAAGTTTGCCTTTGGCTTACTGCTGATGGCTTGTGGCTTTATGTTGCTGGCATTTGATGCCCGACATGCAGCGGCTGGCGGTCAAGCGTCAATGGGCGTGATGATATCCGGGTTGGCGCTAATGGGCTTTGCCGAACTCTTTATTGATCCGGTGGCGATTGCGCAAATCACGCGCCTGAAAATGTCTGGCGTATTAACCGGTATTTATATGCTGGCAACAGGCGCGGTCGCCAACTGGCTGGCAGGCGTAGTGGCACAACAGACGACAGAGTCGCAAATTAGCGGTATGGCAATTGCAGCTTACCAGCGATTCTTTTCCCAGATGGGAGAGTGGACGTTGGCTTGTGTCGCGATCATCGTGGTATTGGCCTTTGCTACCCGATTTCTGTTTAGCACGCCGACCAATATGATACAGGAAAGCAACGATTAACTGCCGTTAAAACAATTGGTTATGAATCAATTGACTTTTAGTTAATCACACTAGCAAATCAAGATTAATAAGATATTTAAACCATTTTTATGATTATTTATTAGTGATATCAACTTGAGGTGAGCGTTGGTTTCGATAAGATAAACTGAGTTATTAATAGTCGAGGCAGATAATACAGTGTACCGATCTGTCTCTTTATCTACGCTAAATTGAAAGCTGGATTTAGAGGAACCAAAATGTCTGAACAAGAAACACGGGGAGCCAATGAGGCTATTGATTTTAATGATGAACTGAGAAATCGTCGCGAAAAACTGGCAGCACTGCGTCAGCAAGGTGTGGCGTTTCCCAATGATTTTCGCCGCGACCATACCTCTGACCAGTTGCACGAGGAATTTGATGCGAAGGATAACCAGGAACAGGAATCCTTAAACATTGAAGTCTCGGTTGCTGGCCGAATGATGACCCGTCGCATCATGGGGAAAGCCTCCTTTGTAACGTTGCAGGATGTAGGTGGCCGTATTCAACTGTACGTTGCGCGAGATAGCCTGCCAGAAGGTGTTTATAACGACCAGTTTAAAAAATGGGATTTGGGTGACATTATCGGCGCACGCGGTACGCTGTTTAAGACACAAACTGGCGAGCTTTCCATTCACTGTACTGAGTTACGCCTGCTGACTAAGGCACTGCGTCCCTTGCCAGATAAATTTCATGGCTTACAGGACCAGGAAGTCCGTTATCGTCAACGTTATCTGGACCTGATCGCTAACGATAAATCCCGTCAAACTTTTGTTGTTCGTTCAAAAATTCTGGCCGCTATCCGCCAGTTCATGGTCGCTCGTGGGTTTATGGAAGTAGAAACCCCGATGATGCAGGTAATTCCAGGTGGGGCATCTGCTCGCCCGTTTATTACCCATCACAATGCTCTTGATTTGGATATGTACCTGCGTATTGCGCCAGAGTTGTATCTGAAACGCCTGGTTGTAGGTGGTTTTGAACGAGTATTCGAAATCAACCGTAACTTCCGTAATGAAGGTATTTCTGTTCGTCATAATCCTGAGTTCACGATGATGGAGCTCTACATGGCGTATGCGGATTACCACGATTTGATTGAACTGACGGAGTCACTGTTCCGCACCCTGGCACAAGAGGTACTGGGTACAACTAAAGTCACTTATGGTGAGCATGTGTTTGATTTTGGCAAACCGTTTGAAAAACTCACCATGCGCGAAGCAATCAAAAAATATCGTCCAGAAACCGATATGGCAGACCTGGATAATTTTGATGCCGCTAAAGCATTAGCCGAATCTATCGGTATTACGGTAGAGAAAAGCTGGGGGCTGGGACGTATTGTCACCGAAATCTTTGATGAAGTGGCAGAAGCACATCTGATTCAGCCAACCTTTATTACTGAGTATCCGGCGGAAGTGTCGCCGCTGGCGCGCCGTAATGATGTTAACCCGGAAATCACCGACCGTTTTGAATTCTTCATCGGTGGTCGTGAAATCGGTAATGGTTTTAGCGAATTAAACGACGCAGAAGATCAGGCAGAACGTTTCCAGGAGCAGGTTAACGCTAAAGCTGCAGGTGACGACGAAGCCATGTTCTACGATGAAGATTACGTTACTGCGCTGGAATATGGTCTGCCGCCAACCGCTGGTTTAGGTATTGGTATCGACCGAATGATTATGCTGTTTACTAACAGTCATACTATCCGCGACGTTATTCTCTTCCCGGCTATGCGCCCACAGAAATAAGTTTTACTTTAATGAACGAAGCAGCCTGGTGACTGCTTCGTTCGTCGTTCCGCAAGTCCAGCTTTGAGGAGAGACGCTTCGTTTCAAGATAACCAGCGGGGCCACTCAACCACAGCTCCTAAAAGAGAGAAAAAAGTAATGCCACGGGTAGGCTCATTGGCCAGGTTATTCCTACCAGGAATGCACTAAGTAAACGAATATGTGTTTTCTCATGTGAGAGAAACCAGATAATGACAAAGGATATGTTCACACCAATCACATAAAAAATTAATATTTTAGAGAATAGTGCCATTTTGAATATCTTCTTATCCTTCCCATCTATTTGTAGAACTGACGGAAATAGTCATCGACTATCATAATGTTGAGGTCAAAATCAATATCTGGTAAGTCTAAGCATTTGAGCCTGATTAAATCTTCAATTTCACTTGCGGCTAATGATGTCGTTATTGCGAAAGCATTCTCATTCAATTGTCGTGGTATTCCATATTCATCAGCAACTATAGAGGAGAAATCCATATCATACATTAACGACCTTAACCTTAAGAAAACTGAGTAATAAGATGATGGATAATCAAAAGAAACGACGTAAGTTTTGAACCTGTTTATACCTTCCATAAAATGACTCCTATCAATATTATACGCCCTGGGGATGCAAAGTTTATTAACCCCGATTGATGATTCTCATATAGGAGATATTCTTTTTTTTTTGCTCAATAGAGGGGATGATTTGGGACAAAAAAACGCTCTCTCTGACCATTATTTGTGCATCCCCCTACCCTTCAGATACTCTCCTGAATGACGTTACGCAGAACATGAAAATATCATTACTCCACACTCTCCCATCAGTTACGAATATCATCATACTCACGCGTTTTATCAAATTCGTGTTTCGCAAACGGACACAGCGGGATAATTTTTCGTTTCTCCCGGCGCATTTTTTCCACGACCTTTGCCACCAGTTGTTTACCAATCCCCTGCCCTTTCAAACTTTCATCAATATCGGTATGTTCGATAATGGCTAAATTTTCTCCGGTTGGCACAAAGACAATTTCTGCTATTTGCTTTCCCTGCGCATCATTAATATAAAAATTATTATAGCCCTCACGTATTTCCATTTTTCCCTCGCTTATTTATGACGGTATTTCAGTGCGCCACTTGGGCACGTATCAATAACGTTCACTACGGTAGCGACGTCAACTTCATCCGGCATAATCCACGGCTTACGTTTGAGATTAAATAACTTGCCGTTGCCACGTACGCAGTTGCCGGAATGCTGACACATCGCGGTGTTGAACCAGACATCTATCTTTTCGCCGGTATAGCAGCGATAACCATCATCCAGTAGAGCTTGATCCATGACCTTCCCCCATCAAAAGTATGGTTTTCGCTATAAGCATAGCTCCCGAATCGCCAGACGACACTGGCAGTTTCAATGACCAGCTCCTCTGCTCCAAATAGCCAATCCCCCTTACTCCCTTTGAATTACCCGCATCATCAGGGATAATGCTTAGGAAATTTGTCATACAAGGAAGCTGATGAGACATTCACTGCCCTGCCGCATGTTACGCAAACGTCCGATGAAACTCAGTACCACGGTGATCTTAATGGTCAGCGCAGTGCTGTTCTCGGTGTTGCTGGTAGTGCATCTGATTTACTTCTCGCAGATCAGCGATATGACGCGTGACGGACTAGCCAACAAGGCGCTGGCTGTGGCGCGAACCCTTGCTGACTCGCCGGAAATCCGCCAGGGCTTACAAAAAACACCGCAGGAGAGCGGTATCCAGGCCATCGCTGAAGATGTACGCAAACGGAACGATCTGCTGTTTATTGTCATTACCGATATGCAAAGTCTTCGCTACTCACACCCTGAAGCCCCGCGAATTGGTCAGCCATTTAAAGGTGATGACATCCTTAAAGCTTTGAACGGCGAGGAAAATGTTGCTATTAATCACGGTTTTCTGGCGCAAGCCTTACGCGTATTTACCCCTGTCTACGACGAAAATCATAAACAGATCGGCGTGGTGGCGATTGGTCTGGAGTTAAGCCGTGTAACACAGCAGATCAATGACAGCCGCTGGAGCATTATCTGGTCAATTTTATTCGGTGTGCTGGTTGGCGGTCTGGGCACCTGGATACTGGTCAAAGTACTTAAGCGCATCCTGTTCGGCCTGGAACCCTACGAAATCTCGACTCTGTTTGAGCAACGCCAGGCAATGCTGCAATCGATCAAGGAAGGCGTCGTTGCCGTGGACGCTCGTGGCGAAGTCACACTAATTAATGATGCCGCGCAAGAACTGCTCAACTACCACAAATCGCAGGATGACGAAAAGTTATCGACACTTAGTCAGGCATGGTCGCAGGTAGTTGATGTCTCGGAAGTGTTACGCGACGGCACGCCGCGACGAGATGAAGAGGTGACCGTTAAAGACAGACTCTTACTGATCAACACCGTTCCGGTGCGCAGTAATGGCATTATCATCGGAGCCATCTCTACCTTCAGAGACAAAACAGAAGTTCGTAAGCTGATGCAACGGTTGGACGGTCTGGTCAACTATGCCGATGCCCTTCGTGAACGATCCCACGAATTTATGAACAAATTGCACGTGATTCTCGGATTATTGCATCTGAAGAGTTATAAGCAGTTGGAAGATTACATTCTCAAAACAGCCAACAACTATCAGGAAGAGATTGGCTCTCTGCTGGGTAAGATCAAATCTCCGGTTATCGCTGGTTTTTTAATCAGCAAGATTAACCGTGCGACCGATTTAGGCCATACGCTGATTTTAAACAGTGAAAGCCAGTTGCCAGACAGTGGTAGTGAAGATCAGGTCGCGACGCTAATTACCACGCTGGGAAACCTGATAGAAAACGCGCTGGAGGCATTAGGGCCGCAACCTGGTGGCGAAATCAGCGTCACGTTACACTACCGTCACGGCTTGCTGCACTGTGAAATTAACGATGATGGGCCGGGGATTCCCCCCGATAAAATCGATCACATTTTTGACAAAGGTGTCTCGACAAAAGGAAGCGAACGAGGCATCGGTCTGGCACTTGTCAAACAACAGGTTGAAAATCTCGGCGGCAGCATTGCCGTGGAATCAGAACCCGGAATTTTCACACAATTTTTTGTCCAATTACCCTGGGATGGGGAGAGGTCGAGCAAATGATTAATGTATTAATTATCGATGGCGACGCAATGGTAGCGGAACTAAATCGCCGCTATGTCGCACAGATACCGGGCTTTCAGTGCTGCGGCACCGCCTCTACGCTTGAGAAAGCCAAAGAGATTATCTTCAACAGCGACACCTCCATCGACCTGATATTACTCGATATCTATATGCAAAAAGAGAATGGACTCGATTTACTGCCCGCCCTGCACAACGCTCACTGCAAAAGCGATGTGATTGTCATCTCTTCTGCTGCCGATGCCGCAACTATTAAAGATTCACTACATTACGGCGTCGTTGATTACCTGATCAAACCCTTCCAGGCATCACGTTTTGAAGAGGCACTCACCGGCTGGCGACAAAAGAAAATGGCGCTGGAGAAGCAGCAGTATTACGACCAGGCGGAACTGGACCAGCTAATTCATGGCAGTTCATCCAACGAACAGGATACGCGTCGTCTGCCGAAAGGCTTAACGCCACAGACTTTACGCACGCTGTGCCAGTGGATTGACGCTCATCAGGACTATGAGTTTTCAACCGACGAGTTGGCCAACGAGGTTAACATCTCACGCGTTTCGTGCCGTAAATATTTGATCTGGCTGGTGAATTGCCACATCTTAGTTACCAGCATCCATTATGGTGTCACTGGTCGTCCGGTTTATCGTTACCGTATTCAGGCAGAGCATTACTCATTACTGAAGCAATATTGTCAATAAAGCGTTATTCGTTATCTGGAAGTAACAATTATTGTAGTAACGCAAACCAGCACTGGCACAAGTTACATCCCCTATCAGTAAAACTTGTGCCAGATCAAATATAATTTCCCTTCTTCAGTCCAGCAAATTAATATCCTTTCGGATAAATAGAGTTTTTAATTTCAAAACGCTAACAAAAGTTAATTAACTATTATGTTACCTGCATTATGTGTATTTTTACCCACAAATAGGTAGATCAGAATAATCTATAAACTTAATGACATCTTCCTGTAGAACAAAAACAGACTGATAAATATCAACAAGATAGCAAACAAACAAGTCATTAACATCTGCAAAACATAAACGATAACCCCATCGCCAGAGAGTATTTCTCTCTGAAAAAGTCACTTATCACAGTGCATAAATTTTCTGCTGTTTTAATCAGCCAATATTTACTGTGAAGTATTTACTCAAGCCAGTAACGACCAAACGGATATTTAGTCAGGCTCTGAAAACAGTTCATCCAAAACAGAACGTGACTGTGATCTATTCGACAAGAATTTAAATGGGATTATCGCGAGGGTTCACACATGTTATTTACTATCCAACTTATCATAATACTGATATGTCTGTTTTATGGTGCCAGAAAGGGCGGTATCGCGCTGGGGTTATTAGGCGGTATCGGCCTGGTCATTCTGGTCTTCGTCTTCCACCTTCAGCCGGGTAAACCCCCCGTTGATGTAATGCTGGTCATCATCGCGGTGGTGGCGGCATCTGCGACCTTGCAAGCCTCTGGCGGCCTTGACGTCATGCTGCAAATTGCCGAAAAACTGCTGCGCCGCAACCCGAAATATGTCTCCATTGTCGCGCCGTTTGTCACCTGTATACTGACCATTCTTTGCGGTACTGGCCACGTGGTCTACACCATTCTACCGATCATCTATGACGTCGCCATTAAGAACAACATTCGCCCGGAACGCCCGATGGCGGCGAGTTCTATCGGCGCGCAAATGGGAATTATCGCCAGTCCGGTGTCCGTTGCGGTAGTATCACTCGTCGCAATGCTGGGTAACGTCACCTTTGACGGTCGTCATCTTGAATTCCTTGACCTGCTCGCTATCACCATCCCATCTACCTTGTTAGGAATCCTGGCGATCGGTATCTTCAGTTGGTTCCGCGGTAAAGATCTGGATAAAGACGAAGAATTCCAGAAATTCATCTCTGTACCGGAAAACCGTGAGTATGTTTACGGTGATACCGCTACGCTGCTGGATAAAAAACTGCCGAAAAGCAACTGGCTGGCAATGTGGATCTTCCTCGGGGCAATCGCCGTGGTCGCGCTTCTCGGTGCTGATTCAGACCTGCGTCCATCTTTTGGTGGCAAACCGCTATCAATGGTACTGGTTATTCAGATGTTTATGCTGCTGACCGGGGCGCTGATTATTATCCTGACCAAAACCAATCCCGCGTCTATCTCAAAAAACGAAGTCTTCCGTTCCGGTATGATCGCCATCGTGGCGGTGTACGGTATCGCGTGGATGGCGGAAACCATGTTCGGTGCGCATATGTCTGAAATTCAGGGCGTACTGGGCGAAATGGTGAAAGAGTATCCGTGGGCTTATGCCATTGTTCTGTTGCTGGTCTCCAAGTTTGTGAACTCCCAGGCCGCAGCGCTGGCAGCCATTGTTCCGGTTGCACTGGCGATCGGCGTTGACCCGGCATACATCGTGACTTCAGCACCGGCTTGCTACGGTTATTACATCCTGCCGACCTATCCTAGCGACCTGGCAGCGATTCAGTTTGACCGTTCCGGAACCACCCACATCGGTCGCTTCGTCATCAACCACAGCTTCATTCTGCCAGGGTTGATTGGCGTGAGCGTATCCTGCGTCTTTGGCTGGATCTTCGCCGCGATGTACGGGTTCTTGTAATTGCACTATGCGTGCTGCCCGTCGCTGTGCGGCACGCCATTTTCGTATAACAAATACAGAGTTACAGGCTGGAAGCTATGTCAAACAAACCATTTATCTACCAGGCATCTTTCCCGATGGGGAAAGACAATACCGAATATTATCTGCTCACCTCCGATTACGTCAGCGTTGCCGAATTTGACGGTGAAACTATTCTGAAAGTGGAACCAGAAGCCCTGACCCTGCTGGCACAGCAAGCCTTCCACGACGCATCTTTCATGCTCCGTCCGGCCCACCAGAAACAGGTTGCGTCTATTCTTCACGACCCAGAAGCCAGCGAAAACGATAAGTATGTGGCGCTGCAATTCTTGAGAAACTCTGAAATCGCTGCCAAAGGCGTGCTGCCGACCTGCCAGGATACCGGCACCGCGATCATTGTCGGTAAAAAAGGTCAGCGCGTATGGACCGGCGGCGGTGATGAAGAAGCCCTGTCAAAAGGTGTCTATAACACCTATATCGAAGATAACCTGCGCTATTCACAGAACGCGCCGCTGGATATGTACAAAGAGGTTAACACCGGCACTAACCTGCCTGCGCAAATCGACCTGTACGCGGTAGATGGCGACGAGTACAAATTCCTCTGCGTTGCCAAAGGTGGCGGCTCTGCCAACAAAACGTATCTCTACCAGGAAACGAAAGCCCTGCTAACCCCCGGCAAACTGAAAAACTTCCTCGTTGAGAAAATGCGCACCCTCGGCACCGCAGCCTGCCCGCCGTACCATATCGCATTTGTGATTGGTGGAACTTCCGCTGAAACCAACCTGAAAACCGTTAAGTTAGCAAGTGCTCACTATTACGATGAACTGCCGACGGAAGGGAACGAACACGGTCAGGCATTCCGCGATGTCCAGCTTGAACAGGAACTACTGGAAGAGGCCCAGAAGCTCGGCCTCGGCGCGCAGTTTGGCGGTAAATACTTCGCCCACGACATCCGCGTGATCCGTCTGCCGCGTCACGGCGCATCCTGCCCGGTAGGTATGGGCGTCTCCTGCTCCGCTGACCGTAACATCAAAGCAAAAATCAACCGCGAAGGTATCTGGATAGAAAAACTGGAGCACAACCCAGGCCAGTACATTCCGGAAGAGCTACGTCAGGCAGGTGAAGGCGAAGCGGTGAAAGTCGACCTTAACCGTCCGATGAAAGAGATCCTCGCCCAGCTTTCGCAGTATCCGGTTTCCACCCGTTTGTCGCTCACCGGCACGATTATCGTTGGTCGCGATATTGCGCACGCTAAGCTGAAAGAACTGATCGATGCAGGTAAAGAACTGCCGCAGTACATCAAAGATCACCCGATCTACTACGCAGGTCCGGCCAAAACGCCTGCTGGTTATCCTTCCGGTTCACTTGGCCCAACTACCGCAGGACGTATGGACTCCTATGTGGATCTGCTGCAATCCCACGGCGGCAGCATGATCATGCTGGCGAAAGGTAACCGCAGTCAGCAGGTCACCGACGCTTGTCATAAACACGGCGGCTTCTACCTCGGCAGCATTGGCGGCCCGGCGGCAGTGCTGGCACAGCAGAGCATTAAGCATCTGGAATGTGTTGCCTATCCGGAGCTGGGTATGGAAGCTATCTGGAAAATCGAAGTGGAAGATTTCCCGGCGTTTATCCTGGTCGATGACAAGGGCAACGACTTCTTCCAGCAGATCGTCAATCAACAGTGCGCGAACTGCACTAAGTAACCTCTTCGGCCCGGCGCCTGGCGGTATACTGCCAGGTGATCCCCCCGGGCCACCTCTTTTGCGATTGTAATTTCACGCTTACTGGTGAATAGTCAGTATTTTCCCTGACTTGCGAACTCACCATGCTCCGCACACTCAAGCCGTTAATTCTTAACACTGGCGCGTTGGCGCTAACATTCATCCTGATTTACACCGGCATTTCGGCTCATGACAAACTGACCTGGTTGATGGAAGTGACGCCAGTGATTATTGTCGTACCGTTGCTGCTTGCCACCGCCAGACGTTATCCATTAACGCCCTTGCTCTATACGCTGATTTTCTTTCACGCCATCATCCTGATGGTTGGCGGTCAGTATACCTACGCAAAAGTTCCCATCGGTTTTGAAGTGCAGGAATGGCTGGGGCTGAGTCGTAATCCGTATGACAAGCTGGGGCACTTTTTTCAGGGGCTGGTGCCTGCACTGGTGGCGCGAGAGATCCTTGTGCGTGGGATGTACGTGCGCGGACGTAAAATGGTAGCGTTTCTGGTCTGCTGCGTGGCGCTGGCGATAAGCGCAATGTATGAATTGGTTGAGTGGTGGGCAGCGTTGGCGATGGGCCAGGGCGCGGATGATTTTCTCGGCACCCAGGGCGACCAGTGGGATACGCAATCCGATATGTTCTGTGCGCTGCTGGGCGCATTAACCGCGGTGATATTCCTCGCTCGCTTTCACTGCCACCAGTTACGGCGTTATGGCTTGATAACCGGATGACAACCTGCGTTTTGTTTATGCCGGATGCGGCGTAAACGCCTTATTCTGCCTACAAAATGTGCAAATTCAATCAATTGAATTTCTTATTGTAGGCCTGATAAGACGCGCCAGCGTCGCATCAGGCAATGTTTTCATTCGCTATTGCCAACGTCCGTCAGGCTTTCACATCGCTCACTGCACCGACCGGAATATCAGCATGAACAGGTACGGAGGGCACTTTACGATATTTATCCAGCAGATGGATCTGGATCCTGCGCAGCGTGTCGCCATTGAGGCGATAGAAACGGAAGTAGAGAATCAGCGTGACCATGAAGAACAGAGCAGGTAGAGCAATCATAATAAACTGCATACCTAATATGGCTTGCGTAGACTGTTCAACATTCGGGACATAGCCAATCATCCCCAACACAACTGCAATGAAAAAAGCCGCAAATGCCGAACCGCCCTTCACCACCATCGTCTGCACGGAATAAGCAATGCTCTCACAGCGGATGTGCAATTTATATTCACCGTAGTCAACGGTATCTGCCACCATGATGACCTGTAATACCCAGAACAGCGCCGTCCCCACATTCAGCAAAATACCGGCTATCACAATAAGAGCGACGTTGTGATAGCCCACTAATGCCATCAACAGAAGAACACCACAGCTTAATACCGGAAGAATAGAGGCTCCGGCCCATAAAATACGTCGGGATAATGATTTAACTAAACGCGGGAAGAACACTAACGTCACCAGGTTAGCTGCTCCCACATACGACAGGTAATAGGGAAACAGATCCGCATCACCGATAACATACGAGAAATAATAGATAGCAAAGCCGGTGATAATGTTGCTGGCAATATTATAAGCAAGAGCCATTCCCAACAGGCAGGAAAGCTGATCGTTTTTATAAATAAGCGCAATGATGGCTTTTAGTGTCAGGTGTTTTTCTCCGACAGACGATTGATTATCTGACGAAAAGACTTCATGCACATTACGCAGAGTGATGATGGTCGACACAATAAAAAACGCAATCAGCACCAGTGTGAACATCTGAAAGCCAAATCCCCGATCGCCGCCGCCGACATAATTAACAAATGGCAGCGTCACGCCTGCCGTAACAAAACCCGCCAGACTGGCAAAAAAGCGCGGATAAGGAACCAGTTGTTCTCGCTCACGTTTATCGAGGGTTATGGTTGGAACCAGTGACCAGAAGGGAATATCCATTATGGTGTAAGTCATGCCCCAAAGAATGTAGGTCACGCAAACAAAGACAATCTGAGTAGTACCTTCAAACAGATGCGCGCTAAAGAGAAGAAATAAGATTACAGAGTTAGCCAACGTACCGGAGCCTGTTTAAGATTCTGTGTAAATGCCTTTTCTCAGAAGTGACCGTCCAGGCGGTCACCGAACTCGATAATAAAGCGGCTCATTGCCATTCGCCAGTCCTTCAACGGCATCGTCCATTTCTGGGACGCAGACTGGATTGCCAGCCACACCACTTTTTTCACCGAGTCGTCTGTCGGGAACACTTTACGCTTTTTGAGCGCATGGCGGATCACGCTGTTTAGCGACTCGATGGCATTCGTCGTATAGATCACTTTGCGGATGTCCGTTGGATAAGCGAAGAACGTGGCAAGATTCGGCCAGTTAGCCTGCCAGCTTCGGCTTATCTGAGGATAGCGACAGTCCCAGGCCGCAGCGAACGCTTCCAGTGCCTGCTGGCCTGCCTCTTCCGTGGGAGCCTGATAAATCGCTTTCAGGTCGCGAGTGACGGCTTTGTAGTCCTTCCATGACACGAAGCGCAGGCTGTTGCGCACCATATGCACGATGCATAACTGGATGCGGGCCTTCGGATATACTGTGTTGATGGCATCCGGGAAGCCTTTCAGGCCATCCACACAGGCGATGAGGATATCGTTCAGACCGCGGTTTTTCAGTTCAGTCAGCACATTGAGCCAGAACTTCGCCCCTTCATTTTCGGCCAGCCACATACCCAGCAGTTCTTTCTGACCTTCGATATTGATGCCCAGTGCCAGGAACACCGATTTGTTGATGACGCGACTGTCCTGCCGAACTTTCAGGACGATACAGTCAAGATAAACAATGGGGTAAACAGCATCCAGTGGTCGGTTTTGCCATTCTACAACCTGCTCCATCACGGCATCGGTAACCTTTGATATCAGTGCCGGTGAAACATCTGCGTCATACAGTTCTTTGAACGCAGCAGCTATCTCACGGGTGGTCATCCCTTTGGCATACAACGAGAGGATCTGGTTATCCATCCCGGTAATACGGGTCTGATTTTTCTTTACCAGTTGTGGTTCGAAGGTACCGTCACGATCGCGCGGAGTACGCAGTTCCAGTGGACCGTCGCCTGTGATAACGGTCTTTGTGGAAAAACCGTTGCGGGAGTTAGCTCCTGGTCTGGACTGATTTTTCTCATACCCAGGATGGTGTGTCATCTCTGCATTGAGAGCGGCTTCAACGCTGAGCTTTTTCAGCAGCCGATCAAACTGACTGAGGTCTTCAGGGGTTTTGAGGTTTTTGGCCAGTTCGTTAGCCAGAGCCTGTAACTGTTTTTCGTCCATAAATTAACCTTCATTTGATGCTGGATTGAACATATCAAAATCAGGCAATTACACAAATCTATGTACAGGCTCACGTACCGATCAGGATCCAGGGCTTAAACTTACCCCATCGCGATCGCGTAGCATTTACAATCCACCCCATAATCGGATCGTTAATAGCATCCCAGATCCTCGCCACCAGAAACAAAGTACCAATCAAACCAACCGACAGCCCGACAACATCGGTGTAGTAATACATCAGGTACATATACACAATGCCGATCGCAAAATCCTTCCCGAACGCTCCAAATCCATAACTGAGTTTTGTCGTCATTGAAATGCTCATAGAGTATCGGGTCGCTGTTACCAACGCCCGCCTTCTGTTATTGGTATCGTCAGAGGTGTGCGCCGGAAGACATACCCCGGCGCAGTAGCGTATTAGCGGTGCAACTAGCCGGGTAGCCAGTTGCCGTGGGCGGTAATCAGGTCGTCAACAAGAGCATAAATTTCGTCAATGCTCAGCACAGCGGCGGTGTGCGGATCCATCATCGCGGCGTGGTAAACACGGTCACGATTTTCCGTGAGAATCGCTTCCGTCAGCAGCGTTTGTACGTTGATATTGGTTTGCATCAGTGCTGCCAGATGCGAAGGTAGCGTACCGACTTTAGTCGGCTGAATGCCATTAGCATCAACCAGACAGGCGACTTCCACGCAACATCCTTGCGGCAGGTTATCAATCAGGCCATCGTTACGAACGTTGCCATAAATCACACTCGGTTCACCGGTCCAGATAGCGTTCATGATTGTGCTGGCATATTCCCGCGACGGTTTAATATCAATCCGGGACGCATTCTTATACTCCTCCAGCTCTTTATGCCAGTTCGCCAGTTGCTCAACGCAGCGTTTCGGGTACTCATCCAGCGGCACTTTATAACGTTCAATCAAATCCTCACGGCCTGGCTTAATAAACCACGGCGTATATTCAGCAAAGTGTTCTGATGATTCCGTGACGAAGTAGCCCAGCTTTTTGAACATTTCATAGCGCACAATATTCTGGCAGCGGGGATTACCATGAATATTCGGCTTCGGTGCCTGGCCCGCATCATAGGCTGCCAGCAGTTCCGGATAGAGACTCACGTAACTGCCGTCTGCGGTTTTGCGCTCCAGCTCCAGGTAGAACGCCATATGGTTGATACCTGCACAACGATAACGCAGTGTAGCGGGATCGATATTGAGATCGCGCGCCAGTTCTTCCGCCGTTCCCTGCACCGAATGGCACAACCCTACCTGTTTGATATGCGGATAGCGGGCATACATTGCCCAGGTATTCATCGCCATCGGGTTAACGTAGTTCAGCATGGTGGCGTCGGGGCACACTTCCGTCATGTCCTCACAAATCTGCCACAGATGCGGAATGGTACGCAGCGCGCGCATAATGCCGCCCGGCCCCAACGTGTCGGCAATAGTTTGTTCCAGACCGTGACGCTTACAAACCTCAAAATCGGTGACCGTACAGGGTTCATAACCGCCAATCTGAAATGCCACCACCACGAAATCAGCATCCTGTAAGGCTTCTTTCTGTTGGGTATGACAGGTAATTTTGCCGCTGGCTCCTGCTGAATCCATCAGCTTACGCACCACAATGTGCGACTCTTCCAGGCGGGTGGGATCGATATCTATCAGGGCAATATGCGCCGTTTTCAGCGCCTCGCGATGAAACACATCACCAAGAATATTTTTAACGAAAATCGTCGAACCAGCGCCGATAAAAGTAATTTTGGGTGCAGACATCATTCAGGTCTCCTGGCTTGCTTGAATGATTTCATCATGGCAGGCGATTTCGCAGAAAACCTCCGGCTTCCCCGTTGAGCATTCCCAAAAACTCAGATCCTGGGTTGCTTAGCAGTAAATCTGAGTTTTCGGGAATAAATTGCCTAAAAAACAGAGTAATTAGCCCTTATAAAACCCTGTCCATTCCTCTCTCTTTACGTTTTGTGTCGTCATTCGCAGTCACCCCTGCCAACTTCTGCCATGATTCTGATAATCCAGGAAAGAGGGCTATCGATGAATACAGACACATTTATGTGCAGCAGTGATGAAAAGCAGACCCGCAGCCCGCTGTCGCTATACTCGGAATATCAGCGGATGGAAATTGAATTTCGCGCGCCGCATGTCATAACCTCCAGCCACTGGCATGGTCAGGTTGAGGTAAATGTGCCTTTCGATGGCGATGTGGAATACCTGATCAACAATGAACACGTAAGTATCAATCAAGGCCATATCACGCTGTTCTGGGCCTGTACGCCGCACCAGCTAACCGATACCGGAACCTGCAAGAGCATGGCAATTTTTAATCTGCCAATGCATTTGTTTCTCTCCTGGCCACTGGATAAAGACCTTATAAACCATGTGACTCACGGCATGGTGATTAAATCACTGGTGGCACAGCAACTTAGTCCGTTTGAAGTACGCCGCTGGCAGCAGGAGTTGAACAACCCAAACGAGCAAATCCGCCAGCTCGCCATTGATGAAATTGGCCTGATGCTCAAGCGATTTAGCCTCTCCGGCTGGGAGCCTATTCTGGTCAATAAAACTTCACGTACGCACAAAAATAGCGTCTCGCGCCATGCGCAGTTTTATGTCAGCCAGATGCTGGGCTTTATTGCGGATAACTATGATCAGGCGCTGACCATCAACGATGTGGCCGAGCACGTCAAACTTAATGCCAATTATGCAATGGGGATATTTCAGCGGGTCATGCAGTTGACGATGAAACAGTACATTACTGCGATGCGCATCAACCACGTTCGCGCATTACTGAGCGATACCGATAAAAGTATTCTCGATATTGCACTGACGGCAGGCTTTCGTTCGAGTAGTCGTTTTTACAGCACGTTCGGCAAATATGTCGGCATGTCGCCGCAACAATACCGAAAACTTAGCCAACAACGCCGCCAGATGCTTCCCGGCTAAAAACGATATCAGTATCAGCCAAAAAAATAATTTAGCTGTCGATAATAAACATTGAAAATCAATTAAAAAATTAATTTAAACTTTTGTTTATAATATAAAATTTTTAAAAACGCTTGTTTTTCAATCACTTTACAGCCTGAAATGCCCGGAAGATACTTGCCCGCAGCGAAGATTCCTTCACAACCGGGTAAGCAATGATGAAAGTATTAATTGTTGAAAGCGAGTTTCTACATCAGGACACCTGGGTCGGTAGCGCCGTTGAGCGTCTGGCAAATGCCTTGAGCCAACAAAATGTTACCGTGATTAAATCCACCTCCTTTGATGATGGCTTTGCCATTCTCTCTTCAAATGAAGCCATTGATTGTCTGATGTTCAGTTATCAAATGGAGCATCCGGACGAACACCAAAATGTCAGAGAATTGATCGGTAAGCTTCATGAGCGTCAGCAAAATGTGCCGGTATTCCTGTTAGGCGACCGGGAAAAATCAATCGCCGCGCTGGATCGCGATCTGCTGGAGCTTGTCGATGAATTCGCCTGGATTCTGGAAGATACCGCTGACTTTATCGCCGGACGCGCCATCGCAGCGATGTCCCGCTACCGCCAACAGCTATTGCCGCCACTGTTCAGCGCGCTGATGAAATATAGCGACATCCATGAGTACTCCTGGGCCGCGCCAGGTCACCAGGGCGGTGTTGGCTTCACTAAAACCCCCGCCGGACGTTTCTACCATGACTACTATGGTGAAAACCTGTTCCGCACCGACATGGGCATCGAACGAACTTCCCTCGGTTCTTTACTTGACCATACTGGCGCATTTGGCGAAAGCGAAAAATATGCCGCGCGCGTATTTGGTGCCGACCACTCCTGGTCAGTCATCGTCGGCACTTCAGGGTCTAACCGCACCATCATGCAAGCCTGCATGACAGATAACGACGTGGTTGTTGTTGACCGTAACTGCCACAAATCCATCGAACAAGGTTTAATGCTGACTGGCGCGAAACCGGTATACATGGTGCCAAGCCGCAACCGCTACGGCATTATCGGGCCAATCTATCCGCAGGAAATGCAGCCTGAAACCTTGCAGAAGAAAATCAGCGAAAGCCCGCTGACCAAAGACAAAGTCGGGCAAAAACCCTCTTACTGCGTGGTAACCAACTGCACCTATGACGGCGTATGCTATAACGCCAAAGACGCGCAGGATCTGCTGGAAAAAACCGCCGATCGTCTGCACTTCGACGAAGCCTGGTACGGTTACGCACGTTTTAATCCGATCTATGCCGATCACTACGCGATGCGCGGTGAGCCGGGTGATCACAGCGGTCCTACCGTTTTCGCCACTCACTCCACTCATAAACTGCTGAATGCACTGTCGCAGGCGTCTTATATTCATGTACGTGAAGGACGCGGCGCGATTAACTTCTCCCGCTTCAATCAGGCATACATGATGCATGCCACCACTTCCCCGTTATATGCCATCTGCGCGTCAAACGATGTGGCTGTATCAATGATGGACGGCAACAGCGGCCTGTCGCTGACTCAGGAAGTGATCGACGAAGCGGTCGATTTCCGCCAGGCAATGGCACGGTTGTATAAAGAGTTTGCTGACGAAGGTAGTTGGTTCTTTAAGCCGTGGAATAAAGAAGTGGTTACCGATCCGGAAACCGGCAAAACCTATGACTTTGCCGACGCACCGCACAAACTGCTGACCACCGTTCAGGACTGCTGGGTAATGCATCCGGGCGAAAGCTGGCACGGCTTCAAAGATATTCCGGATAACTGGAGTATGCTTGACCCGATTAAAGTCAGCATCCTCGCTCCGGGGATGGGTGAAGACGGTGAACTGGAAGAAACCGGTGTTCCGGCGGCACTGGTTACCGCATGGCTGGGTCGCCACGGCATTGTGCCCACCCGTACCACCGACTTCCAGATTATGTTCCTGTTCTCAATGGGCGTAACCCGTGGGAAATGGGGAACGCTGGCTAACACCCTCTGTTCCTTCAAACGCCACTACGACGCTAACACCCCGCTGGCTCAGGTAATGCCGGAACTTGTTGAACAATATCCTGACACTTATGCGAACATGGGTATTCACGATCTGGGCGACAAAATGTTTGCCTGGCTGAAAGAAAACAATCCTGGCGCACGATTGAACGAAGCCTATTCCGGCCTGCCGGTGGCAGAAATCACTCCGCGCGAAGCATACAACGCAATTGTCGATAACAACGTTGAACTGGTATCCATTGAAAACCTGCCGGGACGTATTGCGGCGAACTCAGTCATCCCATATCCGCCCGGGATCCCAATGCTGCTTTCCGGTGAAAACTTTGGCGATAAAAACAGCCCACAAGTAAGCTATTTACGCTCACTGCAATCCTGGGATCATCATTTCCCTGGTTTTGAACACGAAACGGAAGGCACCGAAATTATTGACGGTATTTACCACGTAATGTGTGTGAAAGCGTAACCACTATTCCGCTGAAGGCGTAATTGTTTAAATAACATTACGCCGCCTGGCCTGAGGCCTTTTGAGTATGGCAACGTTTTCATAAAAATTGCTGCAAACAAAAATGTCATACTTTTTGCGCGGTCCCACCCCGCGCTTTTTTTGTTTGTTATTTACACTTCTTCACTCTGTAAAAATTTTTGTACATGAGAAATTACTATAAAAATTTGTAATATTAGCAAAACACGTTATTTTTATGCATGTTTTGATTCGTCATACAATTATATAACCAGTCCCCGGTATCTCTCTATGTTGGCGAGATCCACTATTTTCTTTGCATTTCAGGAGTACATGTATGAGGATTTGCAGCAACCAACCTTGTATAGTTTTATTAACTGAAAAAGATGTCTGGCTAAGAGTGAATGGGAAAGAACCTATAAGTTTGAAAGCTAACCATATAACGTTATTAAGTTGTGAAAACAATATTATCGACGTCTCCTCTCTGAATAACACTTTGGTTGCGTATATTAGCCTCGACATCATCAAAGATTATCTCCGCTTTCTGAATAAAGATCTCTCGAAAATACCGGTCTGGCAGCGTAGCGCCACGCCTTTTATTTCCCTGTCATGCCTGACACCAGAGGTGTTTCGCGTCGCAGCGCAACACAGCATAATGCCCGCTGAAACAGAGTCGGAAAAGGAACGAACACGTGCATTATTATTCACTGTACTATCTCGTTTTCTCGACAGTAAAAAATTCCTTTCACTGCTAATGCATATGTTACGTAATTGTGTTAGCGACAGCGTTTATCAAATCATTGAAAGCGATATCCATAAAGACTGGAATCTTAGTATGGTAGCCAGTTGTTTATGCCTTAGCCCAAGTTTGTTAAAGAAAAAGCTGAAAAGCGAAAACACCAGTTATAGCCAAATAATAACCACCTGCCGGATGCGTTATGCCGTAAATGAATTAATGATGGATGGTAAAAATATCTCACAGGTGTCACAGTCCTGTGGCTACAACAGTACGTCTTACTTTATTTCTGTATTTAAAGATTTCTATGGCATGACCCCACTCCATTATGTTAGCCAGCATAGAGAACGTTCTATCGCCTGATTTATAACCTTAACGAAGAGATATATTAATAACAGCATCAGCGATAAGCCAGCCGACGATAATTCAACGCGCGAATGCAGGCGTATGATATGACGTAATTTATTGTCACGAAGCTCGCCTTCGCAGGAGTTTTATTATGTCTTCGGATGCTGATGCTCACAAAGTGGGCTTAATCCCCGTCACCCTAATGGTGTCGGGGAATATTATGGGGTCAGGTGTTTTTCTGTTACCTGCAAATCTGGCCTCGACGGGGGGGATTGCTATATATGGTTGGCTGGTGACAATTATCGGTGCTTTGGCTTTATCGATGGTTTACGCCAAAATGTCGTTCCTCGATCCCAGCCCTGGCGGTTCATATGCCTACGCGCGCCGCTGTTTTGGTCCTTTCCTCGGGTATCAAACTAACGTTCTCTACTGGCTGGCCTGCTGGATCGGCAATATTGCTATGGTGGTCATTGGCGTCGGCTACCTGAGCTATTTCTTCCCGGTACTGAAAGATCCGTTGGTATTAACTATCACCTGTGTTGTGGTGCTGTGGATCTTCGTTCTGCTTAATATCGTCGGGCCGAAAATGATTACCCGCGTGCAGGCCATCGCCACTGTACTGGCGCTGATCCCCATCGTCGGGATTGCCGTATTCGGCTGGTTCTGGTTCCACGGAGAAACCTATATGGCGGCCTGGAACGTTAGCGGTCTGGGCACTTTCGGCGCAATTCAAAGCACCTTAAACGTAACGCTGTGGTCATTTATCGGGGTAGAAAGTGCTTCTGTTGCAGCGGGTGTAGTGAAAAACCCGAAACGCAACGTCCCTATTGCCACCATTGGTGGGGTACTGATTGCTGCCGTCTGCTATGTGCTCTCGACCACGGCAATTATGGGGATGATCCCGAATGCCGCACTGCGCGTTTCCGCCTCGCCATTCGGTGATGCTGCACGGATGGCGCTGGGTGATACCGCAGGAGCCATTGTCTCCTTCTGTGCGGCGGCTGGTTGCCTGGGTTCGCTCGGCGGCTGGACGTTACTGGCTGGACAAACGGCGAAAGCCGCTGCCGATGACGGTTTGTTCCCACCGATTTTTGCCCGCGTCAACAAAGCAGGCACACCGGTAGCCGGGTTGATTATCGTTGGTATCCTGATGACTATCTTCCAGTTCAGCAGCATCTCACCAAACGCAACCAAAGAGTTCGGTCTGGTCTCTTCCGTATCGGTTATCTTTACCCTGGTGCCTTATCTTTATACCTGTGCAGCTTTACTGCTTTTAGGCCACGGTCACTTTGGCAAAGCGCGTCCGGCGTATCTGGTCATCACAACTATCGCCTTCCTTTATTGCATCTGGGCGGTGGTTGGTTCTGGTGCACAAGAAGTCATGTGGTCATTTGTCACTCTGATGGTGATCACCGCTATGTACACGCTGAACTACAACCGGCTGCATAAAAACCCGTATCCTTTAGATCCACCCATTAGCAAAGATTAAGCCTCCTTAATCCAGCAAACATAAAAGCCAACCTTAAGAACTTAAGGTTGGCTTAATTTTGCTTTGCGAGCATATGCGCACTTTGTTCGATGGAAACACCGTGATGTTAAAGCGCCTTTTAAAAAGACCCTCTTTGAATTTACTCGCCTGGCTATTGCTGGCCTCTTTTTATATTGCTATCTGCCTGAACATTGCCTTTTTTAAACAGGTGTTACAGGCGTTACCGCTGGATTCGCTGCATAACGTGCTGGTTTTCTTGTCGATGCCAGTCGTCGCGTTCAGCGTGATTAATATTGTTCTGACACTAGGCTCTTTCTTATGGCTTAATCGACCACTAGCCTGTCTGTTTATTCTCGTTGGCGCATCTGCGCAATATTTCATCATGACTTATGGCATCGTCATCGACCGTTCGATGATTGCCAATATCATTGATACCACACCGGCGGAAAGTTATGCGTTGATGACGCCACGCATGTTACTAACGCTAGGGTTAAGCGGCGTACTTGCTGCGCTGATTGCCTGCTGGATAAAAATCAAACCTGCTGCCTCGCGCCTGCGCAGTGTTCTTTTCCGTGGAGCCAGTATCCTGATATCTGTACTGCTGATTGTGCTGGTTGCCGTGCTTTTTTATAAAGACTACGCCTCGCTGTTTCGCAACAACAAAGAGCTGGTGAAATCTTTAAGCCCCTCCAACAGCATTGTTGCCAGTTGGTCATGGTATTCCCACCAGCGACTGGCGAATCTGCCACTGGTACGCATTGGTGAGGACGCACACCGCAACCCGTTAATGCAAAAAGGAAACCGGAAAAACCTGACCATTTTGATCGTCGGGGAAACCTCGCGGGCGGAGAATTTCTCACTCAATGGCTACCCGCGTGAAACCAACCCGCGACTGGCGAAAGATAACGTGATCTATTTTCCTAATACTACGTCTTGCGGCACAGCAACGGCTGTCTCCGTACCGTGCATGTTCTCAGATATGCCGCGCGAGCATTACAAAGAAGAGCTGGCACAACACCAGGAAGGCGTGCTGGATATCATTCAGCGGGCAGGCATCAACGTACTATGGAATGACAACGATGGCGGCTGCAAAGGCGCATGTGACCGCGTGCCTCATCAGAACGTCACTGCCCTGAACTTACCCGGTCAGTGCATCAACGGCGAATGCTATGACGAAGTGCTGTTCCACGGGCTGGAGGAGTACATCAATAATCTGCAAGGCGATGGGGTGATTGTCTTACACACCATCGGCAGCCACGGCCCGACCTATTACAACCGCTATCCACCGCAGTTCAGGAAATTTACTCCCACCTGCGACACCAACGAGATCCAGACCTGTTCCAAAGAGCAACTGGTCAATACTTACGACAATACGTTGCTCTACGTCGACTATATTGTTGATAAAGCGATTAATCTGCTGAAAGAACATCAGGATAAATTTACCACCAGCCTGATTTATCTTTCTGACCACGGTGAATCGTTAGGTGAAAATGGCATCTATCTACACGGCTTGCCTTATAGCATCGCCCCGGATAGCCAAAAGCAGGTTCCGATGCTGCTGTGGTTGTCGGAGGATTATCAAAAACGGTATCAGGTTGATCAAAGCTGCCTGCAAAAACAAGCACAAACGCAGCACTATTCGCAGGACAATTTATTCTCAACCCTGTTGGGATTAACCGGCGTCGAGACGAAGTATTATCAAGCCGCGGATGATATTCTGCAGGCATGCAGGAGAACGACTGAATGAAAATTCTAATTGTTGAAGACGATACACTGTTATTGCAGGGATTGATTCTGGCGGCACAAACTGAAGGCTACGCGTGTGATGGCGTCACGACCGCGCGGATGGCGGAACAAAGCCTGGAAGCCGGTCATTACAGCCTGGTGGTGCTGGATTTAGGTTTACCCGACGAAGATGGACTGCATTTTCTCGCTCGTATCCGGCAGAAAAAATACACCCTGCCGGTACTGATCCTCACCGCCCGCGACACGCTTACCGACAAAATCGCCGGGCTGGATGTCGGTGCCGACGACTATCTGGTGAAGCCTTTCGCGCTGGAAGAGTTGCACGCCCGCATCCGCGCCCTGCTGCGACGCCATAATAATCAGGGCGAAAGCGAGCTGAAGGTTGGCAACCTGACGCTGAATATGGGTCGCCGTCAGGTATGGATGGGCGGTGAAGAGCTGATCCTGACACCAAAAGAATATGCCCTGCTGTCGCGCCTGATGCTCAAGGCGGGTAGTCCGGTGCATCGGGAAATTCTCTACAACGACATTTACAACTGGGACAACGAACCCTCAACGAATACCCTGGAAGTGCATATCCATAACTTGCGCGACAAAGTGGGCAAAGCCCGTATCCGCACCGTGCGCGGCTTTGGCTATATGCTGGTCGCTAATGAGGAAAACTAATTGAACCTGATGCGTTTTCTGCGTCGACCAATATCGCTGCGTCAACGGCTGATATTGACCATTGGGGCAATTCTGCTGGTGTTTGAGCTGATCAGCGTTTTCTGGCTATGGCATGAAAGCACCGAGCAGATTCAGCTATTTGAGCAGGCGCTGCGCGACAATCGCAACAACGATCGCCACATCATGCGTGAAATCCGTGAGGCGGTCGCCAGTCTGATTGTTCCTGGCGTGTTTATGGTCAGTCTGACGCTGTTTATCTGCTATCAGGCGGTACGTCGCATCACCCGCCCACTGGCGGAACTGCAAAAAGAGCTGGAAGCGCGTACCGCCGACAACCTGACACCTATTGCTATTCACAGTGCCACCCTCGAAATCGAAGCGGTAGTTTCTGCATTGAACGATCTGGTCAGTCGCCTGACCAGCACGCTGGATAACGAACGGCTGTTTACCGCTGACGTCGCTCACGAACTACGAACGCCGCTGGCAGGGGTACGTTTGCATCTGGAGTTAATGGCGAAAACGCACAACATTGACGTAGCGCCGTTAGTCGCGCGGCTCGATCAGATGATGGCCAGCGTCTCCCAGTTGTTACAACTGGCGCGCGCCGGACAGTCATTCTCTTCGGGTAATTACCAGCATGTAAAGTTGCTGGATGATGTGATCCTGCCCTCCTATGACGAACTCAGCACCATGCTCGACCAGCGTCAGCAAACCTTGCTGTTGCCAGAAAGCGCCGCCGACATCACTGTCCAGGGCGACGTCACTCTACTACGCATGTTGTTGCGTAACCTGGTAGAAAACGCCCATCGCTATAGTCCCGAAGGCAGCAACATTATGATTAAACTGCAAGAAGATGGCGGTGCGGTAATGGCAGTTGAAGATGAAGGGCCTGGTATTGATGAGAGTAAATGCGGAGAGTTGAGCAAAGCGTTTGTACGGATGGACAGCCGTTATGGCGGAATTGGTCTGGGATTAAGTATTGTCAGCCGCATCACGCAGTTGCATCACGGGCAGTTTTTCCTGCAAAACCGGGAAGAGACTTCCGGCACGCGCGCCTGGATACGGCTGAAGAAAGATCAATACGTGGCAAACCAAATATAAAGAAAGCTGCTTACTACCAGCACGCTAAACACGGTAGTTAAACTTTCATAAATACGGTTTTTCATTGCACTCTCCTCCATTGAACTGGAGGAGAGTATGCACGCCAGAGATTAAGTGAACCTTAAGAGTCGGGTCAGACCGATTGGGGGCCTGATAAGACGCGACAGCGTCGCATCAGGTAATCCATTTCAGGTTACTCATCAATTCGCGGATGTTGCTGTACCAGGCGAGTGCGTTTCGCCTGCAAATCGGCAATCTCGTGGTCAATATCTTCGATTTTTTGCTCGATATTATCGTAATGCTCAACGAGAATTTCCTTCGCTTCCTGCAAATCTGACGCCGCCGGTGTCGCGCCTTTCAACGGACGATTCGCCGTCTCTTTCATGGTCACGCCGGTAATCAAACCAATCACCGCCACTGCCATCAGGTAATACGCTGGCATCATCAGATCCTGCGAACTTTCTACCAACCATGCCGCCAGCGTTGGCGTCAGACCGGCAATCAGCACCGAAATATTAAATGCCGCCGCCAGCGCGCTGTAACGGATATGCGTCGGGAACATCGCTGGCAGCGTTGAGGCCATAACGCCCGTAAAACAGTTGAGGATCACTGCCAGCATCAACAGTCCGGCAAAAATCAGACCGATGATATTACTGTTAATCAGAATAAACGCCGGGATCGCCAGTGCAAACAGCGCAACACTACCGAGGATCACAAACGGACGACGGCCAAAACGGTCACTCAGCAGGCCCATCACCGGCTGCACAAACAACATCCCGATCATAATGGCGATAATAATCAGCACCCCGTGATCTTCGGAGTAATGCAGGTTATGCGACAAATAACTTGGCATATAGGTCAGCAGCATGTAGTAAGTCACGTTAGTGGCTATCACCAGACCAATACACGTCAACAGGCTGCGCCAGTGCTTCGTGGCAATCTCTTTAAACGAGATTTTCGGGCCATCCTGCAAACCTTCGCGGTCGCCCTGTTCCAGTTTCTCAACATGTTGCTGGAACGCTGGTGTCTCTTCTAAAGCATGACGTAGATAAAGTCCGATAATCCCTAACGGCAGAGCGATAAAGAACGGAATACGCCAGCCCCAGTCGAGGAAGTTCTCTTCACCGACGATGGTAGAAATTAACACCACCACACCCGCGCCCAGAACAAACCCGGCAATAGAACCGAAATCCAGCCAGCTACCCATAAAGCCACGTTTGCGGTCAGGAGAGTATTCCGCAACAAATATCGATGCTCCGGTATATTCGCCGCCGACCGAGAAACCTTGCGCCATCTTACAAATCAACAGCAGAACCGGTGCCCAAATACCAATCGAGGCATAGGACGGTATCAATCCAATACAGAATGTACTGATCGACATAATCACAATGGTGATAGCGAGGATCTTCTGGCGACCATATTTATCGCCCAACATACCAAAGAAGAGCCCGCCAAGCGGTCGAATCAGAAAGGGAACGGAGAAGGTGGCAAGTGCAGCAACCATCTGCACGCTGGGATCAGCCCCAGGGAAAAAGACTTTACCTAATGCGTAAGCAACAAAACCATAAACACCAAAATCAAACCATTCCATTGCATTACCCAGCGATGCTGCAGTAATGGCTTTTCGCAGTTTACCGTCATCAATAATAGTGACATCACGAAGGGTTATCGGTTTTACTTTTTTCCTTTTCAGCATAGCTTTCCTCGCAGAATAAGCCCATTTCCGCACACGTCAGGCAAATCGACGTGGCGCCCGCAAAAGGGGAGCGGGAATTGCAGGGTGCAATCTCTGTAACAAGCGTAGCGGGTTTATTTACACGTTCTGATTAAGAACTGTACAACCAAACCTGTTGACGCCTGAATTGGGCAGTTAATGACCTTTTTACCCTACCAGCGTTTAAATTTGTGATCAACTTCACACATGGATTTCGTTTAACACTCATTGGTGTAACCGATTATTTACACTTAATTTACAGTGAAGATTTCCTCTACCATCGCCCCCGCCAGACGCTGTGCTGAGCAGAGCCGTGGCATCCCCAGCGCGACAGTTTGCCAGCGTTGGGTTACTGACCAGCAAACGGGCTGTTTATCGGCATCGGACCACTTGCCCAGCCAGCTTAAAAAGTCAGCATAATCTCCGCCAGTCGGGGTAGTGGGAGAGGTAAACCACTGAGGGTAATAATGACGAGTAGTCGGTGCTGCGTTGATACTTTCGGCCAGATATTGCGTCGCTTTCACGCGCAAATCGTCAAGCAACAACACCGCCGCTTGCGGGCTTCCCAGACGGCAGGCATCACCAAACGCCCCCCAGCGCAACTCTTCCAGAACAATGAAACAACGCCCAGGCAACGACCAGGCGTTATACGCACCAGCACGCCAGCGGGTAAAAACTTGCGCGCTCTGCTCGCCCGCCTGCACCAGTAATCCTCGTTGCATTAACGCTTTTTCCTTCCAGCAACAACGGCTGGAAAACCACTCATACAACGCGGCAATTTGCTGCGGAAGTTTCGGAAAAGCAGATTGTGGGCGGTGATCCATTTTTTGCAATAGTGCCAGATGTTGCGCGACCTGCGTCAGCGCCAGATGAGCGGGATCAAGCATCGCCGCCAGTTTTTCCACCAATGTCAGGCGCAGGCTAAGCGGCGCATTTAACATTCCTGCGTTCGCCCACGTCTGAAGCTGTGTGCGAGCAAGGATCTCCTGCATCAGCCGTTCGCGAAACTGCTGCTGATGGGCTTGTGGATAGCGGGCGTCATTGCCCTGCGCCAGATCCACTAAAAAGCGGGGATAAACCGACTCCAGCACGCGACCGGGGCCGTCCAGTAACGTCTTAGTCAATATCGTTCTGCCGTGAAAAGTGTTTGAATATCATCGCGTAACAACTGAGAGTCCGTATAAATCCAGCCGTGAGTCATCACAGTCTGCTGCAATTGCTGCTGCATCATCTTAACTACAGATTCATTTTGTTGACGCAGAGCCAGGCTTTCGCGTAAACGCGTCTGTAATTCCGTCAAGCATAAAGCTAAATCAGCAAAAAAAGTGCTCATGTCTGCCGTGACAGAATCATCGACCTGAACCGCCAAAGCTTTAGCCATTTGTTGGCAATAAAGGTCGACTTCCGCGGTTAACATTCGTTGTAGCGCGCTGTAATCAATAGCCTCCGGCGGAGATTTCTCACTACTCCGCCCCCAGTCGGGCTGATTCAGCCAGCGCGAGAAAGTCTCACGCACAATGCCAAAACGGGTGATCTGCTCATCCGTTTTTTCCTGGCGAGATATTGCATTGCTGAACAACTGACGAGTATTGAAGTGGGGAGCTGCGCTGTGAAAAGCAGGAAAATGAAATCCAGGACGAAACCCGGACTCACTCAATTCCGTTTTAACCCGTTGCTCAATGGGACGAATAACATCGGTTAACACCCGGCAAAGGGTTGATTCCAGTTCAGTAAAACGCAGCGTGAAGTCACGGCTGATTTTGGTTTGTGCCGTCTGTAACAACGTCTCGCAGCGGGTGCGGATCTCACTTAACGGCCACGAATCATGTTGAAACAGCGCAGCTAACTGGGCATTCACCTCATTTTGCTGCTGACACAGAAAGTCGGTGGCTGACGTCAGGGCCACCTTGATTTCATGTTTAATCTCGCCACTCACCTGTACCTGATTGAGCTGCAATAGCTGCATATTTTCTTCAACCTGGCGGATATTTTGCCGCAATTGTTCGCAGGCGACGTTCAGCCCGTGTGCGCGAAAATCCAGATATTCCCGCGCCTGCAGGGCGTAATTCAACAACTTATGCGATGCAGATCGCAGAGCATATAACGACGCGTTAGCGTAGGCGGCATGGAGTAACGCCTGAACCGGTTGGGCGAATAGCGAATCGTCCCACAGTTGATCGGCAGCATGACGAATATGGTCGATATCCGCCAGATCGGCGTTACACCAGCGCCTGCCCAGCGCCGCATGGGCAAAATCCTCCACCCAGCGTTGTTGCTCCGGTGCTGGTAATTTACCGTTGTTGACTAACTCATGGCGTGCCCGATTCGCCAGATAGCCCCACATCGACGACACCGGAAATATCTGCCCAGGCGTAACGCAACCTTTCATCAGCGTCCCGGAAATCAGCGCCCTCACCTGTTCGGCATCGTCACTGTTCCGATCCTGCTGATCGAACTTATTGACCAGTACATACAGCGGTACTGATTTCCCCACCGCTAAAACCGCCTCACGAACCTCCTCATCGGAGATTGACTTCAGTTGCGTATAATCCAGTACCGCCAGCACTGCGGAGGCGCGCGCCAGTTGCTCGTTAAGCATTTCTTGCAGATGTGGTTGCCCGGCTTCATTTGGCCCGGGAGTATCCAGTAACGTTAACTGCCCGGGATAACTCTCCAGCCCCGCCAGATGGACAAACTCCACTTCAATCACTGGAATATGCTCAATGGCGGCATAAGCAGAAAAGGGAAAATCGACGTCCAGCGCCTTCGCCAGACGCACCAAATCATTCAAACTTTTCAGGCAATGAAAAATAGGCTGGGCACCAAGATAATATTTTTCGAAAGCGATGCCATTTTCGATCCGCTGCATAAGTGCGCGCATATCTTTATCTATTTCCAGCAGATCGGTCAGATGTTTAATATCGAAATCACGCAAGCGCTGTTGTAATTGTTGGATTAAACGGTCGATTGGCGCGACATGCGAAAAATGCAACACCGGTTCTTTTTGCCCCGGAGCATGGCGAATAAGCGTCGGTAGCGCAGTCATAGGACGGTTGCGATTAGGAAGAACTTCAGTGCCAACAATAGCGTTAATGGTGGTTGATTTCCCTGCTTTCATGGTGCCAACAATCGCCAGCACCATTTCCAGACGGGAGATTTTACGCAGCTCATTACTCAACATGGCATGACGCTCGTCGATATTATGCTGCCCCCAGGGCAAAGTCAGTGGTGGTGTATCTTCTCCGGGTACAGAGAGAGGCATTTTTTCCAGTAACTGCAACTGTTGTCGGGAAAGCTGTAACAGGCGTTCAGCCTCCTGACTTAACTCATATATTGTCTGTGTGTACATGGAAAATTCTTCCTTAAAGCAAATTTTATTACTTTTATTTAGCCAGATTGTTTTTTAGTTCTGCTTTCGGATTTTATAATTACAGCAGTAAATAACTCTTATAATTAATATAGTCTTTTTATCCGAATGAATAAGCCTCTTCCGATACATTTAAAATGTCAGAAAGATAGAAATAATAATTGAATTAAAAAAAGAACAAGAAGAGAGTTAACCTTAACTTAAATAATAAATGGAGGCAAAAAGATTATTTTCTTTTTGCGTTGTCTTTCAAATGAAAACGTTTGTCGTCTAAAATCAGCAGTACCCCCGACAAACTCAGGGATTTTGTGTATAATTGCGGCCTTTTTCGGCAATCTGCCGTTTTTTGGCGCTTTTGCCCTGCTGACTTTGAGGAAATCCACATGTCATTACCAAACTGCCCGAAATGCAACTCCGAATACACTTACGAAGATAACGGCATGTACATCTGCCCGGAATGCGCCTACGAATGGAACGACGCTGAACCTGCACAGGAAAGCGACGAGCTGATCGTTAAAGATGCTAACGGCAACCTGCTGGCTGACGGCGACAGCGTTACCATCATTAAAGACCTGAAGGTAAAAGGTAGCTCTTCGATGCTGAAGATCGGCACCAAAGTGAAAAACATCCGCCTGGTTGAAGGTGACCATAACATCGATTGCAAAATCGATGGTTTTGGCCCGATGAAACTGAAATCTGAGTTTGTGAAAAAGAACTGATTTCGATTGCCGGGTGCGAAGCATCCGGCAACGGTGCCAATGCCTGATGCGACGCTTACCGCGTCTTATCAGGCCTACTCTTCATCTGTACAAAATTCAAACTACACTTAACTGACTTCTCTTCACTGAGGTCACCATCATGCCGTTAAGTCCCTACATCTCTTTTGCCGGTAACTGTGCCGACGCAATAGCCTATTATCAACGCACGTTGGACGCGGAACTGCTGTATAAAATCAGCTTCGGAGAAATGCCGAAACCCGCACAGGAAAGCGCCGAAGGCTGCCCATCAGGAATGCAATTCCCCGATACTGCCATCGCCCATGCTAACGTGCGCATTGCCGGTAGCGATATCATGATGAGCGATGCCATACCGTCAGGAAAAGCCAGCTACTCCGGCTTTACGCTGGTGCTCGATTCGCAACAGGTCGAAGAAGGGAAACGCTGGTTTGACAACCTTGCTGCCAATGGAAAAATCGAAATGGACTGGCAGGAAACCTTCTGGGCGCATGGCTTCGGCAAAGTCACCGATAAATATGGAGTGCCGTGGATGATTAATGTCGTTAAACAGCAGCCCACAAAATAAGCCCCACCGGGAGGCTCGTCCTCCCGCGATGTGAACAGACGTTCTTGTCACAAGTGACTTTGTTATACACAGAGTCGAGGAGTGAGTTACGCTTCTGAAGGCGATCGTTGCGGATAAACTGGAACCGGGGTTAACCAGCAATCAGGCAAAAACGATCCGACTAACGCCCATATTCATCTTCCATTCTCCGTTCTTCATCTTCCAGTTGCCGACGTTCCTGATCAAGCTGGCGCTGGCGGTCATCCAGTTGCCTGCGGCGATCTTCAAACTGGCGGTGGCAATCATCATATTGTCTGCGACGATCGTCGCTCACTTCACGCTGCCAACCGTCATCACGCGAATCTTCATAATCGCGTCCACGGTCAGGATTATAAGCGTCGTTAATCGCCTGCTGAATATTGCCAATGGTGTCATCGATAATATCGGCATGAGCCGGAACAGCGGTCAGCGTGAGCAGGGTAAATAAAAATAACAGCGGATAGCGTTTCATTAACTAACCTCAGAAAGAGACTCTATCCACATTAGTCATTACTCATCCATGCAAACAGTGGATGAATCTCAATTCCTCCGCTGCTCTATTGCCATAATCGCCTCCACACGCTGTTGATGACGACCGCCTTCGTACTGCGCCCCCAGCCATGCATCCACAATCATTTTCGCCAGTTCGAGGCCAACCACTCGTGAACCAAAAGCCAGCACGTTGGTGTCGTTATGTTGCCGCGAGAGTTGCGCGGAATAAGGTTCGCTACAGACGACCGCACGAACTCCGGCAAACTTGTTCGCCGCTATCGAAATGCCGACACCTGTACCACAAATCAATATTCCGCCATCAACCTCTCCGCCAGCAACTGCCAGTGCCACTTCACTGGCATAATACGGATAATCAGTACGCTCTGACGACCAGGTTCCTTTATCAATCACTTCAATGTCGCGTTAAACTAAATGCGCCACTATTTCATGTTTTAAAATAAAACCAACATGATCACAGCCAAATGCAATCTTTTTCATCCATCTTCCCCGCCTGTGCAAAACTTCACAACAAAAAAACATTTGTGATGTAAATGAATCAAAAACACCCATAATTGATGAAATACACCTTCCTGGTCTGTTTTACATAGTTACATCCGGCAGCGCAATAGCGTGAAATAGCCTCCCATCCAACAAACCCAATCATCTAAAAACTCAAAAGAAAAATAACGCCATGTTTTTAAAGTGATTATATGAAAGCAAATTTTTCCTCAATCACGATTATTCACAAAAAAACAAACTTTATAAATTTTATTTTTTTGTGAAGTTGTCAGCATCTTTTCTGTTCTTGCTGTGGTGATATAGTGACGTCTTCAATTCAAGGACAAGAGAACGTGATGAGCCAGTCAGAGTTTGATTCCGCGCTTCCAAACGGTATCGGGTTAGCGCCTTACCTGCGAATGAAGCAGGAAGGAATGACAGAAAACGAAAGCCGCATCGTGGAGTGGTTACTCAAACCCGGTAACCTGAGTTGTGCACCCGCAATTAAAGATGTCGCAGAAGCTCTGGCGGTATCTGAAGCGATGATAGTTAAGGTATCAAAGCTGCTGGGATTTAGCGGCTTTCGTAACTTACGCAGTGCACTGGAAGACTATTTTTCTAAGTCAGAACAGGTGTTGCCCTCCGAGTTGGCTTTTGATGAAGCACCGCAGGATGTGGTGAATAAGGTATTTAACATCACCTTACGTACCATTATGGAAGGTCAGTCGATCGTTAACGTTGATGAGATCCACCGTGCTGCGCGTTTTTTCTATCAGGCCAAACAGCGGGATTTGTACGGTGCCGGTGGATCAAACGCTATCTGTGCTGACGTACAGCATAAGTTTTTGCGCATCGGTGTACGCTGCCAGGCCTATCCTGATGCTCACATCATGATGATGTCAGCGTCGCTGTTACAGGAAGGAGATGTGGTTCTGGTTGTAACCCATTCCGGGCGAACCAGTGATGTGAAAGCAGCCGTAGAACTGGCAAAAAAGAACGGGGCAAAGATTATTTGTATAACGCATAGTTATCATTCACCGATAGCGAAACTGGCCGATTATATTATTTGTTCACCTGCCCCAGAAACGCCGTTATTAGGCCGTAATGCCTCGGCAAGAATATTACAACTAACTTTGCTGGACGCATTTTTTGTCTCTGTCGCCCAGCTCAACATTGAACAAGCAAATATTAACATGCAAAAAACAGGCGCAATTGTTGATTTCTTTTCACCAGGCGCGCTGAAATAAGAAAAAGGTAATCTCGTCATCGCGGGATTACCTCTCCCTTACAGTGAGAACATTATTATGAATAAATATCTGAAATATTTCAGCGGCACACTCGTGGGCTTAATGTTGTCAACCAGCACTTTTGCTGCCGCCGAATATGCTGTCGTATTAAAGACGCTCTCCAACCCATTTTGGGTCGATATGAAAAAAGGAATTGAAGATGAAGCAAAAACGCTGGGTGTCAGCGTCGATATTTTTGCTTCTCCTTCAGAAGGGGATTTTCAATCTCAATTGCAGCTATTTGAAGACCTGAGCAATAAAAATTACAAAGGGATTGCCTTTGCCCCCTTATCCTCGGTGAACCTGGTAATGCCTGTCGCCCGCGCATGGAAAAAAGGTATTTATCTGGTCAATCTCGATGAAAAAATCGATATGGATAACCTGAAAAAGGCAGGTGGTAATGTGGAAGGTTTTGTCACCACCGATAACGTTGCTGTCGGGGCGAAAGGCGCGTCATTCATTATTGACAAGCTGGGTGCTGAAGGTGGTGAAGTCGCAATCATTGAGGGTAAAGCTGGTAACGCCTCCGGTGAAGCGCGTCGTAATGGCGCAACAGAAGCATTTAAAAAAGCAAGTCAGATCAAATTAGTCGCCAGCCAGCCTGCCGACTGGGACCGCATTAAAGCACTGGATGTCGCCACCAATGTGTTGCAACGTAATCCGAATATTAAAGCGATCTATTGCGCGAATGACACGATGGCGATGGGTGTTGCCCAGGCCGTTGCCAACGCAGGTAAAACGAGCAAAGTGCTGGTCGTCGGTACTGATGGTATTCCGGAAGCCCGTAAAATGGTAGAAGCCGGACAGATGACAGCGACTGTTGCCCAGAACCCGGCGAATATCGGCGCAACGGGTCTTAAGCTGATGGTTGATGCCGAGAAATCCGGCAAGGTTATCCCGCTGGATAAAGCACCGGAATTTAAATTGGTCGATTCTATCCTGGTCACTAAATAAACCTGGAAATATGCCGGATAGCGATGCTTAAGCAGCTTATTCGGCCTACAAAATAACCTGAACGTAAGCCTGATAAGGCGTAGCGCCATCAGGCAATAACACGATATTTAGTGCAGAGAGATTATTTATGGTCGCGCCATATATATCGATGGCGGGGATCGGCAAATCCTTTGGTCCGGTTCACGCATTAAAGTCGGTTGATTTAACTATTTACCCTTATGAAATACATGCATTACTAGGCGAAAATGGTGCGGGTAAATCCACGCTAATGAAAGTGTTATCTGGAATACATGAGCCGACCAAAGGCACTATTACCATTAATAGCATTAACTATGACAAACTGGATCATAAATTAGCGGCACAACTCGGTATCGGGATTATTTATCAGGAACTCAGCGTCATTGATGAATTAACCGTACTGGAAAATTTATATATTGGTCGTCATCTGACCAAAAAAATCTGCGGCGTCAATATTATCGACTGGCGAGAAATGCGAGTACGCGCTGCCATGATGTTATTACGCGTGGGCTTGAAAGTCGATTTAGATGAGAAAGTGGCGAACTTATCTATCAGCCACAAACAGATGTTGGAAATCGCCAAGACGCTAATGCTTGACGCCAAAGTCATCATCATGGATGAACCCACCTCCTCGCTCACCAATAAAGAGGTGGACTATCTGTTTCTGATCATGAATCAGTTACGTAAAGAGGGCACTGCCATCGTCTACATCTCACATAAGCTGGCGGAAATTCGTCGAATTTGCGACCGCTATACGGTGATGAAAGACGGCAGCAGCGTTTGCAGCGGCATGGTAAGTGATGTGTCAAATGACGATATCGTCCGTCTGATGGTAGGCCGTGAACTGCAAAGCCGTTTTAACGCGATGAAGGAGAACATCAGCAACCTTGAGTGCGATACAGTTTTTGAGGTGAGAAACGTCACCAGCCGTGACAGAAAAAAAGTCCGGGATATCTCATTTAGCGTCAGCCGGGGAGAAATATTAGGCTTTGCCGGACTGGTCGGTTCCGGACGTACTGAACTGATGAATTGCCTATTTGGCGTTGATAAACGCTCTGGCGGAGAGATCCGTCTTAACGGCAAAGCTATTTCTCCTCGTTCACCTCTGGATGCCGTAAAAAAAGGAATGGCTTACATCACGGAAAGCCGCCGGGATAATGGCTTTTTCCCCAACTTTTCTATCGCTCAGAACATGGCTATCAGCCGCAGTCTGAAAGACGGCGGTTATAAAGGCGCAATGGGGCTGTTTCATGAAGATGACGAGCAACAAACCGCTGAAGCCCAGCGCGAACTGTTGGCGCTGAAGTGCCAATCAGTAAACCAGAACATCACCGAACTCTCTGGCGGTAACCAGCAGAAAGTACTGATCTCCAAATGGCTGTGCTGTCGCCCGGAAGTAATCATTTTCGATGAGCCTACCCGCGGTATCGACGTTGGCGCGAAAGCCGAAATTTACAAAGTGATGCGCCAACTGGCGGACGACGGAAAAGTCATCCTGATGGTGTCATCTGAACTACCTGAAATTATCGCCGTCTGCGACCGCATCGCCGTGTTCTGCGAAGGACGACTGACGCAAATCCTGACTAATCGCGATGACATGAGCGAAGAGGAGATTATGGCATGGGCATTACCACAAGAGTAAAAGGCGAAGCGAACGAGAAGAAACCGTTCAACTTTGCGCTGTTCTGGGACAAATACGGTACTTTTTTTATCCTGGCGATAATCGTTGCCATCTTCGGTTCACTGTCGTCAGAATATTTTCTGACCGCCAACAACATTACCCAGATTTTTGTTCAAAGCTCCGTGACTGTACTGATCGGTATGGGCGAGTTTTTCGCTATCCTGGTCGCCGGTATCGACCTCTCGGTTGGCGCGATTCTGGCACTTTCCGGTATGGTGACCGCCAAACTGATGTTAGCAGGTGTTGATCCGTTTCTCGCAGCGCTGATTGGTGGTGTACTGGTTGGCGGCGCACTGGGGGCGATTAACGGCTGCCTGGTCAACTGGACGGGGCTACACCCGTTCATTATCACCCTTGGCACCAACGCAATTTTCCGTGGGATCACGCTGGTGATCTCCGATGCCAACTCGGTATACGGCTTCTCGTTTGACTTCGTAAACTTCTTTGCCGCCAGTGTAATCGGGATACCTGTCCCCGTTATCTTCTCGTTAATTGTCGCGCTCATCCTCTGGTTTCTGACAACTCGTATGCGGCTCGGACGCAACATCTACGCCCTGGGCGGCAACAAAAACTCAGCGTTTTATTCCGGGATTGACGTGAAATTTCACATCCTGGTGGTGTTTATCATCTCTGGTGTTTGTGCGGGTCTGGCAGGCGTCGTCTCAACGGCACGACTCGGTGCGGCAGAACCGCTTGCTGGTATGGGTTTTGAAACCTATGCCATTGCCAGTGCCATCATTGGCGGCACCAGTTTCTTCGGCGGCAAGGGACGCATTTTCTCTGTGGTGATTGGCGGGCTGATCATCGGCACCATCAACAATGGTCTGAATATTTTGCAGGTACAAACCTATTACCAACTGGTGGTGATGGGCGGATTAATTATCGCGGCTGTCGCCCTTGACCGTCTTATCAGTAAGTAAGGAAATGAACATGAAAATCTCCCCATCGTTAATGTGTATGGATCTGCTGAAATTTAAAGAACAAATCGAATTTATCGACAACCATGCAGATTACTTTCACATCGATATTATGGACGGCCACTTTGTACCAAACCTGACACTCTCGCCGTTCTTCGTAAGCCAGGTAAAAAAACTGGCGAGTAAACCGCTCGACTGCCATCTGATGGTAACGCGTCCGCAGGATTACATTGCTCAACTAGCGCGCGCAGGGGCAGACTTCATCACTCTGCATCCGGAAACTATCAACGGTCAGGCATTTCGCCTGATTGACGAAATCCGCCGTCATGGCATGAAAGTGGGGTTGATTCTTAACCCGGAAACGCCGGTTGAGGCAATGAAATACTATATCCATAAAGCCGATAAAATTACGGTCATGACTGTCGATCCCGGCTTTGCCGGACAACCGTTCATTCCTGAGATGTTGGATAAAATTGCCGAACTGAAAGCATGGCGTGAACGAGAGGGGCTGGAATACGAAATCGAGGTGGACGGTTCCTGCAACCAGGCAACTTACGAAAAACTGATGGCTGTCGGGGCGGATGTTTTTATCGTCGGCACCTCCGGACTCTTCAACCATGCGGAGAATATCGACGACGCGTGGAAAGTGATGGCAGCGCAGATTCTGGCTGCGAAAAACGAGGTACAGCCTCATGCAAAAACAGCGTAACGTCGTAGCGGGCGTGGATATGGGAGCAACGCATATCCGCTTTTGTCTGCGGACAGCAGAGGGGGAAACACTACACTGTGAGAAAAAGCGTACCGCAGAAGTGATAGCTTCCGGCCTGGTGTCAGGTATCACCGGAATGCTCAATGAACAACTCAGGCACTTTAACGCTCACTGTCATGGTCTGGTAATGGGGTTTCCGGCACTGGTCGGCAAAGATAAGCGCACCATTATTTCTACGCCTAACCTACCGTTAACAGCGGCGGATTTATATGATCTCGCCGGTAAACTCGAAAATACGCTGAATTGTCCGGTTGAATTTTCCCGCGACGTTAACCTACAACTCTCCTGGGACGTAGTAGAAAACCGCCTCACACAACAACTGGTTCTGGCGACCTATCTCGGTACGGGTATGGGGTTCGCGGTGTGGATGAACGGTGCACCCTGGACAGGAGCGCACGGTGTGGCAGGCGAACTGGGCCATATTCCTCAAGGGGATATGGCCCAACTCTGCGCCTGCGGCAACTTAGGGTGTCTGGAAACGGTCTGCTCCGGACTGGCACTAAGACGCTGGTATGAACAACAGCCCCAAAATTATGCATTAAGCGATCTGTTCATCCATGCGGGAAACGCCCCTTTTGTCCAGAATCTACTGGAAAGCGCGGCGCGGGGCATTGCCACCAGCATAAACCTATTCGATCCTGACGCAGTGATTCTGGGCGGCGGCGTAATGGATATGTCTGCCTTCCCGCACGAAACACTGATTGCGATGACCCAAACGTACCTGCGCCGCCCACTGCCGCATCAGGTCGTGCGCTTTATTGCTGCCTCGTCTTCTGATTTCAATGGCGCACAGGGCGCAGCGATATTGGCGCATCACCGTTTTTTATCGCAATCGGACGCAGCCCTGCACTAATTACTCATGAGTAAAACGTTGGCATAGTGGCGCAAAATCCCGCTATGCTAACGATATTACCGTTAATATATATAATTAAAGAATAAACCGTTTCGTATTATTTATAGAAAAAATAAAACTATCGCTGTCTTCCTTCTTCAGCACTAATGCCTAATAAAATAGCGTGTTCTGCTCACACTTACTCTTATTAAAGTCGAAGTTTCCCAATTATGATAACGCCAGTTTCAAATGACGTATTTTGTATGGGTCATATATTTACGACACAAATGATAAATGGAGATTTATATGAATAACTCACGGTTATTCCGTTTGAGCAGGATTGTTATTGCATTAACCGCCGCCAGCGGCATGATGGTAAATACCGCTTACGCGAAAGAAGAAGCTCAGGCTGCCAGCCAATATACTCAGCAAATTAACCAGAACTACGCCAAATCATTGCCGTTTAGCGATCGTCAGGATTTTGACGATGCCCAGCGTGGATTTATCGCCCCGCTACTGGATGAAGGTATTCTGCGTGATGCTAACGGAAAAGTTTATTATCGGGCAGATGATTACAAATTTGATATTAATGCCGCCGCACCGGAAACCGTAAATCCCAGTCTGTGGCGTCAGTCGCAGATCAACGGCATTTCTGGCCTGTTTAAAGTCACCGATAAAATGTATCAAGTGCGCGGTCAGGACATCTCTAACATTACGTTCGTTGAAGGCGAGAAAGGGATTATTGTTATCGACCCACTGGTGACGCCGCCAGCCGCGAAAGCCGCACTTGACCTTTACTTCCAGCATCGTCCGCAAAAACCAATTGTTGCCGTTATCTACACCCACAGCCACGCCGACCATTATGGCGGAGTGAAAGGCATTATCACTGAAGCTGATGTTAAATCAGGGAAAGTTCAGGTAATCGCTCCGGCAGGCTTTATGGACGAAGCTATCAGCGAAAACATGCTGGCGGGTAACATCATGAGCCGCCGAGCCCTTTACTCTTACGGCCTGTTACTGCCGCACAACGCACAGGGCAACGTGGGTAATGGCCTCGGTGTCACGCTGGCGACCGGCGACCCGAGCATTATTGCGCCAACCAAAACAATTGTCAGAACTGGCGAGAAGATGATTATCGATGGTCTGGAGTTTGACTTCCTGATGACCCCAGGCAGCGAAGCACCCGCGGAAATGCATTTCTATATTCCGGCCCTGAAAGCGCTGTGCACCACCGAGAACGCCACTCACACCCTGCACAACTTCTACACCCTGCGCGGCGCGAAAACCCGCGACACCAGCAAGTGGACCGAGTACCTGAACGAAACGCTGGATATGTGGGGTAACGAAGCGGAAGTACTGTTTATGCCACACACCTGGCCAGTCTGGGGCAATAAGCATATCAATGATTATATTGGTAAATATCGCGATACCATCAAGTACATTCACGATCAGACCCTGCACCTGGCAAACCAGGGCTACACCATGAATGAAATCGGAGACATGATTAAGTTGCCGCCAGCACTTGCCAACAACTGGGCCAGCCGCGGCTACTATGGCTCTGTTAGCCATAACGCCCGCGCGGTGTATAACTTCTATCTTGGCTACTACGATGGCAATCCGGCTAACCTGCATCCATATGGTCAGGTGGAGATGGGCAAGCGTTATGTACAGGCGCTGGGCGGTTCCGCGCGCGTGATCAACCTGGCACAGGAAGCGAATAAGCAAGGGGATTACCGCTGGTCGGCAGAATTACTGAAACAGGTGATTGCCGCCAATCCGGGTGACCAGGTAGCGAAAAATCTGCAAGCCAAAAACTTTGAACAGCTTGGTTATCAGGCCGAGTCCGCCACCTGGCGCGGTTTCTACCTGACTGGTGCGAAAGAGCTGCGCGAAGGAGTACATAAGTTCAGCCACGGCACCACCGGTTCCCCGGACACCATTCGCGGGATGTCAGTCGAAATGCTGTTCGACTTTATGTCCGTGCGCCTCGATAGCGAAAAAGCCGCTGGCAAAAATATCAGCCTGAACTTCAATATGAGTAACGGCGATAACCTCAACCTGACGCTGAACGATAGCGTGCTTAACTACCGTAAAACGCTGCAGCCTGAAGCCAACGCCGCTTTCTACATCAGCCGTGAAGATCTGCACGCGGTGCTGACCGGACAGGCGAAAATGGCAGAGCTGGTAAAAGCGAAGAAAGCCAAAATTATTGGCAATGGTGCGAAACTGGAAGAAATTATTGCCTGTCTGGATAATTTTGATTTGTGGGTGAATATCGTTACCCCAAATTAATTCCACTCACTTTCGGGGGCAATTAAGCTCCCGAAAGCATTTATATTAAAAATATAAATCATTAACTAATACATAAAATAAATAAGTTATGAATGCGGTGGCTGAATAAAGCTATTTTTATTCCACAAGAAAATAGCCATACTGACGCCTTCAATGGATATTGACATTCACTACAGATATTGTTCGCAGCAGACAGGATGTATTTATTATGCCAACAGTTCTCTCTCGCATGGTGATGCAACTCAAAAAAGCAACCTGGATAATTCCCGTCTTCATGGTTTCGGGATGCTCATTATCTCCGGCGATCCCGGTAATCGGCGCTTATTATCCCGGCTGGTTTTTCTGCGTTATTGCCAGCCTTATTGTGACTCTCATCACAAGGCGAATTATTCAGCGGGCAAATATCAATCTGGCATTTGTCGGAATTATTTATACCGCCCTTTTTGCTCTCTACGCCATGCTGTTCTGGCTGGCATTTTTCTAATCTATTTTGAGATGCGCTCATGGAAAGTACGCCGAAAAAAGCTCCTCGCAGTAAATTCCCTGCCCTGCTGGTGGTTGCGCTGGCACTGGTTGCCGCTGTTTTTGTTATCTGGCGCGTCGACAGTGCGCCATCAACTAACGACGCTTACGCGTCAGCCGATACCATTGATGTAGTACCGGAAGTCAGCGGTCGCATTGTAGAACTGGCAGTCACCGACAACCAGGCAGTTAAACAAGGTGATTTACTGTTTCGCATCGACCCGCGCCCGTACGAAGCTAATCTGGCGAAAGCCGAAGCTTCCCTCGCCGCGCTGGATAAGCAAATTATGCTCACTCAGCGTAGCGTTAATGCCCAACAGTTCGGTGCTGACTCGGTTAACGCCACGGTAGAAAAAGCTCGCGCCGCTGCCAAACAGGCCAACGATACATTACGCCGTACCGAGCCGCTACTGAAGGAAGGTTTTGTCTCTGCGGAAGATGTAGACCGCGCGAGAACCGCACAGCGTGCGGCAGAAGCCGATCTTAATGCTGTATTGTTGCAGGCACAGTCAGCCGCCAGCGCCGTTAGCGGCGTCGATGCACTGGTCGCGCAACGCGCGGCGGTCGAAGCGGATATTGCCCTGACCAAACTGCATCTGGAAATGGCCACTGTTCGCGCACCGTTCGATGGTCGGGTGATTTCCCTCAAAACCTCGGTTGGGCAATTTGCCTCCGCGATGCATCCTATTTTCACGCTAATCGACACCCGTCACTGGTACGTGATCGCCAACTTCCGCGAAACCGATCTGAAAAACATTCATGCCGGTACGCCTGCGACAATTCGCCTGATGAGCGACAGCGGCAAAACCTTCGAAGGTAAAGTAGATTCCATTGGCTATGGTGTGTTGCCGGATGATGGTGGTCTGGTGCTTGGCGGTCTGCCGAAAGTGTCTCGTTCTATTAACTGGGGCCGCGTTGCCCAGCGTTTTCCGGTCAAAATCATGGTCGATAAACCTGACCCGGAAATGTTCCGTATCGGCGCATCGGCAGTCGCTAATCTTGAGCCGCAATAATGAGCGCCCTCAACTCCGAGCCTGTTTAAGATTCTGTGTAAATGCCTTTTCTCAGAAGTGACCGTCCAGGCGGTCACCGAACTCGATAATAAAGCGGCTCATTGCCATTCGCCAGTCCTTCAACGGCATCGTCCATTTCTGGGACGCAGACTGGATTGCCAGCCACACCACTTTTTTCACCGAGTCGTCTGTCGGGAACACTTTACGCTTTTTGAGCGCATGGCGGATCACGCTGTTTAGCGACTCGATGGCATTCGTCGTATAGATCACTTTGCGGATGTCCGTTGGATAAGCGAAGAACGTGGCAAGATTCGGCCAGTTAGCCTGCCAGCTTCGGCTTATCTGAGGATAGCGACAGTCCCAGGCCGCAGCGAACGCTTCCAGTGCCTGCTGGCCTGCCTCTTCCGTGGGAGCCTGATAAATCGCTTTCAGGTCGCGAGTGACGGCTTTGTAGTCCTTCCATGACACGAAGCGCAGGCTGTTGCGCACCATATGCACGATGCATAACTGGATGCGGGCCTTCGGATATACTGTGTTGATGGCATCCGGGAAGCCTTTCAGGCCATCCACACAGGCGATGAGGATATCGTTCAGACCGCGGTTTTTCAGTTCAGTCAGCACATTGAGCCAGAACTTCGCCCCTTCATTTTCGGCCAGCCACATACCCAGCAGTTCTTTCTGACCTTCGATATTGATGCCCAGTGCCAGGAACACCGATTTGTTGATGACGCGACTGTCCTGCCGAACTTTCAGGACGATACAGTCAAGATAAACAATGGGGTAAACAGCATCCAGTGGTCGGTTTTGCCATTCTACAACCTGCTCCATCACGGCATCGGTAACCTTTGATATCAGTGCCGGTGAAACATCTGCGTCATACAGTTCTTTGAACGCAGCAGCTATCTCACGGGTGGTCATCCCTTTGGCATACAACGAGAGGATCTGGTTATCCATCCCGGTAATACGGGTCTGATTTTTCTTTACCAGTTGTGGTTCGAAGGTACCGTCACGATCGCGCGGAGTACGCAGTTCCAGTGGACCGTCGCCTGTGATAACGGTCTTTGTGGAAAAACCGTTGCGGGAGTTAGCTCCTGGTCTGGACTGATTTTTCTCATACCCAGGATGGTGTGTCATCTCTGCATTGAGAGCGGCTTCAACGCTGAGCTTTTTCAGCAGCCGATCAAACTGACTGAGGTCTTCAGGGGTTTTGAGGTTTTTGGCCAGTTCGTTAGCCAGAGCCTGTAACTGTTTTTCGTCCATAAATTAACCTTCATTTGATGCTGGATTGAACATATCAAAATCAGGCAATTACACAAATCTATGTACAGGCTCGAACACCGTCATCATCTTCGTCGACAAAATCTTCATCGTCGCCTTCTTCACCGTTAGGATCTTCAAAGTAAGTCCCCCAACCGTCGTATTCAACGTCGAATTTCTCTGCCAGGTTCATCAATTGCTCAACCTGAGCATCGATCAGATCGGCATTCAACGCGCATTCGCTGATGATGTCACAGCAAATCACGATATCACCCTCTTCCACTTCCAGCTCTTCTGGATCGGTCACTTCATAGCCGAGTTTAAATGCTTCAACCGCCGCTTTTTCCAGGGTTTCCAGATCGTCTGCGGAAAGGTGATGCTCGATGGTGTACAGCGCGTCTGGATCGCTACCATCTTCCAGTAATTCTTCAATAATCAAACGCGTTTCTTCACGCTGTTCTTCCAGTTGTTCCGGGTTTGCCATGGCTTATTCCTCTTAATGTCCTGCCGATACTCTTATTGTCACACACCACTGACATTGCCTCCACCTTTGTGATAAAGATTTATGCCTCAGGCTTGCAAATGAATATTCATACATATAAATTGAATTTTAATTCATTGGGCGTTAGCCACAGGAGGGATCTATGTCCGGGTTTTATCATAAGCATTTCCTGAAATTACTCGATTTCACACCCGCTGAAATCAACAGCCTGCTTCAGTTAGCCGCGAAGCTGAAAGCCGATAAGAAAAACGGTACTGAAGAAGCCAGACTCACGGGTAAAAACATCGCGCTCATCTTCGAAAAAGACTCGACACGTACCCGATGCTCTTTCGAAGTTGCCGCATATGACCAGGGCGCTCGCGTCACTTATCTCGGCCCCAGCGGCAGCCAGATTGGTCATAAAGAGTCGATTAAAGATACTGCCCGCGTGCTTGGACGCATGTATGACGGTATTCAGTATCGCGGCTATGGTCAGGAGATCGTCGAAACGCTGGCAGAATACGCTGGCGTGCCGGTCTGGAACGGGCTGACCAATGAATTCCATCCAACGCAGTTGCTGGCAGATCTGCTGACCATGCAAGAATATTTACCGGGTAAAGCGTTCAATGAAATGACGCTGGTCTACGCCGGAGATGCCCGCAACAACATGGGCAATTCGATGCTGGAAGCTGCTGCGCTGACTGGCCTGGATTTACGCCTGGTGGCACCGCAGGCGTGCTGGCCGGAAGCCTCGCTGGTTGCGGAATGTCGCGCGCTGGCACAACAGAACGGCGGGAATATTACGCTGACAGAAGATATCGCGGCAGGCGTTAAAGGCGCAGACTTTATCTATACCGATGTGTGGGTGTCGATGGGGGAAGCGAAAGAGAAATGGGCAGAACGTATTGCACTGCTGCGTGATTATCAGGTAAACAGCAAAATGATGCAGTTGACGGGTAATCCCGAAGTCAAATTCCTGCACTGTCTGCCCGCATTTCATGACGATCAAACCACGCTTGGCAAGAAAATGGCTGAAGAATTTGGCCTGCATGGTGGGATGGAAGTGACGGATGAGGTCTTCGAATCTGCCGCCAGCATTGTTTTTGATCAGGCGGAAAACCGTATGCATACCATCAAAGCAGTGATGGTCGCGACGCTTGCCAAATAACACCAGTACCGGAGGCGGCGTAACGTCGCCACCGGTATAATCCGCTTATACCATCTGCATCTTCACAACCGCTTTGCGAACCCTGGCTGGCTCGCCCACTGCGCACAGTGGCTTGTGCACTTCACCCGGATAGAACACGACAAAGTCCCCTTCATTGAGGATGACGGTCTTCTCTTCAACGCCTTCCGGCAAAAAGGCGATGTCTTTATCTGCTAACCAGTCAGTATCCGGTGTACCCGCAGGTTGCGTGCTAAAGGTCATGCCCTCCTGCCCTTTTAACACAATTTGAATGTCGAGATAGCGAGCATGATACTCTGCGCGACGCGCTTCATACGGCTCGGTCATATCTTCAGAGATAAGATAAAACAGACGGTTGCCTTCGATATCGTGCTTACCCTTTGGCGTTTCTGCCGTAACGTGCGCTTTAATATGCTCAATCGCCTGGCGTAACTCTTCCGGCAACCATTGCTGGAGATTATGAATATTTCCGATGATCATTTCTTTCCTTTCCTCAATTAAAACATTGTTTCATTTCTCTTGTTATACGTAATTCCTTATAGCCATACCAGTATTTTTTGCCGCCTGATTGCGCCAGCGCATATTTTCCTGCCCGTTCCCGCGCCATCCCACCTTATGTTATAAATTCAAATTTAAAGCATATAAATTCACAACAATCGTTTACCTGGGGAATTTTTTGCATTAATCGCTTGATCCCACTTTCTGGCTGAGTATAATGCCGGACAATTTGCCGGGAGGATGTATGGTTCAGTGTGTTCGACATTTTGTCTTACCGCGTCTGAAAAAAGACGCTGGCCTGCCGTTTTTCTTCCCGTTGATCACCTATTCCCAGCCCCTCAATCGAGGGGCTTTTTTTTGCCCAGGCGTCAGGAGATAAAAGATGGCTAATCCGCTATATCAAAAACATATCATTTCCATAAACGACCTTAGTCGCGATGACCTTAATCTGGTGCTGGCGACAGCGGCGAAACTGAAAGCAAACCCGCAACCAGAGTTGTTGAAACATAAAGTGATTGCCAGTTGCTTCTTCGAAGCATCAACCCGCACCCGCCTCTCTTTCGAAACCTCGATGCACCGCCTGGGTGCCAGCGTGGTGGGATTCTCCGACAGCGCCAACACGTCATTGGGTAAAAAAGGGGAAACGCTGGCCGATACCATTTCGGTTATTAGTACCTATGTCGATGCGATTGTGATGCGCCACCCGCAGGAAGGTGCGGCACGCCTGGCCACTGAGTTTTCCGGCAATGTACCGGTACTGAATGCCGGTGATGGTTCCAACCAACATCCGACGCAAACCTTGCTGGATCTGTTCACGATTAAGGAAACTCAGGGGCGTCTGGACAATCTCCACGTCGCAATGGTCGGTGACCTGAAATATGGCCGTACCGTGCACTCTCTGACCCAGGCGCTGGCAAAATTCGACGGCAACCGTTTTTACTTCATCGCCCCGGATGCGTTGGCAATGCCGCAATACATTCTGGATATGCTCGATGAAAAAGGTATCGCCTGGAGTCTGCATAGCGCCATCGAAGAAGTGATGGCGGAAGTGGATATTCTGTATATGACCCGCGTGCAAAAAGAGCGCCTGGATCCGTCTGAATACGCCAACGTGAAAGCGCAGTTTGTCCTGCGCGCCAGCGATCTCCACAACGCCAAAGCCAATATGAAAGTGCTGCATCCGCTGCCGCGCGTTGATGAGATTGCGACAGATGTTGATAAAACGCCGCACGCCTGGTACTTCCAGCAGGCAGGTAACGGAATTTTCGCTCGCCAGGCGTTACTGGCACTGGTTCTGAATCGCGATCTGGTACTGTAAGGGGAAATAGAGATGACACACGATAATAAATTGCAGGTTGAAGCTATTAAACGCGGCACGGTAATTGACCATATCCCCGCCCAGATCGGTTTTAAGCTGTTGAGTCTGTTCAAGCTGACCGAAACGGATCAGCGCATCACCATTGGTCTGAACCTGCCTTCTGGCGAGATGGGGCGCAAGGATCTGATCAAAATCGAAAATACCTTTTTGAGTGAAGATCAGGTAGACCAACTGGCATTGTATGCACCGCAAGCCACGGTAAACCGTATCGACAACTATGAAGTGGTTGGCAAATCGCGCCCCAGCCTGCCGGAGCGCATCGACAATGTGCTGGTCTGCCCGAACAGCAACTGTATCAGCCATGCCGAACCGGTTTCTTCCAGCTTTGCAGTGAGAAAACGCGCCAATGATATCGCGCTCAAATGCAAATACTGCGAAAAAGAGTTTTCCCATAATGTGGTGCTGGCCAATTAATTGCGGTTGGTAATAAAAGTCTGGCTCCCTATAATGAGCCAGACTTTTTACCGCTGTAATAAAGGAGAAATCATGAGCAAAACTATCGCGACGGAAAATGCCCCCGCAGCTATCGGTCCGTATGTTCAGGGCGTTGATCTGGGCAGTATGATCATCACCTCCGGTCAGATCCCGGTAAACCCGAAAACGGGCGAAGTTCCGGCAGACGTAGCCGCACAGGCGCGTCAGTCTCTGGATAACGTAAAAGCGATCGTGGAAGCGGCTGGCCTGAAAGTGGGCGATATCGTTAAAACCACCGTTTTTGTGAAAGATCTGAACGACTTCGCAACCGTAAATGCCACTTACGAAGCCTTCTTCACCGAACACAATGCCACCTTCCCGGCACGTTCTTGCGTTGAAGTTGCCCGTCTGCCGAAAGACGTGAAGATTGAGATCGAAGCGATCGCTGTTCGTCGCTAATCTCTTTCAAAAAGATAATCCAGGTTTCGCGCCTGGATTATCTGATTCAACCACGGAGGGTTGAAGATGGCTAAAGCCCGTTTCACTGATGAACAAATTGCTGAAATTTTACAGCAGTCAAAAAAGGGTGCACCTAATAAGGATTTATGTGAATACTATCAATTTAGTGTTAGTACGCTGCGGCGCTGGCAAGAACAGCACGCAGAAGGCGTAAGAAGTGAATTAAAAAAAATAGAATCCAAAGCGCAAATCGTCTTTCTGCTTTTCTTTGCTGTCTCCATTATACTCACGCTTATATTTGGCAAGCCTACAGGTGGATGGGTAATACCGCCTTTATTACTTTATTGTGTTTATTATATCCGCCTGTATCGCAACATCTCCTCCAGACACATTAAAAAAGAAGACATCTGTCTCTCTCGTTCGGTAAATAAAAGCTATAGCGCCCTTTATAATTTGAGCTGGACGTTTATTTGTTTTTTTATTTTTGCAGTAATCTATTTTTTTGTGCAGATTTTTTCGTAGGTGACTGACCTGAAAGAATATTTCAGGTCAGTCTCATCACTGACTTACTGCCAGCCGTAACGACGGCTATAGAACCCTTTCACCAGTTGCGTTAATGTCATATACCCTGCCAGAATCGCAATCAGCCACGGGAAATAGCTTAACGGCAACGCCTGCAGTTGCAGATAACTGGCCAGCGGCGAGAACGGCAATGCGATCCCCACAACCATCACGATCACGGTCATGATCATTAACGGCCACGATGCGCGGCTCTGAATAAACGGAACACGGCGGGTACGGATCATATGTACAATCAGTGTTTGCGACAGTAACCCCACCACAAACCAGCCCGACTGGAACAGCGTTTGCGTTTCCGGTGTGTTGGCATGGAATACCCACCACATCAGGCAAAACGTCAGAATATCGAAGATCGAACTGATCGGTCCGAAGAAGATCATAAAGCGCCCCAGATCCGCCGGATTCCAGCGCTGCGGCTTTTGAATTTGCTCGTCGTCGACGTTATCAAACGGGATAGCCACCTGTGACACATCGTACAGCAGGTTCTGAATAAGCAAGTGTAACGGCAACATCGGCAGGAAAGGCAAGAAAGCACTCGCCACCAGCACGCTGAACACATTACCGAAGTTAGAACTCGCCGTCATTTTGATGTATTTCAGCATGTTGGCGAAAGTGCGACGTCCCTCAATAACCCCCTCTTCCAGCACCATCAGGCTTTTTTCCAGCAGGATGATATCAGCCGCTTCACGAGCAATATCTACCGCGCCGTCCACGGAAATTCCAATATCCGCAGCGCGTAAGGCGGGCGCATCATTTATTCCATCGCCCATAAAGCCAACCACATGCCCTTCACGCCTCAGTAAGGTCACAATGCGTTCTTTATGCATCGGCGTCAGGCGCGCGAACAGCGTGGTACGTTGCGCGAGATTTGCCAATTCGTCGTCAGTTAGCGTTTCAATATCACTACCAGTAACCACTTCTCCCGCGTCCAGCCCCACTTCATGGCACACTTTCGCCGCCACTAACTCACTGTCGCCAGTAAGGATCTTCACGGTAATTCCACTGGCTTTTAACGCCCGCAGAGCCGGAGCCGTTGTCTCTTTTGGCGGATCAAGAAAAGCGATATATCCTTCGAGGATCAGATCGAATTCATCAATTCGCTGGTAATCTCCTTCACGCGCTGGCTGGTATTTCGTCGCCACCGCAACCACGCGCAGCCCCTGACGGTTCAGCGTATCAGTAACCCGTTTAATCTTGCGTAACATGGTGTCATCAAGCGGGACAATCTCGCCATTGTGACGCACTTGCGAACACACATTGAGGATCTCCTGCAATGCGCCTTTGCAAACCAGTTGATGGTGTTCGGCATTTTCTGCCACTACTACCGACATCCGGCGGCGCTCGAAATCAAACGGAATTTCATCCACTTTCTGCCAACGACTGGCCAACAGACGGGCAGACTCTTCATCGATGCCTTCCAGCACCGCCGTATCGAGCAGGTTTTTAAGCCCGGTCTGGTAATGGCTGTTCAACCACGCACTATGTAGCACCCGCTCGCTGGTTTTACCGGAGATATCGGTATGATTCTCCAGCACAATTTTATCTTGCGTCAGGGTGCCTGTTTTATCAGTGCACAGAATATCCATAGCGCCAAAGTTCTGAATGGCATCCAGATGTTTGACGATCACTTTCTGTTTCGATAGCTTGACTGCGCCACGTGCCAGCGTCGAAGTGACAATCATCGGCAACATTTCCGGCGTTAAGCCTACCGCAACCGAAAGCGCGAACAGCGCTGCTTCCCACCAGTCACCTTTGGTGTAACCGTTGATGAGCAGCACCACCGGCGTCATCACCAGCATAAAGCGAATCAACAATATGCTGACGCGGCTGATCCCTTGTTGAAAGGCGTTCGGCTCGTTTTCCTGCTCGCTGACACGCCCCGCCAGTTGACCAAACCAGGTATTGGCACCTGTGGCAATCACCATTGCTTGTGCCGTGCCGCTCACCACGGTGGTGCCCATAAAACACAAAGTGTCGCACTCCAGCGGATTACAGTGCTCTGACTGGCGGGTAGTTGCTGCTTTTTCAACGGGCAGAGACTCACCGGTTAATGACGCCTGAGCGATGAACAGATCGCGCGCCTGCAAAATACGTAAATCGGCCGGGATCATATCCCCCGCCGCCAGTTTAATAATATCGCCAGGCACTAACTGGTCGATTGGGATCTCCAGCCAGCCATTTTCCCCTTTGTCGTTAATTACACGCAGCACCGTCGCGGTATTGCTGACCATCGCTTTCAGGGCATCTGCCGCTTTAGTGGAACGCGCTTCCTGAATAAAGTTCAGCAGCGTGGAAATAGCCACCATTAACGCGATCACACCTGCAGCAAATAAATCCTCCGTGGCATAAGAAATACCGCCGAGAATGGTGAGCAATATATTAAAGGGGTTGCGATAACAGACCCACAAATGTACCCACCACGGAGACGGTTGTTGCGCAGGTAATTTATTTTCACCATGTTGTTCGCGGGCTAATTCCACTTCCGCCTGATTTAACCCTTCCGGATGGGTGTCGAAGGTTTTCCATAATTCCTCTTCTGGCATTACCGCCATTTTCAGGCAATGCGCACTTAAGGAAGGGGGGATCGGAATATTCGCTGTCTGTTGCGCGCCAGGCAACGGATCGCGATGAACCAGACGAGAAGGTAAATGGCGAATGAGCCGGGTAAAAATTTCTTTAAACATAGGAAGTCCCTCCGCACCCTGTAAGCATGGTGCAGAAAATATCTTCAGGCGTTGCAAAGCTTTACCTGAAGGTAATAAAAATGAGCTGGGACGTTAAAACGTCACGGCCTTACGCATCCGGTAACGCCGTGAAAAGACAGGCTTACCGGAAAAGTTTTAATCTCCGTCGAGGGAGAGGCGTGGGATCAGGTTCCATATAACCTCCGGTAAGTGAAAAATAGCGCCAGGAATCCAATAATATTGGTAGCATTTATGCCGATATAATACCTGCAGACAACTAAACCAACGATAAACCAGACTTTGCCCATTGCGGTATGCACAGGTAAAGTTAGGCTCAAATAATTAAACCGCAAGTTACGGGGCAACAGGATGCAAAATCGGCTGACCATCAAAGACATCGCGCGCTTAAGCGGCGTGGGGAAATCCACGGTTTCCCGGGTACTGAATAACGAAAGCGGCGTGAGTCAGCGCACACGTGAGCGCGTGGAAGCAGTGATGAATCAGCATGGATTTTCCCCTTCCCGCTCCGCACGCGCCATGCGTGGGCAAAGCGATAAAGTCGTCGCCATTATCGTTACCCGTCTGGATTCGTTATCAGAAAATCTCGCCGTTCAGACCATGCTGCCTGCATTCTATGAACAGGGCTACGACCCAATCATGATGGAAAGCCAGTTTTCACCACAATTGGTCGCAGAGCATCTGGGCGTTCTGAAACGTCGTAATATTGACGGCGTGGTGCTGTTTGGTTTTACCGGCATAACGGAAGAGATGTTAGCCCACTGGCAGTCATCACTGGTGCTGATGGCACGTGACGCAAAAGGCTTTGCTTCAGTCTGTTATGACGACGAAGGGGCGATCAAAATCCTGATGCAGCGACTGTATGACCAGGGGCACCGCAATATCAGCTATCTCGGCGTGCCACACAGTGACGTCACTACCGGTAAGCGACGCCATGAGGCCTATTTGGCATTTTGCAAAGCGCATAAACTGCATCCCGTCGCCGCTCTGCCGGGCCTTGCCATGAAGCAAGGCTACGATAACGTGGAAAAAGTGATTACGCCTGAAACCACCGCGTTGCTGTGCGCAACCGACACGCTGGCACTTGGCGCAAGTAAATACCTGCAAGAGAAACGCATTGACACTCTACAGTTGGCGAGTGTTGGTAATACGCCGTTGATGAAGTTCCTCCATCCGGAGATCGTCACCGTTGATCCCGGCTACGCTGAAGCCGGACGCCAGGCGGCCTGCCAGTTGATCGAGCAGGTAACCGGACGCAGCGAACCCCAACAAATCGTCATCCCCGCCACCCTTTCCTGATCGTTGACTGAACGATAATTTGTGATCTTCGCTGTATTTCGGGAACGTTCCCATTTTTAATATTCTCTTCCCACGATATTCCGCCATCAACCAAATATGTCATCTGCCACGGGGCTTTACGATGAGCAAAGTGAACCAAACGGATATCGACCAGTTGATTGAACTGGTCGGCGGGCGCGACAATATCGCGACGGTGAGCCACTGTATTACACGCCTGCGCTTTGTCCTCAACCAACCGACCAATGCCAGACCGAAAGAAATTGAACAATTACCAATGGTGAAAGGCTGCTTCACCAATGCCGGGCAATTTCAGGTGGTCATTGGCACCAACGTTGGCGATTACTATAAAGCGCTGTTGGCGAGGACAGGTCAGGCGCAGGTCGATAAAGAGCAGGTGAAAAAAGCTGCACGGCAAAATATGAAATGGCATGAACAGTTGATCTCCCATTTCGCAGAGATCTTCTTCCCGTTGCTACCGGCGCTAATTAGTGGTGGTTTGATCCTCGGTTTTCGCAATGTGATTGGCGATCTACCCATGAGCAACGGGCAGACGCTGGCGCAAATGTACCCTTCTCTAAAAACGATCTACGATTTTTTGTGGTTGATCGGTGAAGCGATCTTCTTCTACCTGCCAGTCGGAATCTGCTGGTCAGCGGTGAAAAAGATGGGTGGCACACCGATTCTCGGTATCGTACTTGGCGTGACGCTGGTTTCTCCACAATTGATGAACGCCTATCTGCTCGGGCAGCAGGTGCCAGAAGTATGGGACTTTGGCATGTTCAGCATCGCTAAAGTGGGCTATCAGGCACAGGTGATCCCGGCACTGCTGGCCGGGCTGGCGCTTGGCGTTATTGAAACCCGCCTTAAGCGCATCGTGCCAGATTACCTCTATCTGGTGGTTGTGCCGGTCTGTTCGTTGATCCTCGCGGTGTTCCTTGCCCATGCACTTATTGGTCCCTTTGGCCGCATGATTGGCGATGGCGTTGCCTTTGCGGTACGCCACCTGATGACCGGCAGCTTTGCGCCGATTGGTGCGGCATTGTTTGGCTTCCTGTACGCCCCGTTGGTGATCACCGGCGTACACCAGACCACGCTTGCTATTGATTTGCAGATGATTCAAAGCATGGGTGGCACGCCAGTGTGGCCGCTGATTGCACTGTCGAATATCGCTCAGGGCTCCGCCGTGATAGGTATTATCATTTCCAGCCGCAAGCACAATGAACGCGAGATCTCCGTGCCTGCCGCGATCTCCGCCTGGCTTGGGGTCACAGAGCCGGCAATGTACGGCATCAACCTGAAATATCGCTTCCCGATGCTGTGCGCGATGATTGGTTCTGGTGTGGCGGGATTGTTATGCGGCCTGAACGGCGTCATGGCGAACGGCATCGGTGTTGGCGGTCTGCCGGGCATTCTCTCTATTCAGCCGAGCTACTGGCAGGTGTTTGCGCTGGCAATGGCTATCGCCATCATCATTCCGATTGTACTCACCTCGTTTATCTACCAGCGGAAATATCGCCTGGGTACGCTTGAAATTGTTTAATTTTCTTCGGGGCGCACTTGCGCCCCCTCGCATTTGCAGGAATAACCTAATGACTAATCTTCCCCACTGGTGGCAAAACGGCGTTATCTACCAGATTTATCCAAAGAGTTTTCAGGACACCACCGGCAGCGGCACCGGCGATCTGCGCGGAGTCACCCTGCGCCTCGACTATCTACAAAAACTGGGGGTCGATGCTATCTGGTTGACCCCCTTTTATGTCTCTCCCCAGGTCGATAACGGTTACGACGTGGCGAACTATACGGCGATTGATCCCACGTATGGCACGCTGGATGATTTTGACGAACTGGTGGCGCAGGCGAAATCGCGCGGTATTCGCATTATTCTTGATATGGTGTTTAACCATACTTCTACCCAACACGCCTGGTTTCGCGAGGCGCTGAACAAAGAAAGCCCTTATCGTCAGTTTTATATCTGGCGTGACGGCAAACCAGGAATACCACCAAATAACTGGCGTTCTAAATTCGGCGGCAATGCCTGGCGCTGGCACGCAGAAAGCGAACAGTATTATTTGCATCTGTTTGCACCTGAACAGGCCGATCTCAACTGGGAAAACCCAGCAGTACGCACAGAACTGAAAAAAGTCTGTGAGTTCTGGGCCGATCGCGGGGTAGACGGGCTGCGTCTGGATGTGGTGAATCTGATCTCCAAAGACCCGCGCTTCCCTGACGATCTGGATGGCGACGGGCGTCGCTTCTACACCGACGGGCCACGAGTCCATGAGTTTTTGCACGAGATGAACCGTGATGTCTTTACACCACGCGGGTTGATGACCGTAGGTGAAATGTCCTCCACCAGCCTTGAACATTGCCAGCGATACGCGGCGCTGACAGGCAGTGAATTGTCGATGACCTTTAATTTTCATCACCTGAAGGTCGATTATCCCGGCGGTGAAAAATGGACGCTAGCTAAACCTGACTTTGTAGCGTTAAAAACATTGTTCCGCCACTGGCAACAGGGAATGCATAACGTCACGTGGAATGCTTTGTTCTGGTGTAACCACGATCAGCCGCGCATTGTTTCTCGCTTTGGCGATGAAGGTGACTACCGAGAGCCTGCGGCAAAAATGCTGGCGATGGTGCTGCATGGTATGCAGGGAACGCCTTATATTTACCAGGGGGAAGAGATTGGCATGACCAATCCGCATTTCACACGCATTACCGATTACCGCGACGTGGAAAGCCTCAACATGTTTGCCGAACTGCGCAACTGCGGGTGTGACGCCGAAGAGTTATTGGCGATCCTCGCCAGCAAGTCCCGCGATAACAGCCGCACGCCAATGCAATGGAACAACGGCGATAACGCCGGGTTTACTACCGCCGAACCGTGGATTGCCGTGTGTGATAACTATCGGGAAATCAACGTGGAAGCCGCGCTGGCCGATGAATCTTCGGTGTTTTACACCTATCAGAAATTAATCGCGCTGCGTAAACAAGAACCCATTCTGACATGGGGCGATTACCAGGATCTGCTGCCAAACAGCCCTGCGTTGTGGTGCTATCGCCGCGAATGGCAGGGGCAAACCTTATTGGTGATTGCCAACCTTAGCCGCGACATACAACCCTGGCAGCCAGGGCAAATCCGCGGCGACTGGCAACTGTTAATGCACAACTATGAAGAAGCCTCCTCTCAACCGGGAGCCATGACATTACGGCCTTTTGAGGCTGCCTGGTGGTTGCAGAGATAATTCTTCTCCTGGCCCCGGTAAAGCGAGCATTTTCGGGGCCTTACATGGCAGCACATTGTTTTTGTTGGTTTTTTAAACAGAAAATTATTAAAAATTTACACATCGCTGTAGCGCCCGTCATCCGTACACTCTGCTTTTTACTTTGAGCTAAATCAAAAAAAGCTCAAACATCCTTAATGCAAAGCACTATATATAGACTTTAAAATGCATCGCAACCCAATATGTTGTATCCGTCGACTATACTTGCATCAAGATACACACCAACTAAGCCGACATAATTGTGGATAAGGCAGATTGGGACTGCTGTAACTCCCCGTAAAAAGAGCCAAATAAACCGGGGCGCACTTCCCAATTTTCTGTGTATAACCTGTTCTTAAAAATATGGAGCGATCATGACACCGCATGTGATGAAACGAGACGGCTGCAAAGTGCCGTTTAAATCAGAGCGCATCAAAGAAGCTATTCTGCGTGCAGCTAAAGCAGCGGAAGTCGATGATGCAGATTATTGTGCCACTGTTGCCGCTGTCGTCAGCGAGCAAATGCAAGGCCGCACCCAGGTCGATATCAACGAAATCCAGACTGCAGTTGAAAACCAGCTCATGTCTGGCCCGTACAAACAACTGGCTCGTGCTTACATCGAGTACCGTCATGATCGCGACATTGAACGTGAAAAACGCGGTCGCCTGAACCAGGAGATCCGTGGCCTGGTCGAGCAGACCAACTCTTCGTTGCTCAATGAAAACGCCAACAAAGACAGCAAGGTGATTCCGACCCAGCGCGACCTGCTGGCCGGGATTGTTGCTAAACACTATGCACGCCAGCATTTGCTGCCGCGTGACGTGGTTCAGGCGCATGAGCGTGGCGATATTCACTACCACGATCTCGATTACTCGCCGTTCTTCCCGATGTTCAACTGCATGTTGATCGACCTGAAAGGTATGTTGACCCAGGGCTTTAAGATGGGGAACGCCGAGATTGAACCGCCGAAGTCGATCTCTACGGCAACCGCAGTAACTGCACAGATTATCGCCCAGGTTGCCAGCCATATTTATGGCGGCACCACCATTAACCGTATCGACGAAGTTCTGGCACCGTTCGTCACTGCCAGCTACAACAAGCACCGTAAAACAGCGGAAGAGTGGAGCATTCCAGACGCTGAAGGCTACGCCAACTCTCGTACCATCAAAGAGTGCTACGACGCGTTCCAGTCGCTGGAATATGAAGTGAATACCCTGCACACAGCCAACGGTCAGACGCCGTTTGTCACCTTTGGCTTTGGTCTGGGTACTAGCTGGGAGTCGCGTCTGATTCAGGAATCTATCCTGCGTAACCGTATCGCGGGCCTCGGTAAAAACCGTAAAACTGCCGTGTTCCCGAAACTGGTGTTTGCGATCCGCGATGGCCTGAACCATAAAAAAGGTGATCCGAACTACGACATCAAACAACTGGCACTGGAGTGTGCAAGCAAGCGCATGTATCCAGACATTCTGAACTACGATCAGGTGGTTAAAGTTACCGGGTCGTTTAAAACGCCAATGGGTTGCCGCAGCTTCCTCGGCGTGTGGGAAAACGAAAACGGCGAGCAGATCCACGATGGACGTAACAACCTCGGCGTAATCAGCCTTAACCTGCCGCGTATTGCGCTGGAAGCAAAAGGTGATGAAGCCACCTTCTGGAAGCTGCTGGATGAACGCCTGGTGCTGGCGCGTAAGGCGCTGATGACCCGTATCGCCCGTCTGGAAGGCGTGAAAGCGCGCGTGGCCCCAATCCTCTATATGGAAGGTGCCTGTGGCGTACGTCTGAATGCTGATGACGACGTTTCTGAAATCTTCAAAAACGGTCGTGCATCGATTTCGCTGGGTTATATCGGGATCCACGAAACGATTAATGCGCTGTTCGGCGGCGAACATGTTTACGACAACGAGCAACTGCGTGCGAAAGGTATTGCCATTGTTGAACGTCTGCGTCAGGCGGTGGATCAGTGGAAAGAAGAAACCGGCTACGGTTTCAGCCTCTACAGTACGCCGAGTGAAAACCTGTGCGATCGCTTCTGTCGTCTTGATACTGCGGAGTTTGGCGTGGTGCCGGGCGTGACCGATAAAGGTTACTACACCAACAGTTTCCACCTCGATGTTGAGAAGAAGGTTAACCCGTACGACAAGATCGACTTTGAAGCGCCTTATCCGCCGCTGGCGAACGGTGGCTTCATTTGCTACGGCGAGTATCCAAATATTCAGCACAACCTGAAGGCGCTGGAAGATGTCTGGGATTACAGCTATCAGCATGTGCCGTATTACGGCACCAACACGCCGATCGATGAATGCTACGAATGTGGCTTTACCGGTGAGTTTGAGTGCACCAGCAAAGGCTTCACCTGCCCGAAATGTGGTAACCATGACACCTCCCGTGTGTCGGTGACTCGCCGCGTGTGCGGGTATTTAGGCAGTCCTGATGCGCGTCCGTTTAACGCCGGTAAGCAGGAAGAAGTTAAGCGCCGCGTTAAACATTTGGGCAATGGGCAAATCGGTTGATCTTCACTCTGCGGTAAGCAAATGCCGGATGCGACGCGAAAGCGTCTTATCCGGCCTACACGCGGACTGATAAGCCAGGCAAAAATGAATTACCATCAATACTATCCTGTCGACATCGTTAACGGCCCCGGCACTCGCTGCACCCTGTTTGTCTCCGGGTGCGTCCATGAATGTCCTGGCTGCTATAACAAAAGCACCTGGCGGGTAAATTCCGGTCAACCGTTTACCAAAGAAATGGAAGACCAGATCATCAACGATCTGAACGACACCCGCATCAAACGCCAGGGTATTTCCCTCTCCGGCGGCGACCCGCTGCACCCACAAAACGTGCCGGATATTTTAAAACTGGTACAACGCATCCGCGCCGAGTGCCCTGGTAAAGATATCTGGGTATGGACAGGCTATAAACTCGACAAACTCAATGCTGCGCAAATGCAGGTTGTTGACTTGATTAACGTGCTGGTCGACGGCAAATTTGTGCAGGATTTAAAAGATCCGTCCCTGATCTGGCGCGGTAGCAGCAACCAGGTGGTGCATCATTTGCGGTAATCACTCACCCAGCCGTTTATCCGCCTCATCATAAACGGCTGAGTTCTCTCTCTTACCAATAGCTATCACCAACACGAGCAACGCTTTATCATTGACCTGATAGACCAGACGATATCCCAGTGTCCGAAACTTAATTTTATAGCAGTCCGGCAAATCCCGCAGTTTAGCCGATGGATTGCTCGGCCTTTTCAGCACATTCTCAAGCTTTTTTAAAATTGTTCCCGGACTGCCACGCCCAGCTTTTGCCACTCTTTCAGCGCTCGCGGATCAAAGGCCAGCTCATAGTTCATCCAGTCGGACCTTAATGGCCTCTTGTGGGTTGGCCAGTCGTTCCCTGACAGTGCGTAACAAGGCTTCTTCGCTATCACTGACAGTGAGCGTTTTTACCGGCATTCGCCCATTTTCCGCAACGTACTGAAACAGCAGTCGCACTGCTTCAGTAGGCGTGATATTTAATTTTTCCAGCACCGCATAAGCCTCATTTTTCAGTTTGTCATCCAGGCGGACGTTAAGTGTGGCCATTATGCCTCCGGTAATTACGAAAAGTGTAATGCATTATAGCATTACATATGCATTACATTCATTTATGGAAAACGCCTCGCAAAAATGGGGCTACGCACAGGACAATGGTCGTGTTGACAGTAAATTCTGCGTGGGATTTATGAAAGGAGAAGAGCGTTGGGCGGTGATGTTTCACCGCCCAATCCAGCATTAACGATACTTCTTGTGATAGGTGTTGCGGGTGGTTTTCAGTTGCTCTGCGGCGGCCTGTGCTTCTTTGACTTTACCTTCGTTCGCCAACTTCAGCGCGTCGTCAATCTGGCCGACCAGAATGTCGAAACCGTGACGGAAATCTTTCATTTCCGGACTGTCTGGCGATTTACCTTCCAGCTTCGGCGGCGTTGCTTTTTGCGCATCCAGCGCCGCGGCGCGCATTTTGGTTAACGCATCTTTGACTTGCGCCGCGTTATCCGCTTTTTCGACCACTTTTAAATTGTCGTTGAGGGTTTCCATATTGCCTTCCAGATCAGCGGCAAACGACGCCGAACTGAATACCAACGAGGAGACTGCAAGAATAGCTAACAGGCTTTTACGCATTGCTCACTTCCTTCCATTTTTCTTATTAAGATTCGGCGCGGCAGGTCGCGCCAGTTTTTTACTGCCCGGCGATTTTCATCGCCGGCAACAGTACAGAACCACACTGTATATTGCTGCGTGTTTCAATATCGTTACCGACGGTGACAATATTGCGCCACATATCTTTTAAATTACCTGCGATGGTGATTTCGCTAACCGGATACTGAATTTCGCCGTTTTCTACCCAGAAGCCCGCGGCACCACGGGAATAATCACCGGTAATTGCGCTCACGCCCTGGCCCATCAATTCTGTCACCACCAGCCCGGTGCCCATCTCTTTGAGCATCTGCTCGAAGCTCAGACCTTGCCCGGCAATACGCCAGTTGTGGATACCGCCCGCATGACCGGTACTTTTCAGCCCCAGCTTGCGCGCAGAGTAGGAAGTCAGCAGCCACTGAGTCAGGATGCCATCTTTGATGATATCGCGACGCTCGGTGCGCACACCTTCACTGTCGAATGGCGTGGATGCCAACCCTTTTAGCAGATGCGGGTGTTCTTCAATGGTCAGCCAGTCAGGCAAAATTTGTTTACCGAGCGAGTCGAGCAGAAAAGTCGATTTGCGGTAGACCGCACCACCGGCAATCGCGCCGACCAGATGACCAAACAGCCCCGTGGCAACTTCATTGGCAAAAATTACCGGCGCTTTCATAGTGGAGAGTTTACGCGGTGACAGGCGCGATAAAGTACGGCGGGCGCAGTCTGCCCCGACCCATTCCGGCGTTTGTAGATCGCTCATCGCGCGACCAATGGTGTAGGCATAATCACGCTCCATATCGCCGTTCTCTTCGGCAATCACGCAACTGGAGAGTGAATGGCGCGTTGAACAGTAGCCCTGCAACATGCCGTGGCTGTTACCAAATACTTTTACCCCGTAGTGGCTGTTAAAACTGCCGCCTTCGGTATTGGTGATGCGTTTGTCCGCCTTTAACGCAGCCTGTTCAGCACGGGCCGCCAGTTCAATGGCTTCATCCGGAGAGACTTCCGCAGGGTGGAACAAGTCGAGATCAGGCGCGTCAAAGGCCAGCAACTCTTTATCTGCCACACCTGCGTAGGGATCTGGCGAGGTATAACGGGCAATATCCAGCGCCGCCTGTACGGTGCGGGCAATGGCCTGCGGGCTTAAATCGGTGGATGATGCACTACCTTTGCGGTTCTGGTGATAAACGGTGATCCCCAGCGCGCCATCGCTATTGAATTCGACATTCTCCACTTCACCATAACGCGTGCTTACGCTAATGCCGGTGGTCTTGCTGACGGCAACTTCTGCACCGTCCGATTTGCCTGAGGCCAACTCCAGCGCAGTCGAAACTGCTTCTTCCAGAATCTTGCGCTGCGCTTCAACTTGAGAGATTACTTTCATTGCAAGTGCCATAATGTAGAGAGTTTCTCTGAAGTCTAACAGAGAACCGTTTTTCAGTGCGCATCTTAACTGGTAACATTAGCCTCTTTTTTTAAGGAGCCTGACATGACTAAGCAGCCCGAAGACTGGCTCGACGACGTTCCCGATGATGATATCGAAGACGAAGACGATGAAATTATCTGGGTCAGTAAAAGTGAAATTAAACGCGATGCCGAGGAGTTAAAACGCCTGGGTGCGGAAATTGTAGATCTGGGGAAAAACGCGCTGGATAAGATCCCGCTAGATGCGGATCTGCGCGCAGCTATCGAGTTAGCCCAGCGTATTAAGATGGAAGGCCGCCGCCGCCAGTTGCAGCTTATCGGTAAGATGCTGCGCCAGCGCGATGTAGAACCGATCCGTCAGGCGCTGGATAAGCTGAAAAACCGCCACAACCAGCAGGTTGTGCTGTTCCATAAACTGGAAAACCTGCGCGATCGTTTGATCGACCACGGTGATGATGCCATCGCTGAGGTATTGAACTTGTGGCCAGATGCCGATCGTCAGCAATTACGTGCTCTGATCCGCAACGCGAAGAAAGAGAAAGAAGGGAACAAGCCGCCGAAATCCGCACGACAGATTTTCCAGTATCTGCGTGAGTTAGCGGAGAACGAAGGGTAAGTTTTGTTGCTGATGTGAGTATGGTTTGCCGGATGCAGTGCACCGCCAGATCTGTAGGCCTGATAAGACGCGTCAAGCGTCGCATCAGGCGCTATGCTCAAATGCCGGATGCGGCGTGAACGCCTTATCCGGCCTACAAAAGCACATTGCCCCTGTAGGCCTTATAAGGCGTCTCAGGGTTACTGCGCGGCTTCCGCCTTCTTCGCCAGACCATCCAGCAGTTTCTGATGAATACCACCAAAACCGCCGTTGCTCATCACCAGAATATGGTCGCCAGGCTGGGCGGTTTTCACCACCATATCTGCCAACGCATCGACATCACCACTCCAGTGTGCAGGCTGAATACAGGCTTCCGCCACTTCGGCTACCTGCCACGGAATATGCGCCGGTTGCAACAGGAAGACTTCATCGGCACGACCTAACGACGGTGCTAAATCATCTTTGCAGACGCCCATCTTCATGGTGTTCGAGCGTGGTTCCAGCACAGCAATAATACGCGCCGTACCACCAACTTTACCGCGCAGCGCCGCCAGCGTTGCCAGAATTGCCGTCGGGTGATGGGCAAAATCGTCATATACCGTCACGCCATTTGCTTCACCACGCAGTTCCAGACGACGACGAGCGTTGATAAATGACCCCAGCGCATTAGCAGCATCTGCCGGAGCAACACCAACATGACGGGCCGCAGCAATCGCCATCAGACCGTTGTGCATGTTATGTTCCCCCACCAGCGACCATTTCACTTCACCCACTTTTTCACCATCCAGCAAAACTTCCCATTCGGAAGCGTCGGTGGTCAGCTTTTTCGCCTGCCAGTGTCCCTGCTCGCCCACCAGCTCCTGCTCGCTCCAGCAGCCCATCGCCATGGTCTGTTTCAGGTTGATGTCGTTTTCCGGCCAGATAATACGGCCCTGCCCCGGAACAATACGTACCAGATGGTGGAACTGTTTCTGGATCGCTTTCAGGTCATCGAAAATATCGGCGTGATCAAACTCAAGATTATTGAGGATCAGCGTGCGCGGGCAGTAATGAACAAACTTAGAACGTTTGTCAAAGAAGGCGCAGTCATACTCATCCGCTTCGATAACAAAGAAGTCGCTTTCGCCCAGACGCGCCGAAACCTCAAAGTTTCCAGGTACACCGCCGATCACAAAACCCGGTTTATAGCCGCACTGTTCCAGAATCCAGGTCGCCATTCCCGCGGTAGTGGTTTTGCCGTGTGTACCAGCAACGGCCAGAACCCAGCGGTCACGCAGCACAAAATCGTGCAGCCACTGTGGACCTGACATATACGGAATGTTTTTTTCCAGTACCGCTTCCACACACGGATTTCCACGGGTCATGGCATTGCCAATAATCACCAAATCCGGCTGCGGATCGAGCTGGCTGGCATCGAAACCCTGAATCAGTTCAATGCCTTGCTTCTCAAGTAAGGTGCTCATCGGCGGATACACATTGGCGTCCGAACCCGTTACTTCATGGCCCAACTGGCGCGCCAGAATCGCCAGACCACCCATAAACGTGCCACAAATTCCTAAAATATGAATGCGCATACGTCATTATCCTTTTTTAATCTACCGCCCATTTTACGCATATGTCGGGCAAGTGAGAAACGCATTTCAGGATAATCCGTAATTTGCTGGCGCGATTCACCTGAGCGCAACATTCAGATTATTTGTTAAGATTGTTGCGGTCGCTTTACTCCATAAACATTGCAGGGAAAGTTTTATGAAAACGTTAGGTGAATTTATTGTCGAAAAGCAGCACGAGTTTTCTCATGCTACCGGTGAGCTCACTGCTTTGCTGTCGGCAATAAAACTGGGCGCCAAGATTATCCATAGAGATATCAACAAAGCCGGACTGGTTGATATCCTGGGTGCCAGCGGTGCTGAGAATGTGCAGGGCGAGGTGCAACAAAAACTCGACCTGTTCGCTAATGAAAAACTGAAAGCCGCATTGAAAGCGCGCGATATCGTTGCGGGCATTGCATCTGAAGAAGAGGATGGGATTGTCGTCTTTGATGGGTGTGAACACGCAAAATACGTTGTGCTGATGGACCCCCTGGATGGCTCGTCCAACATCGATGTTAACGTCTCTGTCGGTACTATATTCTCCATCTACCGCCGCGTCACGCCTGTTGGTACGCCGGTAACGGAAGAGGATTTCCTCCAGCCTGGTAATAAACAGGTTGCCGCAGGTTACGTGGTATACGGCTCCTCTACCATGCTGGTTTACACCACTGGCTGCGGCGTCCACGCCTTTACTTATGATCCGTCACTCGGCGTTTTCTGTCTGTGTCAGGAAAAAATGCGTTTCCCGGAGAAAGGCTCAACCTACTCCATCAACGAAGGAAACTACATTAAGTTTCCTAACGGAGTGAAGAAGTACATTAAATTCTGCCAGGAAGAAGATAAGTCCACCAACCGCCCGTACACCTCACGTTATATCGGTTCACTGGTCGCGGATTTCCACCGTAACCTGCTGAAAGGCGGCATTTATCTCTATCCAAGCACCGCAAGTCACCCGGACGGTAAACTGCGTTTGCTGTATGAATGCAACCCAATGGCATTCCTGGCGGAACAAGCAGGCGGTAAAGCGAGCGATGGCAAAGAGCGTATTCTGGATATCATCCCGGAAACCCTGCATCAGCGCCATTCGTTCTTCGTCGGCAATGACCATATGGTTGAAGATGTCGAACGCTTTATCCGTGAGTTCCCGGACGCGTAATGGTCTAAAAACGCCGGAGCAGTCCGGCGTTTTTGCGTTTTAATTAACAAAAGTTAATTTGACGCGTTTAGAGACACGGAAATAGGGAACCCAGATAGCCAGATGAATGATATTTTTCAGCACACCCCATGCGTCTGAAAGATCAATTGTGGCATGAAGAAATTGTACTGCTCCCCAGGTATCAGCAACATTCAATGCGAAGAGCGCCAGAAGAAGGGCAATATAGTAGTGAGGAAGTTGGCGTTTCTTATTAAAAAACAAAAAAGTAGTATAACTCACCAACAGAAATATCGTGGCACATCCGACCACTTCCAGATAAAGCAGAGTTCTGAGCGGTTCTTCCTGACTGCCCTGAGCAAGCCCCCATGTTCGTACAAAAGAATAAATGCTCGAAATAATCACCAGCACTAAAGAAATAGCAGGTAAATACAGCCAACCTCCAATCCCCGTAAGCTTTTTATCAGCACAACCTTTACAATAATCGTCAGGTGGTAAAACAGCTACTCCACAACTTTTGCATGTTGTACTTAAATCCTCGCCTTCCTTTGCCCACATAAAAATATCCTTGTATATCAGTAAATTTATTCTTTTATTGTATTTTCCGGACTCACTCTTATTACTGGCGAACTCTGACGGTTCTCCCACAGCACCGTTAACCCACGCTGTAATGCAATGAAAATAAACAGCAAAATGCCGATGGCGATTTTCGTCCACCATGAACTCATCGTGCCGTCAAAGTTTATGTAAGTCTGAATGAGTCCCTGAATCGCTACGCCAAAAAGCGTTCCTAATACTGTCCCAACACCGCCGCTTAAAAGTGTACCGCCAATCACCACGGAGGCGATAGCGTCCAGTTCCACACCTACGCCTGCCAGCGCGTATCCGGCCTGGGTGTAAATAGAGAAGACAATCCCCGCCAGTGTCGCCAGTCCGGTGGAGAGCATATAAATGCGAATAGTGGTGCTGCGAGTAGAAATTCCCATCAGGTTTGCCGAAGTCGCGTTGCCACCAATGGCATATACCTGATTACCAAAACGGGTACGATGTGCAAGGAAAATACCAATAACCACCACCGCAAGCATCAGCAGTCCCATCGCGCTTAAGCGACCGCCGCCGGGGATTTTCCACGCCAGGCTTGAGAGCGTTTCATAAATGGGATGGTTAATCGGGATCGACTCTTCCGAAACGAGATAGCTGACGCCGCGCAAAAAGAACATTCCTGCCAGGGTAATGATGAATGCCGGGATCTTCAGCGCGTCGATCAGAAGCCCCATAAATGCGCCGAAGGCACAGCCCATCACCAGTACCAGCGGGAAGGCCAATAGTGGCGAAAAGCCGAAGTCACCAATCACCTTTGCCAGAAACACGCCGGTAAAAGCGATCACCGAACCGACAGAAAGATCGATCCCACCGGAGAGGATCACAAAGGTCATGCCGACAGCGATGATCCCCAGAAAAGCGTTATCAGTCAGGATATTGCAGATCACCCGCGTGGAGGCAAAACCGGGAAACTGCGTCAGACAGTAGAGATAGCCCAACACAAAGACGCCGATGGTGATCATCAGTGGCAAGTTACGTTTTATCACGGCTACGCACTCCTTTAATCAGACTGATAAAGCGTTGCGACTGAACAATCAGCACGCAAAGCACCACCACCGCTTTCACCACCTGATTCATCTCCGGCGGAAAGCCCGAGAGCAAAATCCCGGTATTCATTCCCTGAATAATCAGCGCCCCCACCACCGAGAGCAGCAGGTTAAAGCGCCCGCCCATCAGTGATCCACCGCCGATCACCACCGCAAGAATGGCGTCCAGTTCCAGCCATAATCCAGCATTATTGGCGTCGGCACCGCGAATATCCGCCGCCACAATAATGCCCGCAATCGCCGCACACAGCCCGCTCAACACATAGGTGAGCATGACGATGATCCGCGTGTTCACTCCGGCATTTTTCGCTGCCCGAATGTTGATGCCAACAGCTTCAATAAACATCCCCAGCGCCGTTTTGCGAGCCAGCAACCAAAACAGAAGAAGTGTCAGCACTGCAATAATGACCGGCGTTGGCAGGAACAACAGCGATCCGCTGCCGAACCAGGAGAGATCCGGCGAGTTGAAAGTAACGATCTGTCCGGAGGTGATCAGTTGCGCCACGCCGCGCCCGGCAACCATCAGGATCAGAGTGGCGACAAACGGTTGAATTTTGAGGATCGCCACCAGAATGCCATTCCACAATCCAGCCAGAATGCCGGTGCCTAACGCACTGAGTAGCACAATCGGCACGCTATACCCCGCTACCGTCATCGCGGCCGTTGTAGCTCCGGCAATAGCCATCACCGCGCCTACGGAAAGATCGATGCCGCCAGTGGCGATCACCAGCGTCATGCCGATCGCCAGCAGCGCAACGGGAGCCGCGCGGTTAAGGATATCGATGGGACTCCCGAACAGACGCCCATCCTGAAGCACCACCTGCCAGAAATGCGGGGCGACCAGGCTATCGACCAGCAGCACCAGCAATAGCGCTGCCAGTTGCGGCATTCCCGTCGGCCAGCGAAAACGCCTTTTCGACGACGCGGTGTCAGGGAGAGATTGAGGCATCACACTGTTCTCCTTACGCCGCAATGGCGTTCATGATCGCCGGAACGGAAAGCTCTGCCAGCGGGCTCTCTGCCACTTGTTTACGATCACGCATGATGATCACCCGATCGGCATAGCCCACCAGTTCTTCCAGTTCCGAGGAGATCACCAGCAGTGCCAGACCATCGGCGCACAGCGTTTCAATCAGGCGGATGATCTCGGCGTGGGCACCAACGTCAATACCGCGCGTTGGCTCGTCGAGAATTAGAAATTGCGGACGAGTCAGCAGCCAGCGTGAAAGCAACACTTTTTGTTGATTACCGCCAGAGAGGAACTCTATCGGCTGTTCCGTGGAAGGGGTGCGAATACCGAGCTGGCGGATAAATCGTTCTGCTATTTCCTGCTGTTCTTTGCGTGAAATCGGTCGCAGCCAGCCGCGCTGGGCTTGTAAGGCAAGGATGATATTTTCCCGTACCGAAGCGGCAGCAATAATGCCATCGGTTTTCCGGTCTTCCGGACAGAAACCAATACCCAGTACCGATGCATGATGCGGCGATCGCAGGGTTTGCGGTTTACCTTTGATCAACGCTGTGCCGCTGTCGGCGGGTTTGATACCGAAGATCACTTCCGCAGTTTCTGTACGTCCTGATCCCAGCAAACCTGCCAACCCGACGATCTCGCCGGGACGAATTTCCAGATCAAACGGCGCGATCGTCCCTTTCTTGCCGTAATTGTTAAACTCGGCAACAGGTTTGTCGCTCAACAATGTTCGCCCGGCACGCTGTAGCGCATGAGTGTCGAGTTCACGCCCCAGCATCATTTTCACCAGTTCGATCTGCGGAAGCTCGCGGGTTTCCCGACAGCCAACAAAGCTGCCGTTGCGTAAGACGGTGATCCGATCACTGACCTGGTATACCTGATCGAGAAAGTGAGTGACGAAGATCAGGCTGACGCCGCGATCTCGAAGCTGGCGCATCAGGCCAAACAGTAGTTCCACTTCCTGGGTGTCGAGGCTGGCGGTGGGTTCATCAAGGATCAGCACTTTGGCGGAGAGATCGATGGCCCGGCAAATGGCGACGATTTGCTGCATTGCCACCGAAAAACGGTTGAGCGGTTCGCGCACGTCTAGGGAGAAACCGTAGGATGCCATTAACCCGGTTGCGCGCTTTTCCATCTCTTTGCGCCGTAGCAAGCCGAAACGTTTGGGCTCACGGCCGATAAAGAGATTGTCGGCAACCGACATATTGGGTAACAGGTTGACTTCCTGGTAGACGGTGCCGATGCCAAGCTGTTGTGCATGGGCTGTGTTTTTCGGTGAGATGGCCTGGCCTTCCAGCCAGATTGTGCCGCGATCGGCATGGTAAACGCCGGTTAATGCTTTAATCAGCGTCGATTTTCCTGCCCCGTTTTCACCAAGCAGTGCCATAATTTCACCACGACGCAAGCTGAAGTCAACGTTATCTAACGCTTTGACGCCGGGGAAGAATTTGCTTAATCCTTCGGTACGGAGGATTTCCTGGTGTTGGTCGGTAGCCATAGCTCTCCCAGTGTAAAGCGGGCTCCTGGTAGGCCTGATAAGACGCACCAGCGTCGCATCAGGCATCTGCGCACAAATGCCGGATGCGGCGTGAACGCCTTATCCGACCTACCAGTCGGCATCGGTTTGTAGGCCTCAATACCCCATATTTTTCTTCTTCTCTAACTCTTCTTTTGCGGTATCAGGCAGATAAAGGGTGGACTTAGTCAGCGTCAGCTTTTCAGGCATGGTGCCGTCTTTCTTGTATTTCTCCAGCGCGTCGAAAGCTGGGCCTGCCATGTTTGGCGTCAGTTCAACACTGGCATTCGCTTCACCATCAATCATCGCTTTGTAGATATCCGGCACGCCGTCGATAGAGCCTGTCAGAATATCTTTGCCCGGCTTCAGACCCGCTTCTTTAATCGCCTGAATCGCGCCTATTACCATGTCGTCGTTATGGGCGTAAACCATGCAGATATTTTTGCCGTTGTTTTCCGCTTTGATAAAGCTCTCCATAACTTCTTTGCCTTTACTACGGGTGAAATCACCGGATTGCGAGCGGATAATTTTGATATTTGGCGCATTCTTAATAGCTTCGGCAAAACCTTTCTTACGGTCGATGGCAACGCTCGCCCCAACGGTGCCTTGTAACTCAACCACGTTACACGGTTTACCGTTGACCTCTTTCACCAGCCAGTCACCAATCAACTTGCCTTCCAGAATGTTGTCAGCAGTAACGGTCGTCATATAGAGAGATTTGTCTTTCACATCGATGGAACGGTCGAGCAAAAAGACCGGAATTTCGGCATCTTTCGCCTCTTTTAATACTGGTTCCCAGCCCGTCGCCACCACCGGAGCGATAAAGATCGCATCCACACCTTGTGCGACGAAGGAACGTACCGCTTTAATCTGGTTTTCCTGCTTTTGCTGACCATCGGCAATTTTTAGCGTGATACCGCGCTTTTCTGCCTCACTTTTCGCCACGTTGGTTTCTGCGGCACGCCTGCCGGACTCCGATCCGACCTGCGAAAATCCTACGGTTAAGGGAGCGGCCAATGCCATAGACGACATGGCTGCTGAGACCGCAGAGACTACAAGTAAGCGTTTCCACATAGGGTTGTCCTCGTCGGGGTGATTATTATTGTTTAAAAGATGTTCGCGAAAAAACTATAGACAATCGGTCATGTAACAGATTGCGTTACTTCACACTTCAAAAAAGTAAATACATCGTTAATCACAAGTTTGTAATCGCTTTCATCTCGCTATGAAAAATGCGGCTACGGTTATGGATTTTCCTGCTCTGTAAACCGTCTTAAAGCTGGCGAAAAAGGAAAAAGAGGACGAAAACAAGCGAAGACATTCGGCGCGAGTTGGCTATAATACTCGGCACTTGTTTGCCACATATTTTAAAGGAAACAGACATGAGCTTACTCAACGTCCCTGCGGGTAAAGATCTGCCGGAAGACATCTACGTTGTTATTGAGATCCCGGCTAACGCAGATCCGATCAAATACGAAATCGACAAAGAAAGCGGCGCACTGTTCGTTGACCGCTTCATGTCCACCGCAATGTTCTATCCATGCAACTACGGTTACATCAACCACACTCTGTCTCTGGATGGTGATCCGGTTGACGTACTGGTCCCGACTCCGTACCCGCTGCAGCCGGGTTCTGTGATCCGTTGCCGTCCGGTTGGCGTTCTGAAAATGACCGACGAAGCCGGTGAAGATGCAAAACTGATTGCGGTTCCGCACAGCAAGCTGAGCAAAGAATACGATCACATCAAAGACGTTAACGATCTGCCGGAACTGCTGAAAGCGCAGATCGCTCACTTCTTCGAGCACTACAAAGACCTCGAAAAAGGCAAGTGGGTGAAAGTTGAAGGTTGGGAAAACGCTGAAGCCGCTAAAGCTGAAATCGTTGCTTCCTTCGAGCGCGCAAAGAATAAATAATTTCTTGTATACTCTAAATAATTCAAGTTGCAGGAAGGCGACAAGCGAGTGAATTCCCGGGCACCTACATAAGTAAGTGACTGGGGTGAGCGAACGCAGACACAGTACATGCAACTTGCAGCATGACGAGTATATCGTAATAACCCTGAACACCGGGCTTCGGTTAGTAAGGGTTTTTATTTTATATTGACACCTGTTTTGTCTTGCAAAAAACAACCGAACCCGGTGTTGGTAAGGCACAAAGCCCTTCTTATCACATGAATGGTAGACACGTGTTTGGGTAAAACATAGAGGTTCACCTGAAACCGTCATAATTTCATTCAATGCAGATCACATTTTTTCTCTATACCGATTGAAAGACAACAACATCACTTAGATAATCTGTCGAAATAACCCATTTCTATGATGGCGTGCTACTGCGAAAGCAGGCAAGACCAAAATAGAAATGCTCTCCCGCCAAGGGGAGCATTTCTATTTTGGTCTTTTTTTTTGCCTCAACCCAGGGAACACTATGAACTATAACGAAACAGCAGACAAAATCCTCCACTCGGTGGGTGGTGCGGAGAATATCCGAATGCTCACCCACTGCGCGACCCGCTTGCGCATGGAGTTTAACGATCGCGCAAAGGTTAACGATACGCAGATTGGCGCTATCCCCGGCGTGATAAGCGTGGTGGAGAAAGGCGGTCAGTTCCAGATTGTTATCGGCAATGAGGTGCAGCAGGTTTATCGCCTGCTCAATAAGGCGCTGCCGGAGAAGAAAGGCTCCTCAAGCGGTGGCAAAAACGCCAAACCCACCGGTATCATCGCACGCATTATCAGCGTGATTTCGACCACCTTCACCCCAGTGATCCCGGCCATTACCGGCGCCGGGATGATCAAGGCGCTGCTGGCTATCCTCAAACTAACGGGCGTGATTAGCGAAACCAGTTCAACCTATCAGCTACTCAACATTATTGCCGACGCGGCCTTCTTCTTCCTGCCAGTGCTGCTGGCCTACGGGGCATCGCTGAAATTTGAATGTAACCCGATTCTGGCGATGACCCTCGCGGGCGTACTGCTGCATCCGGGCATCGGCCAGATGCTGGCAGCGGGGAAAGCGGTTGATTTTGTCGGTATCAACGTCCTGCTTTCCGATTACGCCGGGTCAGTGCTGCCAATTATTCTGACGGTCTGGCTGATGTCGTGGGTGGAGCGCTTCGCGGAGAAGGTTTCGCCGTCGATCATTAAGTTCTTTGTTAAGCCGATGCTGATCCTGTTGATCACCGCGCCACTGGCGCTGGTGCTCGTCGGCCCTGCGGGTATTTTGCTTAACGATCTGGTGGCGGCTGGCGCGGGCGCTATTGATCGCCACGCCAGTTGGTTAATTCCGATGCTGATGGGCGCTCTGCAACCCTTCCTGATTATTACCGGCACCGCCTGGGCGATGACGCCAATCGCTACCGGTCAGTTGAGTAAAAACGGTTTTGAGATGATCAACGGACCGGGAATGCTGGCGTCAAACGTGGCAATGGGCGCGGCGACGCTGTGCGTGGCGCTGAAAACCAAAAATAACAACCTGCGCCAGTTGGCCTCATCATCGGGCTTTACCGCGCTGCTGGGGATCACCGAACCGGCACTGTACGGGGTATTACTCAAGTTCCGCCGGGTACTGATTGCCGCGATGATCGGTGGCGGCTGCGCCGGGATTTATGCTGGTGTGAGCGGTCTGGTGCGCTATGCGTTTGTCTCCCTAGGACTTGCGGCGCTGCCGGCGTTTATCGGTGAAAACCCGATGAATATCGTCCATGCGCTAGTGACCTGTGCGATTTCTATCGTAGTAACCTTTGCCCTGACCTGGTTTATCGCCTTTAAAGATACGCCTGAAGAGCAAGAAGAGGTCAGCGAGGCTCCGCAGCCTGTCGTTAGCCCGAAAATTGAGGGTGAGATTGAAGTACTCAGCCCGCTGCGCGGTCAGGTGATGGCGCTGAACGAAGTGAATGATGATGTCTTTTCCGGTGGCCTGCTGGGAGAAGGCGTGGCGATCCAACCACAGGAAGGGGTTCTGCGTGCGCCGTTTAACGGTACTGTAATGATGTTTCTACCTTCCTGCCACGCCGTTGGTTTACAAAGTGAAAGCGGACTTGAGCTGCTGATCCATATCGGTATCGATACCGTTAATCTTAACGGCCAGCACTTTAGCTCATCGCTGAAAGTAGGCGATAAGGTGGAGGTCGGACAGGAGCTAATCCGCTTTGATATCCCCGCCATCGAACAGGCCGGGTATGACCTGATTACCCCGGTGATTGTGGTCAATGGCGACGAGCAGCACTCCCTGCGCCTTACCACCGCCGCGCAGGTCGATTACGGCGAACAACTGATGGTGCAATCCGCTAAGGTGGTGCAGGTATGATTTATCAAAAGAAAACGCAGTTCCCGGACGGTTTTCTGTGGGGCGCGTCCACTTCGGCCTATCAGGTTGAGGGCGCGTGGAATGAAGACGGTAAAGGACCGTCGGTAGTCGACATGCTCAGCCATCCGCCGGGAACGGCTGACTTCCGCATTGCCAGCGATCACTATCATCGCGTGGAGGAAGACGTAGCGCTGATGGCGCAGATGGGGCTGAAGGCCTACCGCTTTTCGGTGGCCTGGTCGCGGGTGATACCTGACGGTGATGGCCCGGTGAATCCGGACGGGTTAGCCTTTTATCACCGCCTGATCGACGCCCTGACACGCCACGGAATAACCCCCATCGTCACGTTGTATCATTTCGACTTGCCCTGGGCTCTGGAGTTGAAAGGCGGCTGGCTGAACCGCAAAACCGGGGAGGCGTTTGTTCGTTACGCCCGTCTGCTGTTCAGCGAGTTTGCCGATAAAGTCCAGCTATGGCTGTAATGCCGATCAGTTAAGGATCAGTTGACCGATCCAGTGGCTGTGTAAGAATCCGGAAACGCTCACTCGTTTCCGGATTTTTTTATGCTCATTGGACAGGCCCTTGATTTGGTATCCCGTTACGATTCTCTGCGTAACCCACTGACTTCTCTGGGGGATTACCTCGACCCCGAACTCATCTCTCGTTGCCTTGCCGAATCAGGTACTGTAACGCTACGCAAGCGCCGTCTTCCCCTCGAAATGATGGTCTGGTGTATTGTTGGCATGGCGCTTGAGCGTAAAGAACCTCTTCACCAGATTGTGAATCGCCTGGACATCATGCTGCCGGGCAATCGCCCCTTCGTTGCCCCCAGTGCCGTTATTCAGGCCCGCCAGCGTCTGGGAAGTGAGGCTGTCCGCCGCGTGTTCACGAAAACAGCGCAGCTCTGGCATAACACCACGCCGCATCCGCACTGGTGCGGCCTGACCCTGCTGGCCATCGATGGTGTGTTCTGGCGCACACCGGATACACCAGAGAACGATGCAGCCTTCCCCCGCCAGACACATGCCGGGAACCCGGCGCTCTACCCGCAGGTCAAAATGGTCTGCCAGATGGAACTGACCAGCCATCTGCTGACGGCTGCAGCCTTCGGCACGATGAAGAACAGCGAAAATGAGCTTGCTGAGCAACTTATAGAACAAACCGGCGATAACACCCTGACGTTAATGGATAAAGGTTATTACTCACTGGGACTGTTAAATGCCTGGAGCCAGGCGGGAGAACACCGCCACTGGATGATCCCTCTCAGAAAGGGAGCGCAATATGAAGAGATCAGAAAACTGGGTAAAGGCGATCATCTGGTGAAGCTGAAAACCAGCCCGCAGGCACGAAAAAAGTGGCCGGGGCTGGGAAATGAGGTGACAGCCCGCCTGCTGACCGTGACGCGCAAAGGAAAAGTCTGCCATCTGCTGACGTCGATGACGGACGCCATGCGCTTCCCCGGAGGAGAAATGGCGGATCTGTACAGTCATCGCTGGGAAATCGAACTGGGATACAGGGAGATAAAACAGACGATGCAACTGAGCAGGCTGACGCTGAGAAGTAAAAAGCCGGAGCTTGTGGAGCAAGAGCTGTGGGGTGTCTTACTGGCTTATAATCTGGTGAGATATCAGATGATTAAAATGGCAGAACATCTGAAAGGTTACTGGCCGAATCAACTGAGTTTCTCAGAATCATGCGGAATGGTGATGAGAATGCTGATGACATTGCAGGGCGCTTCACCGGGACGTATACCGGAGCTGATGCGCGATCTTGCAAGTATGGGACAACTTGTGAAATTACCGACAAGAAGGGAAAGAGCCTTCCCGAGAGTGGTAAAGGAGAGGCCCTGGAAATACCCCACAGCCCCGAAAAAGAGCCAGTCAGTTGCTTAACTGACTGGCATTACTCCTTTCTGGTGGCGTTTTTTATCGCCCACGCACTACCAGTGCCTGATCCAACTCCCGATATGCCTCAACCAGTTTCTCCAGAGAAACTCGACTTAAACCGCTGGGATTCGGCAATACCCAAATCTGCGTCGAACCAATGGTCAGCGTTTGTTTCCCCCACTGCACGCCTCGCTGACTGAATCCCTGTTCATACGCCTGCTTACCCAGAATCGCCAACGCCTGCGGCTGATAATTCTCAATTTTTTCAATTAGCTTGCGCCCACCTGCGTGCAATTCCTGCTTTGACACTTCATTAGCCTGCACCGTTGGCCTGTCAACCAGTTTGGTGACGCCACAACGATAATCCAGCAGATGCTGCACTTCCTGCGGCTTCAACTGACGGTCGGTAAACCCGGCCTGATAAATCACCTTCCAGAAGCGATTCGCCGGATGGGCAAACGGAAAACCAGACTCCGCGGAAGAAAGACCCGGATTGATGCCACAAAACACCACACGCAATCCTGGCGCAAGAATATCGTCAACCATATTAACTCCTGAACAACACAACCCGCAGGAAGTATAACGAATTGAAAACACATTGTTTATAAAAACAGCAGCCGCGCGGTAATGGCTGGATTGCGACACGGAGTTACTTTATAATCCGCTACCATGGCCCCTTAGCTCAGTGGTTAGAGCAGGCGACTCATAATCGCTTGGTCGCTGGTTCAAGTCCAGCAGGGGCCACCAGACACAGCAAAAGGCTGACGAGAAATCGTCAGCCTTTTGTTTTTTTCTTTCTGTTCAATCACTTCGCGTGCCAATAAGCCGCTGCGCGTACCCGCTGTGGATCATACTGTTCCGCTTCAAAGCGACGGCTTAAATTCTTAACCACTTTTCCTTCACCGGTTATCCAGATGAAGTAATCATCGGCAGGAATTGCCAACTGCGCCAGACGCGCGTCCACCGTCTGCTCATCATGCGTCAGCCATTCGATGTTAAAACCGTCAAGGTGCGCGAGATAATCCTGACAGGCGTTATCCCGCACGCTGACCAGCGCAGTAACTTGCGGTTTAACGGCAAGTTTGCTCAACGTTTCCAGGCGGCGGCGCAGTGCAGGCATTCCGGACTCATCGCAGACATACACCTGATACGCGTAATCCTCCGGCACCACCAGCGAACCTCGCGGTCCGGCCACCGTGAGTTTATCGCCTGGTTGCGCCTGCATCGCCCAGCCGCTGGCGACGCCGCCGTCGTGTATAAAGAAATCGATCGCCAGTTCATGGCGTTGTTCATCGTACAGCGGCGTATAGTCACGCGACGGCGGGCGCGGTCCTTCCGGCCAGACGATACCTTCTTCCGTTACTGTTGGCGGCACAAAATGAGCGTCAGTTTGAGGAAAGAAGAGTTTGCTGTGATCGTCAAAGCCGCGCGACGTAAAACCGTCCAGCGCCTCGCCGCCAAGGACAATACGCTGAAAACCGGCGCTGATACGCTCAACACGTAACACAGTCAGTTCACGGAAGCGCAGATCATTTCGAACGCGCTGTGGGTAGCGGGGAGAGTTAGTCATTGTTATCGCCTTCGTGATGGTAATCAGATATATCTAAATAAAATTCACAAATGATAATGATTGCTAATCATGATAAATGCAAGCAATTTGTAGAATTGATATATCTGAAGTATGTGAAGGCATTCAGCACCATAGCAAGGCTGCCGGATGCGGCGTGAACGCCTTATCCGGCCTACATGTTGAGCACATCTGCGGTTAAAAATCATTTTTGCACTTGCAGTAATGTTCGCATTAGATATAAATTAGATATAAATTAGATATAAATTAGATATATCTAATTAAGCAACAGGAGGCTGATTATGAGCCATCATCACGAAGGGTGTTGTAAACATGAAGGCCAGCCACGCCATGAAGGCTGCTGCAAAGGTGAGAAGTCAGAACACGAGCACTGCGGGCACGGTCATCAGCATGAGCACGAGCATGGTCAATGCTGCGGTGGTCGTCACGGTCGCGGCGGTGGTCGTCGGCAGCGTTTCTTTGGTCACGGTGAATTGCGTCTGGTGATTCTGGATATTCTTTCACGCGATGACAGCCACGGTTACGAGTTGATTAAAGCGATTGAGAATCTGACCCAGGGAAATTACACCCCAAGTCCGGGCGTCATCTATCCGACGCTGGATTTTCTCCAGGAGCAGTCGCTGATTACCATCCGCGAAGAAGAAGGCGGCAAGAAGCAGATTGCGCTGACCGAACAGGGCGCGCAGTGGCTGGAAGAAAATCGCGAACAAGTGGAAATGATTGAAGAACGGATCAAAGCCCGCTGCGTTGGCGCTGCGCTACGCCAGAACCCGCAAATGAAGCGGGCGCTGGATAATTTTAAAGCGGTGCTGGACTTACGTGTCAACCAGAGTGACATCAGCGACGCGCAGATAAAAAAGATCATTGCGGTAATTGACCGCGCCGCTTTTGATATTACGCAACTGGATTAATCACCGATTGCCGGATGCGGCATGAACGCCTTATCAGCCCTACACCTGATAAGATGTGCCAGCATCGCATCAGGCATTGTGTACCAACCATGATATCCGGCATACCGATTAATGCAGCACCGTCACCGCGTCTTCCAGTCGGCTGGCGCGGTGTTTAACCATCGCTGACACCTGCGCGCTCTCTTCCACCAGCTCGGCGTTTTTCTGGGTAATCAGGTTAAGTTCATCTACCGCACGGGTCAGACTGGAAAGCCCATCAGCTTGTTCCAGCGTTGAATGGCTAATCTGAGCAATCAACTGAGTTACGTTTTTCACCTGCGCCACAATATCGTCCATCGTCCGTCCGGCAGCGTGCACTTGTTGTGAACCGGATTGCACCTTATCAGCACTGGCATCGATCAGCTTGCGAATATCGTTGGCAGCATTGGCGCTGCGGCTGGCTAAATGACGTACTTCGCCCGCAACCACCGCAAAACCTTTACCCTGCTCTCCGGCACGCGCTGCTTCCACCGCCGCATTCAGCGCGAGGATATTGGTCTGAAAAGCAATATCGTTAATCAGCGAAGTAATAGTGCCAATGCGCTGAGTACTGTCTGCAATATCATCCATCGTTTTGATCACCGTGGTCATCGCTTCCCCGCCCTGCACTGCCGCATTACTGGCGGTAATAGAAAGTTTATCGGCAGCCGAAGCCGTGGCAGAGTTCTGTTTTACCGACGCTGCCATCTGATTCATGGTCGCTACCGTTTGCTGAACATTATCTACCGTCTGCTGAGTATGTTCGTTAAGTTCATCGGTGCCTTTTGCCAGCGTTTCACTGCCGCTTCTGACGCTGGAAACCTGGCTTGATACGTCATTAATCAACCAGCGGCACATCAAACCAAGCTGCCCTACTGCCCGCAACGTCAACCCCAGTTCATCACTGCGATTCAGATGATCAACACTGTTACACTCACCGGTCGCCACCTTCAGCGCCTGGCTGGCGACATTTTCTATCGGACGAATAATCTGCCATTCAAAACAGGCAATTCCTGACAGCATCACTAACGCACAGAGGAAATAATTCACCACTGGTGCGGCGGCAAACCAGAGCATGGTCGCCAGCGCGATAAACATCAGCGCCATCACTCCACGCGCCCGCCAGCGAAGCGCCAATGAAGGGAGTTTTCCCAACCAGCCTTTACGCACCACTAAACCTTTATGGATACGCTTATTTGTGCGCCCGACATTCAACGCCTTGTACAGCGGCTCTACCGCTGCGATCTCTTTATCCGTCGCCCGCGTGCGAATCGACATATAGCCACTGATTTTGCCATCGCGCACCATCGGCACCGCGTTCGCCCGCACCCAATAATGATCGCCATTTTTATGCCGATTTTTCACGATTCCACTCCAGGGTTCCCCCTGTTTCAGGGTGTACCACATATCAGCAAAGGCCGCTTTCGGCATATCCGGATGGCGCACCATGTTATGCGGCTGCCCCTGTAACTCCCGCAATGTATAGCCGCTAATCTGCACAAAAGTGTCATTAGCATGTGTGATATAGCTTTGTAGATTGGTAGTAGACATCAGAGTGGTATCGTCAGCCAGCGGGATATTTTGCTGGGTGACATACGGATGAGAAGACATAATCGCGTCCTGTGCAGGTTATATTGTTGTTAACTTCTTGTCGGAAGTTATGTCGGCCCCGGCGCGGTTATCTTTAGCGGTTTAATTTGATTTAGATCGCAATTTGCGATTAAAGCACAAAATGTAATTCATTGATTTAAAATACTTTCACCCTGTTACTATGCGATAACATTAATTGCATTGCCCAAAAAACAGGCATTTTCTGCCCTGAAAGAGTGCATTTACATAACAAGCGCAAAATCCATACTCGATAGAAATCGTACTAAATAACAACAAATATTAACAATCAGCATTAAATGTTGCACAGATGATTGCTGCATTTGTGTTTATCCCGATTTTCGCAATCGCAGCCGGAGTGGCGCAATCCCTGCAATACTTAAATCGGTATCATGTGATACGCGAGCCTCCGGAGCATATTTTGAACAGGTTACCTTCGAGCGCATCGGCTTTAGCGTGCAGCGCCCACGCCCTGAATCTCATTGAAAAGCGAACGCTGGATCATGAGGAGATGAAAGCACTTAACCGGGAGGTGATTGAATACTTCAAAGAACATGTCAATCCGGGATTTTTAGAGTATCGCAAATCTGTTACCGCTGGCGGGGATTACGGAGCCGTAGAGTGGCAAGCGGGAGGTTTAAATACGCTTGTCGACACCCAGGGACAGGAGTTTATTGACTGCCTGGGAGGTTTTGGAATTTTCAACGTGGGGCACCGTAATCCAGTTGTAGTTTCCGCCGTACAGAATCAACTTGCGAAACAGCCACTGCATAGCCAGGAGTTGCTCGATCCGTTACGGGCGATGCTGGCGAAAACCCTTGCCGCGCTGACGCCCGGTAAACTGAAATACAGCTTCTTCTGTAATAGCGGCACCGAGTCCGTTGAAGCGGCGCTAAAACTGGCGAAGGCTTATCAGTCACCGCGCGGCAAATTTACTTTTATTGCTACCAGCGGCGCGTTCCACGGCAAATCGCTTGGCGCACTGTCGGCCACGGCGAAATCGACCTTCCGCAAACCGTTTATGCCGCTGCTGCCGGGTTTCCGTCATGTACCGTTTGGCAATATTGAAGCCATGCGCACAGCCCTTAGCGAGTGCAAAAAAACCGGTGATGATGTTGCCGCAGTGATCCTTGAGCCAATTCAGGGCGAAGGTGGTGTAATTCTGCCGCCGCCGGGTTATCTCACCGCCGTACGTAAGCTGTGCGATGAGTTCGGCGCACTGATGATCCTCGATGAAGTGCAAACGGGCATGGGGCGCACGGGCAAGATGTTCGCCTGCGAACATGAGAACGTTCAGCCGGACATCCTGTGCCTGGCGAAAGCCCTCGGCGGCGGCGTGATGCCGATTGGCGCGACCATCGCCACCGAAGAGGTATTCTCAGTGCTGTTCGACAATCCGTTTCTGCATACCACCACTTTTGGCGGCAACCCGCTGGCCTGTGCGGCAGCGCTGGCAACCATCAACGTGTTGCTGGAACAGAATTTACCGGCCCAGGCTGAGCAAAAAGGCGATATGTTGCTGGACGGTTTCCGTCAACTGGCGCGGGAATATCCCGATCTGGTGCAGGACGCGCGCGGCAAAGGAATGTTGATGGCGATTGAGTTTGTTGATAACGAAATCGGCTACAACTTTGCCAGCGAGATGTTCCGCCAGCGCGTGCTGGTTGCCGGAACGCTCAACAATGCCAAAACGATCCGCATTGAACCGCCACTGACACTGAGCATTGAACAGTGTGAACAGGTGATCAAAGCGGCGCGTAAGGCGCTGGCCGCCATGCGAGTAAGTGTCGAAGAGGCGTAATACCGATGGCGGATAGCGAGGCAAATTCGCCATCCGCCATTTTTTATACGATACGCACGCCCGCAGGCATCATCCGCTCCGGCGCTAATAACACGCTTTCACTGCCGTCATCAGTTTCTGCACACAACAGCATGCATTCCGAAGTTTCACCGCGCATTTTTGCTTTTTGCAGATTGCACAGTACCACCACCGTTTTACCCATCAGCTCTTCTTCGCGGTAGTACGGCACCAGGCTGGTCACGGTTTGCAGCGTTCTTTCACCGACATCAACCTGTACGATGTACAGCTTGTCGGCGTTTTCATGGCGTTTAACTTCCACAATCTTCCCGACACGCATTTCCAGACGCGCAAAATCAGCGTAAGCCACGGTTTCCATTGTTTCTCCCCTTCAAGTAAAATTTTACTAAACTATAGCAAAAGTTTTTCTGAATCCTGTAGGCTAAAAATAGAGAATGCAGGCGTGATCACATTCGTAAGCCACTGTGTTACCGTTACAGCGTCAAAGAAACGCGCTTTATTTACTGAAAACAGGTGACCCAATAAGCACTTCCTCTACAATGAAGGCGCACATCAGGGAAAGTAAAAAAGGTAAACATGGCAACACTAAAAGACATCGCAATCGAAGCTGGCGTATCCCTGGCGACAGTATCCAGGGTTTTAAATGACGATCCGACATTGAATGTAAAGGAAGAGACGAAACATCGCATTCTGGAGATCGCAGAAAAGCTGGAGTACAAGACCAGCAGCGCCCGTAAATTACAGACTGGTGCAGTCAACCAGCACCATATTCTGGCCATCTACAGCTACCAGCAGGAGCTGGAGATCAACGACCCTTACTATCTGGCGATCCGTCACGGCATTGAAACCCAGTGCGAAAAGCTGGCGATCGAACTGACCAACTGTTATGAGCACAACGGCTTGCCGGACATTAAAAACGTCACCGGCATTTTAATTGTCGGCAAGCCCACGCCTGCCCTACGCGCCGCCGCCAGTGCGTTAACCGATAATATCTGTTTTATCGACTTTCACGAGCCAGGCAGCAATTACGATGCGGTAGATATCGATCTGGCACGCATCAGTAAAGAAATCATCGATTTCTATATTGCTCAGGGTGTAAATCGCATCGGTTTTATTGGCGGCGAAGACGAGCCAGGCAAAGCAGATATTCGCGAAGCGGCATTTGTCGAGTATGGTCATCTCAAGCACGTTGTGCGCGAAGAGGATATCTGGCGCGGCGGTTTTTCCAGCTCGTCAGGCTATGAACTGGCAAAACAAATGCTGGCGCGGGAAAACTACCCGAAGGCATTGTTTGTCGCTTCCGATTCCATTGCTATCGGCGTACTACGGGCAATTCATGAACGTGGCCTGAACATCCCGCAGGATATTTCGCTTATCAGCGTTAACGACATTCCTACCGCGCGATTTACCTTTCCGCCGCTCTCAACCGTGCGAATCCATTCCGAGATGATGGGAAGCCAGGGCGTTAATCTGGTGTATGAAAAGGCTCGCGATGGTCGCGCGCTGCCGCTGCTAGTCTTCGTTCCCAGCAAATTAAAACTGCGCGGTACAACCCGCTAAATCCCCTCACACACTGTCTGGCAATCGTTTTTGCCGGACAGTGCTGCCGTTTATTTTCGTGATCCAGTTAAAGTAAATGCATTTACCTGCTACTTTTTAGTAAAAATTTTACTAAACTCCCCATCAATTACACAAACTACCATCGCCATAAATGGTTCCGATTTCTCTCTACCGGGAGGCCCTATGAATCGCTGGGAAAACATTCAGCTCACCCACGAAAACCGACTTACGCCGCGTGCGTACTTTTTTTCATATGATTCTGTTGCGCAGGCACGTACCTTTGCCCGCGAAACCAGCAGCCTGTTTCTGCCTTTAAGCGGTCAGTGGAATTTCCATTTTTTTGATCATCCGCTGCAAGTGCCAGAAGCCTTCACCTCTGAGCTAATGGCTGACTGGGGGCACATCACCGTCCCCGCCATGTGGCAAATGGAAGGTCACGGCAAACTGCAATATACCGACGAAGGTTTTCCATTCCCCATCGATGTGCCGTTTGTTCCCAGCGATAACCCAACCGGTGCCTATCAACGTATTTTCACCCTCAGCGACGGCTGGCTGGGTAAACAGACGCTGATCAAATTTGACGGCGTCGAAACCTATTTTGAAGTCTACGTTAACGGTCAGTATGTTGGCTTCAGCAAGGGCAGTCGCCTGACCGCAGAGTTTGACATCAGTACGATGGTTAAAACCGGCGACAACCTGTTGTGTGTGCGCGTGATGCAGTGGGCTGACTCCACCTATGTTGAAGACCAGGATATGTGGTGGTCGGCGGGGATCTTCCGCGATGTTTATCTGATCGGTAAACAACTGACGCACATTAACGATTTCACCGTGCGTACCGACTTTGACGAAGCCTATTGCGACGCCACACTTTCCTGCGAAGTGGTGCTGGAAAATCTCGCTGCCTCCCCTGCCGTAACGACGCTGGAATATACCCTGTTCGACGGCGAACGCGTGGTGCACCGCAGCGCCATTAATCACCTGGCAATTGAAAAACTGACCAGCGCCAGTTTTGCTTTTACTGTCGAACAGCCGCAGCAATGGTCAGCAGAATCCCCTTATCTTTACCATCTGGTCATGACGCTGAAAGATGCCAACGACAATGTTCTGGAAGTGGTGCCGCAACGCGTTGGCTTCCGTGATATCAAAGTGCGCGACGGTCTGTTCTGGATCAATAACCGTTATGTGATGCTGCACGGCGTCAACCGCCACGACAACGATCATCGCAAAGGCCGCGCCGTTGGGATAGATCGCGTTGAGAAAGATATCCAGTTGATGAAACAACACAACATCAACTCTGTGCGTACTGCTCACTACCCGAATGATCCGCGTTTTTACGAACTGTGTGATATCTACGGCCTGTTTGTAATGGCGGAAACCGACGTCGAATCGCACGGCTTTGCTAACGTTGGTGATATCAGCCGCATTACCGACGATCCGCAGTGGGAAAAAGTCTACGTCGAGCGCATCGTTCGTCATATTCACGCGCAGAAAAACCATCCGTCGATCATCATCTGGTCGCTGGGCAACGAGTCCGGCTATGGCTGTAACATCCGCGCGATGTACCACGCGGCGAAGGCGCTGGATGACACGCGTCTGGTTCACTACGAAGAAGATCGCGATGCTGAAGTGGTCGATATTATTTCCACCATGTACACCCGCGTGCCGCTGATGAATGAGTTTGGTGAATACCCGCATCCAAAACCGCGCATCATCTGTGAATACGCCCATGCGATGGGTAACGGACCTGGCGGGCTGACGGAATACCAGAACGTCTTCTATAAGCACGATTGCATTCAGGGGCATTATGTCTGGGAGTGGTGTGATCACGGGATCCTGGCGCAGGATGACAACGGCAACGTCTGGTATAAATTCGGCGGCGATTACGGCGACTATCCCAACAACTATAACTTCTGTCTTGATGGTTTGATCTATTCCGATCAGACACCGGGGCCGGGTCTGAAAGAGTACAAACAGGTTATCGCGCCGGTAAAAATTCACGCGTTGGATCTGAATCGCGGCGAACTGAAAGTCGAAAATAAACTGTGGTTTACCACGCTTGATGACTACACCCTGCACGTAGACGTGCGCGCCGAAGGTGAAACGCTCGCGACGCAGCAAATTAAGCTGCGCGACGTTGCGCCGAACAGCGAAGCCCCCTTGCACATCACGCTGCCGCAACTGGACACCCGCGAAGCGTTTCTCAACATTACGGTGACCAAAGATTCCCGCACTCGCTACAGCGACGCCGGGCACCCTATCGCCACTTATCAGTTCCCGCTGAAGGAAAACACTGCGCAGCCTGTGCCTTTCGCGCCGAATAACGCCCATCCGCTGACGCTGGAAGATGAACGTTTGAGCTGCACCGTTCGCGGCTACAACTTCGCAATCACCTTCTCAAAATTGACTGGCAAACCGACGTCATGGCAGGTGAATGGCGAATCACTGCTGACTCGCGAGCCAAAGATCAACTTCTTCAAACCAATGATCGACAACCACAAGCAGGAGTACGAAGGACTGTGGCAACCGAATCATTTGCAGATCATGCAGGAGCATCTGCGCGACTTTGCCGTTGAGCAAAGTGATAGCGAGGTGTTGATCATCAGCCGCACGGTTATTGCCCCGCCGGTGTTTGACTTCGGGATGCGCTGCACCTACATCTGGCGCATCGCTGCCGATGGTCAGGTTAACGTGGCACTTTCCGGCGAACGTTACGGCGACTATCCGCACATCATTCCGTGCATCGGTTTCACCATGGGAATTAACGGCGAATACGATCAGGTGGCGTATTACGGACGTGGACCGGGCGAAAACTACGCCGACAGCCAGCAGGCTAACATCATCGATATCTGGCGCAGCAACGTCGATGCCATGTTCGAGAACTATCCCTTCCCGCAGAACAACGGCAACCGCCAGCATGTCCGCTGGGCGGCACTGACTAACCGCCACGGCAGCGGTCTGCTGGTGGTTCCGCAGCGCCCGATTAACTTCAGCGCCTGGCACTATACCCAGGAGAACATCCACGCAGCCCAGCACTGCAACGAGCTGCGGCGCAGCGATGACATCACTCTGAACCTCGACCACCAGTTGCTTGGCCTCGGCTCCAACTCCTGGGGTAGCGAGGTGCTGGACTCCTGGCGCGTCTGGTTTCGTGACTTCAGCTACGGCTTTACGTTGCTGCCAGTTTCTGGCGGAGAAGCCACCGCGCAAAGCCTAGCGTCGCATGAGTTCGGCGCAGGGTTCTTTTCCACGAATTTGCACAGCGAGAATAAGCAATGAGGATCATCGATAACTTAGAACAGTTCCGCCAGATTTACGCCTCTGGCAAGAAGTGGCAACGCTGCGTTGAAGCGATTGAAAATATCGACAATATTCAGCCTGGCGTCGCCCACTCCATCGGTGACTCATTGACCTATCGAGTGGAAAACGACTCCGCGACTGATGCGTTATTTACCGGACATCGCCGCTATTTTGAAGTGCATTACTACCTGCAAGGGCAGCAAAAAATTGAATATGCACCGAAAGAGATGTTACAGGTCGTGGAATATTATCGCGATGAAACTGACCGTGAATATTTAAAGGGCTGCGGAGAAACCGTTGAAGTTCATGAAGGGCAAATCATTATTTGCGATAACCATGAAGCGTATCGGTTTATCTGTAATAACGCAGTCAAAAAAGTCGTTCTCAAAGTCACCATCGAAGATGGTTATTTCCATAACAAATAACAACTACGGCGGCAAAAGGAGTTTGCCGCCACCGCTACCCTACTCATTTTCGGAGATGTGTTATGTCTGATACCAAACGTAATACAATCGGCAAATTCGGCTTGCTCTCGCTGACTTTTGCCGCCGTTTATAGCTTTAATAACGTCATCAATAATAATATTGAGCTTGGACTGGCCTCGGCACCGATGTTTTTCCTCGCGACGATTTTTTATTTTATTCCCTTCTGTCTGATCATCGCAGAATTTGTTTCGTTAAATAAAAACTCGGAAGCTGGTGTCTACGCATGGGTAAAAAGTTCGCTGGGCGGACGTTGGGCATTTATTACTGCCTATACCTACTGGTTCGTGAACCTGTTCTTTTTCACCTCATTATTGCCGCGCGTTATTGCTTACGCCTCGTATGCCTTCCTCGGCTACGAATATATTATGACGCCAGTTGCCACCACCATTATCAGCATGGTGCTGTTCGCCTTCTCCACATGGGTTTCCACCAACGGGGCGAAAATGCTGGGACCAATCACCTCCGTTACTTCAACGCTGATGCTGCTGTTAACGCTCTCCTACATTTTACTGGCAGGTACGGCGCTGGTTGGCGGCGTACAACCTGCAGACCCCATCACCGTTGACGCGATGATCCCGAACTTTAACTGGGCGTTCCTCGGCGTTACCACCTGGATCTTTATGGCCGCAGGCGGCGCAGAGTCCGTTGCTGTGTACGTTAACGACGTTAAAGGCGGATCGAAATCGTTCGTTAAAGTGATCATCCTCGCCGGGATTTTTATCGGTGTACTGTACTCCGTCTCCTCGGTGCTGATTAACGTCTTCGTCAGCAGCAAAGAGTTGAAATTTACTGGCGGATCGGTGCAGGTATTCCACGGCATGGCCGCATACTTTGGTCTGCCGGAAGCGTTAATGAACCGCTTTGTTGGCCTTGTGTCCTTTACCGCGATGTTTGGTTCCCTGCTGATGTGGACCGCAACGCCGGTGAAAATTTTCTTTTCCGAAATCCCGGAAGGGATCTTTGGTAAGAAAACCGTCGAACTGAACGAAAACGGCGTTCCGGCGCGCGCGGCGTGGATCCAGTTCCTGATCGTGATCCCACTGATGATTATCCCGATGCTCGGCTCCAATACCGTGCAGGATCTAATGAATACTATTATTAATATGACCGCGGCAGCGTCCATGCTTCCGCCGTTATTCATCATGCTGGCCTATCTGAATTTACGCGCCAAATTAGATCACCTGCCACGTGATTTCCGTATGGGTTCCCGTCGCACCGGTATTATCATTGTTTCAATGCTGATTGCGATATTTGCCGTAGGATTTGTCGCCTCGACCTTCCCGACCGGTGCAAATATTCTGACCATCATTTTTTATAACGTCGGCGGTATTGTTATTTTCCTCGGCTTTGCGTGGTGGAAATACAGCAAATATATAAAAGGATTAACGGCTGAAGAACGCCATATTGAAGCGACGCCAGCCAACAACGTGGATTAAGCAGACTAATAAAAAATGAGCAGGCATTTTCCCTCTTCCTGGATGGGGAGAGGGAAAATAGTTTCTGCCTGAGTATTTTTAACATTATTAATTATGTCGATAAAAGGCTGTACTTTTTCTTTAGCTCATGGATTAACATTATGAAATTTAATAGTACGCCTTGCAGAGCATTAGTTGCTCTGCCGTTTTGCTACGCGTTTTTTGCGGCCGCTGATGAAGCACGTCCGGCAGAACATGACGACACAAAAACACCCGCGATTACTTCGACGTCTTCTCCTTCATTTCGTTTTTACGGCGAATTAGGGGTTGGTGGATATATGGATTTAGAGGGTGAGAATAAACATAAATACAGTGACGGCACCTATATTGAAGGTGGCCTGGAGATGAAGTATGGCTCCTGGTTCGGCCTGATTTACGGCGAAGGCTGGACCGTGCAGGCCGACCACGACGGCAATGCATGGGTGCCTGACCATAGCTGGGGCGGTTTTGAAGGTGGGATTAACCGTTTCTATGGCGGTTATCGTACCAATGATGGCACCGAAATCATGCTGAGTCTGCGTCAGGATTCCTCACTGGATGACCTGCAATGGTGGGGCGATTTCACGCCCGATCTGGGCTACGTCATTCCCAATACCCGTGACATTATGACCGCGCTGAAGGTACAAAACCTAACCGGTAATTTTCGTTATAGCGTCACCGCCACACCTGCCGGACATCATGACGAAAGCAAAGCCTGGCTGCATTTTGGCAAATACGATCGCTACGACGATAAATACACCTATCCGGCAATGATGAACGGTTACATCCAGTATGACCTTGCCGAAGGCATCACCTGAACGGTCTGGAAATTACCGACGGCACAGGACAGCTTTATCTCACTGGCCTGCTTACCCCTAACTTCGCCGCACGCGCCTGGCACCATACCGGACGCGCCGACGGGCTGGACGTACCGGGAAGTGAAAGCGGGATGATGGTGAGCGCCATGTATGAAGCGTTAAAAGGCATTTATCTCTCCACCGCTTACACCTACGCCAGACATCGCCCTGACCACGCAGACGATGAAACCACCTCTTTCATGCAGTTTGGTATCTGGTACGAATACGGTGGCGGACGTTTCGCTACGGCTTTTGACAGCCGCTTCTACATGAAAAATGCCTCTCACGATCCCAGCGACCAACTCTTCCTGATGCAATATTTTTACTGGTAATAAGGACAGTAATCTCATGAAAATCAAAACCATTTTAACGCCAGTAGCCTGCGCCCTGCTGATGAGCTTTTCCGCCCATGCCGCTAACGCCGACAATTATAAAAACGTGATTAACCGTACCGGCGCGCCGCAGTACATGAAGGATTACGATTACGACGACCACCAGCGTTTTAACCCATTTTTCGATCTCGGTGCCTGGCATGGCCACCTGTTGCCTGACGGCCCGAACACCATGGGTGGCTTTCCGGGCGTTGCACTGCTAACGGAAGAGTACATCAACTTTATGGCCACCAATTTCGACCGCCTGACTGTCTGGCAGGACGGCCAAAAAGTCGACTTCACACTGGAGGCATACAGTATTCCCGGTGCGCTGGTGCAAAAAAGCTGACAGCAAAAGATGTGCAGATAGAAATGACTCTGCGCTTCGCCACGCCGCGCACGTCACTACTGGAAACCAAAATCACCAGCGATAAACCGCTGGATCTGGTGTGGGACGGCGAGCTGCTGGAAAAACTGGAAGCGAAAGAAGGGAAACCGCTTTCTGATAAAACCATTACTGGCGAGTACCCTGATTATCAACGCAAGATCAGCGCCACCCGTGATGGCCTGAAAGTTACCTTTGGCAAAGTGCGCGCCACCTGGGATCTGCTGACCTCCGGCGAATCGGAATATCAGGTGCATAAATCATTACCGATGCAGACTGAAATCAACGGTAATCGCTTTACCAGTAAGGCGCATATCAACGGTTCGACGACACTCTATACCACCTATTCCCATCTGCTGACCGCCCAGGAAGTCAGCAAAGAACAGATGCAAATCCGCGATATTCTGGCGCGTCCGGCGTTTTATCTCACCGCCTCGCAGCGACGCTGGGAAGAGTACCTGAAGAAAGGGTTAACCAATCCGGATGCGACGCTGGAGCAGACGCGCGTCGCGGTGAAAGCGATCGAAACCCTCAACGGCAACTGGCGTTCGCCGGGCGGTGCGGTGAAATATAACACCGTCACGCCGTCGGTAACCGGGCGTTGGTTCTCCGGCAATCAGACCTGGCCGTGGGATACCTGGAAGCAGGCGTTTGCGATGGCGCATTTCAATCCGGACATCGCCAAAGAGAATATCCGCGCGGTCTTCTCCTGGCAGATCCAACCTGGCGACGCCGTGCGTCCGCAGGATGTGGGATTTGTGCCGGACCTGATTGCGTGGAACCTTAGCCCCGAGCGTGGCGGCGATGGCGGCAACTGGAATGAACGTAATACCAAACCCAGTCTTGCCGCCTGGTCGGTGATGGAAGTGTACAACGTCACCCAGGATAAAGGCTGGTTGGCAGAGATGTACCCGAAACTGGTGGCCTATCACGATTGGTGGTTACGTAACCGCGATCATAACGGCAACGGCGTACCGGAATATGGCGCAACCCGCGATAAAGCCCACAATACTGAGAATGGCGAGATGCTGTTTACAGTGAAAAAAGGCGACAAAGAAGAGACGCAGTCCGGGCTGAACAATTACGCCCGGGTAGTTGAGAAAGGCCAGTACGACAGCCTGGAAATTCCGGCGCAGGTTGCCGCGTCGTGGGAATCGGGGCGTGATGATGCAGCCGTCTTTGGTTTTATCGACAAAGAACAATTGGATAAATATGTCGCTAACGGCGGCAAACGTAGTGACTGGACGGTGAAATTCGCTGAAAACCGCAGTCAGGACGGGACGTTGCTGGGCTACTCGTTGTTACAGGAATCGGTGGATCAGGCCAGCTATATGTACAGCGATAATCATTATCTGGCCGAGATGGCGAAAATCCTCGGCAAACCCGAAGAAGCCAAACGTTATCGCCAGTTGGCAGTACAGCTCGCAGATTACATCAATACTTGTATGTTCGACCCGGCCACACAGTTCTACTATGACATACGCATTGAAGATAAACCGTTAGCGAACGGCTGCGCGGGCAAGCCGATTGTCGAGCGCGGTAAAGGGCCGGAAGGCTGGTCGCCGCTGTTTAATGGTGCAGCAACGCAGGCCAATGCCGACGCGGTGGTGAAGGTGATGCTGGACACCAAAGAGTTCAACACCTTTGTCCCACTGGGAACGGCAGCGTTAACCAATCCGGCCTTTGGCGCGGATATCTACTGGCGCGGGCGCGTATGGGTGGATCAGTTCTGGTTTGCTCTGAAAGGTATGGAGCGTTACGGTTATCGCGATGATGCCCTGAAACTTGCGGATACTTTTTTCCAGCACGCCAAAGGCTTAACCGCCGACGGTCCGATTCAGGAGAATTACAACCCGCTGACCGGCGCACAGCAAGGTGCCCCAAATTTCTCCTGGAGCGCAGCGCATTTGTATATGTTGTATAACGATTTTTTCCGTAAGCAGTAATTTACAACGGCTGGCGGATGCGGCGTGAACGCCTTATCCGCCCTACATGTACGCCCGTAGGCCGGATAAGTCCCCGTAGGCCGGATAAGACGCGGCAAGCGTCGCATCCGGCATTACCACCGGGCGTATTCTTTTTGAATCCCATCACAAACCCCGCATTCCCCTTTTCCCTTTTCTCCGGCGACGGCTAAATTAGAACTCATCCGACCACATAACAATTATTTTACATACTGGACAATCTTATGAGCTACCCGTCGCTGTTCGCCCCGCTTGATTTAGGCTTCACCACGTTAAAAAACCGCGTACTGATGGGGTCAATGCACACCGGGCTGGAGGAATACCCGGATGGCGCTGAGCGGCTGGCGGCGTTTTATGCCGAACGCGCCCGCCACGGCGTGGCGCTGATTGTCAGCGGCGGTATCGCACCAGATTTAACGGGCGTTGGCATGGAAGGCGGCGCAATGCTCAACGACGCCTGTCAGATCCCACACCATCGCATTATTACCGAAGCGGTACATCAGGAAGGCGGCAAAATCGCCCTGCAAATTTTGCATACCGGGCGCTACAGTTACCAGCCGCATCTGGTTGCCCCGTCCGCATTGCAGGCTCCCATCAACCGTTTCGTTCCTCATGAGTTAAGCCATGAAGAGATCCTGCAACTGATCAACGATTTCGCCCGCTGTGCGCAACTGGCGCGGGAGGCCGGATACGATGGCGTAGAAGTTATGGGTTCCGAAGGGTATTTGATCAACGAATTTCTGACTCTGCGCACCAACCAGCGTAGCGACCAGTGGGGTGGTGATTACCCTAACCGGATGCGGTTTGCCGTTGAAGTGGTACGTGCAGTGCGCGAACGCGTCGGCAACGATTTCATTATTATCTACCGTCTGTCGATGCTCGATCTGGTAGAAGGCGGCAGCACTTTTACCGAAACGGTACAACTGGCGCAGGCCGTTGAAACGGCTGGCGCAACCATTATCAATACCGGCATTGGCTGGCATGAAGCGCGGATTCCGACCATCGCCACTCCCGTGCCGCGCGGCGCATTCAGTTGGGTCACGCGCAAACTGAAAGGCCATGTATCACTGCCGCTGGTGACCACCAACCGAATTAACGATCCGCAGGTTGCCGACGATATCCTCTCGCGTGGCGATGCGGACATGGTGTCGATGGCGCGACCGTTTCTGGCTGATGCCGAGCTGCTGTCAAAAGCGCAATCGGGGAGATCTGATGAGATCAACACCTGTATTGGCTGTAACCAGGCCTGTCTGGATCAGATCTTCGTCGGCAAAGTGACTTCGTGTCTGGTCAATCCTCGCGCCTGCCATGAAACCAAAATGCCAATCCTTCCTGCTATGCAGAAAAAAAATCTGGCGGTGGTCGGTGCAGGTCCGGCGGGGCTGGCGTTTGCCATTAACGCAGCAGCACGTGGACATCAGGTAACGCTGTTTGATACTCACGGCGAGATCGGTGGGCAGTTCAACATTGCCAAACAGATCCCCGGTAAAGAGGAGTTCTACGAAACACTGCGTTACTACCGCCGGATGATCGAAGTGACGGGCGTGACGCTGAAACTCAATCACACCGTGACGGCGGATCAATTACAGGCGTTCGATGAAACGATCCTTGCCAGCGGGATCGTGCCGCGTATTCCGCCCATCGACGGGATCGATCATCCGAAAGTACTGAGTTACCTCGATGTACTGCGCGACAAAGCGCCAGTGGGCAACAAAGTCGCCATCATCGGTTGTGGCGGTATTGGTTTTGATACGGCAATGTATTTGAGTCAGCCAGGCGAATCCACCAGCCAGAATATCGCTGAATTCTGCACAGAATGGGGGATCGACAGCAGCCTGCAACAAGCTGGTGGCTTAAGTTCGCAAGGTATACAGATCCCCCGTAGCCCACGACAAATCGTAATGCTCCAACGTAAAGCCAGCAAACCAGGTCAGGGATTGGGTAAAACCACCGGTTGGATCCATCGCACCACCCTGCTCTCGCGCGGCGTGAAAATGATCCCAGGCGTAAGTTATCAGAAGATCGATGATGACGGACTGCATGTGGTGATCAACGGTGAAACGCAGGTATTCGCAGTAGATCATGTGGTGATCTGTGCAGGGCAAGAGCCAAACCGCGCACTGGCACAACCGCTCATTGATAGCGGGAAAACCGTGCATTTAATTGGCGGCTGCGATGTGGCAATGGAACTGGACGCGCGGCGAGCGATAGCTCAGGGGACGCGGCTTGCGCTGGAGATTTAAATCGTTCTTTGAAGTGCCGGATGCGACGCTTGACGCGTCTTATCTGGCCTGGGGGTAACGTGCTGAATGTAAGCCGGATAAGGCGTTCACGCCGCATCCGGCAGGTAGCTCCCAACCTTATCGACGACGCCCCAGCTTCACTGCTTTCAGCACCACAAATTTATTATTCGTCGCGATAGTGGTGCAATTGCCAAAAATCTTCTTCAGTTTGTGAAAGTAATCCAGATGGCGGTTGGCAACGATATACAGCTCACCGTTGATTTTCAGGCAGCGGCGGGCGTGGTGGAACATCTCCCAGGCAACGTTATCGGTCAGCGCATGTTGCTGGTGAAACGGCGGGTTGCAGAGCACAGCATTAAAGCGAAAAGGCTCTACGCCAGAAAGTGCGTTGTTGATCATAAACTCGCAGCGATCCAGCGCTTCAGGCATGTTGGTTTCTACGTTCAATCGGCTGGAAGCAACTGCCATCGGTGATTCATCGACAAACACCACTTTCGCCTGCGGGTTTTTATCAAGCAGCGTCAGACCAATGACGCCATTACCACAGCCGAGATCGACAATCTCCCCTTCAAGATTTTCCGGCAGATGCTGCATAAAGAAACGCGCGCCAATATCCAGCCCGGTGCGGGAGAAGACATTCGCATGGTTGTGGATAGTCCAGTCGGTGCCTTCCAGTTTCCAGCTAACGGTCTGCGGTGCATCAGCCAGCGGCGGTTCATTGAAGGTACAGTTAATCAGTCGCGCTTTTTTCCATGCCAGCGTGGTGGTGGTTGGGCCGAGCACTTTTTCGAACAGTTCCAGCGTGGAAGTGTGAATGTCGCGGGCTTTAGCGCCAGCAATAATACGTGTATCCGGCGTGACCACTTTGCGCAGCGCACGCAGTTGTTGTTCCAGCAACGCCAGCGTTTTCGGCACTTTGATCAACACCACGCCCGGCTGTTGCGGGTAGTCGGCAGTGCTGTCGAGAAACTTCACGCTCGACTCATCAATCCCGTTGAGACGCAAATTCTCGCGCGTTGCCAGCTCGCTGATATACGAATCACCAATACTGTACGGTTTATGTTCCGCCAGCGCGCAGCTTAACGCACCGAAAGCATCATTCAGGATTAACACCGGGCCGCGGATTTCTGTGTCGTCCAACTGTTGCAGCAAATATTCATCCGCCGCTTCCCACGCCTGTAGCGGGTTAACGTCATCCGTTGCCGGAAAACGTTGTAGTGTCAGTGAACGGAAACCGTTGTCTAAGTGGCTCATCGGCCCTCCTGAATGATAAAATTTCGACGTTGCCCCTGAAAAGGGTGCGTGAGTATACCCTTTTTCTCTTTTTCATGGGCAGTTATGAGCAATCTTACTTATCTTCAGGGCTATCCCGAGCAGCTACTTTCCCAGGTGCGCACGCTAATTAATGAACAGCGTCTGGGTGATGTGCTGGCAAAACGCTATCCGGGAACGCACGACTACGCCACCGATAAAGCCCTCTGGCAATACACTCAGGATCTGAAAAATCAGTTTCTGCGTAATGCCCCGCCGATCAATAAAGTGATGTATGACAATAAGATCCACGTGCTGAAAAACGCGCTGGGATTACATACTGCTGTTTCCCGCGTGCAGGGCGGCAAGCTGAAAGCGAAGGCTGAAATTCGCGTTGCTACCGTGTTTCGCAACGCGCCGGAACCGTTTTTGCGCATGATCGTGGTGCATGAACTGGCGCATCTGAAAGAGAAGGAGCACAACAAAGCGTTCTACCAGTTGTGCTGTCATATGGAACCACAGTACCACCAGCTTGAGTTCGACACTCGCCTGTGGTTGACGCAACTGTCGCTTGGCCGGGGCAAAATCTGAAAATGGATTCAGGCGTTATATTTTCTCCCATTAACGCCTAAAATCGACGTCCCTCTTTCGTTAAGGATAACGACCATGCTGCGCGCATTTTTCCGCCTTCTTCGTCGCGTTTGTTTTTCCCGCCGGATTCTTAAGATTGCCTGTTTACTGTTGCTTGTAGCAGGCGCGACGGTTTTTATCAGCGATCGGGCGATGGTCAACGCCAGCCAGCAACTAACATGGAGCGATGTCAACGCAGTTCCGATACGTAACGTGGGGTTATTGCTGGGAGCAAAGCCGGGTAATCGCTACTTTACCCGACGTATTGATAGCGCCGCAGAGTTGTACCACGCCGGAAAAGTGAAGTGGCTGTTGGTCAGTGGTGATAACGGACGAAAAAATTACGATGAAGCGTCAGGAATGCAGCGGGCGCTCATCGCTAAAGGCGTACCGGCGAAAGTCATCTTCTGCGATTATGCCGGATTCTCAACGCTTGATTCGGTGGTGCGCGCCAATAAAGTGTTTGGTGAGAACCATATCACCATTATTTCGCAAAAATTTCATAACCAACGCGCCATCTGGCTGGCAAAACAGTACGGCATCGATGCTATCGGTTTTAATGCCCCTGACCTGAATATGAAACAGGGTTTTTATACTCAACTGCGGGAAAAACTCGCTCGCGTCAGCGCGGTGATTGACGCCAAAATCCTCCATCGCCAGCCGAAATATCTCGGGCCGTCGGTCATGATTGGGCCATTTAGCGAACATGGCTGTCCGGCGCAGAAATAATGCGTATCCACGCACGCCGAAGATGAAAAAGGCGTGCTACATTGACGACAGAATCCCTTTATGGAGTAACCACGCGTTATGATACGTTTCGCCGTGATTGGCACGAACTGGATCACCCGCCAGTTCGTCGAGGCCGCCCATGAGAGCGGCAAATACAAGTTAACCGCCGTCTATTCCCGCAGCCTTGAACAGGCCCAGCACTTCGCCAATGATTTTTCTGTCGAGCATCTGTTCACTTCGCTGGAAGCGATGGCGGAAAGCGATGCCATTGACGCGGTGTATATTGCCAGCCCGAATGCCCTGCATTTTTCCCAGACGCAGCTTTTCCTCAGTCACAAAATGCATGTAATTTGCGAGAAACCGCTGGCGTCGAATCTGGCGGAAGTGGATGCCGCTATTGCCTGCGCGCGGGAAAATCAGGTGGTGCTGTTTGAAGCATTTAAAACGGCCAGCCTGCCTAACTTTCATTTGTTACGCCAGGCGCTGCCGAAAGTCGGCAAATTGCGTAAAGTCTTTTTTAACTACTGCCAGTACTCTTCGCGTTATCAACGTTATCTCGACGGCGAGAATCCCAATACCTTTAATCCGGCGTTCTCTAACGGCTCGATCATGGATATCGGCTTTTACTGCCTGGCGTCGGCAGTGGCGTTATTTGGTGAGCCGAAAAGCGTGCAGGCAACCGCCAGTTTGCTGGCAAGCGGCGTGGATGCCCACGGCGTGGTGGTGATGGATTACGGTGATTTCAGCGTTACGTTGCAGCACTCCAAAGTCAGCGATTCTGTACTGGCAAGCGAGATTCAGGGCGAAGCGGGATCACTGGTAATTGAAAAACTTTCCGAGTGCCAGAAAGTCTGTTTTGTACCGCGTGGCAGCCAGATGCAGGATCTCACCTTGCCGCAGCATATTAATACCATGCTCTACGAAGCAGAGCTGTTCGCCACTCTGGTGGATGAGCATCTGGTAGATCATCCGGGTCTGGCAGTCAGTCGTATCACCGCCAAACTGCTGACCGAGATCCGCCGCCAGACCGGGGTGATTTTTCCGGCAGATAGCGTAAAGCAATAATTGTTACCGTAAAGCAGTGTAAAAGGCATGTAACAGACCATTGACTGGATGAATGGTCTGTCATACTTTGTTACCTGCAAAGGGGAGTAACTTCATTGCCGGTCGATCGTCATTACGATGTGTGAAAAACCACATCCGGTCACCGGGCAACCCGAAAGGAATACGCAGACGTATTCCTTTTTTGTTGTAAGTGAGACCTTGCCGGAAGGCGAGGTCTATGCATAAAAAGCAGCGGCTGACGTCTTCCGACGTTGGCCGTTTTTTTATGTGTAAGGAACTTCTATGAATACTGTCGGCACGCCGTTGTTATGGGGCGGATTCGCTGTCGTTGTCGCTGTTATGCTGGCTATCGACCTGTTGTTGCAGGGGCGTCGGGGTGCGCACGCTATGACCATGAAACAGGCTGCAGCCTGGTCACTGGTTTGGGTGACGCTGTCGTTACTGTTTAACGCCGCTTTCTGGTGGTATCTGGCGCAGACACAGGGACGCGAAGTCGCGGACCCGCAGGCGCTGGCCTTCCTCACTGGTTATCTGATTGAGAAATCTCTGGCGGTTGATAACGTCTTTGTCTGGCTGATGTTGTTCAGCTATTTCTCTGTTCCGGCGGCATTACAACGCCGCGTGCTGGTGTATGGCGTGCTCGGGGCGATTGTCCTGCGTACTATCATGATCTTCACCGGTAGCTGGCTGATTTCGCAGTTCGACTGGATCCTGTATATCTTTGGCGCATTCCTGCTGTTTACTGGCGTGAAGATGGCATTGGCCCATGAAGACGAATCAGGGATTGGCGACAAGCCGCTGGTACGCTGGCTGCGGGGTCATTTGCGCATGACCGACACCATCGACAACGAGCACTTCTTTGTGCGTAAGAATGGCTTGCTGTATGCCACGCCGCTGATGCTGGTGTTGATTCTGGTGGAGTTAAGCGACGTGATTTTCGCCGTGGATAGCATTCCGGCAATCTTCGCCGTCACCACCGATCCGTTCATTGTGCTGACCTCAAACCTGTTTGCGATACTCGGCCTGCGTGCGATGTATTTCCTGCTGGCGGGCGTGGCGGAGCGTTTCTCGATGCTCAAATATGGCCTGGCGGTGATTCTGGTGTTTATTGGTATCAAGATGCTGATTGTCGATTTCTACCATATTCCGATCGCCGTCTCGCTGGGCGTGGTGTTTGGCATTCTGGTGACGACGTTTATTATCAACGCGTGGGTGAATTATCAGCATGATAAGCAGCGGGTAGAGTAATTCGCTGTATATTAAGCCATTACTGGAGATAACTCATTCCAGACAAAGATGAGCTATTAATTATGTAATCGACTTATAGCTCGTTACAAAAAGACCGCATGGATGCGCGGCGAGGGCGCGTTTTACAGGGATGTTACCTCGCGCCCGTACCCGATAGCCGCAAGGGATAAGCTGAGGGAACCGCGCGGCGGCGATTTTGTTCGCCAGAGCCCGGGGTGCAGGGGGCAGCGGCGATTGGCCGCCCCCTGCGCGCTCCCTGCGCCAGTGACTTTATATGGCATTGCACATTAAAGGAGCGCAACCGTTCTCATACTCCAAATAGTTTTGCCCATATGTTATCTAATCAGCCTTAGTAGTCAGTCCTTCCCTCTGTTTATGTAAAATAAATGTAACCATTAAGTTACAAAATATGACCTCTCTTTAAAATCCAGTATTTTTAGCTTCCCGAACCCACAACTTTCCTTATACTCAACCTTGCAAATACTTTGTTACATCCTGAAAGATGCGTCGACAGAACGCACCAGGGATGTGCGACAACACAACGAAAGGATCGAAAAATGACTACGCAACGTTCACCGGGGATATTCCGGCGTCTGGCTCATGGCAGCCTGGTAAAACAAATCCTGGTCGGCCTTGTTCTGGGGATTCTCCTGGCATGGATCTCAAAACCGGCGGCTGAAGCTGTCGGCCTGTTAGGCACCCTGTTCGTCGGCGCGCTGAAAGCTGTAGCGCCAATCCTGGTGCTGATGCTGGTAATGGCTTCCATCGCTAACCACCAGCACGGACAAAAAACCAATATCCGCCCTATTCTGTTTCTCTATTTGCTGGGTACTTTCTCCGCTGCACTGGCCGCAGTTGTCTTCAGCTTCGCCTTCCCTTCTACTCTGCATTTATCCAGCAGTGCGGGGGATATTACCCCCCCGTCAGGCATTATTGAGGTCATGCGCGGGTTGCTGATGAGTATGGTTTCCAACCCTATCGACGCCCTGCTAAAAGGTAATTACATCGGGATTCTGGTGTGGGCGATTGGCCTCGGTTTTGCCCTGCGTCATGGTAACGAGACCACCAAAAACCTGGTCAACGATATGTCGAATGCCGTCACCTTTATGGTGAAGCTGGTGATTCGCTTCGCGCCGATCGGTATTTTTGGCCTGGTTTCTTCTACGCTGGCAACCACAGGGTTCGACACGTTGTGGGGTTATGCGCAACTGCTCGCGGTGCTGGTTGGCTGTATGCTGTTGGTGGCGCTGGTGGTTAATCCACTGCTGGTATGGTGGAAAATTCGTCGTAATCCGTTCCCGCTGGTACTGCTGTGCCTACGTGAAAGCGGCGTGTACGCCTTCTTCACCCGTAGCTCTGCGGCGAATATTCCGGTGAATATGGCGCTGTGCGAAAAGCTGAATCTGGATCGTGATACCTATTCCGTTTCTATTCCGCTGGGAGCAACCATCAATATGGCGGGCGCGGCGATCACCATTACGGTGTTGACGCTGGCAGCGGTCAATACGCTGGGTATTCCGGTGGATCTGCCCACGGCGCTGCTGTTGAGCGTGGTTGCTTCTTTGTGTGCCTGTGGCGCATCAGGCGTAGCTGGTGGTTCTCTGCTGCTGATCCCGCTGGCCTGTAATATGTTCGGTATCCCAAACGACATCGCCATGCAGGTGGTCGCCGTCGGCTTTATTATCGGCGTATTGCAGGACTCCTGCGAAACCGCGCTGAACTCGTCAACTGACGTGCTGTTCACCGCGGCAGCATGCCAGGCGGAAGATGAGCGTCTGGCAAATAGCGCCCTGCGTAATTAATGCTTAACCCCTTTCGTCTACGGCGGAAGGGGTTTTCTCTACTTTAAACGGATCAATTCCCCTTTTCTGCATCCGCCAGAAACGAATGATATTCAGGCCATTCATCAACAGAAAACTGCCTTCAATCATCGTGCCACCAATCGACCCGGCCCAAAAGTTGTGAATCACCCAGCAACACGTTGAAAACCACATCACGCAGCGCATAGTCAGCCCTTTACAGCGAAACAGCGCCCAGGTACTGACGATCGTGCCAATAACCGGCAGTAATTCAACAGGATGATGGAACTTCGCCAGGCCAATTCCGCCAGTGAGCACAATGAAGATTGTCATCACCCATAAGCTGCGCGTGCGTAGGGTAATCAGTGTACGGATGGCGTTAAGGATGGCACTGGCACCGGCAGGATAGGTGCCCAGGAGAAAGAAATGCACGCCGATAACGGCGCTATAGACCGAAAGCTGCTTTTTGAAGCGACGTTCGTCACGGTTGAAAAATGTTGTGATACCAATCAGAAAGGCGATGACACCCACGCCCTGGGCCAGCCAATACGCGGTCATGATAAATCCTTAGCAGGTATGGAAAAGCAAACGGCGCTTCACATTATGAAACGCCGTTTTTTATTAACAACTCATTTCGATCTTATAACGTTACGCCGCTTTTAAAGATCGCCAGTTCGCGGAAGTCGTTACGCTCGTTGCAAGTTTGCTTACCGTTGGCAAACTCAACGATGGTGTCGATAAACTCTTCCAGCAACTGCGGCATCGCTTTACCGTGGATCAACTGACCCGCGTCAAAGTCGATCCAGTGTTTTTTCTTCGCCGCCAGTTCGCTGTTGGTGGCGATTTTCACTGTTGGAACAAAACCACCATACGGCGTACCGCGACCAGTACTGAACAACACCATATGGCAGCCTGCGCCCGCCAGTGCGCTGGTTGCCACGGCATCGTTACCCGGCGCGCTTAACAGGTTCAGTCCCGGCGTTTTCAGACGTTCGCCATAACGCAACACATCAACCACTTCGCTGGAACCCGCTTTCTGAGTACAACCAAGTGATTTGTCTTCCAGCGTGGTAATACCGCCTGCTTTGTTCCCCGGTGATGGGTTTTCGTAGATCGGCTGGTCATGGGCAATAAAGTACTGTTTGAAGTCGTTAACCATAGTGACCAGTTTTTCAAACGTCGCTTCATCGCGGCAATGACTCATCAGCAACTGCTCTGCACCGAACATCTCCGGCACTTCTGTCAGTACGGTAGTACCGCCATTAGCAATCACGTAGTCAGAAAAACGCCCCAGCATCGGGTTAGCGGTAATACCAGAAAGACCGTCGGAACCGCCGCACTCCAGACCAAACTTCAGTTCACTGAGTTTGCCCGGCTCGCGCTTGTCGTTGCGCATCACGTTATACAACTGATGCAGATGTTCGATCCCGGCTTCGATTTCATCGTCCTGCTGCTGGCAGATCATGAAATGAACGCGTTCAGGATCAATATCCCCCAGCGTTTCGCGGAAAGCATCAACCTGGTTGTTTTCACAACCCAGACCAATCACCAGTACTGCGCCCGCATTCGGATGGCGCACCATGTTTTGCAGCATAGTACGAGTATTGATGTGATCGTCGCCCAACTGCGAGCAGCCGTAGGTGTGGCTGAAGAGGAACACACCATCAGTCCCTTCGGCGTTGTTAGTCTCTTTCAGGAAACGATTCTGGATCTGCCGCGCGATGCCATTGACACAGCCAACGGTCGGCAAGATCCACAACTCATTACGCACCCCGACATCGCCGTTAGCGCGACGATAGATCTGCACTTCACGATCTGCCGCTTGTGCTGGCAGATCGTGAAAATCAGGTTGATAGCGATACTGATCCAGATCGCTCAGATTCGTGCGCGTATTGTGGGCGTGAACGTGTTCCCCCGCCGCAATATCCGCCAATGCATAACCAATCGGCAGACCATATTTAATGACGTTGGCTCCTTTTGCGATATCCGTTAACGCAAATTTATGTCCACGAGCGACGTCCTGACGCAGCGTAACAGTCTGGCTATCGACACTGACTTCTGTGCCTTCAGCCAGATCCGCTAAAGCGACCGCGACGTTATCCAGCGCATGGATCTTGATGTATTGCATATCAACCCCAGACCTTAGTTCAGTTCAATGGCGAAGTAGTCACGCGCATTGTTAAAGCAAATATTTTTCACCATCTCGCCCAGCAGGTTGATGTCCGCCGGTGCTTCGCCTGCTTCCACCCAGCGACCGATCATCTGGCACAGAATGCGGCGGAAGTATTCGTGACGGGTGTATGACAGGAAACTACGGCTGTCAGTCAGCATACCGACAAAGCGGCTCAGCAGACCGAGCTGCGCCAGTTGGGTCATCTGACGTTCCATACCGTCTTTCTGGTCGTTAAACCACCAGCCGGAACCGAACTGCATTTTGCCCGGCATACCTTCGCCCTGGAAGTTACCGATCATGGTGCCCAGCACTTCGTTATCGCGCGGGTTCAGGCAGTAAAGAATGGTTTTTGGCAGCAGGTTTTCTTCGTTCTGTTTGCTCAGCAGCTTAGACAGTTCTTCCGCCATCGGACGGTCGTTGATGGAGTCGAAGCCTACATCCGGCCCCAGCAGTTTGAACTGACGCAGGTTGTTATTACGCAGTGCGCCAATGTGGTACTGCTGCACCCAACCGCGACGTGCGTATTCGGCACCAAGGAACACCAGTACCGCAGTTTTAAACTGTGCCACTTCGTGCTCACTCAGAGTTTCACCAGCCAGACGGCGTGCCAGGATGCTATCCAGTTCCGCTTCGTTCGCTTCGGCAAACATCACCACATCCAGCGCGTGGTCAGACACTTTACAACCGTGAGCGGCGAAGTGATCCAGACGTTTGGTCAGGGCGGTTTGCAGATCAGCAAAGCGGCGAATGTCGGTGTCGGAAACTTCGCCCAGCTTCGCCATATAGTCGTTAAAAGTCGCCTGTTCGATGTTGAAGGCTTTATCCGGACGCCAGCTCGGCAGCACTTTAATGGTGAAAGAACCGTCTTTGGCGATCTCTGCGTGATGTTCCAGAGAATCAATCGGATCGTCGGTGGTGCCAACCATTTTCACGTTCATCTGCTGCATGATGCCGCGCGCGGAGAAGTTATCCTGCGCCAGCAATTCGTTACATTCGTTCCAGATCTCATCGGCAGTCGACGGAGACAGCAGTTTACCGGTGATACCAAACGGACGGCGCAGTTCCAGATGCGTCCAGTGGTATAACGGGTTGCCGATAGTGTGTGGAACGGTCGCCGCCCACGCATCAAACTTCTCACGGTCAGAGGCATCACCTGTACACAAGCGTTCAGCCACGCCATTGGTACGCATTGCACGCCATTTGTAGTGATCACCTTTCAACCAGATGTCATACAAATTCTTAAAGCGATAATCTTCTGCAATCTGCTGCGGCGGCAAATGACAGTGGTAATCGAAAATCGGCTGGTCTTTTGCGTAGTCGTGATACAGGCGGCGGGCAAATTCAGTATCTAACAGGAAATCTTCAGTCATAAACGGAGTCATTTTCGTCTTCCTCTCAACGAGTGAGCTAGCTTGCTTATGGTGCGATGCTGACAAAGTTATCACACCAATTTCCAGAGCCAGAAGATATTTTCGTGAGTTAGATCAATAAACGTAGTTAAAAAAATTACTCTCAAAGTGGTAAACGCCGCCGCAAGCCGCGCCATTTCTGGCCTCGTCATTATCCAGTAATGTCCCTACAAATATTCGCACATTTGTGATGGCTCTCACCTTTTAAAGTTGTATGACAAGTTATCTTTCTGCCGTCGCAAATCATAAGTCGACGGAATGCAAATTGCTGATTCATTCATTTGTTAGATGAATCGGGTTGACCGGTACGGAAGCCGAATTAGCACGAAACTTTCATGGCAACGTTCGGGGCGTGCCGGTTTTTTTTTCGGTTACCCGGTCGTAACTAACATCTTCAGCCTCTGGCGGGATGATGGCCGCGATTCCTGCGGATATAACAAAACGATGAGGTTTTACATGCGTAAAATTAAAGGGTTACGTTGGTACATGATCGCACTGGTGACGCTCGGCACCGTGCTTGGCTACCTGACGCGTAACACTGTAGCGGCGGCTGCGCCAACTCTGATGGAAGAGTTAAACATCTCCACCCAACAGTATTCCTACATCATCGCAGCCTATTCTGCTGCTTATACGATCATGCAACCGGTAGCGGGTTATGTACTGGATGTTCTGGGTACAAAAATCGGTTACGCGATGTTTGCCGTGTTGTGGGCAGTGTTCTGTGGCGCTACCGCGCTGGCGGGTAGCTGGGGCGGCCTGGCGATTGCTCGTGGTGCAGTAGGTGCTGCTGAAGCGGCAATGATCCCGGCGGGTCTGAAAGCCAGCTCCGAATGGTTCCCGGCGAAAGAGCGTTCCATCGCAGTAGGTTACTTTAACGTTGGTTCTTCAATTGGCGCGATGATTGCACCGCCGCTGGTAGTATGGGCAATCGTAATGCATAGCTGGCAGATGGCATTTATCATCTCTGGTGCATTGAGCTTTATCTGGGCGATGGCATGGCTGATTTTCTATAAGCATCCACGCGACCAGAAGCATCTGACCGATGAAGAACGCGACTACATTATTAATGGTCAGGAAGCCCAGCACCAGGTTGGCACGGCGAAAAAACTGTCCGTTGGTCAGATCCTGCGTAACCGTCAGTTCTGGGGTATCGCACTGCCGCGCTTCCTGGCGGAACCCGCCTGGGGTACTTTCAACGCGTGGATCCCGCTGTTCATGTTTAAAGTTTACGGCTTTAACCTGAAAGAGATCGCTATGTTTGCCTGGATGCCGATGCTGTTTGCTGACCTCGGTTGCATCCTCGGTGGTTACCTGCCGCCGCTGTTCCAGCGCTGGTTTGGTGTGAACCTGATCGTGTCCCGTAAGATGGTTGTAACGCTGGGTGCGGTACTGATGATTGGCCCGGGTATGATCGGTCTGTTCACCAACCCGTATGTAGCGATTATGCTGCTGTGTATCGGTGGTTTTGCTCACCAGGCACTGTCTGGCGCGCTGATTACGCTCTCTTCTGACGTGTTCGGTCGTAACGAAGTGGCAACGGCAAACGGTCTGACCGGGATGTCCGCATGGCTGGCAAGTACGCTGTTTGCGCTGGTTGTGGGTGCACTGGCTGACACCATCGGCTTCAGCCCGCTGTTCGCGGTACTGGCAGTGTTCGACCTGTTAGGCGCGCTGGTTATCTGGACGGTATTGCAGAACAAACCAGCGATTGAGGTGGCGCAGGAAACACATAACGATCCCGCACCGCAACATTAACGCAAAGTATAAGTTTTAGTTTCCCTTCGAAGCCGCCTTTTCAGGCGGCTTTTTCATCACTGCGAGTAGAGCAAATCTCGCAAAAGTGGTATAACAAATATAGTCTGCTGTATCATGCCTGGAGCGCATATGGAAATCTCTGAACCACGCCGTTTGTACCAACAACTTGCTGCTGACCTGAAAGAGCGCATCGAGCAGGGCGTCTATCTGGTGGGTGATAAATTACCCGCCGAACGTTTTATTGCCGATGAAAAAAACGTCAGCCGCACCGTGGTTCGTGAAGCCATCATCATGCTGGAAGTAGAAGGCTATGTAGAGGTGCGTAAAGGCTCAGGTATTCATGTGGTTTCCAACCAGCCTCGCCATCAGCAAGCGGCTGACGATAATATGGAATTTGCTAATTACGGTCCGTTTGAGTTGCTCCAGGCACGCCAGCTCATCGAAAGCAATATTGCTGAGTTTGCCGCTACCCAGGTCACTAAACAGGACATCATGAAACTGATGGCCATCCAGGAGCAGGCACGCGGCGAACAATGCTTCCGCGATTCCGAGTGGGACTTGCAGTTTCATATTCAGGTAGCCCTGGCAACGCAGAACTCGGCGCTGGCAGCCATCGTTGAGAAAATGTGGACCCAGCGTAGCCATAACCCGTACTGGAAAAAACTCCACGAACACATTGATTCTCGTACCGTCGATAACTGGTGCGATGACCACGATCAAATCCTTAAAGCGCTGATTCGCAAAGATCCCCATGCCGCTAAACTGGCAATGTGGCAGCATCTGGAAAACACTAAAATTATGTTATTTAACGAAACCAGTGATGATTTCGAATTCAATGCTGACCGTTACCTGTTTGCTGAAAACCCGGTTGTACATCTGGATACGGCTGCCAATAGCAATAAATAGCCCTCTCTTCTGACAGGCGCTGCCAGGTGCCTGTGCGCTTTATCAGTAAGCGAAAAGTATAAAGTGTCAGCCTGTGTAAATCCTCTCGCCACCCTCCCCTGCAATCAGCAAAATCAGACCCCACGGACATGTAATTTTGATAACGAACAACGTTGACCTTTGTTACAATTAGATTCAATTTGAATTTATGCTATTAAATGTTTTCTTATCTCACGTTTTAACAGGGAATAGTTCAGGCCGTGTTGGTGTCCTGACCCGCAATCCATACAAAAACAGTAATAACCTGGCGGGAGTGCATCATTTAAAACCGGCGTGGCGTTAACCGATTCACCAGGAATAATGAATGGAACTTTTGACCCAATTACTGCAAGCCCTGTGGGCGCAGGATTTTGAAACGCTGGCCAATCCATCGATGATTGGCATGTTGTATTTTGTCTTGTTTGTAATTTTGTTCCTTGAAAACGGCTTGCTTCCGGCAGCCTTTTTACCGGGCGACAGCTTACTGGTGTTGGTCGGTGTATTGATTGCTAAAGGCGCGATGGGGTATCCGCAAACGATTCTGTTACTGACCGTTGCCGCCAGCCTTGGCTGCTGGGTCAGTTACATACAGGGGCGATGGCTGGGCAATACCCGCACCGTGCAAAACTGGCTTTCCCATTTACCCGCGCACTATCACCAACGCGCACATCATCTTTTTCACAAACACGGTTTATCCGCGTTGCTGATTGGCCGCTTTATTGCGTTTGTCAGAACATTACTGCCGACTATTGCCGGGTTGTCAGGGCTGAATAATGCCCGTTTTCAGTTCTTCAACTGGATGAGCGGTCTGCTGTGGGTGTTGATCCTGACAACCTTAGGATACATGCTCGGCAAAACGCCGGTATTTTTGAAGTATGAGGATCAGCTCATGTCATGCCTGATGCTGCTCCCGGTGGTACTGCTGGTGTTTGGTCTGGCAGGTTCTTTGGTTGTGTTATGGAAAAAGAAATATGGAAATCGGGGGTAAGGGATGCAAATACCTCGCATGTCGCTTCGTCAGCTAGTCTGGTCCGGCGCTGCTTTACTGCTGGTCGGCACGCTGCTGCTGGCTTGGTCCGCGGTTCGTCAGCAAGATTCAACGCTGGCGATCCGTGCCGTTCATCAAGGCACGACGATGCCAGACGGTTTTTCCATCTGGCATCACCTTGACGCTCACGGCATTCCTTTCAAAAGCATCACTCCCAAGAATGACACTCTACTGATTACATTTGATTCCAGCGACCAGAGTGCCGCCGCAAAAGCTGTTCTCGACAGAACATTGCCTCATGGCTACATCATTGCACAGCAGGACAATAATAGTCAGGCTATGCAGTGGCTGACCCGGCTGCGAGATAACTCTCATCGCTTCGGATAACTTCCTGTTATCCGAAACATATCACTCACTTTGGTGATTTCACTGTTACTGTCTATGATTAATGAGGCGGTGGTTAACACTACCGCTTCGTTGTCTGGACAATCGTTCCTCTGTAATGGGTCCGAGTCACAATGGAAGGTTCAAGAATGAAATACCGCATCGCTTTAGCTGTTTCTCTTTTTGCTCTTAGTGTCAGTAGTTATGCCACTACTCTTTGTCAGGAAAAGGAGCAAAATATCCTTAAGGAGATCAGCTATGCTGAAAAACACCAAAACCAGAATCGTATCAACGGCCTGAACAAAGCCCTTAGAGAAGTACGGGCCAATTGTTCAGATAGCCAACTGCGCGCCGATCATCAGAAGAAAATCGCAAAGCAGAGAGATGAGGTAGCGGAACGCAAACATGATTTAGCCGAGGCCAAACAAAAAGGCGATGCGGATAAGATTGCCAAACGCGAACGGAAACTGGCAGAAGCGCAGGAAGAGCTGAAAAAGCTGGAAGCGCGCGCCTACTAATCCGCAATAGTCACTACTTACTCACCTGGAGAAAACTATGTCGAAAGAACACACTACGGAACATCTGCGTGCTGAGTTGAAATCCCTGTCTGATACGCTGGAAGAAGTACTAAGCGCTTCAGGAGAGAAGTCGAAAGAAGAGTTGAGTAAGATTCGCAGCAAAGCGGAGCAGGCACTGAAACAGAGCCGTTACCGTCTGGGTGAAACCGGTGATGCAATTGCCAAACAGACCCGTGAAGCGGCGGCACGTGCCGATGAATACGTGCGTGAAAATCCGTGGACAGGCGTAGGCATTGGCGCTGCCGTCGGTGTAGTGTTGGGCGTTCTACTGTCTCGTCGTTAATTATGGCGGACACTCAGCACGCGCAAGGGCCCGGTAAAAGCGTTCTGGGCATCGGGCAGCGAATTGTCACTATCATGGTTGAAATGGTGGAGACACGTCTGCGGCTGGCGGTGGTTGAACTGGAAGAAGAAAAAGCCAATATCTTTCAGTTATTACTGATGCTGGGTCTGACGATGCTTTTTGCTGCATTTGGTCTTATGAGCCTGATGGTGCTGATTATCTGGGCGATTGATCCGCAATATCGCCTGAATGCAATGATTGCCACCACCGTGGTGTTGTTCCTTTTAGCGCTGATTGGCGGTATCTGGACATTACGCAAGTCGCGGAAATCGACCCTGTTGCGCCATACGCGCCATGAACTGGCGAACGATCGGCAACTGCTCGAGGAGGAGTCCCGTGAGCGGTAAAGTCGAACGTGAACGCCGCAAGGCACAGCTACTTAGCCAGATCCAGCAACAACGGCTGGATCTTTCCGCCAGTCGTCGTGACTGGCTGGAGGCAACAGGCGCTTACGATCGTCGCTGGAATATGCTGTTGAGTTTGCGCTCCTGGGCGCTGGTTGGCAGCAGCGTGATGGCTATCTGGACAATTCGCCATCCGAATATGCTGGTTCGCTGGGCCAGACGCGGTTTTGGCGTCTGGAGTGCCTGGCGTCTGGTTAAAAGTACGATTAATCAGCAGCAGCTTCGCGGTTAATTACCTCTCTGGCCGGAGTCATTCCGGCCTTATCCCTCAAATTTTTTGAAAATTTTTGACAGTTTTCCTTGCTAACAATCACCATTCACTACGTTTATGCTTCTCTCCATCGACAGCAACGACGCTAATACCGCGCTCTTGCAGAAAAAAACAATCAGCGGCCTGAGTGGCGCAGTGGAGAGTAAGATGAAAAAATTAGAAGATGTTGGTGTACTGGTAGCGCGTATTTTAATGCCAATTCTGTTTATTAGCGCAGGTTGGGGGAAAATTACCGGTTATGCAGGCACGCAACAATACATGGAAGCGATGGGTGTCCAGGGCTTTATGCTGCCGCTGGTGATCCTGCTTGAGTTCGGTGGCGGCCTGGCAATCCTGTTCGGTTTCCTGACGCGTACCACCGCACTGTTTACCGCTGGCTTTACACTGTTGACGGCATTTTTATTTCACAGCAACTTTGCCGAAGGCATGAACTCGCTAATGTTTATGAAAAATATGACTATTTCTGGTGGATACCTGCTTCTGGCGATTACCGGTCCGGGCGCATATAGCATCGACCGCCTGCTGAATAAAAAGTGGTAAGCACAGGCTATACTTAACGATAAAAAACGAGGAGGAAGCTCCTCGTTTTTGCTATTGGAGGAAAAAAAATGGGTCAACTGATTGACGGTGTCTGGCATGACACCTGGTACGACACAAAATCCACCGGCGGTAAATTTCAACGTTCAGCTTCCGCATTTCGTAACTGGCTCACTGCCGATGGCGCGCCTGGGCCGACTGGCAAAGGTGGTTTTGTCGCAGAAAAAAAACGCTACCATCTCTATGTTTCACTCGCCTGCCCGTGGGCACACCGCACGCTGATTATGCGTAAACTCAAAGGTCTGGAACCGTTCATCTCTGTTTCCGTGGTGAACCCACTGATGCTGGAAAATGGCTGGACCTTTGATGACAGTTTTCCAGGTGCAACCGGCGACACGCTCTATCAACACGAGTTTCTGTATCAGCTTTACCTTCATGCCGATCCGCACTATAGCGGTCGTGTCACCGTTCCCGTGCTGTGGGACAAAAAGAATCACACCATCGTCAGCAACGAATCAGCGGAAATCATCCGCATGTTCAATACCGCTTTTGATGCGCTGGGTGCGAAAGCTGGTGATTACTACCCGCCTGCACTGCAAACGAAAATTGACGAACTCAATGGCTGGATTTACGACACCGTTAACAATGGCGTCTATAAGGCCGGTTTCGCCACCAGCCAACAGGCCTATGACGAAGCAGTGGTAAAAGTATTTGAATCACTGGCACGCCTGGAACAGATCTTAGGGCAGCATCGCTTCCTGACAGGTAACCAGCTCACCGAAGCCGATATTCGCCTGTGGACCACATTGATCCGTTTTGATCCGGTGTATGTCACCCACTTCAAGTGCGATAAGCACCGCATCAGCGATTACCTGAACCTGTACGGCTTCCTGCGCGATATCTACCAGATGCCGGGGATTGCCGAAACTGTCAATTTCGATCATATCCGTAATCACTACTTCCGCAGCCATAAGACCATCAATCCCACCGGGATTATTTCGATTGGTCCGTGGCAGGATCTCGATGAACCACACGGGCGGGATGTTCGCTTCAGCTAAACAAAGGTACCCTTCACGATGCCTTATTAATTCATCAAGTTAATATTTACTGTCATTTCATTCATGTCTATTCTTAATTTGCTGCTTTAAAAACAAGTGATTGAGCAAAATTGAGGCAAAAATGGACTGGTATCTGAAAGTACTGAAAAATTATGTCGGTTTTCGGGGACGTGCGCGGCGCAAAGAGTACTGGATGTTTATTCTGGTCAACATCATCTTTACGTTCGTGCTGGGGCTGCTGGACAAAATGTTAGGCTGGCAACGCGCCGGTGGCGAGGGCATTCTGACGACCATCTATGGCATTCTGGTGTTTTTACCGTGGTGGGCGGTTCAGTTCCGTCGCCTGCACGACACCGACCGCTCGGCATGGTGGGTGCTACTGTTCTTAATCCCGGTTATCGGCTGGCTGATTATCATCGTGTTTAACTGCCAGGCGGGTACACCAGGTGAAAACCGGTTTGGGCCAGACCCAAAACTGGAACAAGAATAATAATTAAGCACCTTGCAAAAGGTGCTTAATGGATTATTTTGCCGTAAACAATTTAGGGATTTCTCGCAAACACCAGGATTTTGCCTCCCCCATACTGTCGCGACGCCACGCCATAATAATATCGATTTCGCTGGTCGATTCCGGGCTGACTACACGCAACCGCCCTTCAGCAATATCTTTTTCGACCATCGGGTACGGCATGGTTGCCACGCCAAGCCCCGCCAGTAACGCCTGCCGTTTATCTTCAATGGTGCTGACCGTTAAGCGCGGCTGTTTGTCCAGCAACTGCACCGTCAATACCGGACGCTCACGGGCGGTATCTGCCACCGCGATCCCACGATATTTCACACGCGTAACCTCCGAAAGCGGCTCCGGCTCCTGATGAATCGGGTGATTCGGCGCGGCGACGTAGACATTCATTAAGGTATAGAGCTTGCGCGAGTTGATCTCCGACGAAGAACGAAAATGCATATCCGGCGCGATAACAATATCTGCCCGGCCCTGCTCCAGTCGCTCCCACGCCCCCGCCAGCACCTCGGTGATGATTGCCAGTTGGGTATTGGCTTTCGCCGCCAGTTTGTCGATTAGCGGGAAAAAGGCCGACGTCGGCACCAGCGCCTCGGTCACAATAGTGAGATGTGTTTCCCAACCGCGCGCGAGGGCTTCGGCATCAGTAGTCAGTTTATCTGCTGCCTCCAGCAGAACACGTCCCCGCTCCAGCAACATACGCCCGACATTGGTGAATTTTGTCCGATGCCCCGAGCGGTCAAACAGCACCACATCCAGCTCTTCTTCCAGTTTTTGCATGGTGTAGCTAAGCGCAGAAGGCACGCGTCCCAGCTCATCTGCTGCTGCCGCAAAACTGCCACGGCGATCAATAGCATCCATAACACGCAGTGCTTCCAGCGTTAATGCCCTTTCTTTGGCCATGTCGTTCTCATTCAGGAAATTTGAACATACCGGGCAGAATATCTGGCTAACAATGTAGCGTCCAGCCCCTTACCATAAAAGGAAGTAAAGAGAGGTCAAGAATTATGATTACTACCCGAACTGCCAGACAGTGTGGACAAGCAGACTACGGATGGTTGCAGGCCCGGTATACTTTTTCCTTTGGACACTACTTCGACCCTACATTGTTAGGCTATGCCTCCCTGCGTGTACTTAACCAGGAAGTGCTGACCCCAGGTGCCGCCTTCCAGCCGCGAACCTACCCAAAAGTCGATATTTTGAATGTGATTCTGGATGGAGAGGCAGAATACCGCGACAGTGAAGGCAATCATGTTCAAGCCAGCGCTGGTGAAGCCTTATTGCTTTCTACTCAGCCGGGCGTGAGTTATAGCGAACATAACATCAGCAAGGACAAATCGTTAACGCGGATGCAGCTTTGGTTGGACGCTTGTCCACAGCGGGAGAATCCGCTGATTCAAAAACTGGCGCTTAATATGGATAAGCAGCAATTAATCGCCTCGCCCGATGGCGCGAAGGGTAGCCTGCAACTGCGCCAGCAGGTGTGGCTGCATCATATCGTGCTCGATAAGAACGAAAGCGCGAGCTTTCAACTACACGGCCCGCGTGCCTATTTGCAATCGATTCACGGTCAGTTTCATGCGATTACGCACAACGAAGAGAAAGCGGCGCTGAGCTGCGGCGACGGGGCGTTTATTCGTGACGAGACTAACATTACGCTGGTTGCCGATTCCCCACTGCGCGCTTTGCTGATAGATTTACCCGTCTAGTTGTTTTTACAGGGAGAAGATGGTGAGTAAAAAATCGACGAAGAAACGTCAACAAGTGAAGTCCGTAGTGGCGAAAGAAGCCACCCGCGCTACTAAAAACTTTGGCTATGAAGAGATGTTGAGTGAGCTGGAAGCGATAGTCGCTGATGCTGAAACGCGGTTAGCCGAGGATGAAGCTACCGCGTAAAGACAGGTTGCCGGATGCGGCGTAAACGCCTTATCCGGCCTACAAAACCAACAAATTGCACAACCCGCAGGCCGGATAAGATGCGCCAGCATCGCATCCGGCACCGGGTACAAAACCCAACAAAACCAACAAATTGCACAACCCGTAGGCCGGATAAGATGCGCCAGCATCGCATCCGGCATCAGGTATGACATCCGAAATCCGGCGCTTATCTGGCCTTGCTCGCCATAATCTCGATAATCTGCCGATCCGTTTGCTGCATCGAATGGCTTGCCAGCGCACACAGATTGGCAATCGACTGCTCAACATCATGCGCCACAATGCCTTCATTGCCGGTCACGGCGGTATCATCCAGCGCCATTAACACCGCTTTCCATGCTGCCGAAGCACTGGTCGAAACCTTCATAGCACAACTGTTCGATGCGCCATCGCAAATCATACCGCTAACATCACCGATCATACTGCTGATCGCCATTGAGATCGTTTCATAACGCCCATCCACCAGCCATGCCATCCCGGCGGCGGCCCCCATTGCAGCCGTCGTTGCAGCACACAGCGCAGACAATCGCGGCAACTGGTTATGGATGTAAATCGCGCTCAAATGCGAAAGCATCAACGCGCGCGCCAGACGCTCATCATCAGCACCGAAGTGTTCCGCTACCACTACCACAGGCATTGTCGCGGTGATCCCCTGATTACCAGAACCCGAGTTACTCATCGCCGGAAGCGTTGCGCCGCCCATACGCGCATCAGATGCCGCGCTGGTACGAATCACAATTGACGAAGAGAGATCTTTCGCCAGCAAACCGCGTGCACACTGTTTTTCCAGCGTCGCGCCAATATGCAACCCCCAGTTACCGCTTAAACCTTCCTGCGATAATGCGCAATTTAACTTCGCAGAATCGAGAATAAAGCGAATCGCCTCAAACGGCACTTCATTGACGAACTTCAGGATCTCTGCCAGCGTCGTATTAGACAGCACCGCCAGCGGCGACTCTTGCTCGCCCTCGGCCACACACGCCTGCTGAGTAAACACCACGCCATTGTGCGTCTCAATATGCACAATGTTGGTATGTCCGCCGACGATGGTGACACAAGCCCACTTCTCACCACTCCAGACTTTGGCGCGAGAGAAGAGGATTTCATCGCAAGGCTCCTGGATCTTAACCGACACTTTTCCCGCCGCCAGCAACGCTTTGGCATCGGCAATCGCCTGTGCTGTCGCATCTTTCAGCACTTCCAGCCCAGCTTTGGCATTTCCGCCTAACGCTCCCAGCGCCGCTGCAATCGGCAGCCCCACCATTCCCGTACCGGGAACGGTGACCCCCAGACCGTTCTTCATCAGATTTGGCGAAACCCAGGCTTCTACACGTTCAACCGGACCTTCCAGTTCTGCCGCAGCAACCGCCGCTGCCAGCGCCAGTGAAATAGGTTCAGTACATCCCAGCGCCGGTTTTACCTCCTCCTGTACTGCGAGGATGTAACGCTGCCATAACGGATTTAAAGTCGAATTAAACATAATAAAAACCTTAAAATTTCAGGTAAATCAAGAAAATGCCAGGAACGGTGAAACACAGAGCAACAAACCGGTGACGATAATCAGGTACAGAGAGGCACCTTTGTATTTGTGCAATGCCGGTACTTTGTAAACCAGCCACGCCGGGATCAGGCACCCCACCATGCCGAAAATCGGGCTACAGATAGAGGTGAAGCTCAACACCGGCGCGTTCAGTACGATGGCGCTCCAGGCCAGTAAAATAGCGAAAATCATGATGCCGCGCTGGACGAGATTTTCGTTAATCTTCTCGGCTGGTATCTTGCGGCGCAGGATGTTCATTACTATCCCTTGCGTGGCTTCGCGAAAGCCTAAATAGACGCCAAAGAACGCGGTCATTACGGCAAAGATATTGAGAATGACGCTGACCACTTTTACCCACGCTGCGCCATCACCGCTAATAAACTGCGCGGCAATCGCCAGGGCAGAAATATTCTGCTCATAGGCTTTTACCGCTTCGTCATGTCCCATCGCCAGGGTGAACGACACGGCATAGAAAAAGACAGTGACGAACAAAATGCCAAATGCAATGTTCATTGCCCGTAGCGCTTTATGTCGCGCCACTTCAATCGATTTTTCCCGCGAGCGATAGGAAATCACCATCGGGCTTAAAGTCTGAATAAACAGGATTGAGGTCAGAGTAAACGGCAGCGTAATAATCGCGTTTTTCACCAGCAGCCCCAGCGGCGGCAGCGAACCCACGTTATACAGATGCCACATTCCGACCATCGACACGCCTAATGCCGCGACTACCAACAGTTTGGTCAGCACCATGCCGGTTGAAATTTTGAATAACAGTTTCTCGCCGCGTGAGGAGATCGCCACCAGAATACAAATCAGTACCAGTCCATAAAACGGATTGTCTGACAGCACGCTTTCGGTCACGCCAAAAGTATGCAGATAGGAGGCACTATCGTTGGTGATGGCGGTGGAATAGACGAACATCCAGATCACCAGCATCACGAAATAAAGTGCACCTAACAGGATGCCCCAGTTTTTGCCTAAATAGCCACTGATGACGCTCGGATAATCTTTACACTCCGGCGATTCGGCCAGCGTATTAATAAACAACCGCTGAAACAGATACATTGCCGGGTAACCAATCACTGATGAGAGCAAAAATACCCACAATCCCATCAAACCGACCTGCACCGGGAGAAAAACAATCCCCGCGCCAATCGCCATCCCAATACTCATAATCACCCAACCGGTGTCGGTACTGTCGAATTTGATTGCTTCACGCCACTCACTTTCGCTCATTCCAGCACGACCCGCCGGGGTCGAAGCGTCTGCAATAACGCCTTTATTCGATGCAATTTCCATAATTTCTCGCTCAATATTTTGTAGGGCTTATTATTTTTTTCCGAGCCGCATCAAGGCGATATGCGGTCTACGTTTTTTGCAGGCGAGTTATTAGAATAAAGAAATGATACGCGTGAGGTCAGAGAAAATCTTCACAATCAAGACTTTGAAATAACGGTGATGGATAATAATTTTCTACCAAATCGATAAATAGGAAATGGTTATTCTCTATTTGCGGCAGATCACAATAAAAAAGGGTGCGCATTTTGTGCACCCAAGGATGAAAGCTGACAACAATGTCAGCCGCAGACCACTTTAATAGCCAGTCCTCCGCGTGAAGTTTCGCGGTATTTATCGTTCATATCTTTGCCAGTCTCATACATCGTCTCGATCACTTTATCGAGCGAAACACGTGGTGCAGAGGTACGCTGCATCGCCATCCGCGCTGCGTTCACCGCTTTCACGGCATTAATCGCATTCCGCTCAATACACGGAATTTGCACCTGCCCGGCTACCGGATCGCAGGTCAGCCCAAGGTTATGCTCCATGGCGATTTCCGCCGCATTACACACCTGAGCCGGGCTACCGCCCAGCAGTTCGGTTAGCCCTGCCGCTGCCATCGAACAGGCCACGCCAATTTCCCCCTGACACCCCACTTCCGCACCGGAAATGGAGGCATTCATTTTATATAGCGCGCCGATAGCACCAGCCGCCAGTAGAAAACGAGCGATAGAGCGCTCATTGAGCGGACGGCGGAATTTATCGTAATAGGCCAGCACCGCCGGAATAATACCGCAAGCGCCGTTAGTGGGTGCCGTCACTACACGTCCACCAGCGGCGTTTTCTTCACTGACCGCCAGAGCAAACATATTGATCCAGTCGATCACATTCATTGGATCGTTAGAGATATTGTCACTAGAAAGCAGCAAGCGGCGCAGCGCCACCGACCGGCGTGGGACATTGAGCGGGCCAGGCAATACGCCTTCGGTGTTCATGCCGCGTTCAATACCGTCAGACATCACCTGCCAGATACGCGCAAAACCAGCGTCAATTTCCGCTTTGCTGCGCAACGCCAGTTCGTTTTGCATCATCAGACCAGAAATAGACAGCCCATTGTAATCACACATTTTCAGCAGTTCGCCTGCCGAATGGAAGTCATAAGGTACTGGCATTTCGACATCATGCGTCAGGCCGAAGTGTTCGTCTTCAACAATAAAACCGCCGCCGACAGAATAATAGGTTTTGCTTAAGAGTTCTTTCTGCCCTTTCCAGGCAGTAATCCGCATTCCGTTCTCATGACGCGGCAACATTTCCGGATGAAAAATAATGTTTTTTGCTACAGGAAAATCAACCACATGTGCGCCTGCCACCACCGGGAGTCGACTACTGCGCGTCACAAGTTCAATAAATGCAGGGATCTCATCAATAACAACATCCTGCGGACTGTTCCCTGCCAGTCCCATGATGATAGCGATATCCGTGGCATGGCCTTTGCCCGTCAGTGACAACGACCCGTAAAGATCGACCACAATGTGGCTCGTTGCGGTTAATAAACCACTACTTACCAGCCGATCGATAAAACTTTTTCCAGCATTCATTGGCCCCACGGTATGCGAACTGGAGGGACCAATACCAATTTTGAAAATATCGAATGCACTAATCATAACCACACTCTCGGATTGCCACTCTGTGAAGAGGAGTGGGACGACTCTGCGGCCGCCCCACTCCAGGCTTTACACGCTACGTACTGCGATAGCTTCGATTTCCAGCTTCACATCTTTCGGCAAACGCGCGACCTGCACGCAGCTACGGGTCGGGTAGGTCGCCTGATGCTCATCAAAGAACTGCTTATAGACTTCATTGATGGTGGCGAAGTCGTTCAGATCGGTGATAAATACCGTCATCTTGACGATATCGCCCACGGACAAACCGGCAGCGACAACAATCTCTTTGACGTTTTGCAGGCTTAAACGTGCCTGATCTTTCACATCAGCCGGGATCTCGCCGCTCTGCGGGCAAACCGGAATTTGCCCGGAAGTGAAGACCATGCTGCCTAAATCCACACCCTGAACATAAGGGCCGATTGCCCCCGGGGCACGTTGCGTTTCGATAATTTTTTTCATACATCCTCCGGCGTCAGAGCGCCTGGGTAAAGGTACGTGAAATCACATCCTGTTGCTGTTCACGGGTCAGCGCGTTGAAGCGCACAGCGTAGCCAGAGACACGGATTGTCAGGTTAGGGTATTTTGCCGGGTGCTCGATGGCATCCAACAACATTTCCCGGTTCATAACGTTGACGTTGAGATGTTGACCGCCTTCGATATCCGCTTCGTGGTGGAAATAGCCATCCAGCAGACCGACAAGGTTGGTTTTGCGTACCGGATCTTCTTTGCCCAACGCCGCAGGGACAATTGAGAAGGTGTACGAAATACCGTCTTTGGCGTAGGTGAACGGCAGTTTCGCCACAGAGGTCAGCGAAGCCACGGCCCCTTTGCGGTCACGACCGTGCATCGGGTTAGCGCCAGGGGCAAACGGAGTACCCGCACGACGACCGTCCGGCGTGTTACCTGTCTTCTGTCCGTACACGACGTTTGAGGTGATCGTCAGAATCGACTGGGTCGGCACGGCGTTACGATAGGTTGGTAGCGCTTTAATTTTCTTCATAAAGCGTTCAACCAGGTCGCAGGCAATACTGTCTACGCGCTCGTCGTTGTTGCCGTACTGCGGATATTCACCGTCAATTTCGAAGTCCACCGCCAGACCGTTTTCGTCACGAATCGGTTTCACGCGAGCATATTTAATTGCGGACAAGGAGTCCGTCGCCACCGACAAGCCAGCAATCCCGCATGCCATCGTGCGATAAACATCACGATCGTGCAGTGCCATCAGCGAGGCTTCGTAGCTGTACTTGTCATGCATGTAGTGGATGAGGTTCAGCGCGCTGATGTACTGCACCGCCAGCCAGTCCATGAAGTGGTCGAGGTTATCCATCACTTTGTCGTAGTCCAGCACGTCGTCCATCAGCGGAGCCATTTTCGGGCCCACCTGAATCTTCAGCTTCTCGTCCATCCCGCCGTTGATTGCATACAGCAATGTTTTCGCCAGGTTAGCGCGTGCGCCGAAGAACTGCATCTGCTTACCAATCACCATTGGGCTGACGCAGCAGGCAATCGCGTAATCATCGCTGTTGAAGTCAGTGCGCATCAGATCGTCGTTTTCATACTGCAAGGAAGAGGTGACGATAGACACTTGCGCCGCATATTTTTTGAAGGCAATCGGCAGCGCTTCCGACCACAGAATAGTCAGGTTAGGTTCCGGTGCTGGCCCCATAGTGTGCAGGGTATGCAGATAACGGAAGGAGTTTTTGGTCACCAGTGTGCGGCCATCCAGCCCCATCCCGCCGATCACTTCCGTAGCCCAGATTGGATCGCCGGAGAACAGCGAATCAAATTCTGGTGTACGCAAGAAGCGCACCATGCGGATCTTCATAATGAAGTGGTCGATCAGTTCCTGCGCCTGCTGCTCATTGAGCACACCGGCTTTAAAGTCGCGTTCAATGTAGATATCGAGGAACGACGCGGTACGACCAAGAGACATCGCACCACCGTTTTGCGATTTCACCGCCGCCAGGTAGGCGAAATAGAGCCATTGCACCGCTTCCTGCGCATTTTGCGCCGGACGGGAAATGTCAAAGCCATATTTCGCTGCCATTTCCTGAATCTGTAACAGCGCACGACGATGTTCTGCCAGTTCTTCACGCAGACGGATAGTGGCTTCCAGATCTTCGCCTTTTTCCAGACGAGACTGAAGATCGGCAAATTGCAGTTCGCGTTCACGCACCAGATAGCTGATGCCGTACAACGCCACGCGGCGATAGTCTCCGATAATACGTCCGCGACCATAACCGTCCGGCAAACCGGTCAGTACCCCAGATTTACGGCAGCGCAGCATATCCGGTGAATAAACATCAAATACACCCTGGTTATGGGTTTTACGCAGATCGGTAAAGATGTACTCAAATTCGCTGTCCATTTCACGGCCATACGCGTGGAATGAACTTTTAATCATATTAATGCCACCGAACGGATGCAGCGCGCGTTTTAACGGCGCATCCGTTTGCAGACCCACTATTTTTTCCAGCGGCTGATCAATATATCCCGCATCATGAGCGGTAATGGTGGTGGCAATATTGGTATCGAAATCTAACGGCGCGTGAGTCGCGTTTTCGATACGAATGCCCTCCATTACTTTTTCCCACAACGCCGTGGTTGCAGGCGTTGCTTCGGCAAGGAAAGATTCATCCCCTTCATAAGGTGTATAGTTGTGTTGAATAAAATCGCGGACATTAATTTCGTTTTTCCAGTCCGTACCTTTAAAGCCAAGCCATGCGTCGGCGTACAGCTTATCGCTGGTATCGATATCTACCTTCATGAAAAATAATCTCTCTACAATACTTCAACTAAATTATGCAAATTCTGCGGGGGCGTTTACTTTGCCTAAATGAATCGCATCTAAGGCAATCATTTTTTCTTCGTTGGTCGGAATAACGGCGCAAATTACGCTCGCATTTTCACTGGAAATAATTCGTTCACCGTAAGAGTTAGATCGATTATTCATTTCTGTATCAATCTCTACTCCTAATACAGCTAAATGTTCCATAACCAAACGACGAATTAAACTTGAGTTCTCCCCTATTCCACCGGTGAATATAATTCCATCCAGGCGATGTAATGAGGCAGCGTGTCCGGCAATATGGCGGGCAATTCGGTGAACAAAGGTTTTAATTGCCAGTTGTGCACGCTCATGGCCTTCATGCCAGGCTTTTTCCAGTACGCGCAAGTCGGAAGAAAGACCGGAAATACCTAATAATCCCGACTCTTTATTTACCACGCGTTCCAGGTCGCCCAGGCTCTGGTTGGTTTGACTCGCCACCCAGGACATCGCACCGAAGTCAACATCACCACTGCGCGTGCCCATCATCAACCCTTCCAGCGGCGTCATTCCCATTGAGGTATCCACGCTCTGACCATTGCGAACTGCACAGATAGATGCACCATTGCCAAGATGCGCGACCACCAGACCGGAGTCATCTTCCGCCAGATCCAGCAGCGAATAGGCGCGCTGAGAAACGTAGCGGTGCGAGGTTCCGTGGAAGCCATAACGACGCACGCCAAGCTCTTCGTAATATTTCCACGGCAGGCCATATAAATAAGCCTCTGGAGCCATTGTCTGATGGAAGCTGGTATCAAATACCGCCACCTGAGTTACACCTGGAAATAATTGCTGTGCCGATTCAATACCACTTAAATTGGCGTAATTATGCAGCGGCGCAAGCGGGGAAACACGGCGGATATTATCAATGACCTCATCGGTAATAATGGCGGACTCGGTAAAAATACTGCCGCCGTGGGCGATACGGTGGCCAATTAAGGCCACTCTGTCATTTAAATTCCGTTTTTCCAGTTCAAATGCAATTGCCTTCAATGCACCTTCGTAGCTGTGGTGAGCCAGCGGTGCTGGCTCTCCTCCATTTACGGATAAGAATGCATTTTCCGAGTTAATACCATCGGCAATACCTGACATTAATACTTCACAGTCTGAGGTATCCAGCACAGAAAACTTAATTGAAGACGAACCACAGTTAATAACTAAAACAACCGGAAATTCATTCATCTCTTTTCTCATCCTGAGTTACAGATTAAAACAGTTTGTATACGATGTTCAGGATGGTCAGCAGACCAATCACGGTGACAAACACGTTATCCAGACGACCACGGTATTTCGCCAGAGACGGCGCTTTACGAATGGCGTACATCGGCAACAGGCACAGCAGTGAGGCAATAATCGGTGCACCCATCGCTTCAATCAGGTCCAGAATGTTCGGGTTGGCGTAGGCGACAACCCAGGTAGAGCCCATGATGAAGATCATGCTGATAGTATTCAGTTTACCCAGCGACACTTTGGTTTTGTCACCTTTATAACCGAACTTCAGAATCAGACCGTTCAGACCTTCCAGCGTCCCCAAATAGTGACCGAAGAAAGATTTGAAGATAGCCACCAGTGCGATGATGGAAGCCGCATATTCCAGCGTAATAGCGAACGTCGTTTTGGTGCCGGTCATGGACGCAAAGTGGTTAGCCAGATAAGAAAGTACCGGAATATTCTGCGCTTTCGCTTCCGCCATATTCGCCGGAGAAAGTGTAAACAGGCAGCTAAAGGCGAAGAACATCACTACCGCAACCATCAACATGCTGGCACGAGAGATAATTTGTGAACATTTACGCTCGGTGAAGTCGCGTCCAAAATCTTTCTCATACTCTTCACGTTTAGAAACCACGAAGGAAGAGACGATTGGCGAGAAGTTAAAGGAGAAGACCATAATGGAAATCCCCAACCAGACGGTGATCAGAATGCCATCATGACCCGTTAACGACAGCGCACCGAGATCAACTTGATCGATAACCGCAGAGTTCCAGTAAGGGATCAGCGACAGAGAAATCAGCACCAGGCTGGCGATAAACGGCCATACCAGGTAGCTCATTACTTTAACCATCAGATCCTTACCAAACCAGATGACGAAGGCCATCAACAGCAGCAGGAACAGCGCCACAAAGCCGCGATTCAGTGGCGCAAAGCCGAGCTGGTTTTCCCAGAAAGTCATAAAGGTGTTGGTAATGGTAACGCCATAAATCCACAGCAGTGGGCAAATCGCGAAGAAATACAGGAACGTAATGACCACGCCGCCGGTTTTACCAAAATGCTCTTCCACCGTTTCCGTAATGTTGCCGGAAGGGTTAGAGCCGGAAAGGCACAGACGCGCCAGCGCCCGGTGACAATAAAACGCGATTGGGTATGCCAATACCAACATCAGCAGAATCGGAATTAGTCCGCCAAAACCTGCGCGGATAGGGAAGAACAGCACCCCGGCGCCGATTGCCGTGCCAAACAAACCTAACGTCCATGTGGTATCTGATTTACGCCATGACGATTGTTTTGTCTGGCTGGATACAATGCTATCTGAAGTACTCATATCCTATCCTCAACGAATTAATTAAGCGCCAACGAAACCGGTGATTTGAGAGACGCGGGAAAGATCGATATTACCGCCGGAAATAATACTGACGGTTTTTCTGTTTTGAATATATTGGTCTAATTTACCGCTTAATAATGCAGCACATGCCAGAGCGCCCGCGCCTTCGGTGACGACTTTATTGCGCTGAATTAAGGCAATCATACTGTTTCTGATTTCGTCTTCGCTAACCAGCACGATATCATCGACTAATTCACGAACGATTTCGTAAGTTAAATTACCCGGGCGAGCGACATCACAACCATCCGCCAGGGTGCCGGTAGTTCGGTGCGTGGTTATTTCTCCCGAGTGGAAAGAAGCCGCCATACCGTGAACGTTTTCTGACTGCACACCAATAACACGGATAGTTGGGTTAATAGATTTAATCGCCACTGCAATACCGGCAATTAAACCACCACCGCCAATTGGTACAATTACGTTATCGACATCATAGAGATCTTCCATAATTTCCAGACCAATCGTTCCCTGGCCGGCAATGACTTTCGGATCATCATAAGGGGGAATAAAGATGCGACCTTCCGTTTCGACAATTTCACTTACTTTGGCGATGGTATCGTTGAAGTTATCGCCATGCAGTACGACTTCAGCGGAGTAGTCACACGTTGCCGCAACTTTGGATTTTGGCGCGCCTTTCGGCATCACGACTTTACCATCAATCCCCAGCATCGCACAGGAAAGCGAAACCCCTTGTGCATGGTTGCCCGCCGAACAGGCCACTACCCCCTTGCGTTTCTCGGCATCGGTTAAGGAGCTTAATTTATTAAATGCACCTCGAATTTTAAATGAACCAGTACGCTGCATGTTTTCAAACTTCAGGAATATTTCACCTTTGCAACGTTCACTAAAGTAGTTAGAGCGAGGCATGCCTGTTTTATAAATTCGCCCAGCCAGACGTTGTTTTGCTTCAATAATGTCATCAATAGCAACCGGCAGATCGTATGTAATATGCATTATAAAACCTCTTCGCCTGAATTAAATTTGTAGGTAACCGTAACCAACACCTGTAAAAATACAGGTGGATTATTCATGTTTAAATAAAAAACAAATAACTAACCAACTTCTATTAATTGCCTTCGTCGACACCCATTATAAGATGAATACTCTTTAGCTAATTCCACCAAAACTGATGCTGCTTTTTTGATACGATAATTTTTTGACCATACTGCGGCATATCGTGCCACCGGCAACGTTTCCTCAACCGGAATAGTAATAAATTGATTAGAACCAAAAGGTGAAGTCATATCGCAGGGAATAACGGTTAAGAAATCAGCATTGAGAACAAGATTATAAATGGTGACGACCGAGTCGGTTTTAACGATGTTTTCAATACTGATGCCATTTCTTTGTAGCGTGGTGAGTAGCTCGCTGTAGTATCCCATATTCGTTTGTGGCAACACCCACTGTTCGTTCTTCAAAGACTCCAGCGTGGTGGTGCCGGTGCATGTTCGGGACTTACCGGCAACCAGCACGAATTCTGATTCGAACAGCGGCTCAACATGCAAATCCTGAAGCTTCATTTCTGCACTTAACGTACCTATCGCAAAATCCAGGCGCCCATCGCGGATAGCCGGTAAGAACGAAGACAGTTGCGCTTCATACATTGAGACCTGCGCTTTCGGGAACACCTCTTTGAATTTGTTGATCATCCCGGACATAAAGGTAAAGCCAATCAGCGATGGAAAACCAAATGAGACTTCCACTACAGCCTCAGTGGACATACCGCTAATCTCATTAACCATATTTTTCATTTCGCGGGTAATGGATTCGGAACGAGAGAGCAACAATTGACCAGCAGGTGTCAGCGTTACGCCGGTATTTTTCCGAACGACTAATTCAACGCCAAAATAATCTTCAATATCGTTAATGATTTTACTTACCGCTGGTTGAGTTAACCCTAATTCTTTTGCAGCCGATCCAATAGAGCCACTTCTGATGACTTCCTGAAAGACTACCAGGTGTTGCGTTTTAGGAAGAAGAATAGTGCTCATAACAACCTGCGTTAATTACCTCATTGACGGAATGAATTGTATCAAAATGGAATGAACAGGATATGTGCGACCACTCACAAATTAACTTTCAATAGTTTTCCAGGTAAATCCTTAAAGCGATATACCCATTTAATATCAATTAGTTAGACAATAAAAATCAACACAAAGCCTGACTTTTATCAAAAAAATAAGGGGGGATAACCATATTTTATGGCGATAACAACACGCTTGATTTTTCTTATTAGAAAATGCGCTTAGACGATATTTCAATCAATTACCGTGTATTTCGCAGACGAATTTTAAGTTAAATTTAATGCGCAAGTTATCAAATTTTATTATAAATAAATCGTTTTCATAGATAAATAATGCGGCACATCACATTTTTTTGCGCCATTTGTTGAAGATGAAACATTGATCATAGCAAAGACTTAAAACCAAATAAACATATATTAAACAAATAAAACAATTGATTAACGTCATTTTTCCTCTCAATGGCAGGACGTCATTTTGTGAACGCAATCGTTTCCCATGATTTATTCTTGTTTTACGGTTACCGAATAGCATTTTGTGTTGAGGATCACAAAACTAATAATTGCTATTCGAAGTAAGTTATCAGCATAGACCACAGGATGGCTAAAAAGAGTGTTTATATTAAACCAACAGGCCGCGCTCTTTTGGGTATAGCGTCGTGGACAGTCATTCATCTTCCCGCCCTCCCAAAAAAGCAAAAACCCGCCAGCTTGCACTGACGGGCTTTGTTAAATCAGGTGAAACTGACCGATAAGCCGGGTTCTGTCGTGGACAGTCATTCATCTAGGCCAGCAATCGCTCACTGGCTCAAGCAGCCTACCCGGGTTCAGTACGGGCCGTACCTTATGAACCCCTATTTGGCCTTGCTCCGGGTGGAGTTTACCGTGCCACGGACTGTTACCAGCCGCGCGGTGCGCTCTTACCGCACCCTTTCACCCTTACCTGATCCCACTTGCGTGGGCCATCGGCGGTTTGCTCTCTGTTGCACTGGTCGTGGGTTTCCCCCCCAGGCGTTACCTGGCACCCTGCCCTATGGAGCCCGGACTTTCCTCCCCTCCGCCCGTCTCCCCCGAAGAGGACGACGACGAAGCGGCGACTGTCTGGTCAGCTTCGGCGCGAAGTATAGAGGGTTTGCGCGCCCTTGTCACCCCGCACTGCGCATTCCAATCGCCAGTGTGGCGGCGATATTGCGTGAAGCGCGGTAAATATTGTCATAAGCCCCGCTGAAAGCTTCATCCAGGGTAACAATGCTGTTCAACACGCTGAATACGGCATCGATGCCGTGCTGATGCACAACGCCGACATCCTTCGTCAGACTCCCTGCAATACCAATTACCGGTTTATGGTATTTCTTCGCGACATTCGCTACGCCAATCGGTACTTTGCCGTGGATACTCTGGCTATCAATGCGCCCTTCTCCGGTGATCACCAACGTACAATCGTGAATATGTTCTTCCAGATTCAACGCCGTAGTCACAATCTCAATGCCGCTCTTTAGCTCTGCACCAAGAAACGCCATTAGCGCCGCCCCCATACCGCCCGCAGCACCAGATCCGGGGACGTCTTTCACATCAACATACAGCGATTTTTTGATGACATCAGCATAGTGAGAGAGATTCTTGTCCAGCTCAACAATCGTGGCTTCATTAGCCCCTTTCTGCGGGCCAAAGATACGTGACGCGCCGCTGTCGCCCACCAGCGGATTGGTGACATCGCAGGCGACGCGAATCGTACAATCCTTTAAGCGTGGATCAAGGCCAGAGATATCAATGGTATTCAGGGTATTGAGGCTGCCGCCACCAAAGCCGATTTCATTACCACTGGCATCGCTTAACTTCGCTCCCAGCGCCTGCACCATTCCCGCGCCGCCATCATTGGTAGCACTGCCGCCAATGCCGATAATAATAGTGGTTGCGCCGCTCTCCAGCGCCTGCAAGATTAACTCACCCGTACCACGAGAAGTGGTCACCAACGGATCACGCTTTTCCGCTGGAACCAACGCCAGCCCACTGGCCGCCGCCATTTCAATAAACGCGGTTTTACCGTCGCCAGAGATCCCCCAACAGGCATTCACCTTCTCACCCAGCGGCCCCGTAACCCAGGCTTGACGTTCGGTCCCCTGAGTGGCAGCAATCATCGCTTCCACCGTTCCTTCACCGCCATCAGCAACGGGAACAGAAACATAGTGTGCATCAGGAAAAATTTCCCGAAATCCCTTTTCTATCGCCTGCGCAACCTCGCTGGCAGATAAACTTTCTTTGTAAGAATCTGGGGCGATTACGATTTTCATATCTTTGCCTGTTACCACATGACGCCGGAGGGCGTTTCTCTTATTCGGCCTGGCTCCCAGCCCGGATTGCACCACGCCATCCGGGCACGACGTCACTCGCGAGTGACTTCGACTTTCGCCAGTTTTTCGTAGTAGCACGCCAGAGCGCTGTGGTCTGCTGTTCCCAGCCCATCGGCACGCAGCGCCTGCATCATCTCCATGACCACTGCGGTCAGCGGCAATTGCGCACCAACGTCATGGGAGGTATCCAGCGCATTTGCCAGATCCTTAATATGCAGATCGATACGGAAGCCCGGCTTGAAATTCCTGTCCATCACCATCGGCGCTTTTGCATCGAGTACAGTACTTCCCGCCAGCCCACCACGAATCGCCTGATAAACCAGATCAGGATTAACGCCCGCTTTGGTTGCCAGCGTTAACGCTTCTGACATCGCCGCAATATTCAGCGCTACAATGACCTGGTTTGCCAGTTTGGTGACGTTGCCTGCACCGATTTCTCCGGTATATACAACGGATCCCGCCATCGCTTTCATCAAGTCATAGTATTTGTCGAAAATAGCTTTGTCGCCACCCACCATCACTGACAGGGTGCCATCGATGGCTTTCGGTTCACCGCCGCTCACCGGGGCGTCCAGCATATCAATACCTTTCGCTTTCAGTGCTTCGCTGATTTCACGGCTTGCCAGCGGAGCGATTGAACTCATATCGATTAATACCGTCCCTGGTTTTGCACCTTCAATGATGCCATTTTCCCCCAGCGCCACTTCTTTCACGTGCGGAGAGTTTGGCAGCATGGTAATGATGACATCGCACTGTTCAGCGATGGCTTTAGCCGTAGACGCGGTTTCTGCGCCTGCGGTAATCACGTCAGCGATAGCTTCTGGATTACGGTCAGAAACCACCAGCGAGTAACCTGCTTTCAGAAGGTTTTTACTCATTGGTTTACCCATAATACCCAGGCCAATAAAACCAACTTTCATAGTCATATCAATCATCTCTCTTGTTGCGGTGGTCGTTATTTTTTAAAGGCATCTGCCAGTTTCTGCGTGGCGGAGCGGAAAATACCGAGGTCGCTGCCGACAGCGACAAATGTGGCACCCCATTCCAGATAACGGCGTGCATCGGCTTCAACTGGCGCGAGGATGCCACTGGGTTTACCGTAAGCGCTGGCGCGGTTGAAAATATGTTGAATCGCTTTTTGTACCTCCGGATGTGACGCATTGCCGAGATGACCTAATGCCGCCGCCAGATCGCTGGGGCCAACGAAAATGCCATCAACGCCTTCGGTCGCAGCGATGGCGTCAACGTTATCGACGCCCTGCTGGCTTTCGATTTGCGCCAGAATGGCGATGTTCTTATTCGACCGGGCGAAATAGTCCGGTACGGTGCCAAACATATTGGCGCGATGAGAAACGGAGACGCCGCGAATACCTTCTGGTGGATAACGCGTTGATGCTACCGCCTGTACCGCGTCTTCTTCCGTTTCGACAAAGGGGATCAGGAAGTTGTAAAAACCGATATCTAACAGGCGCTTAATAATCACCGGTTCGTTGGTCGGCACCCTCACTACTGGCGCACTGGCGCTACCTTTCAACGCCATCAACTGCGGGATGAACGTGGAAATATCGTTTGGCGCATGTTCGCCATCCAGCACCAGCCAGTCAAAGCCAGCCAAACCAAGAACTTCAGTGCTGATCGGGTTGGAAAGTGCTGACCAGCAGCCAATCTGTACCTGTTTCGCAGCCAACGCGGCTTTGAACTTATTGGGGAAAATATCATTATTCATCGCTTATACCTTTGCTTATTTCTGCAATTCCATACGTTTAATGTCACCAACCACGAAGAGGTAGCAGGCCATTGCCATCAGCGCCGAACATCCCACAAATACCAGCGCCGCATTGAAGGAATGCAGTTCACTAACCAGGTAACCAATCACCAGTGGAGTGACAATGGAGGCGACATTGCCAAAGACGTTAAAGACGCCGCCGCAGAGGCCAACAATCTCTTTCGGTGCGGTATCGGAAACCACCGGCCAGCCCAGTGCGCCAAATCCTTTGCCAAAGAAGGCTAACGCCATCAGCATGACCACCAGCGTGGCGTTGTTGGTGTAGTTACATAAGATGATGGTGGAAGCCAGCAACATTCCCAGCACAATTGGTAGCTTACGTGCCAGAGTCAGTGACAAACCGCGTTTGATCAGATAATCCGAGAAGACACCCCCAAGCACGCCGCCAGCAAATCCACACAATGCCGGAATCGACGCAACCAGGCCGACTTTCAGAATCGACATCCCCTTTTCCTGTACCAGATAAATCGGGAACCAGGTGAGGAAGAACCAAGTGATGGTGTTGATAAAATATTGCCCGAAAAATACCCCCAGCATCATGCGGTTAGAGAGCAATTGCTTGATGTAATGCAGCTTAGGACCGCTTGCTGTCGCACCGCCTGGCTTTTTGTGATCCATATCGACCACCGCACCATTTTCGGAGATAAACTTCAACTCTTCCGCAGACATGCGCGGATGGTCTGTCGGGTTATGAATCAACTTAATCCACAGCGCCGTTAGTACAAAACCAATCCCCCCCATAACGGTAAAGACGTGCTCCCAGCCCCAGGCGAAAGTCAGCCAGCCAAGCAGTGGCGAAAAGAGCGCCAGCGAGAAATATTGCGCCGAGTTAAAGATGGCGGAAGCTGTTCCGCGTTCTTTAGTCGGGAACCAGGCAGCAACAATACGGGCGTTCGCCGGGAATGACGGCGCTTCCGAGAAGCCCAACATAAAGCGCATGAAGAACATGGAGATCCCTGCCCAGGCAATAGGGAACATATCGACAAAGCCTTGCAGGAAGGTAAACAGCGACCAGAAAAAGAGGCTGTAAGTGTAAACTTTCTTCGATCCAAACTTATCCAGCAGCCAGCCGCCAGGGATTTGCATTAGCAGATAGGCCCAGCCAAAAGCGGAGAAAATGTACCCCATCGAAACCGTGCTTAATTGCAGTTCTTTTGCTACTTCAGTACCGGCAATCGACAGCGTTGCACGGTCGGCATAGTTAACGGCTGTCACAATAAAAATAATAAATAATATTAAATAGCGGGTATGCACGCTTTTCTTTTTTTCTTCAATGGTGTCCAGAATCATTTTATTTACCTCGGGTACTTATGTTGATTTTTATTATTGGGAAGGTATTATTTATGAGTTCCATTCATATAGTTATGACAATGGCCTCGTGAATTAGTATAAGCAGCGGGGTAATAATAATCATTGTGCAAATGCGAACTTAAATAATGTAATTTAAATATTATTTTGAGCATATGCACATAACATTGCGCGCTAAAGCACAGATTTACGCTTTGCCTTGCCGGGTAGCGTCGCAATCCCTGAAATGATTGACATTGATCACATTTCTACCGTTAAACTCCTGACATTCTTATTTCACCTAATGAAGTTATTTATTTTTAAATGAGATCTAATGCTCATTTTAATATCCCCCTGGCTGGAGAATATTGAACAATGGCCAATATCGAAATAAGACAAGAAACGCCGACTGCGTTTTATATAAAAGTTCATGACACAGATAATGTGGCAATTATTGTTAATGATAATGGCCTGAAAGCAGGAACGCGTTTTCCGGACGGCCTGGAATTAATTGAGCATATTCCCCAGGGGCATAAAGTCGCATTGATCGACATTCCTGCTGATGGCGAAATTATTCGTTATGGCGAAGTGATTGGTTACGCCATGCGCGCCATCCCACGTGGAAGCTGGATCGATGAATCGATGGTGGTTCTGCCTGAAGCGCCCCCCTTACATACTTTGCCTCTGGCAACCAAAGTGCCGGAACCTTTACCGCCGCTGGAAGGTTATACCTTTGAAGGCTATCGCAATGCCGATGGCAGTGTGGGCACCAAGAACCTGCTCGGCATCACGACCAGCGTGCATTGTGTGGCAGGCGTCGTCGATTACGTGGTGAAAATTATTGAGCGCGACCTGCTGCCGAAATACCCGAACGTCGATGGTGTGGTGGGGCTGAATCACCTGTACGGCTGTGGCGTGGCGATTAATGCCCCAGCGGCGGTGGTGCCTATTCGAACCATTCACAACATTTCGCTGAACCCAAACTTTGGCGGTGAGGTGATGGTGATTGGCCTCGGATGCGAGAAATTGCAACCAGAGCGCCTGCTGGTCGGTACGGACGATGTGCAGGCTATTCCACTGGAAAGCGCCAGTATTGTCAGCTTGCAGGATGAAAAGCATGTCGGTTTTCAGTCAATGGTTGAGGATATTTTGCAGGTTGCCGAACGCCATCTGCACAAGCTGAATCAACGTCAGCGAGAAACCTGCCCGGCTTCAGAACTGGTTGTTGGTATGCAGTGCGGCGGCAGCGATGCGTTTTCTGGCGTGACAGCCAATCCGGCGGTTGGCTATGCGTCTGATCTGCTGGTGCGCTGCGGTGCAACGGTGATGTTCTCGGAAGTGACGGAAGTACGCGACGCCATTCATCTGCTGACGCCGCGCGCCGTTAACGAAGAGGTCGGTAAGCGTCTGCTGGAAGAGATGGAATGGTACGACAACTATCTCAATATGGGGAAAACCGACCGCAGCGCCAACCCTTCGCCGGGAAACAAAAAAGGCGGTCTGGCAAACGTCGTGGAGAAGGCTCTCGGCTCCATTGCCAAATCAGGTAAAAGCGCGATTGTAGAAGTGCTGTCGCCAGGGCAGCGTCCGACCAAACGTGGATTAATTTACGCCGCGACGCCAGCCAGCGACTTTGTCTGTGGCACCCAACAGGTGGCTTCAGGAATTACCGTTCAAGTATTTACGACCGGTCGCGGCACACCTTACGGCCTGATGGCAGTGCCGGTCATTAAAATGGCAACCCGCACTGAACTGGCGAACCGTTGGTTTGATTTGATGGATATTAATGCGGGCACCATCGCCACCGGCGAAGAGACGATTGAAGAGGTGGGCTGGAAACTGTTCCACTTTATTCTCGACGTTGCCAGCGGAAAGAAGAAAACCTTCTCAGACCAATGGGGGTTGCATAACCAACTGGCGGTGTTTAACCCGGCACCGGTGACTTGATAACTCAATTTGTATTATGCCCGATGGCACACGTTTATCGGGCATAGTAAGTCATAGCGAAGACGCATTCTCCCCGACCAGAATCACCTCAACCCCGGCCTTTCGTAGCCCTTCCAGACTATCCGCAGGAATGCCTTCATCGACAATGATCATATCGATCCGCTGGGTATCAATGATCTTATGTAAACTGGAGCGATTGAACTTACTGGAATCAGTGACCACGATGATCCGTTCCGCAACTTCGCACATCCGGCGGTTCAAACGGGCTTCATCTTCATTGTGCGTACTGACGCCGCGCTCCAGATCGATAGCATCTACACCGAGAAACAGCATGTCGAAGTGGTAATTTTGCAGCGATTGTTCAGCCTGATCGCCATAAAAAGATTGTGACTGACGGCGCAAATGCCCGCCGGTCATCAGTAGCTCAACGCCCTCAGCTTCCAGCAAAGCATTAGCCACGTTCATACCGTTGGTCATCGCAATCACGTCAGTATGCTTGCGCATCAGACGGGCAATCTCAAAGGTTGTGGTTCCGGAGTCGAGGATCACGCGATGGCCAGGCTTAATCAGCTCAACAGCAGCTTTCGCAACGCTGCGTTTCATCGCAGTGTTGAGCGCACTTTTATCTTCCACCGAAGGTTCGACTGACGGTGTCGTGCTATCGCAGATCAACGCGCCACCATAAGCACGCACGGCGATCCCCTGCTTTTCCAGAAATGCCAGATCGTTACGGATCGTCACCGTAGAAACGCCGTACAATGCCGATAGATCATTAACTTGCACACTTCCTTGCTGCCGCAGGCGCTGAATGATCTGTTCTCGTCTCTCACTGGTGCCTGTTACTCGCTTCTCGCCTGAAGCGTCGGTATTACTCATAGTAAGTCCTTTCGTAAAGCTTTCGTTTCATTTCGTTTTGCTTATTAACGCCTTTCTATTAACCAAATGCAAGCCCACATTGCCCATTGACGCAAGCGCCCCTCGTTTCAGGAGCTTTCATTATGTTTCTTTTGTGAATCAAATCAGAAAACTATTATCTTTCGTTTTATTTTTATCTCACCATGACGCAGTATCAATTGAAAGAAAACGAAAGATCAAGGTTGCAGTAATCTAAACTGGAGAGGAAAGTGAAACATCTGACAGAAATGGTGAGGCAGCACAAAGGGGGCAAAACAAATGGGATTTATGCCGTTTGTTCCGCACATCCGCTGGTGCTGGAAGCTGCCATCCGCTACGCCTTCTCAAACCAAACGCCACTACTGATTGAAGCAACGTCCAATCAGGTGGATCAGTTCGGCGGTTATACCGGAATGACGCCTGCCGATTTTCGCGGCTTTGTTTGCCAGCTTGCCGACTCGCTGAATTTCCCACAAGACATGCTAATTCTCGGTGGCGATCATCTGGGACCTAACCGCTGGCAAAACCTGCCCGCAACCCAGGCGATGGCTAATGCCGATGATTTGATAAAAAGCTACGTCACGGCGGGATTCAAAAAAATTCACCTTGATTGCAGCATGTCCTGTCAGGGCGATCCGATCCCCTTAACCGATGACATCGTTGCTGAACGCGCCGCTCGCCTGGCGAAAGTGGCGGAAGAAACCTGCCGTGAACACTTTGGCGAGGCCGATCTGGTGTATGTCATTGGAACTGAAGTTCCGGTTCCTGGCGGCGCACATGAAACCTTAAGCGAACTGGCAGTGACTACACCGGATGCCGCCCGCACCACGCTGGAAGCCCATCGTCATGCTTTTGAAAAGCAAGGTCTGAATGCCATCTGGCCACGTATTATTGCGCTGGTGGTACAACCCGGCGTCGAATTCGATCACACCAACGTTATTGATTATCAGCCTGCAAAAGCGATCGCCTTAAGTCAGATGGTCGAAAACTACGAAACACTGATTTTCGAAGCTCATTCTACCGATTATCAAACACCGCAATCGCTGCGCCAGTTGGTCATTGACCACTTTGCCATTCTGAAAGTTGGCCCGGCGCTGACCTTCGCCCTACGTGAAGCACTGTTTTCTCTGGCGGCTATCGAAGAAGAACTGGTGCCAGCAAAAGCCTGTTCTGGTCTGCGTCAGGTACTGGAAAACGTGATGCTCGACCGTCCGGAATACTGGCAAAGCCATTACCACGGGGACGGGAACGCGCGTCGTCTGGCACGCGGCTACAGTTACTCGGATCGCGTGCGTTATTACTGGCCAGACCGGCAGATTGATGATGCTTTCGCCCACCTGGTCCGCAACCTGGCAGATGCGCCAATTCCGCAGCCACTCATCAGCCAGTACCTGCCGCTGCAATACGTAAAAGTTCGCTCCGGCGAGCTACAGCCAACGCCACGGGCACTCATTATTAACCATATTCAGGACATCCTGGCGCAGTACCACGCTGCCTGTGAAGGCCAGTAAGCCATAACAAAAACGAGGAACACGCTATGCCAAATATTGTTTTAAGCCGGATTGATGAACGCTTGATTCACGGTCAGGTCGGCGTTCAGTGGGTTGGATTTGCGGGGGCAAATCTGGTTCTGGTAGCCAATGATGAGGTTGCCGAAGATCCGGTACAACAAAACCTGATGGAAATGGTGCTGGCAGAAGGGATCGCCGTGCGTTTCTGGACACTACAAAAAGTGATCGACAACATCCACCGCGCTGCTGATCGGCAGAAAATCTTGCTGGTTTGTAAAACACCAGCCGATTTCCTGACGCTGGTTAAAGGTGGCGTTCCGGTTAACCGCATTAACGTTGGCAATATGCACTACGCCAATGGCAAACAGCAAATCGCCAAAACGGTTTCTGTGGATGCGGGCGATATCGCGGCATTTAACGACCTGAAATCCGCAGGGGTGGAATGCTTCGTTCAGGGCGTCCCGACAGAACCTGCTGTGGACCTCTTTAAATTACTTTGAGGGATTCATCATGGAAATCAGTCTGTTGCAGGCATTCGCGTTGGGCATTATCGCCTTTATCGCTGGCCTGGATATGTTTAACGGCTTAACCCATATACACCGCCCGGTGGTTCTCGGGCCGTTGGTCGGGCTGGTACTTGGCGATCTGCATACCGGTATTTTAACTGGCGGTACACTGGAGCTGGTGTGGATGGGGCTGGCTCCGCTGGCGGGCGCACAGCCACCTAACGTGATTATCGGTACTATCGTCGGCACGGCATTTGCCATCACTACCGGCGTGAAACCGGATGTCGCGGTCGGCGTCGCCGTACCTTTCGCGGTCGCGGTACAAATGGGGATTACCTTCCTGTTCTCGGTGATGTCTGGTGTGATGTCCCGCTGCGACCGAATGGCGGAGAATGCCGATACGCGCGGTATTGAGCGCGTAAACTATCTGGCGCTACTGGCGCTACTGGCGCTCGGCACCTTCTATTTTCTCTGCGCTTTCCTGCCAATTTACTTCGGTGCGGAACATGCCAAAACCATCATTGATGTCCTGCCGCAACGGTTAATCGACGGCCTCGGCGTCGCGGGCGGCATCATGCCAGCAATCGGTTTTGCCGTACTACTGAAAATCATGATGAAAAACGTCTATATCCCTTACTTCATCCTGGGGTTCGTTGCCGCCGCCTGGCTCAAGTTACCGGTGTTGGCTATTGCCGCCGCCGCGCTGGCGATGGCGCTGATCGACCTGCTGCGTAAATCTCCTGAACCGACTCAACCTGCGGCACAGAAAGAGGAATTTGAAGATGGCATCTAATCAAACGACCCTGCCGAACGTCAGCGAAAATGAAGAAACACTGCTGAACGGCGTCAATGAAAACGTATATGAAGATCAGAGCATTGGCGCAGAGCTAACGAAAAAAGATATCAATCGCGTCGCATGGCGTTCCATGCTGTTACAGGCTTCTTTCAACTACGAACGTATGCAGGCTTCCGGTTGGCTGTACGGTCTGTTACCTGCACTGAAAAAGATCCACACCAATAAACGCGACCTGGCGCGCGCCATGAAAGGGCATATGGGTTTCTTCAATACTCACCCGTTTCTGGTGACGTTTGTTATTGGCATTATCCTCGCGATGGAGCGTTCCAAGCAGGACGTTAACAGTATTCAGAGCACCAAGATTGCTGTCGGTGCGCCGCTGGGCGGGATTGGCGATGCGATGTTCTGGCTGACGTTGCTACCAATTTGTGGCGGGATTGGTGCCAGTCTGGCGTTGCAAGGATCTATTCTCGGCGCTGTCGTATTTATTGTTCTGTTCAACGTGGTGCATCTCGGTCTGCGTTTTGGCCTTGCACATTACGCTTATCGCATGGGCGTCGCGGCGATCCCGCTGATTAAAGCGAATACCAAAAAAGTCGGCCATGCGGCGTCTATCGTCGGGATGACGGTAATCGGCGCGCTGGTTGCAACCTATGTCCGTTTAAGCACCACTCTGGAAATCACGGCGGGCGACGCAGTGGTTAAGTTGCAGGCTGACGTTATCGACAAACTGATGCCTGCCTTCTTACCGCTGGCCTATACCCTGACCATGTTCTGGCTGGTACGTCGCGGCTGGAGTCCGTTGCGCCTGATTGCAATCACGGTGGTTCTCGGCATCGTCGGTAAATTTTGCCATTTCCTTTAAATACAATGAGGTAATAGATGTTAAGTATTATTTTGACAGGGCATGGCGGATTTGCCAGCGGCATGGAAAAAGCGATGAAACAAATTCTCGGTGAGCAATCGCAGTTTATCGCCATCGATTTTCCGGAAACCTCAAGCACCGCGCTGCTTACATCGCAGCTTGAAGAAGCCATCGCCCAACTGGATTGTGAAGACAGCATTGTTTTTCTGACGGATTTGCTCGGCGGCACGCCGTTTCGCGTGGCTTCAACGCTGGCGATGCAAAAACCGGGCTGTGAAGTGATCACCGGCACCAATTTGCAACTGTTACTGGAGATGGTGCTGGAGCGTGAAGGGTTAAGTAGCGAAGAGTTTCGCGTGCAGGCGTTGGAGTGCGGACACCGTGGGCTGACCAGTCTGGTGGACGAGCTGGATCGCTGCCATGAAGAATGTCCGGTCGAGGAAGGGATATAAGGTAAGCGCCCCGCCGCTGTTAGTAAAAGACAGTGGGTGACGTTTTACACTTTCGTTTCTTTTCTGGCTTTCACTTCCCCCGCAAGGTCTTTCTTTTGTTTTGACCTTTGCACCGGTGTCGGATGCGACGCTGACGCGTCTTATCCGACCTACGAAGCGTCGTTGCGGCGTAAATGTCGGATGTCTTATCCGACCTACGGCTGGTGACAGCCAGGCGGATAAGGCGTTTACGCCGCATCCGGCAATCAGTGCTGATATTTACACCATCATGCAATCCCTTTCACTTCCCTTATCTTTTCTTTCACCGATCACAAATTTCGTTTTATTTCTTTTTTCACCATTGAACTTTCAGTTTCTTTTCTATAAATTTTAATCAACGAAAGAAATAACCAAGTGAAATGAAACGAAAGGCAAGCGAAAGCTACCCGCCTGAAGTCAAGTTCATCAGACTAAGGATTGCGTTATGCCAGAAAATTACACCCCTGCTGCTGCAACCACCGGCACATGGACTGAAGAAGAGATCCGCCATCAGCCTCGCGCATGGATCCGTTCGCTCACCAACATCGACACGTTACGTTCTGCGCTCGATAACTTCCTTGAACCGTTACTGCGCAAAGAGGATCTGCGGATCATCCTGACCGGAGCCGGAACCTCGGCATTTATCGGTGACATCATCGCGCCATGGCTCGCCAGCCAGACTGGAAAAAACTTCAGCGCCGTACCGACCACCGATCTGGTCACTAATCCAATGGATTACCTGAATCCAGCTCATCCTCTGCTGCTGATCTCCTTCGGTCGTTCCGGCAACAGCCCGGAAAGCGTCGCTGCCGTGGAACTGGCGAATCAGTTTGTGCCGGAGTGCTACCACTTGCCGATCACTTGTAACGAAGCGGGCGATCTCTATCAAAACGCGATTAACAGCGACAACGCGTTTGCCCTGCTGATGCCAGCAGAAACGCACGATCGCGGCTTTGCGATGACCAGCAGCATTACCACCATGATGGCCAGTTGCCTCGCGGTTTTCGCGCCAGAGACGATCAACAGCCAGACCTTCCGTGACGTGGCGGATCGTTGCCAGGTAATCCTGACCTCGCTGGGCGATTTCAGCGAAGGTGTGTTTGGTTACGCGCCGTGGAAACGGATCGTTTATCTCGGCAGCGGTGGCTTACAAGGCGCGGCACGCGAGTCGGCGTTGAAGGTACTGGAACTGACTGCGGGTAAGCTGGCGGCCTTTTATGATTCCCCAACCGGATTCCGTCATGGCCCGAAATCGCTGGTCAATGACGAAACGCTGGTGGTGGTGTTTGTCTCCAGCCACCCTTATACCCGTCAGTATGATCTTGATCTGCTGGCAGAATTACGCCGCGATAACCAGGCAATGCGCGTGATCGCCATCGCCGCTGAAAGCAACGACATTATCACCGCGGGTCCGCATATCATCCTGCCGCCGTCCCGTCACTTTATCGACGTTGAGCAGGCATTTTGCTTCCTGATATACGCTCAGACGTTTGCACTGATGCAGTCGCTGCATATGGGCAATACGCCGGATACCCCATCAGCCAGCGGCACCGTTAACCGTGTGGTGCAAGGTGTCATTATTCATCCGTGGCAGGCATAAGAGGATCGCATTATGAGTATTATCTCCACCAAATATCTGTTACAGGATGCCCTGGCCAATGGTTACGCAGTGCCTGCCTTTAACATTCATAACGCCGAGACGATCCAGGCGATCCTCGAAGTATGTAGTGAAATGCGATCGCCGGTGATCCTCGCCGGGACGCCGGGCACCTTTAAACATATCGCCCTGGAAGAGATCTACGCCCTGTGTAGCGCCTATTCCACGACCTACAACATGCCGCTGGCGCTGCATCTCGACCACCACGAATTGCTGGATGATATTCGCCGTAAAGTCCACGCCGGCGTGCGCAGTGCGATGATCGACGGCAGTCACTTCCCGTTTGTCGAGAACGTGAAGCTGGTGAAATCGGTTGTCGACTTCTGCCACTCGCAGGATTGCAGCGTGGAAGCGGAACTGGGTCGCCTGGGCGGTGTGGAAGATGATATGAGCGTTGACGCCGAAAGCGCGTTCCTTACCGACCCACAAGAAGCTAAACGCTTTGTCGAACTAACGGGCGTCGACAGCCTGGCGGTGGCGATTGGTACGGCGCACGGGTTATACAGCAAAACGCCGAAGATTGATTTCCAGCGACTGGCGGAAATTCGTGAAGTGGTGGATATTCCACTGGTGCTGCATGGTGCCAGCGATGTCCCGGATGAATTTGTCCGTCGCACTATTGAACTTGGCGTCACAAAAGTGAACGTTGCCACGGAATTAAAAATAGCCTTCGCTGGCGCAGTAAAAGCCTGGTTTGCGGAAAATCCGCAAGGTAATGATCCTCGTTATTATATGCGCGTCGGCATGGATGCAATGAAAGAAGTTGTCAGAAACAAAATTAATGTCTGTGGTTCAGAAAATAGAATATCCGCGTAATTATTGATTTTTTTACGATTTATTTGAGTGTGCTGCCCGGTTAATATCGGGTAGTGCCTTAATGGCAAAGGAGATTATTAAAATTTAATAAATACACCAATATAATATCGCAACAGTAATATATTTAAATAAATTATATTATTCAACTTTTATGGTGAGGATTAAAAATGAGCAGTCCAAATATTCTCTTAACCCGTATTGATAATCGTCTGGTTCATGGCCAGGTTGGCGTTACCTGGACATCCACCATCGGCGCAAATTTGCTGGTGGTCGTGGATGATGTTGTCGCTAATGATGATATTCAACAGAAATTAATGGGCATTACCGCGGAAACTTACGGTTTTGGCATTCGTTTCTTTACTGTCGAAAAAACCATTAACGTCATCGGCAAAGCTGCACCACATCAGAAGATATTCCTGATTTGCCGTACACCGCAAACAGTACGTAAATTGGTGGAAGGGGGAATAGAACTGAAAGACGTTAACGTCGGCAATATGCATTTCTCGGAAGGGAAAAAGCAAATCAGCAGTAAAGTTTATGTCGATTTTCAGGATCTCGCTGATTTACGTTTTATTAAGCAACGCGGCGTGAATGTTTTTATTCAGGACGTCCCCGGTGATCAAAAAGAACAAATACCTGACTAAATCTAAAATCGCCTTAATATTGGTTTGAGGTAATAAAAATGCATGAAATAACCCTAATTCAGGGGCTATCCCTGGCGGCATTAGTTTTCGTTCTGGGGATTGATTTTTGGCTGGAAGCCTTGTTTTTATTCCGTCCGATAATCGTTTGTACCCTTACTGGAGCAATACTCGGTGATATTCAGACCGGCTTAATTACCGGTGGTCTGACAGAACTGGCGTTCGCCGGATTAACCCCTGCCGGTGGTGTTCAACCGCCCAACCCTATCATGGCGGGTCTGATGACTACCGTCATTGCGTGGTCTACGGGGGTGGATGCCAAAACGGCAATTGGTCTTGGCCTGCCGTTTAGTTTGTTAATGCAGTACGTCATTCTGTTTTTCTATTCCGCTTTCTCATTATTTATGACCAAAGCGGATAAATGCGCGAAAGAGGCGGATACGGCCGCGTTTTCCCGACTTAACTGGATAACGATGCTGATTGTTGCCTCTTCATATGCAGTGATTGCGTTTCTTTGTACCTACCTGGCGCAAGGCGCGATGCAGGCGCTGGTAAAGGCGATGCCAGCCTAGTTGACTCATGGTTTTGAAGTGGCCGGCGGTATTTTACCTGCCGTTGGTTTTGGTCTGCTGCTGCGCGTGATGTTCAAAGCGCAATACATCCCTTACCTGATCGCCGGTTTCCTGTTTGTTTGCTACATCCAGGTCAGCAACCTGTTACCGGTCGCCGTACTGGGGGCAGGTTTTGCGGTGTATGAATTTTTCAATGCGAAATCCCGGCAGCAAGCGCAACCGCAGCCCGTTGCCCGTTGCCAGTAAAAATGAAGAAGAGGACTACAGCAATGGGATCTGAAATCAGTAAAAAAGATATCACCCGTCTGGGCTTTCGTTCATCGCTGCTGCAAGCGAGCTTTAACTACGAAAGGATGCAGGCGGGGGGATTTACCTGGGCGATGTTGCCGATCCTGAAAAAGATTTATAAGGACGACAAACCGGGCTTAAGCGCGGCGATGAAAGATAACCTCGAATTTATTAACACCCACCCGAATCTGGTCGGATTCCTGATGGGATTACTCATTTCGATGGAAGAGAAAGGGGAAAATCGCGACACCATTAAAGGCCTCAAAGTGGCGCTGTTTGGCCCAATCGCCGGGATTGGCGATGCGATTTTCTGGTTTACCTTATTGCCGATTATGGCGGGAATTTGCTCATCGTTTGCCAGCCAGGGAAACCTGTTGGGGCCGATTCTGTTTTTCGCCGTTTACCTGCTTATCTTTTTCCTGCGCGTTGGCTGGACTCACGTTGGTTATTCGGTCGGTGTGAAGGCGATTGATAAAGTGCGAGAGAACTCGCAGATGATCGCCCGTTCGGCAACTATCCTCGGGATCACGGTAATCGGCGGGCTGATCGCTTCGTATGTACATATTAACGTCGTGACGTCGTTTGCTATCGACAGTACTCACAGCGTCGCGCTGCAACAGGATTTCTTCGATAAAGTCTTCCCGAATATTTTGCCGATGGCTTACACCCTGTTGATGTATTACTTATTACGGGTGAAAAAAGCGCATCCGGTGCTGTTAATCGCCGTCACGTTCGTGCTTTCCATCGTTTGTTCCGCATTCGGTATTTTGTAAATGGAATGAGGCACTGCGCCTGACGGTGCCTCAGATTGTTGACAAAGTGCGCTTTGTTCATGCCGGATGCGGCGTGAACGCCTTGTCCGGCCTACAAAAGCACACAAATTCAATATATTGCAGAGATCACGTAGGCCTGATAAGCGTAGCGCATCAGGCAATTTAGCGTTTGTCATCGGTCTTCGCATCGCGCCTGACGGTGCCTCTCTACACAAGGAATTTCTCCTCATGCAAACCTTACAGCACTTCGATGACTACACTGCGCTCAGTGAACACGCCAGCGAACATTTGCTGACGTTAATCCGCAACACCCCCAATGCAGTCATCTGCCTCGCGACCGGCGCAACTCCCGTGCTTACCTACAGTTATCTGGTGGAAAAAATCCACCAGCAGCACGTTGATGCCAGCCAACTGACCTTCGTGAAGCTCGACGAATGGGTAGATCTGCCATTAACCGCGCCCGGCACCTGCGAAACCTTCCTTCAGCAACATATCGTGCAGCCGCTGGGGTTACGTGAAGACCAGCTCATCAGCTTTCGTTCCGAAGGGATAAACGAGACAGAGTGCGAGCGGGTAACGGATTTAATTGCACGCAAAGGTGGTCTCGATTTGTGCGTTCTCGGATTGGGGAAAAACGGTCATCTGGGACTGAACGAACCGGGAGAAAGCCTGCAACCGGCCTGCCATATCAGCCAACTTGATGTGAAAACCCAGCAACATGAGATGTTAAAAACCGCTGGTCACCCCGTGACCCGGGGGATCACCTTAGGCTTGAAGGATATTCTCAATGCCCGCGAAGTTTTGCTACTGGTGACTGGCGAAGGAAAGCAGGATGCGACAGAACGTTTTCTCACAGCCACAGTCTCCACCACTATCCCCGCTTCGTTTTTATGGCTACATAACCATTTCACATGTTTGATTGATGGGATGCGTCATCGTTAACATCCCCCTAAGCCAGGCAAAAGCAAGTGGCCCCTGGGTTCTCCAAACGGGGCCACGGAGATATATCACTCCCCTTGCTGCTCCAGCGCATACTTATACAGCGCGTTTTTCTTCACGCCGTGAATTTCTGCTGCCAGCGCCGCCGCTTTTTTCAGCGGCAGTTCTGCCTGCAACAGCGCCAGCGTGCGCAGCGCATCGGCGGGCAAATCATCCTCCTGTGCTTTATGCCCTTCGACAATCAGCACCATTTCACCTTTGCGGCGATTTTCATCTTCTTTTACCCACGCCAGCAGTTCGCCTACGGGCGCGCCGTGAATGTTTTCCCAGGTTTTGGTCAGTTCGCGAGCCAGCACTACGTAGCGCGATTCGCCCAGCACCGCGACAATATCTTCCAGGCTGTCTAACAGACGGTAGGTGGATTCATAAAAAATCAGCGTGCGCGGTTCCGTTTCAATGGCTTTTAGCGCATCACGGCGACCTTTTGATTTAGCAGGCAGGAAACCTTCATAACAAAAACGATCTGATGGCAAACCCGCGGCGCTTAATGCTGTAATGGCAGCACACGGCCCCGGTAGCGGCACCACGCGAATATCCGCTTCACGGCAGGTGCGCACCAGATGGTAGCCAGGGTCGTTAATCAGCGGCGTTCCGGCATCGGACACCAGCGCAATGTTTTGCCCCTCTTGCAGTTTCGCCAGCAGTGTTTCTGCTTTCTGTTGTTCGTTATGGTCGTGCAAGGCGAACAATCGGGCGTTAATCCCAAAATGTTGCAGCAGTAAACCGGTATGACGCGTATCCTCGGCGGCAATCAGATCAACGGCCTGCAATACCTCCAGCGCACGCTGGGTGATATCTGCCAGATTGCCGATTGGCGTCGGTACAATGTAGAGCTGACCTTGAGAATTATCCGCCGATTGGTGTTGTTTCATTGTGTCGTCCGTATTGCCGATTTAATATTGAGCATTGCGTAAAAAAAATATCACTGGATACATTATGGTACCCTCAACATTTTCTCGTTTGAAAGCCGCGCGTTGTCTGCCTGTTGTTCTGGCAGCCCTGATTTTCGCCGGTTGTGGCACCCATACCCCCGATCAGTCCACTGCCTATATGCAGGGCACGGCGCAGGCTGATTCTGCCTTTTATCTGCAGCAGATGCAGCAAAGCTCTGATGATACCAGGATCAACTGGCAATTACTCGCCATTCGTGCACTGGTGAAAGAAGGTAAAACCGGGCAAGCGGTAGAATTATTTAACCAACTGCCGCAGGAACTGAACGATACCCAGCGTCGCGAGAAAACTCTGCTGGCAGTAGAAATTAAACTGGCACAGAAAGATTTTACTGGCGCGCAAACCTTGCTGGTTAAAATTACTCCGGCAGATTTAGAGCCAAACCAGCAGGCACGTTACTGGCAGGCAAAAATCGATGCCAGCCAGGGGCGTCCTTCCATTGATTTATTGCGCGCTTTAATTGCTCAGGAACCGCTGCTCGGGGCGAAAGAAAAACAGCAAAATATTGATGCTACCTGGCAGGCGCTCTCCTCCATGACTCAGGAGCAGGCGAATACGCTGGTGATCAACGCCGACGAAAATATCCTGCAAGGCTGGCTGGATCTGCAACGCGTCTGGTTTGATAACCGCAACGATCCCGACATGATGAAGGCCGGCATTGCCGACTGGCAGAAACGTTACCCGAACAATCCGGGCGCGAAAATGCTGCCAACGCAGTTGGTAAACGTAAAAGCGTTTAAACCAGCGTCAACCAATAAAATCGCCCTGCTGTTGCCGTTGAATGGTCAGGCCGCGGTGTTTGGTCGCACTATTCAGCAAGGATTTGAAGCGGCGAAAAATATCGGTACTCAACCAGTAGCAGCGCAGGTAGCTGCCGCACCTGCCGCGGACGTCACAGAACAGCCCCAACCGCAAACCGTGGATGGCGTTGCCAGCCCGGCACAGGCCTCTGTTAGCGATCTGACGGGTGAAGAAACCGAGGCACAGCCGGTGCCTGTAAACACCCCAACTGCAACCACCGCAGCAGTAAGCGCACCAGCAAATCCGTCAGCAGAACTGAAAATCTACGATACTTCTTCACAACCGCTTAGCCAGATCCTCAACCAGGTACAGCAGGACGGCGCGAGTATTGTGGTCGGCCCGCTGCTGAAAAATAACGTTGAAGAGTTGCTGAAGAGCAACACCCCGCTGAACGTGCTGGCGCTTAACCAGCCGGAAAATATCGAAAACCGTGCCAACATCTGTTATTTCGCGCTGTCGCCGGAAGATGAAGCGCGCGATGCAGCACGTCATATTCGTGACCAGGGCAAACAAGCGCCGCTGGTGCTGATCCCGCGCAGTTCGCTGGGTGATCGCGTAGCAAATGCGTTTGCGCAAGAGTGGCAGAAACTGGGCGGCGGCACCGTTCTACAACAAAAATTCGGCTCTACCAGCGAATTACGCGCGGGTGTCAACGGCGGTTCAGGTATCGCTTTAACGGGGAGTCCGATTACCCCCAGAACGACAACCGATTCCGGCATGACCACAAACAACCCAACGCTGCAAACCACGCCAACCGATGACCAGTTCACCAATAATGGCGGTCGTGTCGATGCGGTATACATTGTGGCAACGCCAGGCGAAATCGCCTTCATCAAGCCGATGATTACCATGCGTAACGGCAGCCAGAGCGGCGCAACGCTGTACGCCAGCTCCCGCAGCGCACAAGGCTCCGCGGGTCCTGATTTCCGCCTGGAGATGGAAGGTTTACAGTACAGTGAAATCCCAATGCTGGCAGGGAGTAACCTGTCATTAATGCAGCAGGCACTCAGTGCTGTGAACAACGATTATTCGCTGGCGCGAATGTATGCAATGGGTGTCGATGCCTGGTCACTGGCGAATCATTTCTCGCAAATGCGCCAGGTTCAGGGGTTTGAAATCAACGGTAATACCGGAGGTCTGACGGCTAACCCGGATTGCGTGATTAACAGGAAGTTATCATGGCTACAGTACCAACAAGGTCAGGTAGTCCCCGCCAGTTAACCACTAAACAGACCGGCGATGCGTGGGAAAAACAAGCGCGTCGCTGGCTGGAAGGCAAAGGACTGCAGTTTGTCGCCGCCAACGTGAACGAGCGTGGCGGCGAGATCGATTTGATAATGCGTGAAGGCCAGACCACCGTTTTTGTCGAGGTGCGTTACCGCCGCTCTGCACTCTACGGCGGCGCAGCAGCCAGTGTGACCCGTAGCAAACAACACAAATTATTACAGACTGCCCGCTTGTGGCTCGCGCGCCATAATGGGAGTTTTGATACTGTGGATTGCCGGTTCGATGTGGTAGCCTTCACCGGGAATGATGTTGAGTGGATTAAGGATGCCTTTAATGACCACTCATAATTAAGGTTTAAGGATTAGCGTGCTAGAAAGAATAAAAGCTTGCTTCACTGAAAGCATTCAAACTCAAATTGCGGCGGCAGAGGCGCTTCCGGATGCCATCTCCCGTGCAGCCATGACGCTGGTTCAGTCTCTGCTTAATGGCAACAAAATCCTCTGTTGTGGTAATGGGACTTCCGCTGCCAACGCACAGCATTTTGCTGCCAGCATGATCAACCGTTTCGAAACGGAGCGGCCCAGCTTACCTGCCATTGCACTAAATACTGATAATGTTGTCTTAACGGCGATTGCCAATGATCGCTTGCATGATGAAGTATATGCAAAACAGGTACGGGCGCTGGGACATGCGGGAGATGTGCTGTTAGCCATTTCTACTCGCGGTAACAGCCGCGATATCGTTAAAGCTGTTGAAGCCGCCGTTACGCGTGATATGACTATTGTGGCATTAACCGGCTATGACGGCGGTGAACTTGCAGGGTTGTTAGGGCCGCAAGACGTGGAGATCCGTATTCCTTCGCATCGTAGTGCTCGCATTCAAGAAATGCACATGCTGACGGTAAATTGCCTGTGCGATCTGATCGATAACACGCTTTTCCCTCACCAGGATGATTAAGCAACTGTCTTGAACGTAAAAATCATGGAGCAACATGATGGTGCGATTCATTCCATTCTTCGTTCTTTCTGAGCATTGCGTTCAGGATAGTCAGCAACTTACGCATACAGGCAACCAGCGCCACTTTTTTGGCTTTTCCGGCTGCAAGCAGACGCATATAAAACGCCTTTATCACCGGATTAAACCGGGTTGCCACAAGAGCTGCCATGTACAGGGCTGCTCTTGCCCCCGCTCGACCGCCAAAAATGGTTCGTCGACCGCGCATGGTTCCCGAGTCCCGGTTTACCGGAGCAACACCTATAAGTGCACTGATTTCACGTCTCGAGAGGTTGCCCAGTTCTGGCACTTCTGCCAGCAATGCAGCAGCCGTCATGGTGCCAACACCTTTGATGCTGCTCAGACGTTCAGTAAGCTCTTTAAAATGACTCTGAATGTGCCTGTTCATATCTTCATCGATCCGGGCAAGTTCATTCTCCAGAGCCTGGATGATGATATTAATGCTTTTTCTGCTTTGCGGATGTGCAGGATGCAGACGGTTACGCTCAGCCACCAACATGGTAATCAACTGGCGTCTGCGTACCACCATTGCAGCAAGCACCTGACGTTCGCTATCCGGCAGAGCCCGAATAAAGCGTTCCCGTTCCGGATGGCGATTAATGACTTCAGCCATCTGAGCAAGCACTCTGGCGTCAATGCGGTCAGTCTTTGCCAGGTATCCCATTGCACGGGCAAAGTCTCTGGCCTGCCTTGGATTGACAACCGCAACATCAAAACCTTCGGCCTGAAGCGAGCAGGCCACAGCAGCCTCAAGCCCTCCGGTGGCTTCCATCAGAATCAACGCCACCGAATGCTTTCTGAGTTCAGCAACAATGGCATCAAAGCCATCAGCGTCGTTACCTGTAGTGAACTGGGCGAACTCACTGGTAGTAGCAATGTCCAGTGTCGCTTTGGAAACATCAATTCCCACACAGAGTGGATTTGGCAGACTCATTATTACCCATCCTTGCAAATGCGTTATGGAGTACGGACAACTGTTCGGGTTTCAGATGAGTGGCTCAGTGTATGCGCCAAACGCTTAATCACGGGCTATAAACCCCAGGAGACAACAGGCTGCATACACATTGCCAAATCTAATCGCTGTTATATTAACCAATTTTCAAGATACAAGGAGAATACATGAAGGCATTATCGCCAATCGCAGTCCTTATTTCCGCACTGCTGTTGCAAGGTTGTGTTGCTGCTGCCGTAGTGGGTACAGCCGCTGTGGGAACTAAAGCAGCGACCGATCCGCGCAGTGTCGGCACCCAGGTGGACGATGGCACCCTGGAAGTGCGCGTTAACAGCGCATTGTCGAAAGATGAACAAATTAAGAAAGAAGCGCGCATTAATGTAACGGCCTATCAGGGCAAAGTGCTGCTGGTTGGGCAGTCACCAAACACCGAACTTTCGGCTCGTGCAAAACAGATTGCGATGGGCGTAGACGGTGCCAACGAAGTGTATAACGAGATTCGTCAGGGCCAACCAATTGGTCTGGGCGAAGCGTCGAATGATACGTGGATCACCACTAAAGTTCGCTCGCAGTTGCTGGCAAGCGACCTGGTGAAATCGTCTAACGTGAAAGTAACCACCGAAAACGGCGAAGTGTTCCTGATGGGGCTGGTGACTGAGCGTGAGGCGAAAGCGGCGGCAGATATTGCCAGCCGGGTGAGTGGTGTGAAACGTGTGACCACGGCATTTACGTTTATTAAATAACAGCTCTTTGTAAAGCCTGATGCGACGCTGCCGCGTATCAGGAGCCTGTCCATCATTCTGTGTAAATGCCTTTCTCAGAAGTGACCGTCAAGGCGGTCACCGAATTCGATAATAAAGCGACTCATGGCTATCCGCCAGTCCTGAAGTGGCATCGTCCATTTCTGTGAGGCTGACTGGATAGCCAGCCTCACCACTTTTTTCACCGATTCATCTGTCGGGAACACTTTCCGTTTCTTTATCGCATGTCTGATGACGCTATTCAGCGATTCGATTGCGTTAGTGGTGTAGATAACCTTGCGGATCGCCTCCGGGTACACGAAGAAGGTGGCAATATTCGGCCAGTTTGCCCGCCAGCTGCGACTTATCTGCGGGTACCGTGCATCCCATTCCTTCCCGAACGCATCCAGCGCCTGCAACGCGCCTTCTTCCGTGGCTGCGCGGTAAACCTGTTTCAGGTCACGGGTTACCGCTTTATAGTCTTTCCACGCCACGAACCGCAGGCTGTTGCGTACCATGTGTACTATGCACAACTGGATCTGCGTCTCCGGGTAGACGGCATTAATCGCTTCCGGGAAGCCTTTCAGGCCGTCCACGCAGGCGATAAGGATATCGTTCAGGCCGCGATTTTTCAGTTCCGTCAGTACATTCAGCCAGAACTTTGCACCTTCATTTTCGGCCAGCCACATACCCAGCAGCTCTTTCTGACCATCAAGGTTAATACCCAGAGCCAGGAACACCGCTTTGTTGATAACCCGGCTGTCCTGCCGTACTTTCAGGACAATACAGTCAAGATAAACAATGGGATAAATCGCATCCAGAGGACGGTTTTGCCATTCAACAACCAGGTCGATTACGGCATCGGTGACTTTCGATATCAGCGCCGGAGAGACGTCTGCATCGTACATTTCTTTGAAGACTGAGGTAATTTCGCGGGTAGTCATCCCTCTGGCATACAGCGCCAGGATCTGGTTGTCCATGCCGGTAATGCGGGTCTGATTTTTCTTCACCAGTTGTGGTTCGAAGGAACCATCACGATCACGTGGAGTACGTAATTCCATCGGCCCGTCGGTAGTGGTGACGGTTTTCGTGGAATAGCCATTACGGGAGTTGGTTCCCGATTTGGGCTGATTTTTTTCATGTCCCAGATGGTGAGTCAGTTCAGCGTTGAGAGCAGCCTCAACACTGATTTTCTTGAGCAGGCGATCGAACTGACTGAGATCTTCAGGGGTTTTGAGATTTTTGGCCAGTTCGTTAGCCAGAGCCTGCAATTGTTTGTCGTCCATAATTTAACCTTCATTTGATGTTGAATTGAACATATCAAAATCAGGCAATTACACAAATCTATGTACAGGCTCACTGGCATTAGAGCATAAGCTCCCTTTATTATTGTCAGCAAAGTGTGTTTCGTTCATGCCTGAAAAATCAATATATTGCAGTGGCGTAGGCCTGATAAGACCCGCCAGCGCCGCATCAGGCGAAGATAAATCGCACCTGACTTACCTTCTTCTTCCCCCCAGCAAACTCCCCAGCACCCCGCGTATAATCTGGTTCGTCACCTGACGGGCGGCGCTTTTCGCCATAGTCTGTACCACGCCATCTTTCTTCCCGCCGCGCGGTCCGGTAGTGCCAAACAAAATATCCTTCAACCCACCCAGAATACCGTCATCTTCACTTATCTCTTTCCCTTTGGCAGGAGGGTTATTTTGCTGTTCGGTACTGGCCTGCACACCTTTTTGCAGCATCTCATAGGCGGATTCCCGGTCTACGTCATCTTCATACTTGCCATACACCGGAGAGTGATTAATCAGGCCGTTACGCTCATCTTCCGTTACCGGCCCCATCCGTGAACAAGGCGCGATCACCATCGCACGCTCTACCACAGAAGGACTTCCTTTCGCATCCAGAAAAGAGATCAACGCTTCGCCGGTTCCTAGTTCCTGAATCGCCTTTTCCGTATCAAATGCCGGATTGGGACGCATGGTTTGCGCCGCCGTCTTCACCGCTTTCTGGTCTTTCGGCGTGAAGGCGCGCAGAGCGTGCTGAACGCGATTTCCCAACTGCCCAAGCACGTTGTCAGGGATATCAGACGGGTTTTGCGAAACAAACCAGACGCCCACACCTTTCGAGCGGATAAGTCTTATTACCTGTTCAATCTTATCCAGCAACACCTGCGGTGCATCGTTGAACAGCAGATGCGCTTCGTCGAAGAAAAATACCAGTTTCGGTTTATCCAAATCGCCTGCTTCTGGCAGTTGCTCATACAACTCAGAAAGCATCCACAGCAGGCTGGCGGCGTACAGTTTTGGCATCTGGTAGAGCTTTTCGGCGCTAAGAATATTGATAACACCTTTACCGTTGGCATCGGTACGCATCCAGTCTTTGATATCCAGCATCGGCTCACCAAAGAAATGCGTCGCCCCTTGCTGTTCCAGCGTCAGTAATCCGCGCTGGATGGCGCCAACCGATGCGCTACTGATATTACCGTACTGATTCTGGAATGATTTGGCGTTATCACCGATATATTGGGTAATCGCCCGGAGATCTTTAAAGTCGAGTAACAATAGTCCCTGATCGTCGGCAATACGGAAGATGATATTCAGCACGCCGGATTGCACGTCGTTGAGATTTAACAGCCGTGCAAGCAACAGCGGTCCCAGATCCGAGACCGTTGCCCGTACTGGATGACCTTTCTCACCAAAAATATCCCACACAACTACTGGATTCGCATGTGGCTGCCAGTCGTTGACGCCGATATTTTTCAACCGAGCGAGCAGTTTTTCCGAGGTAGTACCTTCTGCCGCAACCCCGGTCAAATCACCTTTTACATCGGCCATAAATACCGGAACGCCGATTTCTGACAGAGATTCCGCCAGTTTTTGCAGCGTGACAGTTTTACCTGTCCCTGTTGCGCCAGTAATCAGTCCGTGACGGTTAGCCATAGCGGGTAGTAAAAACAGTTCTGTGTCCGGCGTGCGGGCAATTAAACGCGGTTCGCTCATGAGATTTCCTCCAGTTCCCTGCCTGGAGTATAGACACGGTTGAGCGCTTTTCACCACTAAATTCAGCCAATTGCGAGATATCTTAAAGGCCGGTAGAAGTGACCCGGCAGAGCGATCAGAGGTCGACACGCTGACTGATTTGCAAACCTTTATCTTACGCGGCGCTACCCAGCGCAACCACGCGACCAATCACTTCATGACAGGCAACCAGTGGGTACTGTGAGAATCCCCACTTGTTGTCGAGCATCGACAGGCCAGAATGGCAAATCCCGCAGTAATCCACCTGTACTTCGCCGTCTTGTGGCTTCAGTTCACCGGGATCGTACTCATAGAGCTCCAGTTCCCCGCCAGCCTCTTTTGCAGCATAGCTTTTTATCATCGACATGCTTTTGCCCTTCTCTGATATTTCCCGGGAAGTGTAGAGTATGGTCGGGCGGGAGGCCTGGAGTGTGACAAAGGTTACACATTACTGAGAATAGTGCTGAAATTTTCAGCACTTAGCAAGGTGGGTGCAAGCTGACGCTTGCATGGCGGCGCGTGACAGGTATAATCCACAACGTTTTCCGCATACCTCTTCAGTGCCGAAGTGGCGAAATCGGTAGACGCAGTTGATTCAAAATCAACCGTAGAAATACGTGCCGGTTCGAGTCCGGCCTTCGGCACCAAAAGTATATAAATAGACCTCAGCTGTAATGCCAGTCAGTTAAGCAACTGACTGGCTCTTTTTCGGGGCTGTGGGGGATTTCCAGGGCCTCTCCTTTACCACTCTCGGGAAGGCTCTTTCCCTTCTTGTCGGTAATTTCACAAGTTGTCCCATACTTGCAAGATCGCGCATCAGCTCCGGTATACGTCCCGGTGAAGCGCCCTGCAATGTCATCAGCATTCTCATCACCATTCCGCATGATTCTGAGAAACTCAGTTGATTCGGCCAGTAACCTTTCAGATGTTCTGCCATTTTAATCATCTGATATCTCACCAGATTATAAGCCAGTAAGACACCCCACAGCTCTTGCTCCACAAGCTCCGGCTTTTTACTTCTCAGCGTCAGCCTGCTCAGTTGCATCGTCTGTTTTATCTCCCTGTATCCCAGTTCGATTTCCCAGCGATGACTGTACAGATCCGCCATTTCTCCTCCGGGGAAGCGCATGGCGTCCGTCATCGACGTCAGCAGATGGCAGACTTTTCCTTTGCGCGTCACGGTCAGCAGGCGGGCTGTCACCTCATTTCCCAGCCCGGCCACTTTTTTCGTGCCTGCGGGCTGGTTTTCAGCTTCACCAGATGATCGCCTTTACCCAGTTTTCTGATCTCTTCATATTGCGCTCCCTTTCTGAGAGGGATCATCCAGTGGCGGGGTTCTCCCGCCAGGCTCCAGGCATTTAACAGTCCCAGTGAGTAATAACCTTTAGCCATTAACGTCAGGGTGTTATCGCCGGGTTGTTCTATAAGTTGCTCAGCAAGCTCATTTTCGCTGTTCTTCATCGTCCCGAAGGCTGCAGCCGTCAGCAGATGGCTGGTCAGTTCCATCTGGCAGACCATTTTGACCTGCGGGTAGAGCGCCGGGTTCCCGGCATGTGTCTGGCGGGGGAAGGCTGCATCGTTCTCTGGTGTATCCGGCGTGCGCCAGAACACACCATCGATGGCCAGCAGGGTCAGGCCGCACCAGTGCGGATGCGGCGTGGCGTTATGCCAGAGCTGCGCTGTTTTCGTGAACACGCGGCGGACAGCCTCACTTCCCAGGCGCTGGCGGGCCTCAATAACGGCACTGGGGGCAACGAAGGGGCGATTGCCCGGTAGGATGATGTCCAGGCGATTCACAATCTGGTGAAGAGGGTCTTTACGCTCAAGAGCCATGCCAACAATACACCAGACCAGCATTTCGAGGGGAAGACGGCGCTTGCGTAGCGTTACAGTACCTGATTCAACAAGGCAACGAGAGATGAGTTCGGGGTCGAGGTAATCCCCCAGAGAAGTCAGTGGGTTACGCAGAGAATCGTAACGGGATACCAGATCAAGGGCCTGTCCAATGAGCATAAAAAAATCCGGAAACGAGTGAGCGTTTCCGGATTCTTACACAGCCACTGGATCGGTCAACTGATCCTTAACTGATCGGCATTAGAGCTTATGCTCCCTTTATTCGTTCATCAAGTTACGATTTTCTCATTAACAGCCACAGGCTGATTAAGAAGAAGCTGGCGCTTGGCAACAGTGCGCCGATGATCGGCGGGATACCGTAAACCAGCGTCAGTGGGCCGAAGATCTGATCCAGCACGTAGAACACAAAGCCGAAGCTGATACCGGTGACCACGCGTACCCCCATCGGCACGCTGCGCAGTGGACCGAAGATGAACGACAGCGCCATCAACATCATCACCGCGACAGAAAGCGGCTGGAAGATTTTGCTCCACATATTGAGCTGATAACGTCCGGCGTCCTGGCCACTCGACTTCAGATACTTCACGTAGTTGTGTAAACCACTAATGGAGAGAGCATCCGGATCCAGCGCTACAACGCCCAGTTTGTCCGGCGTGAGGTTGGTTTTCCAGGTACCGCTCACAGTCTGCGAACCGGTTATCTGTTTGGGATTGGTCAGGTCAGATTCATCAACCTGCGAGAGACGCCAGACTTTATGTTCCGGGTCAAACTTCGCGGAAGCAGCATAGCGAACGGATTGCAGACGACGATTCTCGTTGAAGGCATAAATACTGATGCCACCTAACTCTTCATCGCCTTTTACTCGTTCGATATAGACAAAGTTTTCGCCATCTTTCGCCCATAAACCTTGCTGGGTAGAGAGCAACGAGCCGCCGTACATCGCCTGCGCACGGTAGTTACGCGCCATCTGTTCGCCCTGCGGCGCGACCCACTCGCCAATCGCCATGGTCAACAAGACCAGTGGAATGGCGGTTTTCATCACTGACAGCGCCACCTGCATACGGGTAAAACCAGAAGCCTGCATTACCACCAGTTCGCTGCGTTGTGCCAGCATCCCCAGTCCGAGCAACGCGCCCAGCAAGGCCGCCATCGGGAAGAAGATTTGCACATCTTTCGGCACGCTCAGCAGGGTATACATCCCCGCGCCTAACGCGTCGTAGCTCCCCTGCCCGGCTTTTTTCAACTGATCGACAAACTTGATAATGCCGGAAAGCGACACCAGCATGAACAGCGTCATCATGATGGTGGTGAAAATAGTTTTACCGATATAGCGGTCAAGTACACCAAAGGGTTGCATTATACCGCTCCTTTACGCGTAAAACTGGCGCGCAGACGGCGAACCGGCACCGTATCCCAAAGGTTGAGAACAATCGCCAAAGCCAGATAAATCAGGTTTACGGTCCACATCCACAGCGTCGGGTCCAACTTACCTTTACCGCCGTTCGATTTCAGCGAGGTCTGGATCAGGAAGAAAAGCAGATACAGCAACATGGCCGGTAGCATCGACAGGACACGCCCCTGATGCGGGTTAACCACGCTCAGAGGCACAACCATGAGCGCCATCATAAACACGGTGAATACCAAAGTGATACGCCAGTTCAGTTCCGCGCGGGCACGATCGGTGTCAGTGTTCCACAGTGTGCGCATGTCCATCTGGTCAGTATCGTTCGGGTCCAGCGCTACCGCCTGATGACCGATGATCGCCTGATAATCCTGGAAGTCCGTAATGCGGAAATCACGCAGCAGTGCAGTGCCTTCGAAGCGCGTTCCCTGATTGAGGGTCACAACCTGAGAGCCATCTCGCAACTGAGTTAAATGTCCGGAATCGGCCACCACCACGGAAGGACGCGCATTACCTTTTGGTCGAATTTGCGCGAGGAACACATCTTTGAAATCGCTACCGTCAACGCTTTCGATGAACAGCACCGAGCTGCCATTCGTCGCTTGCTGGAACTGACCTTGCGCCAGCGCCGCCATGCCGGGGTTAGCTTTCGCTTCCGCTAACACTTCATCCTGATGGCGCGATGACCACGGTCCTGCCCACATAACGTTAACCGCCGCGACAATCGCCGTGAATACCGCGAGAACCATCGCCGCTTTGACCAGAACCGCTTTGCTCAGGCCACAGGCATGCATTACCGTAATTTCACTTTCGGTATACAGTTTACCCAACGTCATCAGCAGCCCGAGGAACAGGCTTAATGGCAGGATAAGCTGCGCCATTTCCGGCACGCCCAACCCAAGAAGGGAGAGCACCAGGTTCGCCGGAATGTCGCCGTCAACCGCCGCGCCGAGGATCCTCACTAACTTTTGACAGAAGAAGATCAAAAGCAAGATGAAGAGTATCGCCAACTGGCTTTTGAGCGTCTCCCGAACCAGATATCTTATGATTATCACTTTAAATACGCCCGTAAAAACTCGTCTTTTGCAGGATTTTAGCTTGTTTCATGGCTTAAACGTCATTTATTCTCTTGAGTCGTCGAAATCGTCGCTAAGATAATTATACTCAACGGATTCGCCCCTCAGATTTTGTTCTGACGTGCCAATGCCGTAATAACGTTAAGATTAACACGAAGTCATCGCAACAGCGGACATGAGTTACGAAAGCTTGCAATTCTATCTGTAGCCACCGCCGTTGTCTTTAAGATTCAGGAGCGTAGTGCATGGAGTTTAGTGTAAAAAGCGGTAGCCCGGAGAAACAGCGGAGTGCCTGCATCGTCGTGGGCGTCTTCGAACCACGTCGCCTTTCTCCGATTGCAGAACAGCTCGATAAGATCAGTGATGGGTACATCAGCGCCCTGCTACGCCGGGGCGAACTGGAAGGAAAACCGGGGCAGACCCTGTTGCTGCACCATGTGCCAAATGTGCTCTCCGAGCGCATCCTCCTTATTGGTTGTGGCAAAGAACGTGAGCTGGATGAGCGCCAGTATAAGCAGGTTATTCAGAAAACCATTAATACACTGAATGATACTGGCTCAATGGAAGCGGTCTGCTTCCTGACTGAACTGCACGTCAAAGGCCGCAATAACTACTGGAAAGTGCGTCAGGCTGTCGAGACGGCAAAAGAGACGCTATACAGTTTTGATCAACTAAAAACGAATAAGACCGAGCCGCGTCGTCCGCTGCGTAAAATGGTGTTCAACGTACCGACTCGCCGTGAACTTACCAGTGGTGAGCGTGCGATCCAGCACGGTCTGGCGATTGCCGCAGGGATCAAAGCGGCGAAAGATCTCGGCAATATGCCGCCAAATATCTGTAACGCCGCCTACCTCGCCTCCCAAGCACGCCAGTTGGCTGACAGCTACAGCAAAAATGTCATCACCCGCGTTATCGGTGAACAGCAGATGAAAGAGCTGGGGATGCACTCCTATCTGGCGGTTGGTCAGGGTTCGCAGAACGAATCGCTGATGTCGGTGATTGAGTACAAAGGCAACGCGTCGGAAGATGCGCGCCCAATCGTGCTGGTCGGTAAAGGCTTAACCTTCGACTCCGGCGGTATCTCGATCAAGCCTTCCGAAGGCATGGATGAGATGAAGTACGATATGTGCGGCGCGGCGGCAGTTTACGGCGTGATGCGTATGGTCGCGGAGCTGCAACTGCCGATTAATGTTATCGGCGTGCTGGCAGGCTGCGAAAACATGCCTGGCGGTCGTGCCTATCGTCCGGGCGATGTGTTAACCACCATGTCCGGCCAAACCGTTGAAGTGCTGAATACCGACGCTGAAGGCCGTCTGGTGCTGTGCGATGTGTTAACTTATGTTGAGCGTTTTGAGCCAGAGGCGGTGATTGACGTGGCGACGTTGACGGGTGCTTGTGTGATCGCGCTGGGCCATCATATCACTGGCCTGATGGCGAACCACAACCCGCTGGCTCATGAGCTGATTGCCGCGTCTGAACAGTCTGGCGACCGCGCATGGCGTTTACCGCTGGGTGACGAGTACCAGGAACAGTTGGAGTCCAATTTTGCCGATATGGCGAACATTGGCGGGCGTCCTGGCGGGGCGATTACCGCAGGCTGTTTCCTGTCGCGCTTTACGCGTAAGTACAACTGGGCACACCTGGATATCGCGGGTACTGCGTGGCGTTCTGGTAAAGCAAAAGGCGCAACCGGCCGTCCGGTGGCGTTGCTGGCACAGTTCCTGTTGAACCGCGCCGGGTTTAACGGCGAAGAGTGATTGCATCAAGAATTATTGTTCTTGCCGGATGCGGCGTGAACGCCTTATCCGACCTACACACAGCACCGAACTTGTAGGCCTGATAAGACGCGACAGCGGCGCATCAGGCAATGCGGTGTATTACCTGATGCATATTTAAATCCACCACAAGAAGCCCCATATATGAAAAACGCAACGTTCTACCTTCTGGACAATGACACCACCGTTGATGGCTTAAGCGCCGTTGAGCAACTGGTGTGTGAAATTGCCGCAGAACGTTGGCGCAGCGGTAAGCGCGTGCTCATCGCCTGTGAAGATGAAAAACAGGCTTACCGGCTGGACGAAGCCCTGTGGGCACGTCCGGCAGAAAGTTTTGTTCCGCACAATTTAGCGGGAGAAGGACCGCGCGGCGGTGCGCCAGTGGAGATCGCCTGGCCGCAAAAACGTAGCAGCAGCCCGCGCGATATATTGATTAGTCTGCGAACAAGCTTTGCAGATTTTGCCACCGCTTTCACAGAAGTGGTAGACTTCGTCCCTTATGAAGATTCTCTGAAACAACTGGCGCGCGAACGCTATAAAGCCTACCGCGTGGCTGGTTTCAACCTGAATACGGCAACCTGGAAATAATGGAAAAGACATACAACCCACAAGATATCGAACAGCCGCTTTACGAGCACTGGGAAAAGCAGGGCTACTTTAAGCCTAATGGCGATGAAAGCCAGGAAAGTTTCTGCATCATGATCCCGCCGCCGAACGTCACCGGCAGTTTGCATATGGGTCACGCCTTCCAGCAAACCATCATGGATACCATGATCCGCTATCAGCGCATGCAGGGTAAAAATACCCTGTGGCAGGTCGGTACTGACCACGCCGGGATCGCTACCCAGATGGTCGTTGAGCGCAAGATTGCCGCAGAAGAAGGTAAAACCCGTCACGACTATGGCCGCGAAGCCTTCATCGATAAAATCTGGGAATGGAAAGCGGAATCCGGCGGCACCATTACTCGTCAGATGCGTCGTCTCGGCAACTCCGTCGACTGGGAGCGTGAGCGCTTCACTATGGATGAAGGGCTTTCCAATGCGGTGAAAGAAGTTTTCGTTCGTCTGTATAAAGAAGACCTGATTTACCGTGGCAAACGCCTGGTCAACTGGGACCCGAAACTGCGCACCGCTATCTCTGACCTGGAAGTGGAAAACCGCGAATCGAAAGGTTCGATGTGGCACATCCGCTATCCGCTGGCTGACGGCGCGAAAACCGCAGACGGTAAAGATTATCTGGTCGTCGCGACCACCCGCCCGGAAACTCTGCTGGGCGATACCGGCGTCGCTGTTAACCCGGAAGATCCGCGTTACAAAGATCTGATTGGCAAATATGTCATTCTTCCGCTGGTGAACCGTCGTATTCCTATCGTTGGCGACGAACACGCCGACATGGAAAAAGGCACTGGCTGCGTGAAGATCACTCCGGCGCACGACTTTAACGACTATGAAGTAGGTAAACGCCACGCTCTGCCGATGATCAACATCCTGACCTTTGACGGTGATATCCGTGAAAGCGCCCAGGTGTTCGATACCAAAGGTAACGAATCTGACGTTTATTCCAGCGAGATCCCGGCAGAATTCCAGAAACTGGAGCGTTTTGCTGCACGCAAAGCGATCGTTGCTGCCGTTGATGCCCTCGGCCTGCTGGAAGAGATTAAACCGCACGACCTGACTGTTCCTTACGGCGACCGTGGCGGCGTAGTTATCGAACCGATGCTGACCGACCAGTGGTATGTACGTGCCGATGTACTGGCGAAACCGGCAGTTGAAGCGGTTGAGAACGGCGACATTCAGTTCGTACCGAAGCAGTACGAAAACATGTACTTCTCCTGGATGCGTGATATTCAGGACTGGTGTATCTCTCGTCAACTGTGGTGGGGTCACCGCATTCCGGCATGGTACGACGAAGCGGGTAACGTTTATGTTGGCCGCAACGAAGATGAAGTGCGCAAGGAAAATAACCTTGCCGCCGACGTCGCTCTGCGTCAGGACGAAGACGTTCTCGATACCTGGTTCTCCTCTGCGCTGTGGACTTTCTCTACTCTTGGCTGGCCGGAAAACACCGACGCCCTGCGTCAGTTCCACCCGACCAGTGTGATGGTATCTGGCTTCGACATCATCTTCTTCTGGATTGCCCGCATGATCATGATGACCATGCATTTCATCAAAGATGAAAATGGCAAGCCGCAGGTGCCGTTCCACACCGTTTACATGACCGGTCTGATTCGTGATGACGAAGGCCAGAAGATGTCCAAATCCAAGGGTAACGTGATTGACCCGCTGGATATGGTCGACGGTATTTCGCTGCCAGAACTGCTGGAAAAACGTACCGGCAATATGATGCAGCCACAACTGGCGGATAAAATCCGTAAGCGCACCGAGAAGCAGTTCCCGAACGGTATTGAGCCGCACGGTACTGACGCCCTGCGCTTCACCCTGGCGGCGCTGGCTTCTACCGGTCGTGACATCAACTGGGATATGAAGCGTCTGGAAGGTTACCGTAACTTCTGTAACAAACTGTGGAACGCCAGCCGCTTTGTGCTGATGAACACTGAAGGTCAGGATTGCGGCTTTAACGGCGGCGAAATGACCCTGTCACTGGCAGACCGCTGGATCCTGGCGGAGTTCAACCAGACCATCAAAGCGTACCGCGAAGCGCTGGATAGCTTCCGCTTCGATATCGCCGCAGGCATTTTGTATGAGTTCACCTGGAACCAGTTCTGCGACTGGTATCTGGAGCTGACCAAGCCGGTAATGAACGGTGGAACTGAAGCCGAACTGCGTGGTACTCGCCATACGCTGGTGACCGTGCTGGAAGGTCTGCTGCGCCTCGCGCATCCGATCATTCCGTTCATCACCGAAACCATCTGGCAGCGTGTGAAAGTACTGTGCGGCATCACTGCCGACACCATCATGCTGCAACCGTTCCCGCAGTACGATGCGTCTCAGGTTGATGAGGCGGCGCTGGCTGACACCGAGTGGCTGAAACAGGCGATCATTGCGGTGCGTAACATCCGCGCGGAAATGAACATCGCACCGGGCAAACCGCTGGAGCTTCTGCTGCGTGGTTGCAGTGCGGATGCAGAGCGTCGCGTAAATGAAAACCGTGGCTTCCTGCAAACACTGGCGCGTCTGGAAAGCATCACTGTGCTGCCTGCCGATGACAAAGGTCCGGTTTCCGTTACTAAGATCGTCGACGGTGCTGAGCTGCTGATCCCGATGGCTGGCCTCATCAATAAAGAAGATGAGCTGGCGCGTCTGGCAAAAGAAGTGGCGAAGATCGAAGGCGAAATCAGCCGCATCGAGAACAAGCTGGCGAACGAAGGCTTTGTATCCCGCGCACCGGAAGCGGTTATCGCGAAAGAGCGTGAGAAGCTGGAAGGTTATGCGGAAGCGAAAGCGAAACTGATTGAACAGCAGGCGGTTATCGCCGCGCTGTAATACCCACCGTGAAAACGAAGGCCGGAGCATGCTCCGGCCTTTTTATTTAGATAAACGGAACATACGGCATAATACCGCGAGATATCCACATTAACGGCCCGCTATCCTGCGGTTTGTCATCATTGGTTAATTCCAGCGAATCAAGGTCACCCTGAACATGGGTATTATTGGCAATCCAGCCAACCATCCACATTTTCAGCCAGGGATAAGCCAGTCCACAGGTGATTGAAGCCCCCATTAATATCGCAAACATGCGCAGAAGCATACCGAAGGTGGTAACAGACGAATGGAAATGAATTGTTCCATTTGCCAGTGTCAGATTATTCAGAAACAGACCGCGTAACGTGGCATAGAGATAACTGGCAAAAACAAGAATCGCCACAAAATACAGGAAATAGGAAGCCATAATCTGCGGGTAATATTGCAATATAAGATCACTACCCGCACCAGCCCGCCCTAACATAGTCATCATCATTAATTGCTGAAATACTGGCGCAATCATAATACCAATGACAATGATGAAAGGAACCATGGTTAATATTGCGAGCATACATCCTTTAATGCATTCTTTTACGTTTACCTTAATAGAGAACTGATGAGTGCCAAAGGTCGCGTTATTACCCAGCAACGGCATCCATTTGCTATAGGTAATACCGTGGACAACACCCAATCCGACGGCTGAAAGTAAACTTAACACCACTAAATTAAAGACTAATCCTCCTATTGATGTCATAACTTGCGCAATAAGGTATAGCGCTAACCAAAAAGCTAACGCCAACAGAACAGGCAGACCTAACATCACCCACCATGCACGGAGCATGGAGCAGTTAAAGCCAAAGCGAATACCATTCAGTGAGGTCATGTTCGCCTGATATTGCAGACTCTTCACTGCCATGCAAGGAATACCGCAGATCAAGAGGGCAAACAGGAAAAAACCAAGCACAAAGTGTTGGCCTGAAAAACAAAAAATACTGAAAAAATAAACGATCATAATAAGTAACATGCTAACAAAAATGGCACCACCTGTTCTAATGCCGATCAGTTAAGGATCAGTTGACCGATCCAGTGGCTGTGTAAGAATCCGGAAACGCTCACTCGTTTCCGGATTTTTTTATGCTCATTGGACAGGCCCTTGATTTGGTATCCCGTTACGATTCTCTGCGTAACCCACTGACTTCTCTGGGGGATTACCTCGACCCCGAACTCATCTCTCGTTGCCTTGCCGAATCAGGTACTGTAACGCTACGCAAGCGCCGTCTTCCCCTCGAAATGATGGTCTGGTGTATTGTTGGCATGGCGCTTGAGCGTAAAGAACCTCTTCACCAGATTGTGAATCGCCTGGACATCATGCTGCCGGGCAATCGCCCCTTCGTTGCCCCCAGTGCCGTTATTCAGGCCCGCCAGCGTCTGGGAAGTGAGGCTGTCCGCCGCGTGTTCACGAAAACAGCGCAGCTCTGGCATAACACCACGCCGCATCCGCACTGGTGCGGCCTGACCCTGCTGGCCATCGATGGTGTGTTCTGGCGCACACCGGATACACCAGAGAACGATGCAGCCTTCCCCCGCCAGACACATGCCGGGAACCCGGCGCTCTACCCGCAGGTCAAAATGGTCTGCCAGATGGAACTGACCAGCCATCTGCTGACGGCTGCAGCCTTCGGCACGATGAAGAACAGCGAAAATGAGCTTGCTGAGCAACTTATAGAACAAACCGGCGATAACACCCTGACGTTAATGGATAAAGGTTATTACTCACTGGGACTGTTAAATGCCTGGAGCCAGGCGGGAGAACACCGCCACTGGATGATCCCTCTCAGAAAGGGAGCGCAATATGAAGAGATCAGAAAACTGGGTAAAGGCGATCATCTGGTGAAGCTGAAAACCAGCCCGCAGGCACGAAAAAAGTGGCCGGGGCTGGGAAATGAGGTGACAGCCCGCCTGCTGACCGTGACGCGCAAAGGAAAAGTCTGCCATCTGCTGACGTCGATGACGGACGCCATGCGCTTCCCCGGAGGAGAAATGGCGGATCTGTACAGTCATCGCTGGGAAATCGAACTGGGATACAGGGAGATAAAACAGACGATGCAACTGAGCAGGCTGACGCTGAGAAGTAAAAAGCCGGAGCTTGTGGAGCAAGAGCTGTGGGGTGTCTTACTGGCTTATAATCTGGTGAGATATCAGATGATTAAAATGGCAGAACATCTGAAAGGTTACTGGCCGAATCAACTGAGTTTCTCAGAATCATGCGGAATGGTGATGAGAATGCTGATGACATTGCAGGGCGCTTCACCGGGACGTATACCGGAGCTGATGCGCGATCTTGCAAGTATGGGACAACTTGTGAAATTACCGACAAGAAGGGAAAGAGCCTTCCCGAGAGTGGTAAAGGAGAGGCCCTGGAAATACCCCACAGCCCCGAAAAAGAGCCAGTCAGTTGCTTAACTGACTGGCATTACACCACCTGTTCCCTTATAACTAAATGGTTGCCCCTTGAGTGTCACATGTTGATAAATATAACGACGGCATTTCACTAATGCCCACGGCCCATATATTCCCAGCGTAATAATTGTCAGTAAAAAATTCACAAGACAAATAAGAAAATACTCACCACCCTTGCCTGTAAAAACAAATGCGTGACGAGGATTATCTTTCCCGACGTTTACACCATTCATGAACTATATCCCTAAAATAAATTCCATTCATACAGATAATAAATCCAGTACAATAATACTGGTACGCCTAGAATACGCCTTCTCAAAGAGATATATGCTTAATATTTTCTGATTTATCTTCTTCTTGCACCGCATAAGCGAGGGTGGTATTAAAGTGAGCTATAAATCATACATTTGAAATTGAGCTATGCTATGAATGTTGTCGCTTCTCCCGCGCTCCGTTTGCGCAAACTTACCGCCACCGATAATCCTGCTATTGCCAGTGTCATCCGCCAGGTGTCCGCAGAGTACGGTCTGACCGCTGATAAAGGCTATACCGTTGCCGATCCCAATCTCGACGAGCTGTATCAAATGTACAGTCAGCCTGGCCATGCGTATTGGGTGGTTGAATACCACGGCGAAGTGGTCGGCGGCGGCGGAATTGCGCCATTAACCGGGAGTGAGTCAGACATTTGCGAATTACAAAAAATGTATTTTCTTCCTGCTATTCGCGGCAAAGGGCTGGCAAAAAAACTGGCCTTAATGGCGATGGAGCAGGCGCGAGAAATGGGCTTCAAACGCTGCTATCTGGAAACAACCGCTTTTTTGAAAGAAGCGATTGGTTTGTATGAACATTTAGGTTTTCAACATATCGACTATGCGCTTGGCTGCACGGGCCATGTCGATTGTGAAGTGCGGATGCTGCGCGAACTGTAAAAAAATGCCCGCTAGTGTGTGCTATCGGGCATTTTAATCAATTAATTAATGGCGAACACCGGAGCCTGTTTAAGATTCTGTGTAAATGCCTTTTCTCAGAAGTGACCGTCCAGGCGGTCACCGAACTCGATAATAAAGCGGCTCATTGCCATTCGCCAGTCCTTCAACGGCATCGTCCATTTCTGGGACGCAGACTGGATTGCCAGCCACACCACTTTTTTCACCGAGTCGTCTGTCGGGAACACTTTACGCTTTTTGAGCGCATGGCGGATCACGCTGTTTAGCGACTCGATGGCATTCGTCGTATAGATCACTTTGCGGATGTCCGTTGGATAAGCGAAGAACGTGGCAAGATTCGGCCAGTTAGCCTGCCAGCTTCGGCTTATCTGAGGATAGCGACAGTCCCAGGCCGCAGCGAACGCTTCCAGTGCCTGCTGGCCTGCCTCTTCCGTGGGAGCCTGATAAATCGCTTTCAGGTCGCGAGTGACGGCTTTGTAGTCCTTCCATGACACGAAGCGCAGGCTGTTGCGCACCATATGCACGATGCATAACTGGATGCGGGCCTTCGGATATACTGTGTTGATGGCATCCGGGAAGCCTTTCAGGCCATCCACACAGGCGATGAGGATATCGTTCAGACCGCGGTTTTTCAGTTCAGTCAGCACATTGAGCCAGAACTTCGCCCCTTCATTTTCGGCCAGCCACATACCCAGCAGTTCTTTCTGACCTTCGATATTGATGCCCAGTGCCAGGAACACCGATTTGTTGATGACGCGACTGTCCTGCCGAACTTTCAGGACGATACAGTCAAGATAAACAATGGGGTAAACAGCATCCAGTGGTCGGTTTTGCCATTCTACAACCTGCTCCATCACGGCATCGGTAACCTTTGATATCAGTGCCGGTGAAACATCTGCGTCATACAGTTCTTTGAACGCAGCAGCTATCTCACGGGTGGTCATCCCTTTGGCATACAACGAGAGGATCTGGTTATCCATCCCGGTAATACGGGTCTGATTTTTCTTTACCAGTTGTGGTTCGAAGGTACCGTCACGATCGCGCGGAGTACGCAGTTCCAGTGGACCGTCGCCTGTGATAACGGTCTTTGTGGAAAAACCGTTGCGGGAGTTAGCTCCTGGTCTGGACTGATTTTTCTCATACCCAGGATGGTGTGTCATCTCTGCATTGAGAGCGGCTTCAACGCTGAGCTTTTTCAGCAGCCGATCAAACTGACTGAGGTCTTCAGGGGTTTTGAGGTTTTTGGCCAGTTCGTTAGCCAGAGCCTGTAACTGTTTTTCGTCCATAAATTAACCTTCATTTGATGCTGGATTGAACATATCAAAATCAGGCAATTACACAAATCTATGTACAGGCTCCCAGAAAGGTGTAATGCCAGTCAGTTAAGCAACTGACTGGCTCTTTTTCGGGGCTGTGGGGTATTTCCAGGGCCTCTCCTTTACCACTCTCGGGAAGGCTCTTTCCCTTCTTGTCGGTAATTTCACAAGTTGTCCCATACTTGCAAGATCGCGCATCAGCTCCGGTATACGTCCCGGTGAAGCGCCCTGCAATGTCATCAGCATTCTCATCACCATTCCGCATGATTCTGAGAAACTCAGTTGATTCGGCCAGTAACCTTTCAGATGTTCTGCCATTTTAATCATCTGATATCTCACCAGATTATAAGCCAGTAAGACACCCCACAGCTCTTGCTCCACAAGCTCCGGCTTTTTACTTCTCAGCGTCAGCCTGCTCAGTTGCATCGTCTGTTTTATCTCCCTGTATCCCAGTTCGATTTCCCAGCGATGACTGTACAGATCCGCCATTTCTCCTCCGGGGAAGCGCATGGCGTCCGTCATCGACGTCAGCAGATGGCAGACTTTTCCTTTGCGCGTCACGGTCAGCAGGCGGGCTGTCACCTCATTTCCCAGCCCCGGCCACTTTTTTCGTGCCTGCGGGCTGGTTTTCAGCTTCACCAGATGATCGCCTTTACCCAGTTTTCTGATCTCTTCATATTGCGCTCCCTTTCTGAGAGGGATCATCCAGTGGCGGTGTTCTCCCGCCTGGCTCCAGGCATTTAACAGTCCCAGTGAGTAATAACCTTTATCCATTAACGTCAGGGTGTTATCGCCGGTTTGTTCTATAAGTTGCTCAGCAAGCTCATTTTCGCTGTTCTTCATCGTGCCGAAGGCTGCAGCCGTCAGCAGATGGCTGGTCAGTTCCATCTGGCAGACCATTTTGACCTGCGGGTAGAGCGCCGGGTTCCCGGCATGTGTCTGGCGGGGGAAGGCTGCATCGTTCTCTGGTGTATCCGGTGTGCGCCAGAACACACCATCGATGGCCAGCAGGGTCAGGCCGCACCAGTGCGGATGCGGCGTGGCGTTATGCCAGAGCTGCGCTGTTTTCGTGAACACGCGGCGGACAGCCTCACTTCCCAGGCGCTGGCGGGCCTGAATAACGGCACTGGGGGCAACGAAGGGGCGATTGCCCGGTAGTATGATGTCCAGGCGATTCACAATCTGGTGAAGAGGTTCTTTACGCTCAAGCGCCATGCCAACAATACACCAGACCATCATTTCGAGGGGAAGACGGCGCTTGCGTGGCGTTACAGTACCTGATTCGGCAAGGCAACGAGAGATGAGTTCGGGGTCGAGGTAATCCCCCAGAGAAGTCAGTGGGTTACGCAGAGAATCGTAACGGGATACCAGATCAAGGGCCTGTCCAATGTGCATAAAAAAATCCGGAAACGAGTGAGCGTTTCCGGATTCTTACACAGCCACTGGATCGGTCAACTGATCCTTAACTGATCGGCATTACACCAGAAAGGTGGCGTTAGAGTAGCAAGACGAGTGCCGGATATGACGTGAACGTGTTATCCGGCCTACAGATTAATCGTCCAGGAAGCTACGCAGCACTTCAGAACGGCTCGGGTGACGCAGTTTGCGCAGCGCCTTCGCTTCGATCTGACGGATACGTTCACGGGTAACGTCGAACTGTTTACCCACTTCTTCCAGCGTGTGGTCGGTGTTCATGTCGATACCGAAACGCATACGCAGAACTTTCGCTTCACGCGCGGTCAGGCCAGCCAGCACGTCGTGCGTTGCCGCACGCAGGCTTTCGGTGGTCGCAGAATCCAGCGGTAGTTCGAGGGTGGTATCCTCGATGAAATCCCCCAGATGCGAATCTTCATCATCACCGATCGGCGTTTCCATGGAGATTGGCTCTTTGGCGATCTTCAGCACTTTACGGATCTTATCTTCCGGCATCAACATACGTTCAGCCAGTTCTTCCGGCGTCGGCTCGCGGCCCATCTCTTGCAGCATCTGGCGAGAAATACGGTTGAGCTTGTTGATAGTCTCAATCATATGCACCGGAATACGAATGGTGCGCGCCTGATCCGCGATAGAGCGGGTGATCGCCTGACGGATCCACCAGGTTGCGTAGGTGGAGAACTTATAACCACGACGGTATTCGAACTTATCAACCGCTTTCATCAGACCGATGTTGCCTTCCTGAATCAGATCGAGGAACTGCAAGCCACGGTTGGTATATTTCTTGGCGATAGAAATAACCAGACGTAAGTTCGCTTCAACCATCTCTTTCTTCGCACGGCGGGCTTTCGCTTCACCGATGGACATACGGCGGTTGATGTCTTTAACCTGCTCAATGGTCAGGCCGGTTTCTTCTTCAATTTGCTGCAGTTTCTGCAGGGCGCGATGCACTTCTTCAGAGACATCGTGCAGTTTTTCCGACCACGGTTTGTTCATCGCAATCGCTGCATTGAACCAGGTATCGCTGGTTTCGTTGCCGGTAAACAGGGTGATGAAGTTTTTCTTCGGCATTTTGCACTGCTCAACGCAGAGCTTCATGATCAGACGTTCTTGTGTACGAACGCGATCCATCATGACGCGCATGCTGTTGACCAGGTAGTCAAACTGCTTCGGCACCAGGCGGAACTGTTTGAACACTTCAGACAGTTTCAGGATCTCTTCCTGAGCGGCTGCGTGACTGCGGCCTTTCGCTTTGATGGTGTCGCGCGTTACAACATACTGGGCACGCAGTTCAGCAAATTTTTCGCGAGCCAGTTCCGGGTCGATGCTGTTGTCATCGTCGGCGCTGTCGTCGTCGGCATCTTCTTCGTCTTCATCTTCGTCATCGTCCAGATCTTCCTGAGAAAGCTCTGAACCGACGTGAGTGGCGGTTGGTGCCAGTTCTTCTTCTGCGTTCGGATCGACAAAGCCGGTGATCAGATCGGACAGACGTGCTTCTTCCGCTTCAACGCGATCGTACTGTTCCAGCAGATAGGTAATCGCTTCTGGATATTCAGCAACGGAGCATTGAACCTGGTTGATCCCGTCTTCGATGCGTTTAGCGATGTCAATTTCGCCTTCGCGGGTCAACAGTTCAACGGTGCCCATTTCACGCATGTACATGCGTACCGGGTCAGTCGTGCGCCCGATTTCAGATTCCACGCTGGAAAGCACCTGTGCGGCGGCTTCGGCAGCATCTTCGTCTGCTGTGTTTTCAGCCAGCATCAGATCATCGGCATCCGGCGCTTCTTCCATCACCTGAATGCCCATGTCATTGATCATTTGGATGATGTCTTCGATCTGATCGGAATCGACGATATCTTCCGGCAGATGGTCATTGACCTCGGCATAGGTCAGATAGCCTTGCTCCTTACCACGGGTGACAAGAAGTTTTAGCTGTGACTGCGGGTTTTGCTCCATAAGACGGTATCCACACTTATTTCATGAGGTTGGTGTTGGGCGATTGACCGGATATCATTCAGATATTAATGCTGAAATCCAACGGTTGTTTACCGCCAACGATAATTACGAGGGCGTACTTATATCATTGCCGCTGCCTCTCAGTGCGGCTGTCGGGGGCTTCCCGATCGCTATTCGGCACTTAAGCCGTTAAATCACTTTTTCGCCAGCTCCTGGTTTAATGTCCAGAGTTCCAGGCGTTCTTCATTACTTAAACCATGCGTGCGCTCACGAGCGATTAACTCTTCCTGGCGCAGTTCAAGCAACGAATCAAACATATGGTTGAGTGAGTCGGTGAAGGTTTGCTCAGCAATATTCTTATCTGCTATATCGTCCCACATCGACAGTTTTTCAAGGGTGGCAGCATTATTTGTGCCACGATAGTGCTCTAAAAGTTGCCCGGTGGTCAGACCTGGCTGAGAGAGACAAGTGTTGACCAGTTCTCTGAATAAGCCAAGTCCGGGGAGCTTATTTTGATCCAGATTTTCCAGCGGCGGGACTAACGTCGCTAATTCTGGATTTTGCACCAGCAACCCTATAAGTATACGCATGGTCGTGCGTTTTAGCTGCGGAACAGGACGAGAAACACCGTTCTCCGCTGCTTTCGACATTAATCGTTCAAGCTGGCTGTCATCAAGTATGCCTAACTTGTTGCCTAATTCCTGACGAAGATAGATGCGCAATGTTTCTCCGGGCACCTGAGAAATCAGCGGCAGCGCCAACGTACTTAAACGCGCACGCCCGTCAGGTGTGCTCAGATCAACTTGCGGCATCAGGCTGTTAAACAGAAACGCAGAGAGCGGCATGGCCTGCTCCATACGCGCTTCAAACGCCTCTTTACCTTCTTTGCGTACCAGCGTGTCAGGGTCTTCGCCATCCGGTAAAAACATAAAGCGTAGCTGACGACCATCTGTCATATAGGGCAGCGCCGTTTCTAACGCTCGCCACGCGGCATCACGACCTGCGCGGTCGCCGTCATAACAGCAAATGACATTGTTGGTCGCGCGGAACAACAACTGAATGTGATCGGCAGTGGTCGATGTACCCAACGATGCAACGGCGTAATTAATACCGTATTGCGCCAGAGCAACCACGTCCATATAGCCTTCGACCACCAACAGACGCTGGGGTTCAGCGTTATCCTGCTGCGCTTCATAAAGACCGTAAAGCTGGCGGCCTTTATGGAAAATATCAGTTTCCGGCGAGTTCAGGTATTTTGGGGTATCGTTGCCCAGCACGCGCCCACCAAAACCAATCACCCGACCGCGTTTATCGCGAATGGGGAACATCACCCGCTCGCGGAAACGATCGTAACTGCGACCCTGATCGTTGGTTACCAACATGCCTGCATCAATCAATGACTGGCGATTTTCTGGATTGTCGCCAAACCGTTTCAGGACGTTGTCCCAGCCGGGGGGCGCAAAACCAATCGCAAAACGGGCGATTACCTCATGGCTTAATCCGCGTTTTTCCAGATACTGGCGCGCAGATGTAGCAACAGGTTGCTGTAAAGATTGTTGGTAAAACGTATTCAGACCGTCCATCAACTGATAAAGAGTTTGCCGTTGATGGCGCTCTATCTGGCTGGGGCCGCTGCCTGCTTCAAATGGCACTTCAAGATTGTGCATTGCCGCCAACTCTTCGACCGTTTCGACGAACTCGAGTTTGTCGTAGTTCATCAGAAAGTCGATCGCGTTGCCGTGCGCGCCACATCCAAAGCAGTGGTAAAATTGTTTCTCACCGTTGACGGTGAAGGACGGGGTTTTTTCGTTGTGGAATGGACAACACGCGTGAAAATTCTTGCCCTGCTTTTTTAGCTTCACACGAGCATCGATCAGATCGACGATGTCAGTGCGCGCCAGCAGATCATTAATGAATACGCGTGGGATTCGTCCAGCCATAGGCCCCGATTTTTAGCAATTCATAAACGAAAATAAGCCGCGCATTCCTTTCGGAAGCACGGCCTTACAACTACAACTCGGTCTGATCGGAGAGCAACGCTCTCGGGGAATTAGTACAGACGAGTACGGCGTGCGTTTTCGCGAGCCAGTTTCTTCGCGTGACGTTTCACTGCAGAAGCTTTAGCGCGCTTACGTTCGGTAGTCGGTTTTTCATAGAATTCACGACGACGAACTTCCGCCAGAACACCTGCTTTTTCGCAGGAACGCTTGAAGCGACGCAGAGCTACGTCGAACGGCTCGTTTTCACGTACTTTAATTACCGGCATGTGCCTCTCACCTTTGATTAATTCGGTTTGCCGCTGGCATCAACGCCAGCTTATTTCAAAATGGTGCGGAATTTTACTGCAATTGCTGCTGCTTTGTAAAGCACCGCGGCCTTTTTTGAAAGGGACTTTTATAAGGGTGAGGAGTATACACGAGGCTTTCTCCAGGGGCGAACAAAGTTTTACATCAACCCGCATTGGTCCTACACTGCGCGGTAATAAAGCGAGGTAAAACAAGTCATGCGTGTACTGGGTATTGAAACTTCTTGCGATGAAACCGGCATCGCCATTTACGACGATGAAAAAGGTTTGTTAGCCAACCAATTGTATAGTCAGGTGAAATTACACGCTGACTACGGCGGCGTAGTGCCTGAACTGGCCTCCCGCGATCACGTGCGTAAAACCGTACCGTTGATCCAGGCGGCGCTGAAAGAGTCCGGGCTGACAGCAAAAGATATTGATGCAGTGGCCTATACCGCAGGCCCTGGATTAGTCGGCGCGCTGTTGGTTGGCGCAACGGTCGGGCGTTCGCTGGCGTTTGCCTGGGGCGTTCCGGCGATCCCGGTACACCATATGGAAGGGCATCTGTTAGCGCCGATGCTGGAAGATAACCCACCGGAATTTCCGTTTGTCGCGCTGCTGGTTTCCGGCGGTCATACGCAGTTAATCAGCGTCACTGGTATTGGTCAGTACGAGTTGCTCGGTGAGTCCATTGATGACGCTGCCGGGGAAGCGTTTGATAAGACCGCGAAGCTGCTGGGGCTGGATTATCCAGGCGGGCCGTTACTGTCGAAAATGGCCGCCCAGGGTACTGCCGGGCGCTTTGTCTTCCCGCGTCCGATGACCGACCGTCCGGGGCTGGATTTCAGCTTCTCTGGCCTGAAAACCTTCGCGGCAAATACCATTCGTGACAACGGCACCGACGACCAGACGCGTGCTGATATCGCTCGCGCCTTTGAAGATGCGGTGGTCGATACGTTGATGATTAAGTGTAAGCGAGCGCTGGATCAGACGGGCTTTAAGCGACTGGTCATGGCAGGCGGCGTGAGTGCTAACCGCACGCTGCGGGCGAAACTGGCGGAAATGATGAAAAAGCGTCGTGGCGAGGTATTCTACGCGCGTCCGGAGTTTTGTACCGATAACGGCGCGATGATCGCCTATGCCGGAATGGTGCGGTTTAAAGCAGGCGCGACGGCGGATCTCGGCGTGAGTGTGCGTCCGCGCTGGCCACTGGCAGAGTTACCGGCTGCGTAAGGCTATGATTCAGCCTGTGAAAAGGATAAGCACGGGCTGAAAAATCACTCAGGATCTTTTTCGCGCTTTCTTTTGAATTTCGTCCAGATTTTTGTCTCCTGGTGACGCCACAGACGCTGGATGTTGTCATGATGACGCAGCAGGATCAGGCAAGAGAGCATCGAAACCGGGAAGGTGAATTGTGGCTTAAACCACCAGACATAAAACGGAGCAATCAGCGCGCTGACAATCGCCCCCAGCGACGAATATCCACTCAATAGCACGGTAAGCAGCCAGGTTCCCGCCATCACGCCCGTTAAATCCCAGCCAATCGGGGCTATTGCACCAAAAGCGGTGGCAACGCCTTTCCCCCCTTTAAAACCGAAGAAAACCGGCCAGATATGTCCAAGACAGGCAGCTATGGCAATTAAGCCTAACCAGAAGGGGCTGACACCTAATACATACGCGCCCCAAACGGGCAACATTCCTTTCAGAACGTCGAAAATCAGTACTGCTACGGCTGCTCCCTTGCCACCGATACGTAATACATTGGTTGCGCCAGGATTACCGGAGCCGCTGGTTCGCGGATCGGGCAGACCACACAAGCGGCAAACCAGAATGGCACTGGAAATGGAGCCGCAGAGGTACGCGATGAGGATCATTCCAGGCGCGATTGCACTCATAAGCTGTTCCGTTTTGAAAATTCGTGTTTAACGATGAATCCGTGGATAATACGCACATTTCGCCGGAAGTGGTATCCGGGTTAGCCAAAAAGCGAGCAGGTCGTGATGGATATTGTATTTATAGAGCAACTTTCGGTAATCACCACTATTGGTGTTTACGACTGGGAACAGACCATCGAGCAGAAGCTGGTGTTCGATATCGAAATGGCGTGGGATAACCGTAAAGCGGCGAAAAGCGATGATGTGGCGGACTGCCTCAGCTACGCTGACATCGCAGAAACGGTGGTTAGCCACGTCGAGGGGGCGCGTTTTGCGTTAGTGGAACGCGTGGCGGAAGAGGTGGCGGAATTGCTACTGACTCGCTTTAACTCTCCGTGGGTGCGCATCAAACTCAGCAAGCCAGGTGCAGTGGCGCGCGCTGTTAATGTTGGCGTAATCATTGAGCGTGGCAATAATCTGAAAGAGAATAATTAATTTTATAGCTGTTAAACCAAATGGTTATAAGCGGGTCATACTGCAGTAGTTTGGACAAGCGGTATATTTTTATAATTTAGGGGTTTATTGATGAGCGATATGCACTCGCTGCTGATAGCGGCAATATTGGGTGTGGTCGAAGGATTGACAGAATTTCTGCCGGTATCCAGCACGGGCCACATGATTATTGTCGGTCATTTGTTGGGATTTGAGGGCGATACGGCGAAAACCTTTGAAGTCGTTATCCAGTTAGGATCGATTCTGGCTGTGGTTGTCATGTTCTGGCGGCGTTTGTTTGGCCTGATTGGCATTCATTTTGGCCGTCCATTGCAGCGCGAAGGAGAAAGCAAAGGCCGGTTAACGCTGATCCACATTTTACTGGGGATGATCCCGGCAGTTGTCCTGGGGCTGTTATTCCACGATACGATTAAGTCATTGTTTAACCCGATAAATGTCATGTACGCGCTGGTCGTTGGCGGTCTATTGTTGATTGCCGCGGAATGCCTGAAGCCGAAAGAGCCGCGCGCGCCGGGTCTGGATGATATGACATATCGTCAGGCGTTTATGATTGGCTGTTTCCAGTGTCTGGCGCTGTGGCCGGGTTTCTCCCGCTCCGGAGCGACTATTTCTGGTGGGATGCTGATGGGCGTGAGTCGTTACGCCGCTTCTGAGTTCTCGTTCCTGCTGGCGGTGCCGATGATGATGGGCGCAACGGCGCTCGATCTCTACAAAAGTTGGGGGTTCCTGACAACCGGTGATATCCCGATGTTTGCCGTTGGGTTTTTCACCGCCTTTGTGGTGGCGCTGATTGCGATTAAAACCTTCCTGCAATTAATTAAGCGGATTTCGTTTATCCCGTTCGCCATTTATCGCTTTATTGTGGCGGCTGCGGTGTACGTTGTGTTCTTTTGATGTGAAGAACAGTGTCGGATGCCTGGAATTGTCCACGATTGCGTAGGCCGGATAAGTCGTTCACGCCGCATCCGGCAATCAACGCCTGATGCGACGCTTGCGCGTCTTATCAGGCCTACAACCGTCGTTGACATGTAGCCGGATAAGGCGTTTATGCCGCATCCGGCAAAATGCCCAAAACTTATTCAGGCTTTGGGCAACGTTGTTCCTTCCAGGTAGCCACCGCCGCAATTCGGCGTCGTGTCAGCTCCTCGCGGATCTCCACGCCTTTAAATCCCGCGTCAACAACCGCCTTTGTTGGTACTGACTGCGCTACTTCCCACGCTTCACGTAACCAGCGTCCTTGTGGGTAATCTGCCGCTTCAAAACCGGTTCGACCGCGCACGTCTGCCTCGCTGGTCAGCGCCAGTTGCTCGACACGCTGCGGTTTACGCCAGGCATCGATGGAATCAAACAATTTGACGATGGTTTTCGGATTCAGCATTGGGAAGGTGTGGATGAGATCGTGAAACTCCGCGACCAGTTTGGCTAAATCGCGGATTTCATTAGGGACGCGCAGGCGCTGGCACAATTGTTCTACTAATTTCACGCCTGCCGGACCATGACCATGATGACGTGGCCACAGCTCCGGCGGCGTTAGCCCTTTACCGAGATCGTGGCATAACGTTGCGAAACGGACATCGACCTGCGGACTTAGCATCGCCGCCATTGAGAGTGTCATTAAGGTGTGAATACCAGTATCGATTTCCGGGTGCCATTTCGCCGGAGCGGGGACACCAAACAACGCGTCGATCTCCGGGAATAAAACGCGTAATGCGCCGCAATCGCGTAGTACCTGAAAGAACACCTGTGGATTGCGGGTTGTGAGGGCGCTTTCAGTTTCTTTCCACACGCGTTCGGGCGTCAGGTGTTCCAGTTCACCCGCGTGGGTCATCTCGCGCATCAACGTCATTGTTTCATCGGCAATACGAAAACCGAGATGAGCATAACGTGCGGCAAAACGCGCTACGCGTAGCACGCGTAGCGGATCCTCGCCAAAAGCGGGGGAAACATGGCGCAGAAGACGGCTTTGCAGATCGCCCAGACCGTTGTACGGATCGATAATATCGCCGTCATCATCCTGGGCCAGCGCATTGATAGTCAGATCGCGACGCTGAAGATCATCTTCCAGCGTGACATCAGGCGCGGCATAACAGGTAAAACCTGTGTATCCCGAACCGGATTTCCGCTCGGTACGCGCCAGCGCATACTCTTCATGCGTTTGCGGATGCAGAAAAACAGGAAAATCGCGGCCTACCTGCTGGTAGCCCGCGTCAAGCATCTGTTGTGGCGTGCTGCCGACAACCACCCAATCTCTGTCTTTGACCGGTAGCCCTAATAACGCATCCCGAACCGCACCACCGACCAGATAAATCTTCACGCCATTTTCCCTTCGTCAAATACACAATTCCTAATAATAAGATAGTGTGACGAAGAAGGCGATTTAGTTCATCCAGCGATCTTTACGTTTGCGCGTTGGGATCAGGTGCGGCAATACCAGACCGAGCAGCAAGCCAAGCCCCAGCACGCCGCCACCATACATAAACCACTGCATGATGATGGTGCGCTGTTTGTCATCCAGTTGTACGCTGGCGGCATCAACTTTTTTCTGGGCGACAATCAGTTCGTTTTTCAGCTTCTGATTTTCTTCTTTTAACCCGTTGATCACGCTGTCGCTCTGCGCCACTTTCTGCTGCATTTCTGCCGTGCGCTGATTCCAGGTGTTATCGATATTGGTGAGCTTATTGGTCAGGGTTTTGACCTGATTTTCCAGATCTGGCACACGGGAGCGTAGACTTGGCTCTGTGCTAAGTTGTTTCAACGGGATCCAGGCGGTACGACCAGAGCTGTCTTTCACCTGGGCGTAACTGGTGTTGGCGTCAGTTTGTAATAATGTCACTTCCTCACCGGCGTTAACCGTGCCCACGAGGCGATAATTATCTCCCGGGCCACTGCGGACCCAGGTATTCAGTTCGTCAGAAACATAGCGCTTTTCTTCCGCGTGAGAGACGGCAGTGGCGCTAAGCGCGAGTAAAGTTAGTGCGATCAGGCGTAATTTTGGCATCAGGCTGTCGTTATTGTCATGGAAAGTGGAACGATAGTAGTGGCATCAGTGTCGCTACGCAAAGCATTCGGCATCAATCGGAATCCTCTGTGTCAGCTCTTGCCACTGTTTCAAACTTTTACGCCCGTCAAAATGCTCGTTGCATGGCAATTTGGCGCAAAATACTATCTACTGACAAAAAAGATCGCATTTAGTTCGCCGTTCATCGTCACTTATGTGACATAACCGATAAGTAAAGGCCATGGCTCAGGAAATCGAATTAAAGTTTATTGTTAATCACAGTGCCGTTGAGGCGTTGCGTGACCATCTCAATACGCTGGGCGGTGAGCATCATGACCCCGTGCAGTTGCTCAACGTCTACTACGAAACGCCGGATAACTGGCTGCGTGGGCACGATATGGGCCTGCGTATTCGTGGCGAAAATGGTCGCTATGAGATGACCATGAAAGTTGCCGGGCGGGTAACGGGCGGGTTACACCAGCGACCGGAATATAACGTTGCGTTGAGTGAGGCGAACCTCGATCTGGCACAGTTTCCAGTAGAAGTCTGGCCAAACAATGAATTACCTGCCGATCTTGCTTCCCGCGTACAGCCGCTGTTCAGCACTGATTTTTATCGCGAAAAATGGTTGGTAGATGTTGATGGCAGCCAGATTGAGATTGCCCTCGATTTGGGGGAAGTGAAAGCCGGTGAATTTGCTGAACCCATCTGCGAACTGGAGCTGGAATTACTTAGCGGTGAAACGCGCGCGGTGCTGAAACTGGCGAGCCAACTGGTATCGCAAACCGGATTGCGTCAGGGCAGCCTGAGCAAAGCCGCACGTGGTTATCACCTGGCACAGGGCAATCCTGCGCGTGAAATTAAACCCACCTCTATTCTGCATGTTGCGGCAAAAGCGGATGTCGAGCAGGGGCTGGAAGCGGCGCTGGAGCTGGCATTAGCGCAATGGCAGTATCATGAGGAGCTGTGGGTACGCGGCAACGATGCGGCGAAAGAGCAAGTGTTGGCAGCCATCGGCCTGGTTCGTCATACGCTGATGCTGTTCGGTGGCATTGTCCCACGTAAAGCGAGCACTCACTTACGTGATCTGCTGACCCAATGTGAAGCGACAATTGTTTCTGCGGTTTCTGCCGTAACGGCTGTCTACTCTACCGAAACGGCAATGGCGAAACTGGCGTTGACCGAATGGCTGGTAAGCAAAGCCTGGCAGCCGTTTTTAGATAGCAAAGCGCAGAGCAAAATGAGTGATTCCTTTAAACGCTTTGCTGATATCCATCTCTCCCGCCACGCCGCTGAGCTGAAAAGCGTTTTTTGCCAGCCGTTGGGCGATCGCTATCGTGATCAGTTGCCACGTCTTACGCGTGATATTGACTCCGTATTGCTGCTGGCAGGTTATTACGATCCTCTCGTCGCGCAAGCCTGGCTGGAGAACTGGCAGGGGCTGCGTCACGCTATTGCGACCGGGCAACGCATTGAAATTGAACATTTCCGTAATGAGGCAAACAATCAGGAACCGTTCTGGTTGCACAGCGGAAAACGTTAATCAGGCAAGGATAAAATCGCGTATGAAGCCGCTCTCTTCACCGTTACAGCAGTACTGGCAGACCGTTGTTGAGCGGCTGCCAGCGCCTTTAGCCGAGGAATCACTTAGCTCACAGGCGAAGTCAGTACTTACCTTCAGTGATTTTGTGCAGGACAGTGTGATTGCGCATCCAGAGTGGTTGGTGGAACTGGAAAGCGAACCACCGCAGGCCGACGAATGGCAGCATTACGCTGCATGGTTACAGAAGGCGCTCAGTGATGTAAACGATGAAGCCAGCTTAATGCGCGAACTGCGGCTGTTCCGTCGGCGCATTATGGTGCGTATTGCCTGGGCGCAAACACTGGCGCTGGTTGCGGAAGAGAACATTTTGCAGCAACTCAGCCATTTGGCGGAGACGCTGATTGTCGCGGCGCGTGACTGGCTGTATGACGCCTGCTGCCGCGAATGGGGAACGCCGTGTAATGCGCAGGGCGAAGCGCAACCGCTGCTGATTTTAGGCATGGGTAAGCTGGGTGGTGGAGAACTGAATTTCTCCTCGGATATCGATCTGATTTTTGCCTGGCCGGAACATGGTTGCACGCAGGGAGGACGCCGCGAACTGGATAATGCTCAGTTCTTTACCCGCATGGGCCAGCGGCTGATTAAAGTGCTGGATCAACCGACGCAAGATGGCTTTGTCTATCGCGTGGATATGCGGCTGCGCCCGTTTGGTGAAAGTGGCCCGCTGGTGCTGAGTTTCGCGGCGCTGGAAGATTATTACCAGGAACAGGGGCGTGACTGGGAGCGTTACGCGATGGTCAAGGCGCGGATTATGGGCGATAGCGATGGCGTTTATGCTAACGAATTGCGTTCGATGCTGCGTCCGTTTGTTTTCCGCCGTTACATCGATTTCAGCGTGATCCAGTCGCTACGCAACATGAAAGGGATGATTGCCCGTGAAGTCCGCCGTCGTGGCCTTACTGACAACATCAAACTTGGTGCCGGTGGCATTCGTGAAATTGAATTTATCGTCCAGGTGTTTCAGCTCATTCGCGGTGGGCGCGAACCGTCGCTGCAATCACGCTCTTTACTGCCAACACTCAGCGCCATTGCCACGCTGCATCTGCTTTCTGAAAACGATGCCGAACAATTGCGAGTGGCATATCTGTTTCTGCGTCGTCTGGAAAACTTGCTGCAAAGCATTAATGATGAACAAACCCAGACGCTCCCAGCCGATGAGCTTAACCGTGCGCGGCTGGCGTGGGCGATGGATTTCGCTGACTGGTTGCAACTGACCGGAGCGCTGATCGGACATATGACCAATGTGCGCCGGGTATTTAACGAACTGATTGGCGATGACGAAAGCGAAACTCAGGAAGAGTCGCTATCGGAGCAGTGGCGTGAGTTGTGGCAGGATGCGTTGCAGGAAGATGACACCACGCCGGTGCTGGCGCATCTTAGCGAGGATGATCGCAAACAAGTGCTGGCGCTGATTGCCGATTTCCGTAAAGAGTTAGACAAACGTACCATCGGGCCGCGCGGACGTCAGGTACTCGACCATCTGATGCCGCATCTGCTGAGTGACGTTTGTGGGCGTGAAGATGCCGCCGTCACGCTGTCGCGTATTACCGCCTTGTTGGTGGGGATTGTCACTCGTACCACTTATCTTGAGTTGCTCAGTGAATTTCCGGCGGCGCTTAAACATTTGATTTCGCTGTGCGCTGCATCTCCGATGATTGCCAGCCAACTGGCGCGTTATCCATTATTGCTGGATGAACTGCTCGATCCGAACACGCTCTACCAGCCGACGGCGACTGATGCCTACCGTGATGAACTGCGCCAGTATTTGCTGCGCGTGCCAGAAGATGATGAAGAACAACAGCTTGAGGCGTTGCGTCAATTTAAACAGGCACAGTTGTTACGTATTGCTGCCGCGGATATTGCCGGAACGCTGCCAGTGATGAAAGTGAGCGATCACTTAACCTGGCTGGCGGAGGCGATGATCGATGCTGTGGTACAGCAAGCATGGGGACAAATGGTTGCCCGCTATGGTAAACCGAATCACCTGAGTGAACGCGAAGGCCGCGGTTTTGCGGTGGTCGGCTACGGTAAGCTGGGGGGCTGGGAGTTAGGCTACAGTTCTGATCTTGATCTGATCTTCCTGCACGATTGCCCGATGGATGTAATGACCGACGGCGATCGGGAAATCGACGGACGGCAGTTTTATCTGCGTCTGGCGCAACGCATTATGCACCTGTTCAGCACACGTACTTCTTCCGGCATTTTGTATGAAGTGGATGCGCGGCTGCGCCCGTCCGGAGCGGCGGGAATGCTGGTTACCTCCACAGAAGCGTTTGCCGATTATCAGAAAAATGAGGCCTGGACGTGGGAGCATCAGGCGTTGGTGCGTGCGCGTGTGGTGTATGGCGATCCACAACTGACAGCGCAATTCGACGCGGTGCGTCGGGAAATTATGACACTGCCGCGTGAAGGTAAAAACCTACAAACGGAAGTGCGGGAAATGCGCGAGAAAATGCGCGCTCATCTCGGCAATAAACATCGCGATCGCTTTGATATCAAAGCCGATGAGGGCGGAATTACCGATATCGAATTTATTACCCAATATCTGGTGTTGCGCTACGCTCATGAAAAACCAAAGTTAACGCGCTGGTCAGACAACGTGCGCATTCTGGAACTGCTGGCGCAAAACGACATTATGGAAGAGCGGGAAGCGATGGCGCTAACCCGTGCTTACACTACGCTTCGCGATGAACTTCACCACCTGGCGTTACAGGAGTTGCCGGGCCATGTGCCGGATGAGTGCTTCACCGCAGAGCGTGAACTGGTGCGGGCAAGCTGGCAGAAGTGGCTGGTGGAGGAATGAAGTGTGATATTATCGCGCGCAAATTTTGAATCTCTCAGGAGACAGGAATGAAAGTAACGCTGCCAGAGTTTGAACGTGCTGGAGTGATGGTGGTTGGTGATGTGATGCTGGATCGTTACTGGTACGGCCCCACCAGTCGTATTTCGCCGGAAGCGCCGGTGCCTGTGGTTAAGGTCAATACCATTGAAGAACGTCCGGGCGGCGCAGCCAACGTGGCGATGAACATCGCTTCTCTCGGTGCTAACGCGCGTCTGGTTGGGCTGACAGGTATTGATGATGCGGCGCGCGCGCTCAGTAAATCACTGGCGGACGTGAACGTAAAATGCGACTTCGTTTCTGTGCCGACGCATCCAACCATTACCAAACTGCGGGTGCTTTCCCGTAACCAACAGCTTATCCGCCTGGACTTTGAAGAAGGTTTCGAAGGCGTCGATCCGCAGCCACTACATGAGCGGATTAATCAGGCGCTGGGTTCGATTGGCGCGCTGGTGCTTTCTGACTACGCCAAAGGCGCGCTGGCAAGCGTACAGCATATGATCCAACTAGCGCGTAAAGCGGGCGTTCCGGTGCTGATTGATCCAAAAGGTACTGATTTTGAACGTTACCGTGGCGCTACGCTGCTGACGCCGAATCTCTCTGAGTTTGAAGCTGTTGTTGGTAAATGTAAGACCGAAGAAGAGATTGTTGAACGCGGCATGAAACTGATTGCCGATTATGAACTCTCTGCGCTGCTGGTAACCCGTTCCGAACAAGGGATGACACTGCTGCAACCGGGGAAAGCGCCGCTGCATATGCCAACTCAGGCGCAGGAAGTTTATGACGTAACTGGCGCAGGCGATACGGTGATTGGCGTGCTGGCAGCAACGCTGGCTGCGGGTAATTCACTGGAAGAAGCTTGCTTCTTTGCGAATGCGGCAGCAGGCGTTGTTGTCGGTAAATTGGGGACGTCCACGGTTTCACCGATCGAGCTGGAAAACGCAGTACGTGGACGTGCGGACACCGGCTTTGGCGTGATGACTGAAGAAGAACTGAAGCTGGCTGTAGCCGCGGCGCGTAAACGCGGTGAAAAAGTGGTGATGACCAACGGCGTCTTCGATATTTTGCATGCCGGGCACGTCTCCTATCTGGCAAATGCCCGTAAACTGGGCGATCGCTTGATTGTCGCCGTGAACAGCGATGCCTCCACTAAACGGCTGAAAGGGGATTCTCGTCCGGTTAATCCGCTCGAACAGCGCATGATTGTACTGGGCGCACTGGAAGCGGTCGACTGGGTGGTATCATTTGAAGAAGATACGCCGCAGCGCCTGATCGCCGGGATCCTGCCGGATCTGCTGGTGAAAGGTGGCGACTATAAACCGGAAGAGATCGCCGGGAGTAAAGAAGTCTGGGCCAACGGCGGTGAAGTGCTGGTGCTCAACTTCGAAGATGGTTGCTCGACAACCAACATCATCAAGAAGATCCAACAGGATAAAAAAGGCTAACTGGAAAGCGGTTCGCAGATCTCGCTTCGTGCCAGGTAGAGCTATTGGCGCTGTTGTTTTTTCAACCTAAGGTAAAGGAACAAGGGTAAGGGAGGATTTCTCTCCCTCTGATGAGTTGTTAGTAAGTCGGGAAACTTAACAGTAACAACACAACCAGTATGATGACGAACTTCATCATAACCCTTTCCTTCTATAAGGCCCCTTCCTCGGGAGGGGCTTTTCCGTTTCAACCCCTTACTGACTCTCCGAGTGTTGATGAGTGACAGACCCCGCACAATGCTTTCTCTGATGCAGTTTGGTCTTCCCCGAGCGGTCACGCAAAACGTTGCAACAGCCTGATCATTTGCACTTTTTGCTGGAACGTAGATATAAAAAATCCCCGGCTTTTTGAGCCAGGGATGTGAATATAAGAAGATTTATTCTACTTTATCTGCGACGGGAATCGATGAAGCCAATGGTGAAGTCAGTGCCGCCAGCGAACCGCCTGAAACACCGATTTCATTAAGTAGAGAGTCAATAAGCGGTGCCTGTGTACGGTAAGAAAGAGCGGCTGATAATGCCTGCTCCGCCAGGTTTCCTCCGCCAACGCTGCCTGATGTCGCATCACCCGCAGCGCCGCCACGATTCAAGCCATCGACCTGAATAATCTTGATACCGTCAATAGACTTCATCGGCTCAACGGATTTCTCGATTACAGCAGGCAGAGACTGCAATAGTGCCAGCTTGAATTTAAGGCTGGTTTGTTCGTCAGAAAGTACGTTGATGGCGTCGTTCAACGCTCGTTGCGCTTCTGCTTCTGCCAGGCCTTTTTTACGCGTAGCTTCGGCTAACTCAACAATGGCTGCCGCCTGCATTTCTGCAGCTTCTTTCTCTGCTTTCGCCCGCACGGTCAGTTCAACTGCTTTGGTTTCCGCATCCTGTGCTGCTGCAATCAGCGCTACCTGCTTGGCACGGTCAGCTTCGGCGGTCTGACGTGTCGTTTCTACGTTTTGCTGGGCGCTTACTGCTTCTGCTAAAGCCAGGTTGGCACGGGCTTCTGCCTGCGATTGTTGTTCCGATTTGGCCGCAATGGCGATCGATTTCGTTTGGTTGGCGATTTCGGTGACTTGTTGCTGTTCGATTTCTTTAATGCGAACCTCACGTTCAGCCTCAACTTTTCTGGAGCGGACGGCCTGCTCGCGGTCGATTTCGGTTTCCTGAATCTGACGTTCAGCAAGAATACGCGTTTGCTCTGCTTCACGCCGACGTTCAGCTTCAAAAGCAGCAATTTTTGCGTTCTGCTCGGCAGTGCGGGTTTTCACCTGCTGCTCCTGCTCAAGGGTCATAAACGCTTCTTGCTGTTCAATTTCCAGCTTCCGCGACAGCGCATCACGGTTTTTTTCACGAACCGCAACTTCTACATCTTGTTCAACCTCGTTACGTTCGCGGCGGCGACGTTCTGTTTCCTGGGTCAGCTTGGTCAAACCCTCAGCGTCAAAGGCATTATTCGGGTTGAAATGTTCTTTGGAGGTCTGGTTAAAGTTGGTGAGTGACACGCTTTCCAGTTCCAGGCCGTTTTTCGATAAGTCTTCTGCAACGGTATTTTGCACTCCCTGAACGAAGTTTTCGCGCGTATCTTGCAACTCATGCATCGTCATTTGTGCCGCTGTCGCACGTAGGGCATCGACGAATTTATCTTCGACCAGCATACGTAAATCTTCAGGCGACAGAGTGCGTTGCCCCAGCGTCTGAGCTGCGGTGGCAATTCCTTCAACTGAAGGTTTTACGCGCACAAAGAAAGCGACAACCACATCGACGCGCATACGGTCTTTCGTGATCAGACTATCAATTGTCGAGCGACTGACTTCCAGTTTCAATGTATTCATATTGATGGGGATTATTTCATGGAAGATAGGCATAACAATTGCGCCGCCGCTCATGACTACTTTTTGCCCGCCTAATCCGGTACGGACAAATGCCTGCTCGGCGGATGCCCGACGATAAAGCCGCGCGAAAATAATACCGATAATAAATAGAATGCATACGGCAACAATCGCGGTAAACATCCATGACGGAACTAAGTTGACAATATCATCCATTATTAAATTTCCTTTTAATTAAATAATTACAATATGTTTGGCCAGGGATTTTTTTCAGCCAAATACCGCGTTGTAGAAAGTCGACAAATAATTAATACTTTATCGCCTTTATTGAAGAATATCCCTTTTTCGGGTTCCAGTAATAAATAGTGTATTTGACCAAATTGATCAGTGAGTTTTCCTTCACAGGGTTTTCCGGAAGAGGCCTGATGACCAGTAATTAATGCCATGCAGCCAATATATTCTTCTTCTGTAATGGCAGTACTATGGTCGCGAGGGATCTAGGGCGCAATCACCTTGCCGGTATAATGCACCATGATAATTGTGAGCAGTAAACTAACTGGAACTACGAACAGGTTTGGGAGTGGTGTTTGCCAGAGCATGACACAGACATGCTGAAGAAGAATGCCAATGAGGCCAAAAAAGCCTGCCAACAGACAGAGGACGACGAGGGCTGGCAGTTTTCCAATATTGAGATAATGAAGTGCCTGGCTAATATTACCTGTGGTTATGGAATCGTAATGATCAAGATGTGCATCAAGAGCGCCGGAGAGCATATGGCCACAGATAATGGCAATAATTTCCAACAAACCGATCAATAGTACAAAGGAAATAGCAAAAAGATAAGGTGCGTTATAGTCGGTAAATAAAATCATCTGTCACTCCATCGTCCATTCAGTGACGCATTGTTTACAATAGTATTGTTTCCTTTCTTACATTTGCCTTTGCTAATAATAACATGTGTTAGTGATGTTTTAAAAGGGGAAGTCCATTAATGTTATTTTTTATTTTTCGATAAAAAGTGTGATCCGAAACAATATATTTACGCACGTTATGTTTAAAGGCACTACACTGATTAAGGAATACTGAAATCAGAAAAAGCATATAGCCTTAAAAGGTATGCGATAACCGGAGGATGTGCTTATGGATCATAGTCTTAATTCTTTAAATAATTTCGATTTCCTGGCGCGTAGTTTTGCCAGAATGCATACTGAAGGCCGCCCGGTCGATATTCTGGCCGTCACCGGTAATATGGATGAAGAACATCGAACCTGGTTTTGCGCCCGCTATGCATGGTATTGCCAGCAGATGACACAGCCAAGAGAACTGGAATTAGAACATTGATATTACGGGCCATTTGGCCCGTTTTTGTTTATTTTATTCAGGCTTATCAACTGGTGGGATAGCTGGTGGAGATTGAGTTTCTGCTGTCGGGGTGCAGCGTGTTTCCAGTTCACTGATGCGCTGTTCCAGCAATGCCAGTTTCTCACGAGTCCGTAACAAGACCTGCGTCTGAACGTCGAATTCTTCACGGCTTACCAGATCGAGACGCGTCAACTGCGCTTGTAGGGTTTGGCGGATTTTCTTCTCCACATCTTCCCCGAACTCCCTGATTCCTTTAGGCATCGATTCGTGAACCTGGCGAGCGATTTGCTCAATTTTTTTCGGGTCAATCATTGTAGTTTCCCTGAACTGATAGGTATTGAGTAACATTGTAGTGCGATAAGAGACAGGCATAAACCAGAATTATGTGAACCTGCAGCGTTGCTGCCGCTAGCCATTAGCGTTATAGTGATCTCGCTTATTCTCAGGGCGGGGCGAAATTCCCCACCGGCGGTAAATCAACATAGTTGAAAGCCCGCGAGCGCTTTGGGTGCAAACTCAAAGGACAGCAGATCCGGTGTAATTCCGGGGCCGACGGTTAAAGTCCGGATGGGAGAGAGTAACGATTCTGTCGGGCATGGACCCGCTCACGTTATTTTGGCTGTATGCCGCCACTCCTAAGACTGCCCTGATTCTGGTAACCATAATTTTAGTGAGGTTTTTTTACCATGAATCAGATGCTACTTTCCTCTTTTGGTACGCCTTTCGAACGTGTTGAAAATGCACTGGCAGCGCTGCGTGAAGGACGCGGTGTAATGGTGCTTGATGACGAAGACCGTGAAAACGAAGGCGATATGATCTTCCCGGCAGAAACCATGACCGTTGAGCAGATGGCGCTGACCATCCGCCACGGTAGCGGTATTGTGTGCCTGTGCATTACCGAGGATCGCCGTAAACAACTTGATCTGCCAATGATGGTAGAAAATAACACCAGTGCCTATGGCACCGGTTTTACCGTAACCATTGAAGCTGCTGAAGGTGTGACTACCGGTGTTTCTGCTGCTGATCGTATTACGACCGTTCGTGCCGCCATTGCCGATGATGCGAAACCCTCTGACCTCAATCGTCCGGGTCACGTATTTCCATTGCGTGCACAGGCGGGTGGTGTACTGACTCGCGGTGGTCATACTGAAGCGACTATCGATCTGGTGACGCTGGCAGGCTTTAAACCAGCAGGTGTGCTGTGTGAATTGACTAATGATGATGGCACTATGGCGCGTGCGCCAGAATGCATTGAATTTGCCAATAAACACAATATGGCGCTGGTCACCATTGAAGATTTGGTGGCGTATCGTCAGGCGCATGAGCGTAAAGCTAGCTGAAAACGGTTGCTTAAACTGGCGCGATAATCAAAGAAACCGAAGCGGTAGCAGGCTTCGGTTTTATTTTGTCTTCACCTGACGGAATGTAAATATCCCCTCTTTTTCTATGAAAAAATTTCACTGATATCAGCCAACCTTTTTCATTATGATCAAAATCATATATTTGTTCCGTTATTATGCGACCATATGAATATATCCGAAAAGGGTATGTGAAATTTATGCGCCAAATGTTTAGTATTGTTAAATATTAAGGGTAAAAAGGATGTTTATCGCCTGGTACTGGATTGTATTGATTGCGCTGGTTGTAGTGGGTTATTTCCTGCATTTGAAACGTTATTGTCGGGCTTTTCGCCAGGATAGAGACGCACTGCTGGAAGCGCGAAACAAATACTTAAACAGTACGAGAGAAGAGACGGCCGAAAAGCTAAAATAGGGCTTTATGGGAGCCAGCAGATGTTGTCCATGTACAGGACAACATCTGAAATTGTTTTTAGCCAATTCCTGCCGTTTGTAGCAGCACTAAACTGAATCCCATCACTGACATTCCGCATAGCACGCCATAGCTCGGGTTATTATTGGGGTCTATCTCTTTCGCTAACGGCATTAATTCGTCAACAGAGAGCGCCACCATAATCCCAGCCACCGCCGCCATAATTGCCGCCATAACGACGGGTGAAATCATGCTGCCGAGGATCAACCACGCCAGAATGCCGCCGAGTATTTCCGCCAGCCCAGAAATTCCCGCCCACAGAATCGCTGTTCGTTTTGACCCCGTAGCTGCATAAACAGGCCCCGCCACTGCCAGACCTTCAGGAATATTGTGTAATGCAACGGCCAGCGCGATGCCAAAGCCCAGTTCCAGATTGCTGCTTGCCGTTACAAAGGTAGCGATACCTTCCGGGAAGTTATGCAGACTGATGCCAAGAGTGAGCAGAATGGCAGTACGCTTGATCGATTTTGGTAACGGTTGCACCGATTTTTGCATTAAATCCTGCGGATGCGCATGCGGTAACATACGGTCCAGACCAAAATAGCCCAGCAGACCAAAGATAAACATCCCATAGCCCAGAACAGGGGACATCCCTTCAGCGGCTAATGCGGCAGGTAGCATCTCCATCAATGAGATAAGCAACATGATCCCCGCTGCAAATCCTAGCGAAAACGCCAGTAGCCGGTTCGAGGGTTTTTGCCCGAGAACGCCGAGAAACGCGCCAATAAACGTGGCTGCCCCCGCCAGTATGGTCAGAATGAGAGGTACTGACATCGACTACTCCTTATAAATCTTCACCTTCAGGCGGATCTTCAAAATAACTGATGATGATCATCATTGTTATCCGGGTTCTTACTCCGCCGAACAAGCGTATTGTGAGGATATCAAAATGACACCTTTAGTTAAGGATATCATCATGTCTTCAACACGTATGCCAGCATTGTTTTTAGGTCACGGTAGCCCGATGAACGTGCTGGAAGATAATCTATATACCCGTAGCTGGCACAAGTTGGGGATGACGTTACCGCGCCCGAAAGCGATTGTTGTGGTTTCGGCTCACTGGTTTACCCGGGGAACAGGAGTTACTGCGATGGAAGCGCCGCCCACTATTCATGACTTTGGTGGCTTTCCGCAGGCGCTTTACGACACTCATTACCCGGCTCCAGGATCGCCAGCATTGGCGCAACGTCTGGTTGAATTGTTAGCGCCAGCCCCTGTCACGTTGGATCAAGAAGCCTGGGGTTTTGATCACGGTTCGTGGGGCGTGCTGATTAAGATGTATCCGCAAGCTGATATTCCGATGGTGCAGTTGAGTATCGATAGTACTAAACCCATCGCCTGGCATTTCGAAATGGGGCGTAAACTGGCGGCGCTGCGCGATGAAGGAATAATGTTAGTCGCCAGCGGCAACGTGGTGCATAATCTTCGCACAGTAAAATGGCATGGCGACAGCTCACCGTATCCGTGGGCGATGTCGTTTAATGAGTATGTGAAAGCGAATTTAACGTGGCAAGGGCCAGTGGAACAGCATCCTCTGGTGAACTACCTGGACCATGAGGGCGGGGCGTTATCGAACCCAACACCGGAACACTATCTACCGCTTTTGTATATTTTAGGCGCATGGGATGGGCAAGAGGCAATTACCATTCCAGTCGATGGCATAGAAATGGGGAGTTTAAGTATGCTATCGGTGCAGGTAGGTTAATAGATGAAGAAAACCGAAGCCAAATTGTTGGCTTCGGTTTGCATTACCTTATTTTCTCAGCAGTTTAAGTCCCCACGCACCGCTCATCACCAGTAGCAGCAACAAACAGAGACCAAAAGCTAACATACAGGCCTGTGCCATGTTCATAAAGTGCCACGGAGGTAGCAGATACCAACCTTCAGATTGCTGATACATCTCCACAAACCACTGCTGCATACTGCTCAGTGTGACGCCATCAGGAACGATTGGCGCATCATAGCCGCAATCCCCGGTAGGCTTGAACCAGTTTGGAGCCCATTGTGCCAGCGGCAGATTAAAGGGAAAAGTGGGATCGGTCGAGCAACCCTGTACGCCAAACAGTGAATCGGGGTCCGGGTTATGCACTGCATGATGGATATCGTTCAGTTTGAGCGAAAACTTCAGTCCCATAATGCAGCCGTAAAAGGCCATCACACAGCCAATCAACTTAAGGACGATATTCTTCGGATTAATCGCCGCAACCAATCCACCAATAACCATCACAAACATGGCGTAGCGAATGTAAACACACTGCTCACAGGGTGCCATGTAGAGATAGATCTGGAAGAAAGAGTGCGCCAGGATAATCAGCGCGCCCATCGCAACAGCCATTAACAACCATAAAAAGCGTTGTTCCTGCCATCTTACCAGCGTGTTCACCGGTGAAGTGCTAAGGTCTTTCCACATTCCCTTAATACCCATAGCCTGTTTCCCTGTTATTTGCTTGCTAACTCACGGATAAGGTCTGCCATAGCGTCGATAGATTTAATGCTCTTGGTATAGATCAAGTATTTACCATTGACGACATAGGCCGGAACGCCCTGAATTTTGGCTACGTCATAGGCCGCTTTCCATTTTTCCAGTGTTTCCTGTACCGCCGGCTCTTTCAGTGCCGCTTCAAAATCCGCCTGACTCATACCTGCGGCATCCAGGCCGGTTTTGATAAAAGCAGCCGGATCTTTACCGTCAGACCAGCGTTCTTTTTTGTCGTGATAAGCCGCGTAGTAAGCAAACTTGGCTTTCTTAAACTGCGAGTTAGCATCAAATAAAGAAATGCCGGCCGCTTTATCTTTATTAATCAATACTGCAAAGACTTCGCTTGCCTGCTTACCGTATTCACCTTTGGTTTCCAGATGGAATGGGGTAAAAGCGACGACATCCTTCACTTTCTCCGATACCGGGCCGGTAACTGCTTTGTCATATTTGTAGCAGAACGGGCAGGCATAGCTGAAAACCTTGATCAGCGTTTTGTCGGCGTTCGGAATGGGTTTTTCCAGAACCATATAATCCGTGCCTTCGGTGAAGGCGGAAGCAGTAAATGAAACCGCCAGGGTAGCGGTAAGTAGCACGCTTTTAAGCAGTGATGAGATCCCTAATTTCGACATTTTTATTCCCTTCTTAATTATTTAAACATCTGTTTTGGATGGACTAACAGCGCGCGATAGTGAGTCTGGTTGGGTTTATCAGACAGCACGTCGATTTCCACTTTCACTTCTTTGGTTTTGTAGTCGATTTCGTTCAACTTACCGACGGTAGGCTGACCGACGTCGAACAGATGAATGGAACCGCCGAAGCCGAACATGGTGTTACGGTCGGCCTGATATTCGATGATGGAGGTGATTGGGCTATAGAAATCGTAACCGCGTTCTTTACCGTATTCCCAAACTTGCTGAACAGTACCTTTCTTCTCATCAATCTTATATTCCACGAAGCGTGAATATTTCATGGTCGGTAAGGCGGGCTGTTCCAGATGGCGACCGTCGCCATTATCAAAGATAGTGAGCGTACCTTTGCTGGAGATCCATGCGGTATGTTGGGTGTAGGTGAAGTCGAAATCCGAGTTTTCACATAAGCCATTTTCGTTACAGGCGATAGGTTTACCATTGGCATCCACAGGTTTCAGCAGTTTGCTGGCCAGCGGTTTTTCCCAGCCTTTGGATGGTGCAAGGATCCATTTCACTTGCTTATCACGACCAATCTTCACTACGCCCTGATGACGAGAGGAGAGAATAATTGAGTCATCTTTGGCGTCATATGCGATGGAGTTAACGTGCGCCCAGTTACGGCCTGGTCCTACACCCAGAGCATCACCGAACGGTGTATCCGGTTCCAGTTTTGCCTGCTGACCCGCGTGGGCCAGATCAACGTTAACGCAAACTGCGCCGGCATCCAGTGCGCCAAGCAGAGCATCACGTTTCGGATCGAGGATCTTTGTCAGATCCCATACATCGACAACGCGACCCGATTTATCGACTTCAAGAATGTGATCACGAATGGTCGTGACGTGTATGCCATCATCGCGACGGTAGTTGCTCTTGCCTACGCGCAGCAGTACCGTGCCGTTAGGCGTCTCAATGGATTCATGGGTAGCGTCAGCGAATCCACGCGGCAGTTTGTGATCTTCCAGCACCTGGCCCATCATGTCGAACTCATACCAGTGCTGGCCTTGTACTGCGGTAAAGGTGCCACGCGGTGTTTCGCGGATACCCATCAGATAACCACGTTTGTTGATGTTGCGGTCACGGCCATCATAGAAGGTGTCTTGATCCAGCCACCAGCGATATTCACCTTCGGTATCGACAATGAAGGTAAAGGGGGCGATATCAAAAGGCAGTGCACCGGTTGCCGGGCCTGCATCGAGGATACCGGCATTTTTATCTTTTTCGCCGTGCCAGTGGAGATCGGAACCTTGTGCGGTAAAGGTATGGGTATTAACCAGATAGAGGCGGTCTTCAAAACCGGGGGCGACTTTAACAACTTTGGTCTGCTGTAGATCGGAGATGGAGCGGTTATCCATGTAATTGTTGACGATGGCTGAAGTCTGCACCACGTAGTCATCTTTCATGGCTTTGCCGTTTTCTTTCCATTCAACGGTCACTTTGTTTGCAAATTTCTGATAAAGACCAAAAATCGGTACGCCATCATAAGTTTTTAGTGACTCCTGACCCACGGGATAGCTGATTTCAACGCCTTTTTCGCCCTTACCGTGGACGGTAACTTTGACGTCTGAAATGACGTGACTGTCTAAATTAACCACAGCGGTCAGAGGTGCATTACCGTAGGGATCAACGATGACAGCACCGAGTTGCCCGGCTGGTGGCGCTGGTTTAAAACCTGCAGCCATCACGCCAGTTGCAGATAAACCCAGAGCTAATGCCACAGTTCCGGCTACCAGTGTTTTTCTGTATTTATCAAACATGGATATATCTCCTTATATAACGCAAATATATAATAATGATGAATATCGACTGTTGAGATAGGACTAATAAATTCATTTTATGAATGAAGATGCAGGTTAAATAAATAGTGAGAATGTTTTTGTTGTTTTTTAATATATTGTCATTCTCTGAAATGAATATTTATCTTTAATTGATAGTAGGGTGGCGATATATCAATAACAATATTCAATATTGTGTAGTGTGATCTCTGCGGCATTGTTTTTTTATTATTAAATCAAATTTTAACGTGATAAAAAACAAAATATTTAAGAAATATCAGTGAGTTGTATTGTGATTTCTTTACTTGTTTTAATTACAAAACCGTCTGTATATGACGATTTAACATTAGATTGATTATTAATGTTAAATAAAATGTAGAGATGTATGTGGTTATATATTGATTGGAGTTATGAATTGCGGATTAATAATGAATTGCCCCGGTTATCGGGGCAATTTTAAGCAGTATTATTCAACAAAAATATGGGGGTAGAAGCGAGACATATCCTGGGTGATCAATGCACGGTCTTCACGAATGCCAATTCCGGCAGGTTGATCGTTCACCAGCCAGCTTCCAATCAGCATATAGCTGTCGCCAAATTTCGGCAGCGGATGGAATTGCTGAACAATCATTCCTTCTTCGCCATACGGGCCTTCCGCCGCTTCAATGGTTTTACCGTTCTCAATGATCGACACGTTTGCACCTTCACGTGAGAAGATCGGCTTAACCACATATTTTTCCATTTGCGGATGATCATCTTCCGCAAAATAAGCGGGCAACAGGTTCGGGTGATTCGGGAACATCTCCCACAGCAGTGGCAGAAGCGCCTTGTTGGAGATAATGCTCTTCCACGCCGGTTCCAGCCAGCGTACGCCAGCATCTTCCAGCTTGGTAGAGAACATTTCGCGCAGCATAAATTCCCACGGATATAGTTTGAACAGGTTAGCGATGACCTGATCCTGTAAATCCGTGAACTGACCTTTTTCACCTAAACCGATATCGTCGATATACAGAAACTCGGTAGCGATTTCAGCTTCGGTCGCGCAGTCCTGCAAATACTGAATAGTGCCGCGATCTTCCACCGTGTCGCGACAGCAGGTGAGATGCAGCAACTGAAAGCCATACTGTTCACGTAGCTCGGCAAAGCGATCAATCAGCTTTTCTTGCAGGCTATTAAACTGATCGCTGCCTTCCGGCAGGTTGCCAGCGTTAAGCTGATCTTCCAGCCAGAGCCACTGAAAGAACGCTGCTTCATACAGTGATGTTGGCGTATCAGCGTTATTTTCCAGTAACTTAGGTTCGCCTGTACCGTCCCACGCCAGATCAAGACGTGAATAAAGCGACGGCTGGTGGGTCAGCCATGACTGACGTACAAAGCTCCAGGTATGCTTTGGAATGCGGAATTTGGTCATCAGCTCATCGCTGGCGATCACTTTTTCCACCACTTTCAGGCACATCTGGTGCAGTTCGGCGGTAACTTCTTCCAGTTTTTCAACCTGGGCGAGGGTCAACTTGTAGTAGGCATCTTCACACCAGTACGGCTCGCCGTACATGGTGTGAAAATTGAAACCGTATTCGTGGGCTTTTTCGCGCCAGTCCGGGCGCTCGGTAATACTGACTCTTTCCATCGGTATTAACCACCCATTGAACGAGAAGAGGTGCCGGTTGCGCTACGCTGCATGGTGCTTTGTTTGGCAACAGACTCGCCAAAGCCGCCGCGGGTAACGGTGGTGGTGGTCGCTGGTTTTGGTGCCATTGCTGTTTTCGGTACGGTCATGGTGCGGCCTGGCTGGGCTGCGCCATAGTTTTTACCGGTTGCGTCGGTATATTTACCGTAAGCCGGGCTGGCAGGGTTCTTTGAGGAGAACAGCGGTTGCTGTGCAAAACCCGCTCCGCCGCCCATCAGACGACCCATCATGTAACCTGCCATTAGCGGCATCCAGAAGCTTCCGCTGGATTGCTGGGCCTGCGCCTGGTTTTCTGGTGCCATGCCTGCCTGGGCAGGTGCCTGCTGGCATTGACCTTCGCCAAATTCGGCAACACAGTCTTCACGGGTGGCGTATTTCGGCGCGGTACGTTCGGCTTCTTTCAGCGCATTGTTGTACGCGGTGGTGCATTCTGCGCTTTTGCCTGGGTTTGCGGCTGAACAATCATCAGCGTTCTGATACAGAGACACGGTCTCATCACTCTTTTCACAGCCCGCCAGCATAAAAACAGTGGCAACAGCAAGAGCGACAGGTGTCAGATGGCGTGCGCTCCAGTTTTTGCGGAACGATGCGTGGCGTATGGATTTTGTCCGTTTCATTTTTGTCTTCCGGGACCAGTGGTAAATACCCATCAGAATAGAGGATGGCTGGTCGAAATTGAAGCGAGAAGGGGGAAGAATGCGGCAGATAACCCGTATCTTTACGTTGCCTTACGTTCAGACGGGGCCGAAGCCCCGTCGTTGTCATCAGTTACGGAAAGGGTTATGACCGTTACTGGTGGAAGTGCGTGCGGATACCTGCTGAACGGCTGGTGCCGGGCTATCAGGTGCATAACCATCAGCGATAGCATTTTGTTCCGGCGTTTGCGGCGCGACGTTTTCCGGGTTAGTGGAAACCGGTTTGCTCAGCGCATTGTTCAATGCCAGCAGATCCTGCTCGTTCAACGTACCCAGAGCTGATTTAATATTCAACTGGTTAATCAGGTAGTTATAACGTGCATTCGCCAGTTCTTGCTTGGCGTTGTACAGCGTCGTGGTGGCGTCCAATACATCAACAATGGTACGCGTACCGACCGAGTAACCAGCTTCCATCGCGTCTAATGAGCTTTGGGCGGAAATAACGGCTTGTTTGTAAGCGTTAATGCTACTGATAGATGCATTAATGTTGTTGAAGGAGGAACGCACGGTTTGCACGACGCTACGGTGTGCGCTTTCCAGTTGCTCGCTGGCACCCACGAAGTTGTACTGCGCCTGTTTCACCTGCGAGTTAACCATTCCGCCCTGATAAATCGGCAGCGAGAAGCTCAGGCCCACTTTGTTCTGGCCCATATTGCTGTCGTCATACTGGCCTGCGGTCGCACCACGGGTTTTCGAACCACTGTAGGAGGTGTCAGAAATTCCGGTAGAGGCCGTTAAATCCAGAGTCGGTAAGTGACCATCCTGCGCCTGGCGAATTTGCTCGCGTGCCAGGTCCTGGCTCAAACGTGCCTGTAACAGCGACAGGTTACGCTTTTCAGCTTCTTTCAGCAGAGTGTTCACCGGCTGTGGTTTGTCGGTTTTAAAGTTTTCAACATTCAGCGCCGCCAGTTCCGGGTAGTAATTACCAGTGATCTGACGCAGTTGCTCAACGGCATTGTCGAGATTGTTACGTGCGGTCACTTCGTTTGCCAGCACGGTATCGTACTGTGCGCGGGCGTTCTGCACGTCGGTGATCGCCACCAGACCCACGTTAAAACGTTGGGTGGTTTGATCTAACTGACGGTAGATCGCTTCTTTTTGCGCCTGGGTATAGGAAAGAACGTCAATCGCATTCAACACGTTGAAATAAGCGGTCGCGGTGTTGAGGATCAGAGTTTGTTGATCGGTCTGGTAAGTGACGTCCTGAATTCCGGCCGCTTTTTCCTGCAAGGTCAGCGCACGCCATTTCGACATATCGAAAATGGACTGGGTCAACTGCAGGGACGCACTGGTCGCGTTAGAGTTGATGCCGTTCGCGTCGCGATAGCCGTTGCTGTAGGTGTAATCTGCACCTAAACCCAACTGTGGCAGTAATGGACTGCGCGCTTCATTAATTTTTTCAAAGGCAGCATCACGATCGGCGGCAGACTTACGCAATTCCGGGTTACTAAGGCGTGCTTGCTGATAAACTTGCATCAGGTTCTCGGCCTGGCTCAACGTACTGAACCCAGAAAGGCTCAGGCCGATAAGAATGGGGAGCAATTTCTTCATTTGCATTCCTTGTGGTGAAGCAGTATTTAGCGCGATCAAACTGTAAAATTATTGCGGATTCTAGCAGAAGCCGCCACCGCAAAAGGTTGGCGTTACGTGCCATAGGGCATTAATGTGCCTCAATTTAACACATGACCGCTCAAACGGCAGTCAAACGTCGCTGAAATTCACATTTAATTCACTATTAGTGTCAGGACATTAACAATGCTTAAGCCAGACAACCTGCCCGTTACATTTGGCAAAAACGATGTAGAAATTATTGCACGAGAAACACTTTATCGCGGCTTTTTTTCATTAGATCTTTATAGATTTCGCCATCGTCTATTCAACGGACAAATGAGTCATGAGGTCCGGCGGGAAATTTTTGAGCGCGGGCACGCCGCAGTCTTGCTACCCTTTGACCCAGTACGCGATGAAGTTGTGCTGATTGAGCAGATTCGGATTGCCGCCTATGACACCAGCGAAACGCCCTGGTTATTGGAAATGGTTGCCGGGATGATCGAAGAAGGTGAAAGCGTAGAAGATGTCGCCCGTCGCGAAGCGATTGAAGAGGCGGGACTGATAGTCAAACGGATCAAACCGGTGTTAAGTTTTCTGGCAAGCCCGGGCGGCACCAGTGAGCGTTCGTCAATTATGGTGGGCGAAGTGGACGCCACGACCGCAAGCGGTATTCACGGTCTGGCTGATGAAAACGAAGATATTCGCGTTCATGTGGTAAGCAGGGAGCAGGCATACCAGTGGGTAGAAGAGGGGAAAATCGACAACGCAGCGTCGGTCATCGCTTTGCAATGGCTGCAACTGCATCATCAAGCGTTAAAAAATGAGTGGGCATAAATGAAGCGTTACACACCTGACTTTCCTGAAATGATGCGCCTGTGCGAGATGAACTTTTCACAATTGCGCCGTTTGTTGCCGCGCAATGACGCACCCGGCGAAACTGTAAGCTATCAGGTGGCAAACGCACAATATCGGTTAACGATTGTGGAATCGACCCGATACACTACCCTGGTGACAATTGAACAGATTGCACCTGCAATCAGTTACTGGAGCCTTCCGTCAATGACGGTGCGTCTGTATCATGACGCGATGGTGGCTGAAGTGTGTTCAAGTCAGCAGATTTTTCGCTTTAAAGCGCGGTATGATTATCCTAATAAAAAGTTGCATCAACGCGACGAAAAGCATCAAATTAATCAGTTTTTAGCGGACTGGTTGCGATACTGTTTAGCACATGGAGCGATGGCGATTCCGGTTTATTAGCGTCGTGAAACCTAAGGACACCATTTGGAAAGCCTGTTAACCCTTCCTCTGGCTGGTGAGGCCAGAGTCAGGATTTTACAAATTACCGACACTCACCTGTTTGCACAAAAGCACGAAGCCCTGCTGGGGGTAAACACCTGGGAGAGCTATCAGGCGGTGCTGGAGGCGATTCGCCCACACCAGCACGAATTCGACCTGATTGTCGCGACAGGTGATTTGGCACAGGATCAATCCTCTGCGGCCTATCAGCACTTTGCAGAAGGCATCGCAAGCTTTCGTGCGCCCTGCGTCTGGCTGCCGGGTAACCATGATTTCCAGCCTGCGATGTACAGCGCATTACAGGATGCGGGCATCTCCCCGGCGAAGCGTGTGTTTATTGGTGAGCAATGGCAAATCCTGATGCTGGATAGCCAGGTGTTTGGCGTACCGCACGGCGAGTTGAGCGAGTTTCAGCTTGATTGGCTGGAACGTAAACTGGCCGATGCGCCAGAACGTCATACTTTGCTGCTGCTGCACCATCATCCGTTGCCTGCGGGTTGTAGCTGGCTTGACCAGCACAGTCTGCGTAACGCGGGTGAACTGGATAACGTGCTGGTGAAGTTTCCGCACGTCAAATATCTGTTGTGCGGACATATCCATCAGGAACTCGATCTCGACTGGAATGGTCGCCGCCTGCTGGCAACGCCATCAACCTGTGTGCAGTTTAAACCACACTGTTCCAACTTTACGCTGGACACTATTGCCCCTGGCTGGCGTACGCTGGAACTCCATGCCGATGGCACCCTGACTACCGAAGTGCACCGCCTGGCGGACACTCGTTTCCAACCAGATACCGCTTCAGAAGGCTACTGATGTCAACGCTTCTTTATTTGCATGGATTCAACAGTTCGCCGCGTTCAGCGAAAGCGAGCTTGTTGAAAAACTGGCTGGCGGAGCATCACCCTGACGTTGAGATGATTATTCCGCAGTTGCCGCCGTATCCTTCCGATGCGGCAGAACTGCTGGAATCCATTGTGCTGGAACATGGTGGTGATTCGCTGGGTATCGTTGGTTCGTCACTTGGGGGTTATTACGCTACCTGGTTGTCGCAATGTTTTATGCTGCCAGCGGTAGTGGTAAACCCGGCTGTGCGCCCGTTTGAACTGCTGACGGACTATCTCGGTCAGAACGAGAACCCCTACACCGGGCAGCAATATGTGCTAGAGTCACGCCATATTTACGATCTCAAAGTCATGCAGATTGACCCACTGGAAGCACCGGATCTTATCTGGCTGCTGCAACAGACGGGAGATGAAGTGCTGGATTACCGCCAGGCGGTGGCGTACTACGCCTCCTGCCGCCAGACTGTAATAGAAGGCGGCAACCACGCATTCACGGGCTTCGAAGATTATTTCAACCCGATCGTCGATTTTCTTGGTCTGCACCATCTCTGACGATCAACTCGAATTGCTAACTTAAACCATGACGCAAACTTATAACGCTGATGCCATTGAGGTACTCACCGGGCTTGAGCCGGTTCGCCGCCGCCCGGGGATGTATACCGATACCACTCGCCCAAACCATTTGGGGCAAGAAGTTATTGATAACAGTGTCGATGAAGCACTGGCCGGTCACGCAAAACGCGTGGACGTTATTTTACATGCTGACCAGTCGCTGGAGGTCATTGACGATGGCCGTGGAATGCCGGTGGATATTCACCCGGAAGAAGGTGTTCCGGCGGTCGAATTGATCCTCTGCCGTCTGCACGCGGGTGGTAAGTTCTCCAATAAAAACTATCAGTTCTCCGGCGGCCTGCACGGCGTGGGGATTTCGGTGGTTAACGCCCTGTCAAAGCGCGTAGAAGTCAACGTGCGCCGCGATGGCCAGATTTATAACATCGCGTTTGAAAATGGCGAAAAAGTACAGGATTTGCAGGTTGTCGGCACTTGCGGTAAACGCAATACCGGCACCAGCGTACATTTCTGGCCGGATGAAACCTTCTTTGACAGCCCGCGTTTTTCTGTTTCGCGCCTTACGCATGTGCTGAAAGCCAAAGCGGTACTGTGCCCCGGCGTTGAGATCACTTTTAAAGATGAGATCAACAATACCGAACAACGCTGGTGCTATCAGGACGGTCTGAATGATTACCTCGCGGAAGCGGTAAATGGCTTGCCGACGTTGCCGGAAAAACCGTTTATCGGTAATTTTTCTGGCGATACCGAAGCGGTGGACTGGGCGCTCTTGTGGCTGCCGGAAGGTGGCGAACTGCTGACCGAAAGCTACGTCAACCTGATCCCAACGATGCAGGGCGGGACGCACGTTAACGGTCTGCGTCAGGGCCTGCTGGACGCGATGCGCGAGTTCTGTGAATACCGCAACATTCTGCCGCGCGGCGTGAAACTGTCAGCGGAAGATATCTGGGATCGCTGCGCATATGTGCTGTCAGTAAAAATGCAGGATCCGCAGTTTGCCGGGCAGACCAAAGAACGTCTCTCTTCGCGTCAATGTGCGGCATTCGTTTCTGGCGTGGTGAAAGATGCGTTCACCCTGTGGTTGAACCAGAACGTCCAGGCTGCTGAATTGCTGGCGGAGATGGCGATTTCCAGCGCCCAGCGTCGTATGCGTGCGGCGAAGAAAGTGGTACGTAAAAAGCTGACCAGTGGCCCGGCGTTGCCTGGCAAACTGGCTGACTGTACCGCGCAGGATCTCAATCGTACCGAACTGTTCCTCGTGGAAGGTGACTCCGCAGGTGGATCAGCCAAGCAGGCGCGCGATCGTGAATATCAGGCGATCATGCCGTTGAAAGGTAAGATCCTTAACACCTGGGAGGTCTCTTCTGATGAAGTGTTGGCCTCGCAGGAAGTGCATGATATTTCAGTGGCGATCGGTATTGATCCTGACAGCGCCGACCTTAGCCAGTTGCGTTATGGCAAGATCTGTATCCTGGCGGATGCGGACTCCGATGGCCTGCACATTGCTACGTTGCTTTGCGCACTGTTTGTAAAGCACTTCCGCACGCTGGTGAAACACGGCCACGTTTACGTTGCTCTGCCACCGCTCTACCGCATTGACCTCGGGAAAGAGGTTTATTACGCGCTGACGGAAGAAGAAAAAGAGGGCGTGCTTGAGCAGTTAAAACGCAAAAAAGGCAAGCCTAACGTCCAGCGTTTTAAAGGTCTGGGCGAAATGAATCCGATGCAATTGCGCGAAACCACGCTTGATCCGAATACACGCCGTCTGGTGCAGTTAACCATCGATGATGAAGACGATCAGCGTACTGACGCGATGATGGACATGCTGCTGGCGAAGAAACGCTCGGAAGACCGCCGTAACTGGTTGCAAGAGAAAGGTGATATGGCGGAGATTGAGGTCTGATAATTCCCGCCAGGAGAATAAAATATAGCCCGGTAAACATACCGGGCTTTTTTTATCAAAATTCCATTTTCACCGTGAATTGCACTTCACGCGGATCGCCAATCTGATTACCCAGATTATTTGTGGCTATGGAAGAGGTGTAATACGTTTTATCAAACAGGTTTTTGACGTTTAATTGCAGAGTGACCGGATACTGCAATTTCATTTTATATGCGGCGAAGGCATCGGCAACGAAATAGCCCGGCAGATAGTAGTCAGCCCCATTGGTTGCTGAACGACGGCTTACGCCATGTCCGCCACCGCCAAACGTCAGCGTGTTATTGCCAGGCATATTATGAATGTCATAGGTCAGGAATAGCGAACCGGTATGACGAGGAACATTCGGCAATGGTTTTCCTGCATAATCAGGATCTTCCAGAACCTTAGCATCGGTATAGCCGTAGCTGGCAATAATATTAATATTTTCAGTTAATGCTCCCGCAAGGTCGACTTCTACCCCTCTTGAACGAACGCGGCCTGCCGTTTTGGCGATGGTTTCGTCACCAATACTTTCGGTATACAACACGTTGCGTTTATGGATATCAAACAGCGCAATATCTGCGGTTATACCATCGAACAGCTCGAATTTTGCCCCGACTTCGTAAGCATTAGATGATTCCGGGGGAAGATCGCCAATGTAGCTGGCAATTGACGATTGCGGCATAAATGTTTGCGAATAATTGGCAAATAAGGATACCGATGGCGTCAGTTTGTAGACCAACCCCAGTTTGGGAGTCCATTGCTCATCGCGGCTGTCAGTATTGACATTAAAAGGACGGCCTTTACCCGCATACTGCGTGTAATACTGATAGCGGATCCCGGCGACGGCAATCCAGTTATCGGTCAGATAGAGCGCGTCCTGAGCATAAGCTGAGTAGCTCTCCTGTTTGATCGTCTGATCACTGTCCGATGCCGAGACCGTTGTACATTTGCTGGTATTGCCATAAACAGGGTTGTAGATATTGAAATCTTTAGCGTTTTTACAGCGAATCATATCTGTGCGCAGAAGATCATAATATTCATATGACACCCCGCCCAGAATCTCATTATAGAATCCAGCGATATCGACATTCCCTTGCAGATCCGCACGAGTAGAATGCATGCGCTGAGTAGAGCCCTGAGTTGCATCAACACGCCGTGTCAGCGTTCCTGTTGTTGCATCATACGCGGTAACGCGAGCTTGATTATCGCTGTATTTATCCTGGCTGTAGCTGTAATCAAAGCGCGCAGTCCACTGGCTATTGAGATGATATTCTGCGTTGAGTTGCGCCAGATCGGACTGACCATCTGTAATATTAAACGGTTCGTCGAAACGTATTTTTCGATCAACGTTTACGGGCTGTTTCGTCGTAAGATCGAAAATTGTTCCGCGATCGAATGGCGTTTTATAGTCCCGATGTGAATAGAGCATGGTTACTGTTGCATTATCACCAAACCAGGTGAGTGATGGGGCAATAAATGTACTGCGCTCTTTACCGAAGTTCCGCCAGTAGTCTTCATCCTGCACTTCCCCCGTCAGGCGGTAGGCCAGTTGAGTGCCTTCAATGGGACCTGTGATATCAAGTTGCCCTGTACCACCACCAAAACTGGAGGACGTGGCTGAGACAGAACCATGGAACGTTTTTTCCGGGCGCTTTGTCACGACGTTAATCAGCCCACCAGGATCGAGAATGCCATACAGCGTGGAGGCCGGGCCTTTTAGCACTTCCACACGTTCTGTTGCGGCGTTGAAACTGCGAGGAAGTACGGTTCGCAGGCCGTTGGTCATGATGGAGCCATCCCGGTTTGCACCAAACCCACGACGTACAAAAGCGTCCTGAGTCCCGCCTAATGTATTGGTTTGCACCACGTTACTGACGTTATAAAGCGCCTCATCCAGCGTCGTCGCATGCTGATTTTCCAGAACTTGATCGCTAACCGTATTGACCACCTGCGGAATATCCAGCATCGGCATATCGGTTAATGTCGCCGTGGAGGTGCTCAGAGGCTGATAACCGTCGGTCGCCTCAGTTGCGGTATTCGCATCCGCGGTAACCGTGATGGTTTCGCCATCTTTGGTCGTTACAGTGTCTGTTGCATGAATCATCGGTGCCGCAAAGAGCAGTGAAAAGAGCGCCCGACCTTTGACTCCTGAGAATGAAGGTGTGAACTTAGCCATTTAGTCTTTTATCCCAAAAACTCGCGGATTGTCGCGAGTGAAAATTGTTTCTTGTTGCTCACTAAGCACTATCCGTTTGTTATTTCGCCATCGGATATGTAATTGAGAATCATTCAATCATGCAATAATGTAGTAGTAAATGAGAAATAACGAAAAAATGCTACAGGTGTTTTCACGATGATTTAATGCAGGTTGATTGTTTTTAACTCATTAATATTTAATGTTTTAATTTTTATTTTCAAAAAGATTTTACCTGTTATTTACCTTGTTTTTGTGTGGGTTTTAACTTCTTGACTACTACATTTTGTGGCGTCAAACTCTCAAAGGAGAATGAGTTTTATTTTTGTTTGTCTTTGATTAAGTTGGCGTACACGTGGCACATAACGCAAAAGGGCAGGGGCTGATCCTCGACGATGTTTCTGCCGGGTATCACAAGAACATCATTGTTGATGGTGTTTCTTTCTCCGTTCCCACAGAGAAAATGACCGTTCTGGTTGGGGCAAACGGCTGTGGAAAGTCGACGTTGCTCAGTACCATTGCGCGTATATTGCAACCCATGGGCGGCTCGATATTGCTTGATGGCAAAGCGATTCACGAGCAACCAACGAAAGCGTTATCCCGCAGACTTGGGATCTTACCGCAGTCGCCATTATTGCCGGAGGGCTTAACCGTTTACGAACTGGTGTCGCGCGGGCGCTTTCCCTGGCAGAATTTTATACGTCAATGGAGCGACGCTGACGAGCAGGCGGTAGAAGAGGCCCTGAAATTAACCGGTACGCAGGAGTTTGCGCATTTACCTGTTGAAAAACTCTCTGGTGGGCAGCGCCAGCGGTGCTGGATTGCGATGGTGTTGGCGCAAAAGACGCCTTATATCCTGCTGGATGAACCAACAACCTGGCTTGATTTACGTTATCAGGTTGAAATTCTTGAGTTATTACATGACTTAACGCGCCATCACGGGCGTACAGTCGTTGTGGTGTTGCATGATCTGAATTTTGCCGTCAATTATGGCGATACGCTGATATTTTTACGCCAGGGGAAAGTGGTGCGTGTGTTGAATGAGGGGGAGCATTGCACGCCTGAGCTGGTGAAAGCTGTCTTTGACGTTGATGTTCACGCATCAATAAATCCTCTGACGGGAAAACCGTTTTTCATGCCGTTTCGTGGTGTAGAAAAAGTATGATGCGCACGGGGCTGGTTACTGTTTTTTTCCTCACCTTACTGCTGGTGGGATGCGTTGTATATCCTGGGATTGGTGCCCGATTTATTGCACCACAAACGGTGTTGCAGGCATTTTTCCATTTTGAACCGCAAAACTTCGATCACAACGTGATTATAAGACTCCGTTTGCCGCGTTTGGCGGCAGCATTGCTTACTGGTGCTTCTCTTGGTGTTGCTGGTGCTTTGTTGCAGGCTGTCATTCGTAACCCATTGGGGGAGCCACATATTTTAGGCTTAAATGCCGGAGCCGCCCTGGCTGTCGTTGCTGCCAGTGCACTAGGACTGGCATTTCCTGTTGGGCGTCCATTGCTGGCATCAGCGGGAGGCGCGGTACTGTTCCTGCTGATATTGCTGCTCTCTTCCGCAGGACGTTCAGGGTTAACGCCAATGAAAGTTACCTTATGCGGCGTGGCGCTATCGGCGTTCGTTTCCTCAATAACGGCTGCAATCCTGATTCTTGACGAACAAACGTTGTTGGCGATGCGGACATGGTTAGCGGGTGATTTAGCGGGGTTGGATTGGGCGACGCTTGGTACGTCCGCCTGGTTTTCTCTGGGGGGATTTGTATTAGCTCTTTATCTTGCGCCCTCTCTTAACATGTTGGCACTGGGCGATCGCATGGCGCAGGGCCTGGGCGTCTCGGTACTACGCACGCGAACATTCACTCTGATTGCGATCGCGTTGCTCTGTGGCGCGGCCGTATCGATTGCTGGCCCGATTGGTTTTGTCGGCTTGCTCGTACCGCAGATTGTCCGGCGTCTGGTATCAACGGATCTGTGCGTTCTGCTACCTCTTTCAGCTTGTGTCGGAGCCTTACTGCTATTACTGGCAGATATTATTGCCAGGACGCTTTTCACGCCCCATGAGCTGGCGACAGGTGTCATGACGGCATTAGTTGGTGCACCTGTTTTTGTCATTATGGCGACGAGGATGTTCAAATGAGCCGGATAATGAACGTTGGGTTACGCCCGCTACGTGTTGGTGAGTTTTCGACACTGGTACGCCCTAAAAATCTGGTGTTGCTTGGTGGACTGTCTCTGTTTGCTGTTGGAATACTGATATTCGGTCTGATGCATGGTTCTTTTTCTGTCCCGGCATCGGAAGTCGGACGAGCGTTGTTCTCTCCAGAAAATGTGAACACAGACACACGTTATATTGTGCAGGATATTCGCTTGCCGAGAGTCATCATGGCGTTGCTATGCGGAGCCATGTTAGGTATGGCGGGAGCCGCAATGCAGTCTATTGCTCGTAACAGCCTTGCGGATCCCGGTCTTATCGGGGTCAAGGAAGGATGTAGCGTGGCAGTGCTGTGGCTGATTTTCCAGTTTCCAATGCTGGGGATGTTCTGGCGTCCAGTGGCTGGCCTCGCTGGCGGCTTATTCGTTGCGTTAGTGGTGATTTTCTGTGCACGCGATATTTCCCGCCCGCGATTTGTTTTGATCGGCATTGGCGTTTCCTGGTTTTTCGCCGCGGGGATCGGTGTATTTATGACCACAGCAGATATTCGTGACGTACAAACTGCATTGATGTGGTTATCGGGAAGCCTACATGCAGCCAACTGGATGTTAGTCGGTATTTCAGCCTGTTGGATGTTGCCAGCCGCTCTTTTATTGCTGTTCACAGCCCGGACTGCGGATATCGCTCTGCTTGGTCATCAGGTTGCAACCGGATTAGGCGTGAACAGTTCTCGTCTGGCGTTGTTGCGTGTAGCCGCGCCAATAATCCTGACAGCCGTCTGCGTTTCTTGTGTTGGCAACATCGGCTTTGTCGGGCTGATAGCACCTCATATATCACGTTTTATTCTGCGTGGTGGACAGACGACATTACTGCTGGGGAGCGCCGTATCGGGGGCGTTGTTAGTCATTCTGGCGGATAGCATTGGTCGTTTGGCTTTTTTACCTTTGCAACTCCCTGCAGGAATCGTTATCTCACTGATTGGTGGACCATTCTTTTTGCTACTTCTCTGGCAACGCAGGAACAGTTTTTAACGGGAGTTATATGCGTTTATTTTTTTCTCTGCTGATATTGTTGTCATTTTTTGCTCGTGCAACAGAGCCTGTTCAGGTGTTTACCGATGATTTAGGGCGCAAAGTCACTGTGCCTGCACATCCAAAGAGAATCGTTTCTTTACACGATCTTGATATCACCATTCCTTTGATTGAACTCGGTGTACCTCCTGTCGCCAGCCACGGGCGTACACGGCCTGACGGTAGCCATTTCATTCGATCAGGTGCGTTACTGACAGGTGTTGATTTCGATAATTCATCGATCGCCTTCATTGGAACAGCCGATATTGATATTGAAGCGATTGTGGCGGCAAAGCCGGACCTGATCATCACAGAACCGACCCGTAATACGCCCATTGAACAACTGGAGAAAATTGCGCCCACGGTGAGCATTGATCATCTCAAAGGGGGCGCGCCAGAAATCTACCGCAAGTTGGCCGAACTTACAGGAACACAGGCGCGGCTGGCGATACTTGAACGCCGCTATCAGGCGCAAATCAATGCGCTGAAGGCGACGCTGGACAGTCAAAAAATAACGGTATCGGTGATTCAGGCAAATCAGGGAAAAATTAATGTGATGCATAGCTATCATTCGCTGGGGCGGGTATTACGCGATGCTGGTTTTCGCTTTCCGCCGCTGATTGAGAGCATTCCTGAAGGTGGGCGAATGGATGTGAGCGCGGAGCGTTTGCCTGAACTGGATGCCGATTTTGTTTTTGCAACCTGGCGCGGTGATTCTGGTGGTAAACCTCAGGACGAGCTGGCAGCAATGGAAAAAGTCATGCCGGGATGGTGTCAGTTTCTGACAGCCTGTCGTTCCGGACGTTATGTGTTGATTTCGCGTGAAGAGGCGATTTCTAACTCCTTTGCATCTCTGGGATTGATGGCTGCGCAGATACAATCACAAATTGCGGGGCGACCTTTACCGGAGGCCAAATGATCCAGAAAGACAAAACGCGGGTTGATATTTTTGGGGAGCGTTTTCGTACTCGTGCGAGTCAGTTAACGCCAGGGTTAAGAACCGTCGCCAGCTACATTAATGAGCACCGTGAAGTGGTCCTCGAGCAAACGGCGATGGAAATTGCGGCCACGTTAAACACTTCCGATGCCACAGTAATTCGGGCTATACAGGCTCTGGGGTTTGCCGGGCTGCGCGATCTGAAACGTACTCTGGAACAGTGGCTTGGCCCAGCCCTTAGCTCCAGCGAAAAGATGTCTACGACGGTGAGTAACTTGACGAGCGATGTTAACACCGCAATCGACTTTGTTCTTGAAGGGCATCTGTATACCTGCAATGTCCTGTCAGAGCCTGAAAACCGCCACTCGCTTGCGCAAGCGGTAGCCTTGTTGGTGCAGGCGCGGCAAGTTGCTATTTTTGGCATTGGCGCTTCGGGTATTCTGGCGGATTATACCGCGCGGCTATTCAACCGCATTGGCTTGCCCGCCACGGCGCTAAACCGTACGGGTATTGGCCTTGCCGAGCAATTGATCGCGCTTCAGCGTGGCGATGTGCTGATCATGATGGCGCAAAAATCTGCACACCGGGAAGGGCTGGCAACGCTGCGTGAAGCGAAACGGCTGGGGATCCCGGTTATTTTGCTGACAAACGCTCTGGATTCGCGTTTTAGTAAAGACGCCAGTATCGTTATCCACGTTCCGCGCGGGGATGAAAAGGGGAAAACGCCGCTACATGGTACGGTATTGTTGTGCCTGGAAATGATTGTCTGGTCGGTGGCCTCAGCGGTGCCGCAGCGTGCGGTTAAAACCATTAAGCGAATTAACGATTTCCATCGGGGTTTGAAAACGGGAAGAAAGAATGGCTAATCAGGCCTGAGACCGGTAGCAACACCGGCCTCTTTTCGGGAACATCAAAGTCCCGGCTGCAGGATACGAATATTCATCTCCAGCACATCGCCTTTTACGGCTTCGCTATATGCTTTCATGTGCGGGGTTTGCAGATGCGCTTCAAGGTGCGCGATGCTTTCCCACTGCTCAATCATCACAATAGAGTCCGGCGCCATAGACTGGAAACTCACGCCAGCAGCGCAATCCACCATTGGCGCGTAGCCGTGGCAACCTTCTTCCTTCAGAACTGTTGGAACGATTTTAGCAAACTGATCCAATACCGCCTGACGGTGATGTTGGCCAGGGCGAGTACGGATTTCTGCGATTACTGTAATCATGGTTAACTCCTTCTAAAGCCAGAGCTCTAGTTAACCAAAAATTTCCACAAGATGCTTGCGATATTCTTCAGTATAGCGGGGAACATCAGGCATTTTTATCACGTCATTAGCGATAAATGTCGGCAGCGGTTCCATGCCGAGGAATTGGTTTGCTTTATGGAACGGTAGATACACACCGTCAACGCCAACGCCGTGGAAGAACTGATCTTTTTCGGTGAAGGCTTCCATTGGGGCGTTCCAGGTCAGCGAGAGCATATATTTTTTACCCTGTACCAGACCGCCAGAACCGTATTTTTTCGACGGATCTTTGCGGGTACGACCATCGCTGGCATACAGCGTGCCGTGACCTTCGGTGAACACATCATCAATGTATTTTTTCACCGTCCACGGCGCGCCCATCCACCAGCCAGGCATCTGCCAGATCACCACATCAGCCCAGAGAAAGTTTTGTACTTCGGCTTTGACATCGTAGTCGCTCTCAGCGCGAACGATGCGGACATCATGCCCGAGGTCGCGCAGCGTGCCATCCGCGACTTCGGTCAGGGTGTCGTTCAGTTGACCATTGGAGTGGGCGAATTTTTTCGCACCGTTGATAATCAGAATGTTGCTCATTTTTTATCCTCAAGGAGAGACGTTTACCGACAATAGTACGTCACAGAGCGGTGCGGTGAAATTAGCAAAATGTGCAAAGTCTTTTGCGAATTTTGCAAAAGTCTCACTACTACCAGCTCACTTTCGCCTCAAATCCACCTTGTTTCGCATTCCCAAACACAACATTCATGCCATGCAATTTTGCGATCCGCTGGACAATCGACAACCCCAGTCCGCTACCGGTTGCGGTTTGTCCTGGTGGGCGGTAGAAACGTTCGCCAATTCGCGCCAGCGCCTCTGGCGTCACGCCGGGGCCGTTGTCTCTTACGGTGAAATTATCTGCATTCAGAGTGACATCTACTACGCTGCCCTGTGGACTGTAGCGTACTGCGTTATCCAGCAGATTTCGTACCAGTAGACTTAGCAATAGCGGTTGTCCGGTGCGTTTGATGCCGTGGGCATTGAGCGTCAGCCGTACGTCAATTTTTGCCTGCTGCGCCGTGTGGTAGATATCCATCACCGCCGATTGCAGGAGATCTTCAAGTGGGATCTCCGCGACGTCCTGAAGGTTATCCAGCGAGTCGAGCCGCGATAGTGTGAGCAGTTGATCAACCAGACGGGTGGCGCGATCGATCCCCGAATGTAATTGCGTCAGTGCTTTTTTCCGTGCCTGCGGATCATCGTCAGAGAGTTGCGCAACTTCGGTTTGAACTTTCAGCGCTGTTAACGGGCTACGCAGTTCGTGAGCGGCGTCAGAGGTAAAGCGCCGTTCACGCACCATCATCGCATGTGTACGGTCGAACAGTTGATTCAGCGACTCGACTAGCGGACGCACTTCGCTGGGTACGCCCGCGGCGTTGAGTGGTTTTTCCGAGTCGGGATCGCGCATACGTAGCGCCAGCGCTAGTTTGTTCAGTGGCGAGAGCTCACGACCCAGTAACACCATCATGAAAATTAACATAATGGGTAGCGCAACAAGCCAGGGGATGAGCTGGCCGGTGACGATTGCCAGCGCCATGTCTTCACGGTATTCCCATTCCTGGCCGACAACGATGCGATATTTACCATCAGGTGATGTCATCCAGATAAAGCGCCATTGATCTTTATCACCCACCAGTTGCCCGTCAGCAAAACCTTCACGCTGATAGCTATAGGGAATATCTTCTCCATTATCGCCATCGTTAAGAACCATTCTGCCGTCGCGGGTAAAAATGGCAAATGTCAGGGCATCGTCATCCACATGGCCGTGTTTGAATTTATCCGGCGTTCTTGCCATACGATCTGCCGCATTAATTTCGTTAAGATCGAGCGTACTTAATCGTTTGGCAAACAGCATTAACTGGGTATCGAACAACTCATCGACATTATCAATCGTTTGTTTCCAGGCTACAAAGCTGGAGACAACCCAGGTCAGCGAGGCCAGAATCAAAAAGATCAGCGTCAGCCTGACTCGCAGACTAAGGCGTTGGGTAAATTTCATTTCTCACCTAATGTGTAGCCAATACCGTGAACGGTGCGAATAAAGTCACTGCCGAGTTTGCGTCGCAGATGATGCACATGTACTTCGACGGCATTGCTGGTGACCTCTTCGTCCCAGGTATACAGTTTTTCTTCAATCAGTTTGCGTGGTAGAACACGACCAGCGTTACGCATCAGTAATTCCAGCAGGGCAAATTCTTTTGGCTTGAGTGTTAAGGATTCACCTGCCAGGGTGGCGATCCGTTTGCCCGGGTCGAGCATGACGTTGCCGTGATGTAGCTCGTTGCTGGCCTGGCCGTTGCTTCGCCGCATCAGTGCTTCCAGCCTAGCGGCGACTTCTATCAATGCAAAAGGTTTACACAGATAATCGTCGGCCCCCAGACGCAAACCTTCCACGCGTTCGGCCAGTGCGTCGCGCGCGGTCAGGATCAGTACCGGCTCACGCTGACCTTTATCCCGCCACTCGTGCAAAATATCGCGGCCATCCATTCCCGGTAAGGTGAGATCAAGGATCACCGCGTCATAAGGTGCGCTATAAAGCGCCTCTTTTCCCTGACGACCTTCCGTAAACCAGTCCACACTAAAGCCCATCTTACTAAGACCTGTTTTGATGCCGTCACCAATCAGCATGTCATCTTCTATCAGTAAAATTCGCATCTTTTCATCCCTGCGATAGCTGTATTCGTTGTCAGTAAACCGTGTTGTAACGCGCTCTGTACAGTACTAAATTTTCTTTTTTTTCCTTAAGAAGTTGTTAAGGACTATCTTGTTTAATGCCTGGAAACAGACATCAAAGGGAGTAACAAACATGAAAAAATTCGCAGCAGTAATTGCAGTAATGGCCCTGTGTAGCGCACCGGTTATGGCAGCAGAGCAGGGGGGCTTTTCTGGCCCATCGGCAACACAAAGTCAAACCGGAGGATTCCAGGGGCCGAACGGCAGCGTAACTAACGTAGAAAACGCGAAATCTTTGCGTGACGACACCTGGGTAACTCTGCGTGGCAATATCGTTGAGCGCATCTCTGACGATCTGTATGTGTTCAAAGATGCCAGCGGCACCATCAATGTCGATATCGACCATAAACGCTGGAACGGCGTGACAGTTACGCCGAAAGATACGGTTGAGATTCAGGGGGAAGTGGATAAAGACTGGAACTCTGTTGAGATTGACGTGAAACAGATCAGTAAAGTCAATCCGTAATTGTTACTGCTCCCGGGACGCGTTCCCGGGAATAATTTCGCAGGGAGCAACATGAAAAACCGTGCACTGGACGTAAATATTATCGATTTCCCATCAACCCGCGTGGCGATGTTGCCGCATCGCTGTAGCCCTGAGTTGCTCAACTACAGCGTGGCGAAATTTATCATGTGGCGCAAAGACACGGGGTTATCTCCCGTTAACCAAAGCCAGACTTTTGGCGTCGCTTGGGACGATCCTGCCACCACTGCGCCAGACGCGTTTCGCTTTGATATTTGCGGCAGCGTTAACGAGCCTGTTCCGGAGAATCGTTATGGTGTGAGTAATGGCGAACTCACCGCAGGGCGTTATGCGGTTGCCCGTCATTCTGGCGACCTGGATAACATATCTCACACTATCCGGGCCATCATTCGCCGTTGGCTTCCTGATAGCGGCGAGAAAATGCGTAACGCACCGATATTGTTTCACTACACCAACCTGGCCGAAGGGATGTCAGAGAAGCGGCTGGAAACGGATATTTATGTGCCGTTAATGTGAAGGGGGCTCTTTTCCGGAGTGTGAGCCAAATCACTCGCGATAAGTTTGAGCTAACAATGCCACCGGCGTATTGTTGTCAGGCTTATAATTTCTCCGGTAAGGAATACCATGTATACGCGAAATTTATTATGGCTGGTCAGCCTGGTAAGTGCGGCTCCTCTCTATGCTGCTGACGTTCCCGCCAACACACCGCTCGCCCCGCAACAGCTCTTTCGTTACAACAATCATAGCGACCCCGGCACGCTTGACCCGCAAAAGGTTGAGGAGAATACCGCCGCGCAGATTGTGCTGGATCTGTTTGAAGGTCTGGTATGGATGGACGGCGAAGGTAAAGTGCAACCTGCCCAGGCTGAATCCTGGGAAGTGTCAGATGGCGGCAAACGCTATATTTTCCATTTACGCAACGGCTTACAGTGGTCTGATGGTCAGCCTCTGACAGCGCAGGATTTTGTCCTCGGCTGGCAGCGCGCGGTTGACCCCAAAACGGCAAGCCCTTTTGCTGGCTATCTGGCGCAGGCGCATATTAAAAATGCAGCGGCTATCGCGGCGGGAAAATCGGATGTCTCATCGTTAGGCGTGAAAGCGACAGATGACCGCACTTTTGAAGTCACGCTTGAGCAGCCCGTACCGTGGTTTACGACAATGCTAGCCTGGCCGACGCTGTTTCCGGTTCCGCATCATATGATTGCGAAGTATGGCGATAGCTGGAGTAAGCCAGGCATATGGTTTACAACGGTGCTTTTGTGCTTGATAAATGGGTGGTTAACGAAAAGATTACCGCACGCAAAAATCCAAAGTACCGCGATGCACAACATACGGTATTGCAGCAGGTTGAGTATCTGGCACTGGATAATTCAGTCACCGGCTATAACCGCTATCGTGCGGGTGAAGTCGATCTCACCTGGGTTCCGGCACAACAAATTCCTGCTATTGAAAAATCACTGCCTGGTGAGTTGCAAATTATCCCGCGTCTGAACAGTGAATATTACAATTTCAATATCCAGAAACCACCGTTTGACGATGTTCGTGTCCGGCGGGCGCTATATCTGACGGTCGACAGGCCGTTGATTGCGCAAAAGATACTCGGGTTGCGAACGCCTGCAACCACGTTGACGCCGCCAGAGGTAGAAGACTTTAACGCGACGACGTTTGATGAACTGCAAAAGCCGATGAGTGAGCGCGTGGCGACGGCAAAAGCCTTGCTCAAACAAGCGGGGTACGATGCTTCTCATCCGCTACGCTTTGAACTGTTCTACAACAAGTATGATTTGCATGAAAAAACGGCAATTGCGTTGTCTTCCGAATGGAAAAAATGGCTTGGTGCACAGGTGACGCTGCGCACGATGGAGTGGAAAACCTATCTTGATACCCGGCGAGCCGGTGATTTCATGCTATCGCGGCAGTCGTGGGATGCGACGTACAATGATGCTTCCACTTTCCTGAACACGCTCAAAAGCGATAGTGAAGAGAATGTCGGTCACTGGAAAAATGCGCAGTATGACGCGTTGCTAAATCAGGCGGCGCAGACCACTGACGCGACAAAGCGTAATGCGTTGTATCAGCAGGCAGAGATGATCATTAATCAGCAGGCACCGCTCATTCCCATCTACTATCAGCCGCTGATCAAATTGCTTAAACCTTACGTTGGCGGTTTCCCGCTGCATAATCCCCAGGATTATGTCTACAGCAAAGAGTTGTATATCAAGGCACATTGATGCCTTTATCGCCGTCGGAGCACGTCCGGCGGCGCTATTCACGCTGATCTCCTGTGACTCGACGCGACAGATAATGTAGTATCTCCGGCAATATTGCCCCTTTGAAGGCTGGCGAATAAGTTGAGGAATCAGAATTAATGAGCGATATGGCAGAGCGCCTTGCGCTACATGAATTTACGGAAAACGCCTACTTAAACTACTCCATGTACGTCATCATGGATCGTGCGTTGCCGTTTATTGGTGATGGTCTGAAACCCGTTCAGCGCCGCATTGTGTATGCGATGTCTGAGCTGGGTCTGAATGCTACCGCCAAATTTAAAAAGTCGGCCCGTACCGTCGGTGACGTACTGGGTAAGTACCATCCGCACGGCGACAGCGCCTGCTATGAAGCGATGGTTCTGATGGCGCAGCCGTTTTCTTACCGTTATCCGCTGGTTGATGGTCAGGGGAACTGGGGCGCGCCGGACGATCCGAAATCGTTCGCGGCAATGCGTTACACCGAATCCCGTCTGTCGAAATATTCCGAGCTGTTATTGAGCGAGCTGGGGCAAGGGACGGCGGATTGGGTGCCAAATTTCGACGGCACCTTGCAGGAGCCGAAAATGCTGCCTGCCCGCCTGCCGAATATTTTGCTTAACGGCACCACCGGTATTGCTGTCGGGATGGCAACGGACATTCCGCCACATAACCTGCGCGAAGTCGCACAGGCAGCAATCGCCTTAATCGACCAGCCGAAAACCACGCTCGATCAGTTACTGGATATTGTGCAGGGGCCGGATTACCCGACCGAAGCGGAAATCATCACCTCCCGGGCGGAGATCCGCAAAATCTACGAAAATGGTCGTGGTTCTGTGCGTATGCGCGCAGTGTGGAAGAAAGAAGATGGCGCGGTGGTCATCAGTGCCTTACCGCATCAGGTTTCTGGTGCGCGCGTACTGGAGCAAATTGCTGCGCAAATGCGTAACAAAAAGCTGCCAATGGTTGACGATCTACGCGATGAATCCGACCACGAGAACCCGACCCGTCTGGTGATTGTGCCGCGCTCTAATCGCGTGGATATGGATCAGGTGATGAATCACCTCTTCGCCACCACCGATCTGGAAAAGAGCTATCGCATTAACCTTAATATGATTGGTCTGGATGGGCGTCCGGCGGTGAAAAACCTGCTGGAAATCCTCTCCGAATGGCTGGTATTCCGTCGCGATACCGTGCGCCGCCGTTTGAACTATCGTCTGGAGAAAGTCCTCAAGCGCCTGCATATCCTGGAAGGTTTGCTGGTGGCGTTTCTCAATATCGACGAAGTGATTGAGATCATTCGTAATGAAGATGAACCGAAACCGGCGCTGATGTCGCGTTTTGGCCTCACGGAAACCCAGGCGGAAGCGATCCTCGAATTGAAACTGCGTCATCTCGCCAAACTGGAAGAGATGAAGATTCGCGGTGAGCAGAACGAGCTGGAAAAAGAGCGTGACCAGTTGCAGAGCATTCTGGCTTCCGAGCGCAAGATGAATAATCTGCTGAAGAAAGAGTTGCAGGCCGATGCGCAAGCATATGGTGACGATCGCCGTTCACCGTTGCAGGAACGCGAAGAAGCGAAAGCAATGAGTGAGCACGACATGCTGCCGTCTGAACCCGTTACCATCGTGCTGTCGCAGATGGGCTGGGTGCGTAGCGCTAAAGGCCACGACATTGACGCCCCAGGTTTGAACTACAAAGCGGGTGACAGCTTTAAAGCTGCGGTGAAAGGCAAGAGCAACCAGCCAGTGGTGTTTGTTGATTCTACCGGACGCAGCTATGCCATCGACCCAATTACGCTGCCGTCGGCGCGTGGTCAGGGCGAACCGCTTACTGGCAAACTGACGTTGCCGCCAGGTGCTACCGTTGACCATATGCTGATGGAAAGCGACGATCAGAAACTGTTGATGGCTTCCGATGCGGGTTACGGTTTTGTCTGCACCTTTAACGATCTGGTGGCGCGTAATCGTGCGGGTAAAGCATTGATCACCTTACCGGAAAATGCGCATGTCATGCCGCCGGTAGTCATTGAAGATGCTTCTGATATGTTGCTGGCAATCACTCAGGCAGGCCGCATGTTGATGTTCCCGGTAAGCGAGCTTCCGCAACTGTCGAAGGGTAAAGGCAACAAGATCATCAACATTCCGTCGGCAGAAGCCGCGCGGGGCGAGGATGGTTTGGCACACCTGTATGTACTGCCGCCGCAAAGTACCCTGACCATTCATGTCGGGAAACGCAAAATCAAACTGCGCCCGGAAGAATTGCTGAAAGTTACCGGTGAGCGTGGCCGTCGCGGCACCTTGATGCGTGGTTTGCAGCGTATCGACCGTGTCGAGATTGATTCGCCTCTCCGCGCCAGCAGCAGCGATAGCGAAGAGTAATATGCCGGAGGGGGCTTTCTCCCGTTTGCAAGGACTGCCGGATGGAACGTTAAGTCGTCATCCGGCAGCGTAATCAGCCCCAGGAAACGATAAAAATTCCCTTGAAACCGTTGTTTATTCATGCGTTGCGATTAACAATACGCTTTTCCAGAGAGCGGCTTTTAACAATGCCCTAACCTGATTTCAGGTGACGTACAATGCCAGTCTCTCAGATCTTCAGAGGGTGTTATGCTATATATCTTTCGTCTTATTATTACCGTGATTTACAGCTTGTTAGTCTGTGTTTTCGGCTCCATTTACTGTCTGTTCAGCCCGAGAAATCCGAAGCATGTGGCCACCTTTGGGCATATGTTTGGTCGTCTTGCGCCGCTGTTCGGCCTTAAAGTTGAGTGTCGCAAACCCGCTGATGCTGAAAGTTATGGTAATGCTATCTATATCGCTAACCACCAGAACAACTATGACATGGTGACGGCATCGAATATCGTGCAGCCACCGACAGTCACTGTGGGTAAAAAGAGTTTGCTGTGGATCCCCTTTTTTGGTCAGTTGTACTGGTTAACTGGCAACTTATTGATCGACAGAAACAATCGTACTAAAGCGCACGGCACTATCGCGGAAGTGGTGAATCACTTCAAAAAACGCCGTATTTCCATCTGGATGTTCCCGGAAGGAACGCGCAGCCGTGGTCGTGGCCTGCTGCCGTTTAAAACAGGGGCATTTCATGCGGCGATTGCGGCAGGCGTCCCCATTATTCCCGTGTGTGTTTCCACAACTTCGAATAAGATTAATCTTAACCGACTGAATAATGGTTTAGTGATCGTAGAAATGCTGCCGCCAATTGACGTCAGTCAATATGGTAAAGATCAGGTTCGCGAGCTGGCTGCCCATTGTCGTTCGATAATGGAACAAAAAATAGCCGAGCTCGATAAAGAAGTCGCAGAGCGCGAAGCCGCCGGAAAAGTTTAAGTCGGCAGTCTGTTTTTGCGGGAATGTTTTCCTGCACGGTATTACTTTAGCCAGTTTTACATGGAGCAAATATGTCACTCAGTCGGCGTCAGTTCATTCAGGCATCGGGGATTGCACTGTGTGCAGGAGCAGTCCCCCTGAAGGCAAGCGCAGCCGGGCAACAGCAACCGCTGCCCGTTCCGCCGCTGCTTGAATCTCGCCGTGGGCAACCGCTGTTTATGACAGTACAACGTGCGCACTGGTCATTTACGCCAGGAACGCGTGCGTCGGTTTGGGGTATCAATGGTCGCTACCTTGGGCCGACTATCCGCGTCTGGAAGGGCGATGATGTTAAGCTGATTTACAGCAACCGACTGACAGAAAATGTCTCAATGACAGTCGCCGGGCTACAGGTGCCAGGCCCGCTGATGGGGGGGCCTGCACGCATGATGTCGCCAAATGCTGATTGGGCACCTGTGCTGCCAATTCGTCAGAGCGCCGCGACCCTGTGGTATCACGCCAACACACCGAACCGCACGGCACAGCAGGTTTATAACGGCCTTGCCGGGATGTGGCTGGTGGAAGATGAAGTCAGCAAGTCGCTGCCAATCCCTAATCATTATGGAGTGGATGATTTTCCGGTCATTATCCAGGATAAACGGCTGGATAACTTTGGCACGCCGGAATACAACGAGCCGGGAAGCGGCGGTTTTGTTGGCGATACGCTACTGGTCAATGGCGTACAAAGCCCGTATGTTGAAGTTTCGCGCGGTTGGGTGCGCCTGCGTTTATTGAACGCGTCGAACTCCCGTCGTTATCAATTACAGATGAGTGACGGACGTCCGTTACACGTGATTTCTGGCGACCAGGGGTTCCTGCCTGCACCCGTGTCGGTGAAACAGCTTTCGCTGGCACCGGGCGAGCGTCGTGAGATTCTGGTGGATATGAGCAACGGTGATGAAGTGTCGATCACCTGTGGTGAAGCGGCGAGCATTGTTGATCGTATTCGTGGCTTCTTTGAGCCATCCAGCATTCTGGTTTCCACGCTGGTGCTGACGCTGCGCCCGACCGGTCTTCTGCCGCTGGTGACAGACAGCCTGCCGATGCGTTTGTTACCGACCGAAATAATGGCCGGCTCTCCGATTCGCAGCCGTGATATTAGCCTGGGTGACGATCCTGGCATCAACGGGCAGTTGTGGGACGTCAATCGTATTGATGTCACCGCGCAGCAAGGTACGTGGGAACGCTGGACGGTGCGGGCAGATGAGCCGCAATCATTCCATATTGAAGGCGTGATGTTCCAGATCCGTAACGTGAACGGTGCGATGCCATTCCCGGAAGACAGAGGCTGGAAAGACACCGTATGGGTTGATGGGCAAGTGGAACTGCTTGTCTATTTCGGTCAGCCTTCCTGGGCGCACTTCCCGTTCTACTTTAATAGCCAGACGCTGGAAATGGCGGATCGCGGTTCCATCGGGCAACTGTTGGTTAATCCGGTGCCTTAATCTCCATACTCGCCCGAGAAGGGCGAGTATGGAATACCTTTCGATTTCTCTTTCGTTCCGGCTTATACTCCCTGGCCTTTGATTATTTTTTTACCATTTCTGGAAGCAAAATGAGCTCTATCTCCCTGATCCAACCGGATCGCGACCTGTTCTCCTGGCCGCAGTACTGGGCCGCCTGTTTTGGACCGGCACCGTTTTTGCCGATGTCTCGTGAAGAGATGGATCAACTTGGCTGGGATAGCTGCGACATCATTTTGGTTACTGGCGACGCGTATGTTGATCACCCGAGTTTCGGGATGGCGATTTGCGGTCGTATGCTGGAAGCGCAAGGCTTTCGTGTCGGGATCATCGCCCAGCCGGACTGGAGCAGCAAAGATGATTTTATGCGTCTGGGCAAACCGAATCTGTTTTTCGGCGTGACTGCAGGCAACATGGACTCGATGATCAACCGTTACACTGCCGATCGTCGTTTACGCCATGACGATGCCTACACCCCGGATAATGTCGCGGGTAAGCGTCCGGATCGCGCGACACTGGTTTATACCCAGCGTTGTAAAGAAGCATGGAAAGATGTACCGGTGATCCTCGGTGGTATCGAGGCCAGCCTGCGTCGTACCGCGCATTATGATTACTGGTCTGACACCGTGCGCCGTTCGGTGCTGGTAGATTCCAAAGCCGACATGCTGATGTTCGGTAACGGTGAGCGTCCGCTGGTGGAAGTGGCGCATCGTCTGGCGATGGGCGAGCCGATTAGTGAAATCCGCGATGTACGTAATACCGCGATTATCGTGAAAGAAGCGCTACCTGGCTGGAGTGGCGTGGATTCTACTCGTCTCGACACTCCCGGGAAAATTGACCCGATCCCGCATCCGTATGGCGAAGATTTGCCGTGCGCGGATAACAAACCGGTGACACCGAAAAAACAGGAAGCGAAAGTCGTTACTGTGCAGCCGCCGCGTCCGAAACCGTGGGAAAAAACCTACGTGTTGTTGCCTTCATTCGAGAAAGTGAAGGGCGATAAAGTGCTGTACGCACATGCTTCGCGTATTCTGCACCACGAAACCAACCCAGGCTGCGCTCGTGCGCTGATGCAAAAACATGGCGACCGCTATGTGTGGATCAACCCGCCAGCCATTCCGCTTTCTACCGAAGAGATGGACAGCGTCTTTGCGTTGCCGTACAAGCGCGTGCCGCATCCGGCTTACGGTAATGCCCGTATTCCAGCTTACGAAATGATCCGTTTCTCGGTCAATATTATGCGTGGCTGCTTTGGCGGCTGTTCTTTCTGTTCTATTACCGAGCATGAAGGGCGCATTATTCAGAGCCGTTCGGAAGACTCGATCATTAATGAGATTGAAGCGATCCGCGATACCGTTCCGGGCTTTACGGGCGTGATTTCCGATCTCGGCGGGCCAACGGCCAACATGTATATGTTGCGCTGCAAATCGCCACGCGCCGAGCAGACCTGCCGCCGCTTGTCGTGTGTGTATCCGGATATTTGTCCGCATATGGACACTAACCACGAGCCGACGATCAATCTCTATCGCCGTGCCCGCGATCTGAAAGGCATTAAAAAGATCCTGATCGCCTCCGGCGTGCGCTATGACATCGCCGTAGAAGATCCGCGCTACATCAAAGAGCTGGCGACCCATCACGTCGGTGGTTATCTGAAGATTGCGCCGGAACATACCGAAGAAGGGCCACTGTCGAAGATGATGAAGCCGGGCATGGGTAGCTATGACCGCTTTAAAGAGCTGTTCGACACCTACTCGAAACAGGCAGGCAAAGAGCAGTATCTGATCCCGTATTTCATCTCCGCACACCCCGGTACGCGTGATGAAGATATGGTGAACCTGGCGCTGTGGCTGAAAAAACACCGCTTCCGTCTCGACCAGGTGCAGAACTTCTATCCGTCGCCGTTGGCTAACTCGACCACCATGTATTACACCGGCAAAAACCCGCTGGCGAAGATTGGTTATAAGAGCGAAGACGTCTTCGTACCGAAGGGCGACAAGCAGCGACGTTTGCATAAAGCGTTATTGCGTTACCACGATCCGGCAAACTGGCCGTTAATCCGCCAGGCGCTGGAAGCGATGGGTAAAAAGCATCTGATTGGCAGTCGTCGCGATTGCTTAGTGCCTGCGCCAACCATTGAAGAGATGCGCGAGGCCCGTCGCCAGAACCGCAATACCCGTCCGGCGTTGACCAAACATACGCCAATGGCGACCCAGCGCCAGACACCTGCCGGAGCAAAGAAAGCGCCACCCGCGCAATCTCGCCCGGTGAATGCAGGGGCGAAGAAACGCCCAAAAGTGGCTGTTGGTCGTTAAGTTAATTATCCCCGGTAGCAGAATAGCTACCGGGGATATTTTTATCATTCCGCATACATACGCAAGCAGCGCAGGCAATCAAAATAGTCTTGCGCATCAAGGCGTGTATTGGCTCTGTTAGCTTCGGATTTGGCGGCGTAGATCTGCGGGCGTAATGCTTTTATATCCTGCTCAAGCCGGGCGATTTTGGCATTTAATGTTTGTACATTACCCGCCAGTTGACTGACCTTTTGTTCATTGACGCAGCCACTTAGTAAGCTGGTCGCCAGAACAACAGCTCCCACGGTGAAAATCGTTTTCATATAGTGTTCCCTTTTATTTATTATTCCTATTCAACTCACTGCTTTAATCTGGCCGCAGTCTTCGCTTCAATCTGTTTAAGCAAACTTCCGCTATCCGGACGGATGAAATCTGCAATTTCCCACAGCCCTTCGCGCCGCTGTAAAACCAAATCCTGCTCTTCGCTGTTGCCATTGGTCAGCGCAATACGAACATGGATGCGGGCGGAATCAGCGGTTTTCTCCAGTACACGGATTTCATTAATGCGAGAAAATAGCGTTTCTTCGCCAAAACAGATCGGATTATCGTAAATAAATTGCCGCTCGATTTGCATATCTTCATCGGGGTTGCTGTCAGTTTTGAAGGTAGTTTTATAGAAGGCATTAACGGCCTGACGATAAGTGTCGGAAACAACCCACGTCCAGGGCCAGCTATAATCGGCAATATGCTCAAATAGTTCACTGACAAAAGCTTCTGGCTGTTCTTTTTGCAGCGATGCCAGCGTTGCCAGGATTTTTTCATTCTCGCTATTAACTGCCTGCCAGACGCTACCATGATTGCTGGCAATATCGTCAATGACCCAGCGATCATTTTCGGCCACCATTTTCAGCGTTTGCGTGGTCTTTTCTTTATCGTCTTTGAAGGCACGAAAGCGCACAACGGCATCCGCGTGGTCGGCGTCTATTTGGGTAATCGCTACGCTTTCTAACACCAGATCGCCAAAATCCTGACAGTCACAAATCGGATCGTAATCCAGCCAGCCAATATTGCCCGGTAGAGTGAGATTATCATTCAGGGTTAGCACCTTTTGTATGCGTTCAGATGTTATTGCCTGCTCTCCTGTTGCTCCGAAATAAGGCGCACTGGCATCCGATTTATAGTTTTGATAAATCAGGCGAACTGTTTGTTCAGCGGTTAGCGATGGTGATTGTGCCTGAGTCGTGAAGCTTGCAAAAACAGCCAAAAACAGAAGAAGTATTTGTCTCATCTGTTTTTTACCTCACCGTCGCGTTTATCCATATTGTAGATGCTTTGTTGCTTTAAGAGCTTCCAGCTCCGCATGATGATGTCCTTAAATGTGGCATTTCTGAACGGAGGAGAGTAACAACGGGCGGGAGGAGAGGGGAATAAATGATTTCTGAAAAGTCCGGTAGCGGAACATTACCGCCACCGGGAGAATTTGTGCGTTAGCCGCCGAACTGGTCGGGATCGGGACCGAGGCGTTTACCTTGATCGAGTTTCGCGATTTCACCAAGTTCGTCTTTGTCGAGACGGAAATCCCAGACATTAAAGTTTTCGGCAATGCGTGAAGGTGTGACTGATTTTGGGATCACCACCAGGCCGTTATCCAGATGCCAGCGGATGACAATCTGTGCTGGAGTTTTGCCGTATTTATCCGCCAGATCGCGAATGATTTTCTGGTCAAAGACACCTTTTCCGCCTTGCGCTAACGGGCTCCAGGATTCGGTCTGAATTTTGTGCGTAGCGTTCCAGGCGTGAAGCTGGCGTTGCTGCATCAGCGGATGAAGTTCGATCTGATTAATCACGGGGGGCACGCCAGTTTCATCAATCAGACGTTGCAAATGGTGGATCTGGAAGTTACAGACGCCGATGCTTTTGATTAACCCCTCTTTTTGCAGCTCGATCATTCCCTTCCATGCTTCGACATAATGGTCGATAGCGGGAACGGGCCAGTGCATTAAGTAGAGATCGATATAA